>CAYWXS010000037.1:0-39388 GCA_964462245.1 uncultured Anaerolinea sp.
GTTATCGTCGCGGCGGCCCAGGAATATAAAGCCTTGACCGGCCATTGGCATGGGGATTTATTTGATATGTACCGTGCGGAAGCTGCGGAATATTTTCTTATTTCTATGGGATCCATGGGAGCAGAAATGGAAATGGCTGTGGATATTTTAAGAAAAGATGGTATTCCGGCTGCCGGAATGCAGAACAGGCACCAGGTCTGTCAGCAATCCCGGTGCAACAATTACGCCGCCAGGGTGAACCGAGAGATGGCGCGGAAGCTTAAGCACAGCTTCCGCCTCGTCAAAGATCAGTTGGTTAACTGGAGCAGGGTAAGCTTCGCGCAATTCAGCAAAGACCGAAGGCGGCACCTCACCATCCTCAGCTTCTTCGAAGCGTGCCCAAAAGGCATAAGGCAACTGGTTAACCATTTCGCGCACTTTATCAAGCGCCAACCCATGCGCTTTGGCTACATCTCCGAGGGCAGAACGCGGGCGGAAACGATTGATGGTTGCCACCATAGCCACACGCTGCGCGCCATATGTATCAAAAACATGCTGAATGACGCTCTCACGGCGGATTGAGCACAGGTCAGTATCGATATCCGGAGGGGTTGTGCGGGCCGGATTTAAAAACCGTTCAAAGTAGAGATTCAAGCGCAATGGATCCGGGCTGGTGATATCCAGGCAGTGCGCAACCAGTGAAGAGGCAGCCGAGCCACGAGATGAATAGGGCACACCGGTCTTACGCGCAAAGTTGAGCAGGTCTTCGACAATCAGGAAGATCGGCTCAAAACCCATGCGGGCAATGACTTCTATTTCGTGGTCAAGCCGGGCCTGGACCTGTGGGGTTAACGACCCATACAGGCGAATTGCACCCTGCTCAGCCTTAATTCGCAGGGTCTGGGTAGCACTTTGACCGGCAGGCAGCGGTACGGTGGGCATGTGAGCCACACCCAATGGTAATTCAAATTTACAGCGCTCAGCCACCTCGCCGGTTGTATCGAGCGCTTTTGGAAAATGTTGAAAACGATCTTCCATGGCGCGCGTGCTTAAAAAATATGATCCAGGTGGAGCAAAAGCAGCCGGTGGCACTTTTGAGAGCGGTTGAACAAGACGGATAGCCGTAAGAGTGCGCTGCAAGGCAGCCTGCTCTGGCGATAGGTAATAAATCGGATGCGTGGCAACCAGTGGGACACCCAGCCTGCGCCCCAGACTGATGAGGGAGACACCCCGTGCCGGGTCTTGAAGTGTGAGATATAAACGATCGGGAAAAAGATCCTTGAGCGAACTTATTTGCGCTTCAGCGTTTCCCAACGCAATCAAGTCCCCGGTGTAACCTGACAGCAGATCCACTGTACAGGATGCCTGTGGATCGTCCCGCAGCGCCAGGACACTGCTCAAGCGGCATAAATTGGACCAGCCTTCCAGACTGGTCGCCAGCAATGGCAACCTGCCACCCACCTCAAGGTCAATCTCCAGCCCCAGAATAGGTTGAATACCAACATTCTTACAAGCCCGCACAAATTCAATTGAACCGGTTAACAAACGATGATCGGTCAGCCCGAGTGCTGGCAACCCATCAGCATGGGCAGCCGAGGCAAGCTCAGCCGGGAGCGGCACACCCTCTAAAAAAGAGTAAGTGGAATGGGTGTTGAGATGTACAAACATAATTATTAACTACCTGGGTAACGATAAATTTTTTAAAGACAGCAATCTCAGCAGTCTATTTTACTGGGAGATTGATTTTAGTATCGTATTTATTCCATAATATCCGATCGAAGGTATTAAATGTTGAGGAATAGCTGGAATCCTTAATGTAAAAATTTGTTTCTGCCTGTTACAATAGCAGTATGGATATTCCACCCGTAAAAAGACTAATATTGTATGAAGATGCAGACATTCTCATCGTTAATAAACCCGCCAGCCTGTCGGTTTTGCCAGATGGATGGGACCCGGATTCACCGTACCTGTTCAAGCTGCTGCAAGAAAGATTCCCAGAACTGATGATTGCCCACAGGTTGGACAAGGTAACCAGTGGCGTGATGGTTTTTGCCCGCAACCCCGAAGCGCACCGCAATCTGAATATGCAGTTTGAGCGTCACACTGCCCAAAAGATATATCACGCGCTGGTTGTTGGTATTCCAAAATGGGATGAACATAACGCAAAACACAAACTGCGGATTAATGTTGGGCACAGCCACCGGACAGTGATTGACAACGGCCAGGGCAAACCAGCTGAAACTCACTTCAAGGTGATTAAACGTTTTCAACGTTATGCGCTGCTGGAAGCCATCCCTGCCACCGGCCGAACTCATCAGATCCGCGTCCATGCCATGGCCCTGGGCCTTCCACTGCTGGGTGATACGCTTTACAGTTCACCTGCCACAGAACTGATCGAGCGCCCAGCCTTGCATGCCCAATCACTGACCATTCAACACCCTGGCAATGATGAAGTCATGACCTTTACTGCACCATATCCACCCGACATACGGGATGTTTTGGAGAAAATAAAAACCGGTCAATGACCGGTTTTTATTTTAATTTCAGGAAATTTTTCGGGCTTCCATATAAAAGCGCTTTTCATGGGCTTCACCCATTGAAAAGGTCTTACGCGGCAAGGCTCCGTCGAGAATGACGGTTTTGAATAGATCGGATTTGTGCATGCCCGGCAAATAAATACCGGCATTAGTGGGCTGGCTGCCCAACTGCACGGTCACGTCAGCACCGTGAACATAGTCAATCTTTTCAGCCCCACCGGCTTTCAGAAAAGGATCCAGAAAACTCTGGATAGTCCCGACTGGCAAGTTGGTAGCCGGGTTTTCAATTTCAACTACACCGAAAGTCTGCCCCCCACCAATCAGGCCGAGCGCCTGGCGCGGGCCGCTGGCAGTATCCACGCGTTTGACCATTTCATCTGCGCTGGTGCATGCAGAATAGTAGAGGTTTTTTCCAAAATGGGCCTGCATGGATGTGAGAATATCCTGTTTAAGACCGAATAAGACACGATGAATGGGTTCAAATTCGAGGGCTTCGTCGTGCACATTTTCAATCTCTACCAACGCATAACGTGCCGGATGCTGCATGCCTACGGTTGGTTTGATCTTTTCCCAGATGGCTTTGGCGGTTGCCAGAGAGTGATTACCATCTCCCATCGCAAACAGTAAAACAGGCTGGTCGCTGACACCATATTTTTCAGCAAAGACGTCGGGTTGAGCCAAACCACGTAAGGCTGCAATCACGCCGCCTTCCAGTTCCGGGCTGACGTGGTAACCCGTCAGGTGACCACTTCCAAGCATCAAATCAAAATCATAAAGCTTTTCGAGGCTGGCTTTGGCCGCCTGGAGCGGCTCGATGACCGTTCGCTGGGCATCATCGATCAGAACCAGGATATGCGGGAATTCCAGGGCTGCGCCTTCGCGAATTTTCATACGGGGAGGCAGACGCTCAACAATGGTCCCTTCGGTGGCACGGATCAGGCTGGATGAGCCTTTGGTGAAGTCATAATGCTCGAGATCGAGCGCCAGCATGAGCCCTTTACGGGTGCGCCCACTGACGGTTCGCTCAACATAGATCAGGCCTTCACGCGGTTCCAGCACATGATCATTCAGGATAGCATGCATGCCGGCCTGAATTTTCTTAATACGCTCACCTTCATCCGCTGCTTCCAGGTACACTTCGGGCAGGGTTAGCTTCAATGTAGAAAAGCTCTCACCCACGATTTGTTCCACCTTCTGCCAATACTCAGGCTGAGAAGTGAACTGGTCGCAAGCAATTACCGCCCACTTACTTAGATCCGTCCCAGCTTTGGGCAAATAGATCTGGGGAATCTGGACACCGATATCGTCAAAAATTTTCATGGATTCTTCCTAAAAAATGAAGAGGGCACCCATCCAACACTGGCAGGTGGCCCTCTTCATGATTTTAACTAATTACATCTTTTTGGCAAATTCGATCAACTTCTCGGCCACTTCCGCGCCGACACGACCCTGAGCTTCCTTCGTGGCAGCGCCGATGTGTGGGGAACCAATCACATTAGGCAGCTTGACCAGTTTCCAATCGGTGGGTGGCTCTTCAGCAAAGACATCCAGCGCAGCGCCAGCTACTTTGCCACTGACCAATGCGTCATACAGTGCGTTCTCATCCACAATACCGCCACGGCCACAGTTGATGATGCGGACGCCTTTCTTCATCTTTTCAATTTGAGCCTGACCGATCATCCCAGTCGATTCCTTGGTCTTGGGCAAGTGCAGGCTGATGTAATCTGAAGCAGCGAGCAACTCATCCAGGTCGGTAACCAGTTTGACACCGTCAATTGACTTGACATAAGGATCATAGGCCATGACTGTCATTCCCAGAGCGGTGGCACGCGAGGCAACTGCTTTACCAATATTACCGACACCAATCAAACCCAGAGTCTTGCCACCAATTTCATCACCTTCAAAGGCTTTCTTTTCCCATTTTTCAGCTTTCATGGTTGCAGTAGCCTGATAAATGGAACGAGCCAACGCAAACATGTAACCCAGGGTAAGCTCAGCTACCGATGCTGAACTGGCAAGCGGGGTATTCATCACAACAATACCCTTGGACCTGGCGAATTCGACGTCAATCGTATCCAAACCCACGCCACCGCGCACAATCACCTTCAGGTTGGGGCAAACTTCCAACAGGGGCTGGCGTACCTTGGTACGACTGCGAACAACCATGCCGTCATAAGCGGGCAAAACACTGGGGAGCTGTTCAGGGGTGATATCATCACGCACATCCACTGTAAGACCGGCTGCACGCATCTGCTCAATACATTCTGATTCGGTTTTGTCACAAACTAAGATTTTCATTGGATTCTCCTGTAAATATTTTTAGGCTAGCAAAACAGGGACATACGTTAAGGGTGTAAAGTTGTAAGACAACTTAACCTCTGAACATCATCATTGTACCAATCGGTTAATACAGTGTCAACAGACAACCAACACACTTGACCGATGCAAGTTGTGATTAATGCCACTAATAAAAAATCAAACCTTATGATATTAATTGAGTAATTCACATGATAAGTAAAAGTGATGTCAAGCAAGTGTATAATAACCTTCTCAAGGCTCAACCAGATACAAATCAAGGAGTAAAGAATATATGTCTGAAATTAAACGCGCACATAATTTCAACGCTGGCCCGTCCATTTTGCCATTATCGGTACTGGAACAGGCTCAAAAAGAACTGATCGACTTTAAAGGCACGGGCATGTCGGTAATGGAAATCAGCCACCGCTCGAAGGAATTTGAAGCAGTTCTTGGTGAAGCTGAGCAAGATTTGCGTACATTGATGGGAATCCCATCCAACTATAAGATTCTTTTCCTGCAAGGTGGCGCCACCTTACAATTCGCCATGATCCCAATGAACCTGCGTCCGGCTGGAGCTTCGGCTGATTACGTGGTGACCGGGGCGTGGAGTAAGAGCGCCTACAAAGAAGCTCAGAAACTCGGAGCAACCAAAAGTTCTTTTAGCGCCGAATCTGACAACTTTAACCACCTGCCAAAACAGGAAGAGCTCAAGCTTGACCCACAAGCTGCCTATCTTTATTTCACATCCAACGAAACAATCCACGGTGTGGAGTTTGATCAGGAACCAGTTGCCCCGGATGGCGTGCCTTTGATCGTTGACACATCCTCCGATTTTATCAGCCGCCCGATCGATGTCACCAAATATGGCATGATCTATGCTGGCGCGCAAAAGAACGCCGGCCCTGCAGGCGTGGTCGTCTCCATTATTCGCGAAGACCTGCTGACACGTGTGCCTGCCAACCTGCCTGTCATGCTGGATTACAACGTCCAGGTAGCCGGCGGATCGATGCATAACACCCCACCTTGCTTTTCGATCTACATGGTTGGATTGGTTTTCAAATGGGCCCTGGGCCTGGGTGGCTTGACTGAAGTTCAACGCCGCAATGAAGCCAAGGCCAGCATCGTCTACAATGCCATCGATCAGAGCGGTGGTTTTTACAAGGGACACGCTCTACCCGGCAGCCGCTCCAATATGAATATCACCTTCCGCCTGCCCAGCGAAGAACTTGAAAACACTTTTGCCTCGGAAGCCAAAAAGCAAAACATGATCGGCCTCAAGGGTCACCGTTCTGTTGGCGGTATGCGTGCCTCACTCTACAATGCCCTGCCTCTCGAATCTGCACAGGCCCTGGTTGGCTTCATGCAAGAATTCCAACGCAAACACGGCTAAAAACAAGGGTTTTTTTATGGTTATTTTCGGGGCAAAGCATGGTCCCCGACCATTGCCCGGGATTGATTTATTCGACTTCGCAGTAAAAGAAAAATAAGTACAAAACCCGGTTTCAAGATGAAACCGGGTTTTGTTATAATAGGCTTTATGTCTGATGATCTTGAGTTATTCTTTCCTGAACTAAACCCGGCTGAAGCCGGAATCGTACCCGTTCCACCGGAAGAAATGCGCTTTATAGAAGTTAAAGTTGAGCCGGTCTTGGATAATGGTCCGGTAAGAATGCGTGTCTATATTGAAACAGCCGCCTTTCAACAACGCCCCTACATAGAATTGACACTCTTCAACAACTTGCGCGAAGAAATTACCTCAGCCAGTATTATTGAGCCGATGCAGCGCAAAAATGTTATTACCATGCATTTGCGTGGTGGGCAGCAAAATGGGAAATTCCATTTGCATGCACGACTTTTTTATCCCGAAAAACCTGATTCAGATACTTGCGAAATTGACTTTGAAATCTAATACAAATCGAATACCTCTTCCGCTTTTACGCATTAACCGGTACCGCAATGCGTATGTTATTTGCTTTGGCATACTGTTATTTCTGGCAAGCTCCTGCAGCAGTACGCCTCTTGCCCGACCAACTTCCACGCCTGTTGGGAAAAAAGCCCAATCAACCCAGGCCGTCACAGCCCCCACCCTGGATATTGAAGCCAGCAGCACAGCCCAAACCATTTCTGCCAGCCTGCCCAATACGGTATGCTCACCGCTGGCTATTCAACCACTGGATAAACTATCCAAAATGATCACTCAACCCTTTATCATGCCACTTGGGACAGATGTTGGCGGCTATACGGATGGTGGACATCATGGACTGGACGTGGGGTTTAATACACGCGGCATGCTGAGGTTTATTGGTACGCCAATATTGGCGGCCGTAGAAGGCAAAGTATCCAGCATTATTTATAATCGACCTCCATACGGCAACATGGTCATTCTGGAAACAACTTATGACCACATTCCCCAAAAAGTAATAATCAATCAGAAAATTCCGGCAGGCGATTCACTCTACGTCCTGTATGCTCACATGCAGAATCTTCAACCACTCAAAATCGGACAGGTGATTAAATGCGGGCATCTGATAGCAGAAGCCGGGCTATCCGGGATTACCAGCGGCCCGCACCTGCATTTTGAAACACGCTGGGGACCACCCGATGCAAAATTCCCTGTCATGGGTGCATACAGGGGCGATGTAACCCCGGACGAGATGAAATATTATAAGATATGGCGCATGAGCCGCATTTATAAATTATTTGATCCGTTTGTTTTATTGAATCCATAACCAAAAACCTGATTTTAGATAAAGTAGCGTTTGGTTATCGGGGCTCAACATTCCACCTTGCATAGTTGATAAGCAACCCTTTCCGTGTTCATCTCAGGATACAATTACGATTGATGAATCGCTCTCATGCTTTAATCACAAGTATTCTATTTATATTACTCACGCTGCTCAGTGCCTGTGTAAAACCATTTGAAGCGCCAACTGCCACACCCGGTCCCACCCAATCACCCAGCGCAACCCCATCGCCATCCCCTATCCCCAGCAGCACGCCAACCAAAACCAGCCTTCCACAACCTGCTGATTTGACACAGACGTTCATCCTTTCCATGGATGATAACGGCTACAGCCATTTATTTGCATATGCCCCCGAAAAGATGACACCGGTTCGCATGACAAATGGATTGTGGAACGATATCACTCCAGCCATCAACCATGCCGGCAACAAGGTAATCTTTGCCTCCAACCGCAATGCCTATTGGGATCTTTACACATTGGATCTCACGAATGGACAGATCACACGGGTTACAGACACGCCAGATTTTGATGGTAACCCGGCCTGGTCTCCAGATGATCAATGGGTTACCTATGAAACCATGATCGGTGACCAGCTGGAAATCAACATCCTCTCCACCAACAATCCCGGGCAGATTATTCAACTGACCGATAACCCTGCCATGGATCAGGACCCAGCCTGGTCTCCACTCGGACGCGAGGTTGCCTTTGTGTCCAACCGTAGTGGCGAAAACGAAATCTGGGTGGCAAGCCTGGATAAAACTGACGACGGCCGTTTCGTAAATATCAGCCAATCACCCCAAAGCGACGATACCCATCCAAGCTGGTCACCAGATGGCAGCAAACTTGCCTGGGCTGCACATACAAACGGCGAACCAGAACAGATCCAGACCTGGGACAGTACCCAGTCCGGGCATGTGCTGCACAAGATTGGGGCTGGAAATTGGCCTGCTTGGAGCGCTTCCGGACAGGAAATTTCCACCCGTCTGACTGCCCCCAACCAGGATTATCTGGTAGCTTACACACTGGATGGTAAATTGACACTGCCCCCGTACCCTGTACCAGACCTGCATGGATTGGATTGGAAGCTGGAAAAATACACAAATTTTGCAAACACTTTTTATCAACAATCCCAACTGACCCCCACCAAGCTTTGGGAAAAACAGGCACAACAGGTGGAAGATATTCCAGGACAACGTAATTCAATCAGCAAGTTGATGGATGTGGATGCTCCCCATCCGTACTTGCATAATTCTGTATTTGACTCTTTTCTGGCATTGCGTCAGCGCATCATCGCCGACACGGGTTGGGATGCACTGGCAAGTCTGGAAAATGCGTACACACCGCTGACATCAGCTCTCGACCCTGGCAAAGGGCAGGATTGGCTTTATACGGGCAGGGCATTTGCAATCAACCCGCTCACGCTCAACGCCGGTTTGATGCTGGTTATGCGCGAAGAAATCGATGGACGTACATTCTGGCGCACCTTCCTGCGCACAGTAGCCCAGGATGGCTCGCAGGGTGAACCACTGCGCTCGCTGCCCTGGGACTTGACCTCACGTTACAGCCTGGATCCAGCTGCTTACGATCAGGGTGGTGTATTCGCCAATTCGATTCCGACCGGTTTTTGGGTCGACCTGACTTCCATTGCGCATAAATTTGGATGGGAAAGAATCCCTGCGCTGGACAATTGGCGTTCCTACTTCAGGGGTACCCGGTTTAACGAGTTCGTTCTGACAGATAACCTGGATTGGCGCTCGGCAATGTTGGAAATTTATCCGCCAGACATTTTCATCACGCCTACAGTCGTAATCCCGCCCACCCGAACCGCGACTGCCACGCCCAAAGGTTATCGCTATAAAACAGCCACACCTACATTAACTTCAACGCCAACCATGCGTCCCACTTATACAGCTGCGCCATGAAAACCAGGCTTCTATCCATTTTATTTTTATTTATTTGGAGTATTTCCGCTTGCGGATCGGGTGCGATCCCCAACATAGCACCCACCCGGGTTGTTTTTCAACCGGCTGTGCAAGCCAATATCACACCCAGCCTGACAGTTGAGCCAAAACCCACAGAAGGTTGTCCAAATCCCGATTGCGTTTATAGCAACCTGGCCCTGACCCAAAGCACGCCAATCAGATTAATGATTCCGACCCCAGGCAACGAACCTGTTTCAGCCTGGCGCCCACCCCAATATCCAGTGCCACTGGCGCTGGGAGAATTTGACCACTTCTATTTTGCGCGCCCCATCGCAGCAGATGTGGTTAACTGGCCCATTGCGAGTTACCGCTATGGCGGTACCGATCTCTCGCCCGGCATCACGCATACCGGGGTGGATATTCCAGCTTTGGCTGGCACGCCAGTTCTGGCATCCGGGCCAGGGATTGTGACCTGGGCAGGTTGGGGGCTATTCAGTAGTTCGCCAGATAACATCCGGGACCCATATGGAATTGCTGTCGCCATCCGTCACGACTTTGGTTATCAGGGTAAGTCGCTTTATACCATCTACGCGCATTTACAAGATGTTGATGTATCCCTGGGGCAGTGGGTCAATACCGGCGAACAAATCGGATTAGTGGGTGAAACAGGCTATACCACCGGTCCACATTTGCATTTTGAACTACGAATTGGCAAGGATTCTTATTACAATACGCTCAACCCCGAGTTGTGGATTGCTCCAGCCCAGGGCTGGGGAGTCATGGCAGGTAAGATACTGGGTTCCAACCGTGAACCCATCCACAGTCAGCCCGTTTCCATCCGATCACTGGATACCAACCAGGAGTGGACAGTCAACACCTATGGTCCTGAAGCGGTCAACCCGGATGGATATTATGCTGAAAATATGGTCATCAGTGATTTGCCAGCCGGAAGCTATGAAGTAAAAGTATCAATCGGGGGCAATAAAGCCGATAAAGTGGAGCTTACCATCCTGCCAGGACGGGTAACTTATTTTGAATATCGCGCAGCTTTTGGGTTCACAAGTACCGCCTTACCACCCGTCGTCACGCCCACACCTGTGCTGACCGTCCGTCCTTGAACCTTCAGCCTTGATCAATTTCAAATAACACAATTATAAATAACTCTTGACGCACTGAACATTTGTGCTACACTATAATAATAGTATTGCTTAATTAATATAAACCCTAACCGGTCTTGGAGAGAGAAAATATGGCACGTAAATCACAGGAACTCGCCCCCGCGGTACGTCAGGATTCGGACGCCAAGAAGGCTGTTTTGGACAAAGCGGTTGGTGACATTATCAAGCGCTACGGAGATGGTTCTATTATGCGCCTGGGTGAAGCCCACAGTATGGTGGTGGATGCGATCCCAACCGGCTCTCTTTCACTGGATCTGGCACTGGGAGTTGGTGGTATACCACGTGGACGTATCACTGAAATCTATGGTCCGGAATCTTCCGGCAAAACCACCCTGTGCCAGCACATAGTGGCAGAAGCACAAAAGTTAGGCGGCACCGCCGCTTATATCGATATGGAACATGCGCTCGACCCGACCTATGCCGCCAAATGCGGTGTGGATATCAATAACCTGCTCGTCTCACAACCAGACACTGGAGAACAAGCGCTTGAAATTACCGAAACCCTGGTTCGATCGGGCGCAGTCGATATTGTAGTAGTCGACTCTGTGGCAGCACTGGTTCCCCGTTCCGAACTGGAAGGTGATATGGGCGATGCCACGATGGGTGTTCAGGCACGCCTGATGTCCCAGGCACTGCGCAAGCTGTCTGGCGCGATCAATCAGACCAAGACCTCGGTGGTCTTTACCAACCAACTGCGCCAAAAAATTGGCGTTATGTTTGGCAATCCAGAAACAACCACCGGTGGTCAGGCTCTCAAATTTTACGCATCTGTACGTCTGGATGTACGCCGAATTCAAGCCATAAAAATGGGTGAAGAAGTCATTGGTAATCGTACCCGCGTACGGGTTGTCAAGAACAAGGTCTCTGCACCTTTCCGCACTGCCGAATTCGACATCATGTTCAATGAAGGCATCTCCAAAGTCGGAGATATGCTCGACCTGGCTACCAAGCTGGAAGTAGTCACCAAACGCGGCGCATTCTTCTCTTTTGGAGATATTCGCATCGGCCAGGGACGTGAAAACTCCAAAGAATTCCTGCGCCAAAACAACGATTTGGCCAACGAAATTGAAAGTATAATTCGCAAGAAAGCCTTGGGCGGCGAAATTGTCCTGCCCATAGATATTAGCGGCGATGATGGCTCTGGTGGAGACGAATAACCTGTTAATGCCCTTGAAGTTTCGCAGGCGACAATCCGCGGTATGGTTTTTATACTGCGGATTGTCGCTTGTGTTAAGTGCTTGTGCTTTTAACACCACGGCCACTCCATTTATTGCACCGCGCAGTCCGAAGGTCACGGCCACATTGGAGAGTACTGCGACTGCAGTGTGGACAAACACCCCGGAAGCAACTCAAACGATAATTATTAGCGCCACCCCTGTACCAGATTTTACAGCTACACCAGATTTTACAGCTATACCAGATATTACGGTTACACCTGAAGAAATAGCCACACAACTTGCCACCATCGAGCCAACCGGCACACCCCTGGGTGAATTGCCAGCAGTTTGTACTGATGCGCTTCAATATATTCAAGATACCACCTATCCAGATGGCACCTACGTCTCTGTGGGTCAGCCAATTGAAAAACAGTGGTTGGTCCAAAACAGCGGGGATTGTGATTGGAACGCAGATTACAGCCTGAAACTGATCGATGGTTACCCGGCATTGGGTGCTGTCTCCCAGATTCAATTGTTTCCCGTTCCAGCCGGAACACAAGCCACCATCAGCATCAATTTTAGCGCACCTTACGAGGCTGGCACCTATCAAACCGCCTGGCAAGCTTATAACGCGCAAGGAATTCCTTTTGGTCAACCAATTTACATGTTGATTCAGGTCACTCCTTAACAAAAACAGTGGCACGCGAAAATTTCCAAAATCTGCGAGTCTCGTTTACAATTCCCCTATGTTTGAATACAACCTGTTAGCAAAAGAAGGCCGCGCCCGTGTGGGCGTATTCCATACCCCGCACGGTGAGCTGCAAACTCCGGTCTTTGCACCGGTCGGTACCCAGGCTACCGTCAAGACACTTACCCCGGAACACCTCAAAGAGCTTGGGGCTTCGCTGGTACTCTCCAACACCTACCATTTATACTTGCGTCCCGGCGATGAACTGGTGGCAGAAATGGGTGGGTTACACCAATTTATGCAATGGCCCAATCCTATGCTAACCGATTCAGGGGGGTTCCAGGTTTTTTCACTGGCACTGACCCGCAAAATTGATGATGAGGGGGTGACCTTTAAAAGTCACATTGACGGATCAACCCACCGCTTTACACCTGAAAAATCCATTGCCATCCAGGAAAATCTTGGCGCAGATATTATCATGGCTTTTGATGAATGTTCCGATCCCAACGATCACGCCTACAGCCTGAAAGCCATGGAAAGAACGCACCGCTGGGCGGAGCGTTCTTTGAAAGCACATACCCGGGCGGACCAGGCCTTGTTTGGAATTGTACAAGGTGGGGTGGACGACGAACTGCGGGCCAAATCAGCCGGATTTATTGGATCCATGCCATTCCCAGGAATCGCCATCGGTGGTTTATCCGTTGGTGAAACCAAGGAAGAAATGCACCGCATTCTGGATGTTGTCACACCCTTACTGCCGGAACATAAGCCCCGATACCTGATGGGCGTTGGCACCCCGGAGGATTTGATCAACGGCATCGCCCGCGGAGTGGATATTTTCGACTGTGTGCTGCCCACCCGACTGGCGCGGCATCATGCAGCTTTTTCTTCGACAGGCAGGCTGAACCTGATGAATGCCACATTCAAGCGTGACCCGCGCCCAATCGACGAAGCCTGTGACTGTTATACCTGCCGTACTTTCACCCGGGCGTATTTACGGCACCTGATCAACGCCAAAGAACTGCTGGCAAGCACACTGATCTCGATCCATAACCTGCATGCCCTGATCCAGTTGGTCAAAGATATTCGCGTTTATATTGCAGAAGGTAACTTTGAAAGAAAAATCCCATCCCTGCTAGAACAGTGGGGAAATAATGCGCAACGATCCTCCAGTTCTTCAACCCCAAAATAATCCCAGCGGAGAATAATCACGTGACCATCATCCATGCATTTTTACTCGGAATTTTACAAGGCTTAACCGAATTCATCCCGGTTTCATCCACGGCGCACCTGCTGATCGCCGAGCATTTTATGGGCATCCCTGCCGATGATGCAGCCTTTGCATTCAGCGTGCTCGTCCAGCTGGGAACAATCCTTTCCCTGGTGATTTTTTTCTGGAAAGACCTGCTGGGAATTTTGGTTGATACAGTTAAGAACTTGAATGGCCTGGGGAATTTTAATAGCCTGCCCCAAAATGCAAAAATGGGCTGGTATATTGTGATCGCCACCATCCCAGCCCTGCTGGCAGGTGTGTTATTAAAAAAATATGTTGATGCGCTTTTTGGCACACCATTATTGGAAGCCTCGATCCGTTTGTTCGCCGCGGCAATCCTACTCAGTCTGGCAGAATATTTCGGCAAGAAAACGAGGAGTTTGGAAAAAATGAACTGGAAGGATGCACTCTTTGTTGGGATCATGCAGGTCATCGCAGTCTTTCCAGGTGCATCCCGCAGCGGTACGACCATCAGTGGAGGCATGTTCCGTGGCTTTGACCGACCGGCAGCAGCTCGTTTTGCCTTTTTGATGTCTGTACCGGTCATGCTTGCCGCCGGAGCCTATGAAGCACTTGGCCTGTTCAAACTGCCAAATCTGGGCCAATTCATTCCCTTAATCCTGGTTGGATTTGTAATGGCAGCCATCGTCGGTTGGCTGGCAATTCGTTGGCTGTTGACCTACCTCAATAAACACTCCCTGTATATATTTGCAGCTTACTGCGCCATCATCGGCACAGGTTGCACGATCGCCTATATCCTTGGTTAAACATCAGTCAGGCCACTCACACAAAACGGCATGTTTAAACGTATCCTTCTGACAAGCCTTTTTATTCTGACAGCTTGCACGCCAACCCCTGCAGCCCCTCCACCGGTCAATACCCCCCAGGTGCTGAAAATTCACGCTTCGGCAGCAGCACAACCCTGGCTGTTTGAAGCATTTGATTGCGCGGACAAGCTCCACATTTTTCTCTTCGACACGAATGACCCTGAAGCAGCCGAGATAAATATCCGCATCGGAGAACCTGACCAATTGACTGCACCCGCTTTTCAGATAGATCAGGAAGACCTGCTGGTTGTGACACATCGCGAAAATCCACTGCAAAACCTGACGGCAGAGGAAGTACGCCTGTTGTTTTCCAACCCGAATGCCGAAATTCAAACCTGGGTTTATGCTTTGAGTGAGGACGTTCAGCAGGTCTTTGCAAAAATAATGATGAAAGGACAGGGGATTACTTCACTGGCGCGGATAGCCGGTACGCCTCAACAAATGTCCGATATAATTAATCAGGATAAAAATGCCGTGGGACTTTTGCCAGTTCATTGGAAAGCCGGAACGATGCGCGTTATTTTTACCATCCCAGGGATACCAGTTTTGGCCATTACCAAATCCAAACCAGCGGGCCAAACCCAGGCGCTTTTGGAATGTTTGCAAAAATAGAAATGGAGCTTGTATGCATTACTCCCCATTTTTTGACCTTGCCCTGCCCGGATTGATTTACGCGGCTGCCGGCGGTATGCTGGCAATTATTTTTGCAGCTTTCGTAATCGTCCTGATCGAAAGCATAATTCTTTGGCGCCTGAAATGGGGCAGCCTTGCACGCTCACTGCTGGCCGGGTTTGTAATGAACTTCGCAACCTCTGTGCTGGGGTTGGGTCTGATCGCTGCGTTGCTTTACCTGGGGTACTGGGGGATATTAATTGATTTTATCCTCTCGGTCCTGGTGGAAGGTGGCATCCTGCTGCTCTTTAAACGTGGCGCGGCTCGCGAAAACTGGAAAGCTGCGCTAATTGTCAACGCGGCCAGTTATTTACTTGTCATTTTACCCATGTACCTGCTGCTGGGACTACTCGGATGACCTACCTGCTGCCGCTCTTGCTCGGGCTGGCGCACGGCGCTTCGGATGCTGCGGCAGGGCTTCTGGTAGGTTTGATCATCCAGCAAAAATCAGCGGATATGAATACCCAAATTTTATTATATAACCTGCTGGCCTTTGGATTGCAGCCGCTGGCCGGGTTGCGTTTCGATCACGCTCACAGCTTCTCGCCCCAGCAGGGAGCAGTCGCCAGCCTCGCAGTATCACTGTGTGGGCTGCTGGTAATGCCCCTGAACTTGAGTCTCGCCATATACTTGATTGGCCTGGGATCGGCCGGTCTGCATGCAGGTGGTGGAGCAGTTGCCATCCGCAGCACACCCGGCAAGGCTTCCGGACCAGGGGTTTTTGCGGCTTTTGGTGTCATCGGCCTCAGCCTGGGAGGTATTGGCTCGGTCAATTACGCGGGTGCGCTACGCTGGGCACTCGTGCTGGTGATCACCTCCCTGGCATTCCTGATTTGGTTCACATCCCAACCTGGACAGAAAATTCTGGAAACCAGCCACAGCCTGCTCACGCCGGTACCTGTTTCGATTTTGATCGTACTGATCATCGCGGTCACTTTGCGTTCAACCGTTTGGGTTGGCAGTCAAATGGAGACAACACGTTATTCACTAGCAGCCCTGAGCGTGGCGCTCGCCGCTGGAACTGGTAAATTTGTGGGGGGCTTTGCTGCGGACCGATTCGGTTGGCAGCGCTGGACTCTGGTAGCGCTACCCGGGGCAGGTTTGATGCTTGTGTTTTCAAATGCCTGGCTGCCAGCCATTATGCTTGGTGCATTTTTACTGCAATCCATCACCCCACTTTCGATTGCTGCGGCTGGTCGGGCGCTGCCCGATTCACCCGCTTTGGCGGCATCGCTGACACTTGGAACCGCCATCCTTGCAGGTGGGCTTCCATTTTTCTTCCTGGCTGGTGGATGGTTCGGAGCAGGCGTTATGGGATTTACACTTTCTTTATCGGCTGTGTTGTACTGGGTTGCCATCAAACACCCAGGACTTGCAGCCCAGCATGGATTCAACGGACCAACCAAAGCAGCGTAGAGCAACAAAACAGCCCGTCACAAAAGGTATAAACTGGTGTAGGATTCTTTCGAAAATATTATTCCCAGCCAGGTCTGGTTCCCAAACATTGGAAAGGGTTCCGACTGATTTTCCCCAGGAGAGACGATGAAATACGTAGATTTGCGTTCGGATACTGTCACCAAACCCACACCCGCCATGTGGGAAGCCATGAGCAAAGCCCAGGTTGGCGATGATGTATTTGGGGATGACCCAACCATAAACCAACTTCAGGAAATGGCAGCAGCCAAAACCGGAAAAGAAGCCGGATTGTTTGTCCCCTCTGGTACGATGGGCAACCTGGCAGGTATTCTGGCGCACTGCACCCGCGGTGATGAAGTCATCATGGGGCAGCGCTCGCATACTTTCTTACATGAAGGGGGTGGTATTTCTACACTGGGCGGCGTACATTCCTGCCAGATCAAGGAACAAGTTGATGGCAGCCTGGCACTGGATGATATTAAAGCTGTCATCCGCGAAGATGATATCCATGAACCGGTAACCCGGTTGATCGAAATTGAGAATACGCAAAATGCCTGTGGTGGGGTGTATCAATCGCCAGAGTATATTCAACGCCTGGCCGATTTTGCACACGAACGCGGACTGATCGTCCATATGGACGGTGCACGGGTGTTTAATGCTGCGGTAGCCCAGGGATTAGATGTCCGACAGCTCACAGGACCGGTAGATTCGGTCACCTTCTGTCTGAGCAAAGGTCTGTGCGCTCCAGTTGGTTCGGTTTTATGCGGAAGCACCGAATTTATAAAAAAAGCCCGCAGACTGCGCAAGCATCTGGGGGGCGGTATGCGCCAGGCAGGCGTTATCGCAGCAGCGGGAATTGTAGCTTTGGAAAGCATGGTCGAACGGCTTTCCGAAGACCACGCGCGGGCAGCCAACCTGGCAGAAAAACTGCGAACTATTCCAGGTATCCTGCTCAACCCTGAAAAACCAGCCACAAACATGATTTTTTTTGACCTGGCAGATTCCATCACGATGAACACAGCCCAAATTGAGAAAAAATTACTAGAATTCGGCCTATTAACTTCGGCCAGTGGACCCAGACGCTTCAGACTTGTCACACATTACTGGATCACAGATCAGGATGTTGAAACAACCGTTGCAGCTTTCCGGGAAGTACTAAAATAAAATAAAAATGCGACTCACCAGGTGGGCCGCATTTTTATTTTAGCCACTCACCTATTTTGGGATCCATCTGTTTGCTTGCGCAAATCCTGATCTGACCGCTATTTACGCAATGGGTTACAAGCCTTTATAGTATTTTCTGACTACAAATTGAGTGCAAACATAGCACTAGAACGTGAAGCGCTCAAGTGCGCATAATACTTAACACTTAATAGGTTATAATTTTAAAATTAATTTTGTCTTATTAAGCGTACACCCCGCAAAAACCAAATGCAATTTAATTATAATAATTTTCCAATTCATGGTGAAAAATGAATAACGAGCCATTTGTAACAATTCAGCAAATAGATGAAGTGGTGGCAGCAGTCCATGCTCATACCCGATATCAACCCAAAATTGGCCTTATTCTCGGTTCTGGGCTGGGCGGCCTGGCTGATTCCATCCAAAACCCGGATTTTATTGCCTTTAATGATTTGCCGCACTGGCCAAAATCCACTGTTCCAGGCCATGTTGGACGTTTGGTAATAGGTGAACTCGAACAGAAAAGCGTCATGGTCATGCAAGGACGCATACACTTTTACGAAGGTTACTCGATGTCTCAGGTGACACTTCCCATTCGGGTCATGCAGCGCATGGGAATTCAAGTCCTGGTGGTTACCAATGCAGCCGGTGCCATTAACCCCGAATATATACCGGGGGACCTGATGTTGATCACTGACAACCTGAATATGGTAGGCATGGTAGGCTTTAACCCCCTGATCGGCCCCAACCTGGATGAGTTTGGCCCACGTTTCCCGGATATGAGCCAATCCTATGATCGGAAATTATCTGACCTTGCGCGCCAGGCGGCCAAAGATGCCGGAATCACCCTTAGGGAAGGCGTATATGCCGGACTAAGTGGCCCATCCTTTGAAAGCTCGGCTGATCTTCGCTTCCTGAAAGTTGCAGGCGCCGATGCAGTTGGAATGTCCACCGTTCCTGAAGTGATCGTTGCCAGACATGGCGGCACACAGGTACTGGGTATTTCAGGGATCAGTAACAAGGCCAACCTGGATGGGAATACCAGCACCTCTCACGAAGAAGTTCTCGAAGCCGGAATCCAAATGGTTCCCAAGCTGGAAAAAATTCTGCGCAGCGTATTGCGTAAAATTTAGATCCATTCAAGTTAACGAGATCAATCTGTGAGTGCGTTGTTTCGCTTCTTTGTCCAGTATGAAACACTGGTCTATCTGCTTCTGACGATTGGAGCGGTGATTTCTGCGCGTTCACTATGGAAAGCCTGGAGAGAATGGAATTCAGCGGCCTTTAACCTGGAAAAGGAACTCTCATTTCAAAAAGTACGCATTTCGGGAGCATTGTTTATCTTGTTGATCATGATCGGTCTGAGTATGTTTTGTTTGGTGACATTCATTGTGCCATTTTTGCCATCGATCACGCTCCAGTCGACACCCACGGCTGATTTACTCCAGACCCCGGCTGCCACACTCTCTGCCGCAGATATGACTGCCCAGATTGGCACTCCGCTTGCACCCGAGGGTACGATTGGTTGCACTCCGGGTCAGATCATGATTTCTTCACCTAAACCAGGTGGAGATGTACAAGGAAAAATTATCCTGACCGGCACAGTTAACGTACCGAATTTTGGATTTTTCAAATATGAATATGCTCCACAAGGCAGTGAAACCTGGGCTACCATTGCCGCAGGTGATAAAACCAAAAATAATGAAGATCTGGGAGCTTGGGATACTTCTCAACTTGTCCCGGGTGACTACCAAATTCAACTGCTCGTAACTGATAATCTGGGAAAGTTCATGCCCGCTTGCATCGTCCCCGTTCACGTAATTGCTCCCGCCGTTACCCCGTGATGACTATGACTGCCATTGAAATTCGAACCACTGTTTCAACAGATTTAGCCCGCCTTTCCGCATTGGACCACAGCATAGACACTGATTATGTCTGGCAGCTTGATTTGCACCGGGATGCCGGGCAGGTTGAATTGAGTTTACGTGAGGTTCGCCTACCGCGCTCCATCCGCCTGGAGCACCCACGTCCCGCCAGCGAACTTGCAGACACATGGCACCTGCGCCCTATGTTAAGCGCGATGATTGGGCTGGAAGCCGTTGCATATATTCGATTTAGCGATGTCTTTGTCCCGCATGCCGTCTGGATTACAGATCTCGTAGTGGCCAAACCCTTGCGAGGCAAGGGTTTGGGGCGTAAATTGATCAACTCAGCCGAAGCCTGGGGATTGCAGCGCGGATTACGTAAAGCAATCCTTGAGGTGCAATCCAAAAATGCTCCAGCCATCCGGATGGTGCAAAAATTAGGATTCGAATTCTGCGGGTATAATGATCAATATTATGCAACGCGGGATGTTGCTTTGTTCTTTGGACGCTCGATATAGCGGTCTTTTCCAGTTTCGTGGAAGGGTATAAATGCTGACTGGTTGGGAAAGTAGCTTCCTGGTTGGAATAATTACTGCCAATCAAATGTTGACGGCAGGGATTGCAATCACCGCCTTCTCGTTGCTGATTTATTCACTGACTTTTAATCTTCGCGATCGTGTTGCACGTTCTTTTGCAACAATCCTGCTTTCTGTCGTTGTTATTTTTACATGTGAAGCCATTCAGAGCACGGTAGATGCCCATAACCTGATTGAGTTTTTTCTGCGTTTTCAATGGATTGGATTGGTTTTTCTACCCGCTTCTTATCTGCATCTCTCGGATGCGCTGTTGGTCACGGCAGGTCGTCCATCACATGGTAGACGCCAACTCATAGTCCGTGGTGCGTACCTGATATCTACAGGTTTTCTGGGTCTCTTGTTTTTCGGTCAGCTTGTTGGACCGTTAATCGCGCAAGCACAACCTGCGCCACACCTTCAGCGCACCATCTGGACCGAAATCTTTACTCTGTATTACCTGGCAACCATGTTGCTGGCGGGCATTAATTTCATCCGCGCTTTCAGGCGTATGTTGACCCGTTCGGGACGCCGCCGCATGATTTACCTGATGGCAGGTGCGACCGCTCCAGCTCTTGGTACTTATCCATACTTGTTATTCGGATCAGCATTTGCTTCGCAATTTCCAATCTTTTTTTGGAGCATTGCGACGATCTTTAACATTATCGTCGGCGCTTTAATCATCGTCATGGCCTACGCTGTAGCTTTTTTTGGTGTATCCTGGCCAGACAGGGTTGTAAAAAGCCGCTTAGTCAAATGGATCATGCGCGGTCCGGTTACGGCTTCGCTTGCGCTGGCAGTCTTGACCATAGTCCGGCGCAGTGGTGAATATTTTGGGCTGACTTACAATGCTTTCGTCCCTGTCAGCATGGTGGCTACTGTACTGATCATGGAGCACCTTATCACCATATTGGCACCTTATTGGGAAAGGGCATTGTTCCTCGGCAGCGACCGGGCTGAGCTACTATTGCTGCAAAATATCGATGAGCGTCTTTTGACCCAGGGTGATCTGCAACAGTTTCTGGAAGCCATCCTGGCTGCTGTAAGGGATCACATGCAATCTCCGTCGGCTTTTATTGCGGCGCTAGACCAGTCGGGTCTATCCATGTTGATCAACGCTGGACGTCCTTTCTTAAGAAAGGAATACCTATCCGAAGCTCTGTTGGAAATTCAAGATGAAGGTCGAAAAGAATTTTTGTGGAACGATACCTGGATATTGCCCCTCCGGGCCCGGCGTACATCTGAGATGGACATGGACCAGAGTCCACCCCTGCTAGGGTTACTGGGCGTCTCCCGCCCCCAGCCACAGCCGCTGGAAGCGGATCAGCGCCAGGCACTCTGGTTATTAGCAGATCGCGCAGCGCTAGCCCTGGAAGACAGGTTGCTCCAACAACGCGTCTTTCGTTCACTGGAAGCGATTGAACCGCAGGTTGAGCTTATTCAACGTATCCGAGCCTTGGGCCGCTACGACAGCACTTCAGCTTTGGATGAAGAACTGACTCCCGATTCGGATATGGCTGAACGAGTACGCGATGCCCTGAACCACTACTGGGGTGGCCCCAAATTGACGGAATCACCACTGATGAATCTTCACATCATCCAGGAAACCGCCAAAAACGAATTTGAAGGTAATAAACCGAATGCACTGCGAGCAATCTTAAAAAAAGCAGTCGACCATATCCGGCCTGAAGGTGAAAGACGTTTTACCAGCGAATGGATTTTGTATAATATTTTGGACTTAAAATTTATTGAAGGCCGCAAGGTACGTGAAGTAGCAAACCGCCTTTCCATGTCGGAAGCTGATCTTTACCGTAAACAACGAGTGGCCATCGAAGCTGTTGCAAAAGCAATTCTTGATATGGAATCTAATTTCAACGCCCCATAGGAGGTGTATTAATGGTAGCTTCAAATAATAAGCACTCATCTACCACTCAACCTGAATCCGGTCACCCACACCCGGAAAATAATACACCTTCGAAACATGATCATAACAGCGGTCTTTATGATGATCGTGATGAAGGTTGGTGGAGGTCAGTTCTGGCTGATGAAGAACGACTTTCAACTGGAAGCCGTCCACGTAATCCTGCAATTTCCACGTCAGCAGTCCAAAAAGTTGAAATGCATACCAGTCAGCTTGTGGAAATTCCACAAGCTGACTGGGCGCTTGCCGAAAATGTCTTTAAACAAGATGAAATCGTCAGCCTGACAGTCAGTGGGTTTAACCGTGGAGGCCTGCTTGTTGAAAACAACAAGTTGCGCGGGTTTGTTCCATATTCCCACCTGGTTGAGATGACCAACCAAACCGATGTAGAACGAGATAATTTTCTGGCTACCTATGTAAGTAAAGAACTGCGTCTTAAAATTATTGAATGTGTCCCTGAAGAGGGTCGGGTTGTATTTTCAGAAAGGGCAGCTCGAGCAGATGCCGGACGACGGACAGAGCTTTTTTCCAGCCTGCGCCCGGGAGAGGTTGCCAAAGGAGAGGTCACCAATATTACCGAATTTGGTGCGTTTATCGACCTGGGCGGTGTGGAAGGTCTAATCCACATCTCCGAACTTTCCTGGGGACGCGTCTTACATCCTTCCAACATCCTTCACCTGGGCCAAAAAGTAGAAGTGCAGGTTATAGATATCCTGCCTGACCGCTGTCGAATTGCATTAAGCCTCAAACGCCTGCAGGCTAACCCATGGGAAAATGTTGGTGCCCGTTATTCTGCTAATGATATTGTGCCTGCCACCATTACAAGTATCGTTTCCTTTGGCGTTTTTGCCCGGATGGATGATGGACTGGAAGGCCTGGTGCATGTCTCTGAGATCAACATGAGCGGGGCTACGGTCCGTGATCTCTTTACCGAAGACCAAAGGGTAAGCGTGCGGATTTTACACATCGATTCACAGCACCAACGCTTAGGGCTAAGCATGAAACTGAGTGGTTACAAAACAAATGCCTGAAAAGCACCAATCCAGCGCTGAAGAACAAAAACCGCTAGATATTCTGGATTGGTTTCAGCGTATCCAAAATCATTTCGGCCGTTTCGCATTCGATATTGGAGGCGTAATTCTCTTTGCCTTCGCACTTATGACTTTGCTAGCCTTAACCGGATTAACGGGAGGATCACTGTTAACGCCCTGGTCTTTGACCTTATGGCGCTGGCTGGGTTATGGTTCACTCTTTGTGGTTGTCATCATTGGGTTGGGTGGACTGGTATTGATGCGCAAACCTGTGGATGGTAAAGAAAGAATTTCATGGTGGCGCGTAGTAGCGCTTGAGATGACGATCTTTTTCACCATTACCCTGTTTAGCATCCTGGGCGGCAGCTCTGTCGAACGGGCAGAAGCCGGAATGGATGGTGGTTATACGGGTTGGGCACTGACTCAACTGCTCAACCGGGTATTGCCAGGTGAAATTTTCCGAAATGTTTTCGTGGTTTTCGGTCTGCTTGTTTTTGCAATACTCGGGTTTAACTTGTTACCCAAAATAGAAGCCCTGCTCTTAAAAATTGCAAATAGTAATTCCAACGTACCTGTTGTGGAACCGGAAAACAATTCAGAAACCGTGATCCACCCAATTGCAGAACCCGAACCGGTCCAATCCGCGGAGACTTCCAAGAAACCTGCAGTCAACATCCCATTGGAATTCCGGAAAAACTTTAAGGTAACCGAAACACAGGACCAAAAACCGGCCGAACCACAACCCCGCAGTGAAAAATTACCTCCGCTCAATCTACTCACAGACGAACAGGTTGCACGTCCGGATGAACGCAGCATCAATATGACAGCCGGGTTAATTGAAAAAACACTCTCCGAATTTGGTATTCCAGCCAAAGTGGTTGGTTTCCGAATTGGACCAACCGTAACGCAGTTCGCTGTTCAACCGGGTTTTATAAAAAAACCTGGCAGCAATGAAACAGACGCTGTTCAAATGAAAGTTCGCGTGGCGCAAATAGCCTCGCTCCAAAAAGACCTGGCCTTGGCCATCTCTGCCCAACGCCTGCGCATAGAAGCCCCGGTTCCCGGACGCTCCTATGTCGGCATAGAGGTTCCCAACGCCCAATCATCGCTGGTGCGCATGCGTCCCATTCTGGAAAGCGAAGCATTCAGCAAGATCACAGCCCCCTTAGCCGTGGCGCTTGGGCGGGATGTTTCAGGTCTGCCATTGGTGGCGGATCTGGGTCGCATGCCACACATGCTGGTTGCGGGGCAAACCGGGTCTGGTAAATCAGTCTTTATCGCCGCACTCGCAGCCTGTCTGGCCATGAATAACGACCCAGAAGACCTGCGCCTGGTCATGATCGACGTCAAAATGGTCGAGCTTCTGCGATTTAACGGAATGCGGCATTTATTTGGCAAAGTTGAAACCGATGTTCAGCGGATATTGGGTGTTTTACGCTGGCTGGTATTGGAAATGGAACACCGCTACCGGCTTTTGGAAGAAGTGCATGCACGTGATATTGACGCCTACAACCGCAAAGCGAAAACTCGAATTCCGCGCATCGTTGTCATCATTGATGAACTGGCGGATTTGATGATGTCTGCCCCGGACCAAACCGAACACCATCTGGTGCGCCTGGCGCAAATGGCACGTGCCACCGGCATTCACCTGGTAGTTGCCACGCAGCGCCCCAGTACCGATGTAGTAACCGGATTGATCAAAGCTAACTTTCCGGCCCGCCTGGCATTTGCAGTCGCGTCCGGCATTGATAGTCGGGTCATTCTGGATAGTACGGGTGCGGAATCCCTTCTTGGGCGCGGCGATATGCTCTTCCTGAACCCGGAAGTAGGCAACCCAATCCGTGCCCAAGGTGTGTGGGTAACGGACCAGGAAGTCGAACGGATCATTGCCTTCTGGCAAAAGAATTCCACCGTCAAGGCTGAAACCCCGCCCTGGGAAACCTTGCTGAGTGAACCTGAAGAAGACAGTACGGATGCCCTGGTAGAACAGGCAATCCAGGTGGTACGTTCATCACAACGCGCCAGCGCTTCGCTTTTGCAAAGGCGCCTGAAGCTGGGGTACCCGCGTGCCGCGCGGTTACTCGATCAACTGGAAGAAATGGGAATCGTTGGTCCGTCGCTGGGTGGTGGGCGCGAACGTGACGTACTCGTTGAACCGGACGAGGACGACGTTCCAAACGAATTGGATGATTAGCAGTACAATTCTACTCGCCAGCACTGGAAAGTAATACTTATCAGCTTTGATGGGTGTTTATTGTGTTATCTGGACAGATTAGAAAGGAAATTAACCACGATGGAAACCGTTAAGCAAACAGGCAAAACCAAAACATTTACCGATTATATGCGCGGCTGGTTTAAAGGAATAGTCGACCCAATCGGGGCATTTTTAAACCGGCTGGGTATCACTCCCAACATGATGACGATGCTTGGGCTGCTGGGCAACATGGTAGGTGCCTGGTACCTGGCCCAGGGCAACATGGTGCTGGGTGGGGTCTTTGTGTTGGTATGTACCCCCTTTGATGCCCTGGATGGCACAATGGCGCGATTGCGTGGCGAGGCTAACGAGTTCGGGGCTTTTGTAGACTCGGTCACAGACCGCTATTCGGAATTATTCATCCTGGGTGGTTTGCTATATCATTTTTCCACCCAAAACGACCATATGTCCATTATCGTGGTCTACGCTGCTGCTGCAGGATCTGTGCTGGTTTCTTATATCAAAGCCCGGGCAGATTCGCTCAAACTCGATGCCAATGTGGGTATCTTAACACGCATGGAACGCTACCTGGTCATTGCGCCACTCCTGCTTTTCAACCAACCCATTATCGCAATCTGGATCGTGGCAATCCTTGCCAACATTACCGCCCTGCAACGATTCTGGAGAGTCCGCCAGGATTCAAAAAAACTGGCATAATATCCAACAGGCAGGGTTCAGAACACAATTAATCGTCCAAAAGGTCTGCTATTCAGGTCCCAAGCCTGGATGAAAGGCAAACTTGGTTTATGTTTTGCTGTTATAGACGGTCATCTGGCTTGTTTTCCAAACAGCCAGAACCAGGAGACAAGTTCAAATGCAATTTGCTTTTGATGGTATCCACTTAATGCTTGGGGGACAACCCTTTATCATTTATTACTATGGGATTATTCTGATGAGCGGCGCAATGGCGGGTGGTTGGTTGGCAAATAAAGAAGCTGCCCGGCGCGGACATAATGCAGATATTGTTTGGGATATGCTGATCTGGCTCATAATCGGCGGCATCATCGGTGCCCGCCTGTGGCATGTCTTTACCCCCTCACCATCCTTGATAGCCCAGGGCGTCGATACAGTCTATTATCTGACACATCCGCTCGATTTGCTCAATATCCGGCGCGGTGGGCTCGGAATACCCGGGGCTGTGATCGGTGGCGCATTGGCATTGTTTTTCTTTTCACGCAAAACCAAATTGAACTTCATCGAATGGGCAGATATCATTGCCCCCTCGCTGGCACTCGGTCAGGCCATCGGCAGGTGGGGAAACTATTTCAACCAGGAGCTTTACGGTGCACCCACCAGCTTGCCCTGGAAAATATTTATCGACCCTGCACACCGACTGAATGAATTCAAGAATCAGAGTTATTATCACCCACTCTTCCTGTACGAATGTATCTGGAACCTGGCCAACCTGGGACTGCTAATGTGGATCACGCGCCGCTTTTCTGATCGTTTGAAAACTGGTGACGTTTTTCTGGTTTATCTGATCGTTTACCCTGTCGGACGCTTTCTGCTCGACTTCCTGCGCCTGGATGCATCCCAACTTGGGGGTGTTAACGCCAACCAGACCTTTATGGCAATTGTGGCAATCTGTGCCGGAATCGGGCTGCTGCTTCGTCACCTTCCCGCTCGCTCGATGAAAACCGAATAATTCAGCCTTGTCTCAGGCGACATAACGGCAACTTTTTCTGGTAGAAACATTTAAGGTAAAGCATGATCCAATGTGAAGACCTAAGTAAGCAGTTTGACACATTCAAAGCCGTGGATGGCGTGACGCTGGACATAAAACCGGGTCAGGTCCTGGCCCTGCTCGGCCAGAATGGCGCCGGTAAAACCACCACAGTGCGCATGCTCACATCCATCCTGACCCCCACACGTGGCTGGGCCCGGGTGGCGGGTTATGATACGGTAAAAAACCCTGAAGAAGTTCGTTCATCTGTCGGTGTGCTGACAGAAATGCACGGTCTGTATGGGCGCATGACTGGTTATGAATACCTCGATTTTTTTGGCCAGATCTATGATCTGGATAAGCCTCGGCGCGAAAGACGAGCCAAAGAATTGTTGGAATATTTTGGACTGGCTCAGGCAGGCTACCGGCGTTCGGGTGAATACTCCAAGGGTATGCGTCAGAAACTGGCCCTGGCCCGCGCACTGATCCATGAGCCACCGGTACTCTTATTGGATGAACCCACCTCGGCCATGGACCCTGAAAGCGCCCAGCTTGTGCGTCTCGAAATTTCACGGCTGCGGTCATCCCAACGCACGATCATTATTTGCACACACAACCTGGCAGAAGCCGAGATGCTGGCAGATAAAATTGCCATTATCTATCATGGGCGCATCCTTTTGAATGGCAGACTGGATGACTTGCGCATGCAACTATTGGGACCAGCAGAATACGATGTCCAGTTGCCAAAAGACATACCCCTAATTATTAAAACCGTCGCTGACCTGAAATTACCGACAGGTGTCAATCTGCTACAAACCAGGGAAGATGGCTTCCGCTTTAACGTACAGGATCCGGTGCGCGCCAACCCAATTATTCTGCAGCAGTTATTTGAAGCCAGTGTACCGGTTATTGCGGTACAGGAAGTTCCACGCACCTTGGAAATGTTGTACTTGAAAGCCATGGGACAGGCCGCAGAGGGTATCCTATGAATTCTCTGAGACGCTCGTGGCTGATAGCAAAACGCGAACTCCTGGACCAGATGCGTGACTGGCGCATCCTGCTGCCCATGATCATCCTGACTTTGTTTTTCCCGTACCTGATGAACGTAGCCGCCAAAGCCACGATCTCTTATGTTAATCAATATGGAGGCAACCTGGTTGCCAGCCGGTTACTGCCCTTCCTGATCCTGGTGGTCGGATATTTTCCGGTCACAGTATCGCTGGTGGTAGCACTGGAAGCTTTCGTAGGTGAAAAAGAACGCGGCACCATCGAGCCATTACTTACCAGTCCCCTGGCCGATGAGAACCTTTACCTGGGAAAACTCATCACCGGTACCATGGTTCCACTGACAGTAAGTTACATTGGCATCGCGCTATACATGGCTGGTTTACTCTGGCAGGGGATTGCATGGCCCGCATGGGACTTCATCGCGCAAACCCTGGCGCTGACCGCTGTTCAGACCCTGTTGATGGTCAGCGCGGCAATAGTCATTTCGACCCAGTCCACCACGGTCCGGGCAGCTAACCTGCTGGCTTCGTTCATCGTTATCCCGGTCGCCTTGCTTATTCAAGGTGAAAGCGCCTTGATGTTTTGGGGTACTAACAACGTGCTCTGGCTGGCCGTGCTGGGGGTTGGCCTGATGAGCATCCTGATCATTCGGCTGGGAATTGTGCATTTCAAGCGCGAAAACCTGCTGGGACGCGAGATTGACATGCTAAGCTTGAGCTGGGTCTGGCTGACTTTTCGAAAAGCCTTTTCCAGCTCAGAAAAACCAGCCGGGCTGATGCGATACCTGCGCCCACGTGCCAAAACCGTAGAAGAAACCACGGAAGAAAGCGCGGAAAACCGGCCCAGTTTGCGCGAGGCGCTGTGGCTGGATTGGAATAACCTGCTGGATTGGTATCGTAATGATGTAGCCCAGGCTATGCGCCGCCTGGCACCCGCCTTCTGGATTACGCTGGTGATCGGCGTAGGCGCCATTCTGGCAGCTTTTTACTTCACCAACAGCAACCTGCAGCAGATACATGTCCCAGGTGACAAGCTGAAAGAAACCCTTAAATCCGTGCGCGGTTTCTTATTGGATGATGGCACAGGTGGAATTTCAACAGGTATGCTTTTCTGGCACAACCTGCGGGCTGAATTGGCTGTCCTGGCCCTGGGCATCTTCTCATTTGGAGTATTAAGCATCGTGGCGCTGATCGGCAATTTTGCCTTGATCGGCGCAGTCCTGGGCTTCCTGCCATCGGTGGGACTTTCACCCTGGCTGGTTTTTATCAGTGGTATTCTGCCACATGGGATTGTCGAACTGCCATCGGTTATCCTGATCAGTGCAGCCGCCCTGCATATGGGTTTACGCCTGGTTACGCCAGAGGAAGGTCGATCCATCGGTGAAACCCTGATCGTGACCTTTGCGGATGTGATCAAGATATTGGTGGCTGTGTGTATCCCGCTCTTGATCCTGGCTGCCATCATTGAAGCCAATGTTACACCGCGCATTTTAATTGCGGTCATTGGGCAAGCACTCGAATTGCGTCCGTAATGAACCAACTAATCATCCTGGGCACATCAAACGCTATACCAGCGCTTGGGCATGAAAATACCCATCTGGTACTCGTCACCCCGCAACGCAAGGTGATGATAGATTGTGGTGCCAATCCAATACTCAGCTTGCAACAAGCAGGTGTGGATGTGATTGAGATCACAGATATTATTCTGACGCATATGCACCCGGACCATGTTGGCAGCTTGCCGCTACTTTTGATGGCGATGTGGCTCATGGGCCGGCAAACGCCTCTGAATCTGCATGGGTTGGAATACACACTGGAGCGCATAAAGAGCATGATGGACCTTTACGGATGGTCGGAATGGCCCAAATTTTTCATGGTCTGCTTTTGCCCCTTCCCGGCGCAAGAGAAAGCATTAGTTTTTGAGGATGAGCAGCTCTGCGCAACTGCTTCGCCAGTCAAGCATTTCCTGCCCAATGTTTGCCTGCGCTTTGAACTGAAAAAAGAAAATAAAAGCTTCGCCTATTCCTGTGATACGGAACCATGCCAGGCGGTTTTGAATCTTGCAGAAGGTGTTGATATTTTGCTGCACGAAGCAACGGGTCCTTTTCCAGGCCATTCTTCAGCAGCCCAAGCCGGCGAAGTGGCACGCCAGGCAGGTGTAGGCAGCCTATACCTGATCCACTACCCAACCGGGAACTTTGCATTCGGCGACCCACTCAGCGAAGCCAGCCAAACATTTTCTGGTGAAATCCAACTGGCGGTTGATCTGATGAAGATTGACCTGCTTGAAACAGCAGAAGAGTAAAAAACGATCGAACCTACCAATTATTCCCGGTTGGAAAACTGGGACCATTTCATAAACCAAGGTGAAAAACATGCGAACTCCATTTGTAGCAGGTAACTGGAAAATGAACAAAACAGTTGCAGAAGCCCGTGATCTCGTTTCGGTAATGGGCAAGGAATTGAAGACCATCCAAAACGTGGAAAAAGTACTGTGCCCACCCTTCATGTCGTTGGTGGCTGTTGCCAATCTCCTGAGTGGCACAGACCTGGGGCTGGGTGCTCAAAACATGCATTGGGAAGAAAAAGGCGCTTACACCGGCGAAACCTCAGCCGGAATGATTAAAGAATTTTGCAAATATGTCATCCTGGGACACTCCGAGCGCCGGACATACTTTGGTGAGACCGACGAAAGCGTCAATAAGAAAGTCCTTTCCGCCCTGAAGCATGGTCTGATCCCGATTGTGTGTGTTGGTGAAACCCTGGCAGAGTACGAAGCCGGACGCACTGGAGAAGTTGTGCGCCGCCAGACACTGGAAGGTCTGAAGAATATAGACCCGACCGTCGCTGCTCAGCTTGTGGTGGCATACGAACCTGTCTGGGCGATTGGCACCGGGCGCGCATCCTCGGCTGAAAACGCTGAATCGGTGCATAAGGATGTCGTCCGCGCTGCCCTGAAGGATCTGTTTGGTGAAGAAACTGCGCAAGCCATTCGCATTTTATACGGTGGATCTGTCACTGCTGCCAATGCAACCGAGTTCTTTGGTCAGGCAGATATAGATGGAGCCCTGGTCGGCGGCGCAAGCCTGAAAACCGAGGATTTTGTTGCAATTGTCAGGGCTGCTGCAGGCTAGATCAACAATTAAATTATTGAGAGCCCCAGGGAATGCTTGATTCCAACATTAAATCCTTCGATGGTCTGATCTGGGTGCTTGCCACCCTGGTATTGTTGCAGGTCATGCAGCGCAGTCTGCACCGGGAGATACAGGCTATTTTGCTGATCATCACCCGCAGCCCCAACTTTACCATTGGCATTTTCTCCTTGCTTTTTTTTCTGGGCGTGGCACTGCACGAACTGAGCCATTTTGTGATGGCCAAACTATTGTGGGTTCGCACAGGCAAATTCTCGCTGCTGCCCCAGGTCATGCCGGATGGGCGCCTGCAGTTGGGTTATGTCGAAGCAGCATCCACTGATATTTTTCGGGATTCGCTGATAGGCGTTGCACCGCTGATCAGTGGGTTGCTGCTGTTTGCTTTCTGGTTCAATCCACAGCTGCATTTGTCTATTTTGTGGGAAACGATGCGAAACGGACAGTGGGCGCTCTTTTTAATGGCTTTGCAAGCGCTGCCCACTGTTCCAGATTTTTGGCTCTTGTTTTTTGGCTCTTTTATCATTTCCAGCACGATGATGCCTTCAGACTCTGACCGGCATGCCTGGCTGTCGCTGGGATTGGTTTTTGCCTTTTTACTTGGTTTGGCGATCGTGGCAGGGGCAGGTCCCTGGATGCTGACGAACCTGGCACCCCCATTCAACCAGTTTTTGCGGGAAACGGCTTTTATACTACTGGTTAGTATCATTTTGCATTTTGTTTTTATCGTGCCAATGCTGTTAATACATCGCATGCTTGCGCGCCTGACCGGTCTGGACGTGGGCTAATTGGTAATCCTGCCAGGTGCCTAACGCCAAATCTCTTTGCAACCTGGAAAAGCTCAAATGTCCTGCCTCACCCACCAGGGCAGGATGTTTGAGCTTTATCTATTTTGTTTCTTACCACGCTTCCAAAGAAACTCCCAACGCAGAGCACGCCAGGCAGCAATTGCCTGTTTAATTTCAATCTTGGTGACGGTGCGGGTACTGAATAAAACCCGCTGATAAAGCGTGATAAGCAACCCCAAACGACCATCCTCTTTTTTTAAATAAGTCTGCAGATTATCCGCAAACTCATTGGCCGTCCGACCGGGGGCAGGTACAGAATCAAACCGGCGGGTCTGCCTGTAAAGCGCTGCGACCATCCAGCGCAAGGCTAGCTCCGAACGAACCAAACTCAGCAACCAGCTTTCCAGTACAAAAAAAAGCGCTGCAAAGCCCAACATGCCCACCAGTACAGTCAGCAACCAGCGTCCGAGCTGGGGGAGGGTGTAGATGGAACGAACCAACCGGCCCCATGCAGCAGGGTTGACCGGCTTGACCGCTGCAGGCAGCAGTGCAGTCCCACCAGTGCGCCCAAGCGCCGGGCTGCCAGCTGTTGGTTCAAATTCCACCCAGCCGATCCCCGGAAAATAGATTTCCACCCAGGCATGCGCATCTGCAGCAGTTACGCGATAAATGGCCCGCTGCGGGTCATACGTCCCGCTTTCATAGCCAGTCACCAGACGGGCAGGCAAACCCAGCGAGCGGGCCATGACCACCATAGCCGTGGCGTAATAATCACAATACCCTCTTTTTAGTGTAAACAAAAAGTAATCAGCAACATCCACCCCCAACGGGGGGGTTGACACATCCAATGTGTACGGATAGTTAACGCGCAGATAGCTTTCCAATGCGAGAGCCTCTGCATAAGGGCTTTCAGCGGTGGAAGTTAAATCCCGGGCAAGCGCAAAAACCCGCTCGGGTACAGAGGCAGGCAGTTGAACATAACGTTTTTGGATAAAATCTGGTGTTTCCCGTCCAGCAGCACGCAGTTCTTCCTCACTGATCACAGGCAGCAAGGATTCCACTGAATATTTTGCTGACGAATTCAAAGCGCCATACAGATCTGCGCCGCGAAATGGGTCAACCGCCAGCGGAAGGGACTGCCCCGGAGGGTTACGCCAGGCAGCCTGAAAAGGCAGGTTGGAACGATACAGGCTGCCGCTCCAATACAGGTTGCCTTCTTCTCCATGTTTCAAATCAAAATCCTGTTTTAATAAGCTGTAACCGGGCGGTATTTCATAAAGCGGCTCATCTGGCGCGCTATTTATCATTTTTGTTGTGGATGAAAACCAACCCGAACCAGTATAAACATCAAAACTCAAGCTGCGCCAATAATGGCGCGGATAGCTGGTCTGCGGGTCCAAACCACTCGCCATTGGCCCGTTCAACGATTCAGGCGGGAATTCGCCTGTACTGACCGTAAAAACCAGGTCTTTAGCCAATTCTGAGCCACTCCCCAAAAGATGATAATTAGGCAGACCGGGTGAACGCGCTGCCTGCAGGGCAGATGGCACAGGTCGGAGCGTTTTCGGAGCCGGGTCCAAACCCAGGGTACGGGCAGCCTGATTTTCCGAGACAGTCTGCCGGCGCATTGATTCGAGAAAATCGTGGACCGAAATACGTGGCAAAACCCAACCCAATCCGGCCAGGCTGAGGGTCAATAAAATTGCTGCCAGCATGGTTTGGCTGACCACCAGTTCCGCATAATCCAGACGGGTTGCCACCCAGCGCCGAAAATTATCATCAAAACGTGACAAACTGATCAGGCCCAAAAGACAGGTGCACATCCACCACAAAGGATTGAGACTGGCATTCGTGTATTGGGTGACAAACGCCAGAAACATCAATCCAGGCGCCAGACCAGCCAGAACCTGCCTGCGCCCGACATACCAACCCGCCCAGAGTGCCAAAATCCAGATAAGCGTACTCCAGAGCATGACTCTGACGACCGGGTCATTCACATTTACCCCAGCACGCAAAGCCAGCAGCCAGGCCTGCGTGCGCATCCACAGCGCCATGGATTGCGCCGTAAGGTTCTGCAGCGCGACCTGCACTTCCAGCGCCAGACTTTCATCACTGCCCAGCACAAGACCATGAAAACGCAGGAAATTTTTCAGCAAGGTTTTGGCCACAAGGGTGATAAAGGCCAGCACAGACGGACCGGATTGAGCTGTACGCCCCCACAAATAGACCAGACCCACCAAAAACAAACCGGCCAACCCAGGGCCGCTTTTCAACCGAGTCCGGCTAAAATACCAACCCAGCAGCACAGCCAGCATGGCAGCCGGAAGAAAAGCACTGACAGCCGCGCCACGTACCACCCCACTCAGCCCTCCAACAAAAGCACTCATGGCCAATAGCAGAAGCAATAACTCGCTCAGAGTCTGCAATGAAACACCGCGCAGCAGACGCTTCATGCCAGCCGCTTCCAGCCGCCTTCGGCAGGTTTACGAATGGGAATGGCCTTGCCGGTGGCTGAGGTGCGAAATTCCCAGCGTCCAGCCTGTCCGGGGTGCGCTTCGGGCCTGTCCAACACATCGCGCGTGATGATATGGCAACTGATGTTCATTTGCTGCAACTGCTGGGCCAACCCGGCAGACTGGGCCTGTCCACCAAAAGATACCGGGTCCAGCAATAACACGGTTGGCACCACCCGGCCCTGCCAGCGCAAGACCGCCAGCCCATCCAACCAGGCCGGACTGACATTGGCGGTAATAATCACCAGGCTGGAACTGCGACCAAAAGCATTTCCAGTGCGTGCCAGGTATTGATCCAGGCCTAAATTCCCAGGCTGTGCCAGAGCGAGGGCCCGTAAAATTGTCCAGCGTTGATCTGCGCTTGAGCGCGGTGTTTGCCAGTAAGGCTGTGCGGCATTGAGCGCCAGCCCGACTGCTTTTCGCATCTGCAAACCCCGGTCTGCCAGTGAAGCCGCCAGTACGACGGCATGTTCTTCTGTCGATTCCCACCCAACCCCCAACTGGACACGGGTATCCAGATCCAGCAGGATCCACCAGTCAGCAGATGGGGTTCCATCCAACAGACGTACAAAAGGTTTGTCGTGTTTGGCAGTGCTCGGCCAATGGATTAACCGCAGCGCATCACCCGGCTGGTAGGCTCGAACACCAGCCGCACCCACACTTTGCTCTGGAGCATGACTGCGCGGGCGACCTGCCCCCATAAAACCACCCGGAGTGACAGCGATGGCAGGCAGCGGTACCACAGGCGGCAGCACCAGCAAGGTCTGACTGGCCAGGCTCTCCAAACGGACTGTATAAATCCCCAACGGATCCCCACTTTGCAATGTGGTGCCACCCAAAGTATAAAGTCCACGCCGGGCACACATGCCGTGTGTGATAAACTCATAACGGTCGTGACTGCCTACGATAGTTGCCAGCGAGGGGTGATAACCCGGCATACTCGAATGATCATCGATTTCCACCCAGGTTGCCGGAAAAGCTGAATTATTGGTGATGACAAAGCGTTCTTCCAGTTCATCGCCAACCTGCGCCCAGCCATAACGTACTTCCCGGGTAAACTGCAAGCCCTGCGCCAGCGCCCTGGCCCACAACCAACCAAACAACCAGGCCCCTCCCAGTATCACCAGCATGGTACTCCAGGCAGGTGCCGGATCGATAATCTGCAGCAATAGCGCGACCCCGACCAGTACAGGCAATATCCAGGAATTTAAACACAAACGGGCGGTCATGGTTTTATTATATGCCAGCTATGGGGTCTTGTTTCGCCTGGAATCTGTACAATAAAAAAGATATTTTCTGCCTTTTTTATTCCCTTTTACAGGAACGATTTCGAGCAAAAAATAAATTGATAAGAAAATCACCCATCGGTACTCTTGTATCCATTTTGGTATTATGCTAAAATCTTGTTTGTTACCCTACATATGTAGGGGGATGGAAACATACGCTTGCCATATATGGCGGCGACATTTGTTCTATTTATCGAAGGAGCCCCATGCGTTGTCCTTACTGCCAACATCTCGAATCTAAAGTGGTTGATACCACGCATGATAACCACGGTGGAATTCGCCGGCGGCGGGAGTGTTTGAGCTGTAAACAACGCTTCAGTTCCTACGAGCGTCCGATCCTTTCCACTCCACTACTGGTCAAACAGGATGGCACCCGCGAAGAGTTTGATCGCGAAAAACTCGCACGCGGCATCCGCATTTCTTGCGCCAAACGCCCGGTTTCGGCCGCAGATATCGAGAGATTGATTGGACAGGTGGAATCAGAACTACAAAAAATGGGCAAAGCAGAAGTTTCATCACGCGTTGTTGGGGATATGGCTATCAACGGGTTGAAAGAACTTGATCAAATTGCATATATTCGTTATGCAATTGTGTACTTACGTCTCGATGACCTGCACGCTTTGCGGCATGAGATTGACCGTTTGCTGGAAGCTTAATCCCCCTAAACAGCATTTTCTTTATTTTTAAGTAAACTCTTAGAGGAGAGTGTCGATGGTTGCCAGTGATGTTGTATCCAAACACGGTATTTTACCCACCCCAGCTTTACCAAGTGATCTTTCGAAAATTAATCTGACGGATAATGCCCGCCAGGTACTCATTCGCCGCTATGTGCGCCGGGGTGACGATGGCACACCCGCCGAAAGTGTGGAAGAGATGTTCTGGCGGGTGGCCTATCATGTGGCCCAGGTGGAACAAATCTGGGGCAGCGACCCAATCTCGCGCGCACGTGATTTTTACGTTTTGTTAACCAGCAAGAAATTCTTCCCCAACTCTCCGACCTTTACCGGCGCAGGCACACCCCTTGGTCAACTGGCAGCCTGTTTTGTGCTGCCGATCACGGATGATATGGGGCGCGACACGGCGGGTATCTTCCAATCGCTGCGGGATGCGGCGCTGATCCAACAGACGGGCGGCGGGAACGGTTTCTCCTTCTCACGGCTGCGGCCGAGGGGCGGGTTGGTGAAATCATCTTCCGGACAGGCCACCGGTCCAGTTGGCTTTTTGCGGGTGTATGACCACGCCTTTGGCGAAATTGCGCAAGGTGGTACGCGGCGCGGCGCCAATATGGGTGTGCTGCGCGTCGACCATCCGGATGTGGAAGACTTCATCTCCAGCAAGACCAGTGAAAACGCCATCACCAACTTCAACCTGTCTGTGGGCATCACGGATGCCTTCATGCGAGCCGTCAAGGATGATCAGGACTGGGATTTAATTTTCCCGGATATTTCATCACCCGAATATCGCGGCTTTAGAGGCACCATCGAACAGGCCCGCGAAAAAGGGATTGGCATGAAGGTCTATAAGACTGTGCGTGCCCGTGACATTTTTAACCAGATCGTCAAACAGGCACATCATAACGGTGAGCCGGGCGTGCTCTTCCTGGATGCGGCCAACCGCCAAAACCCGGTTCCGCATCTGTACCCACTCGAATCGACCAATCCGTGTGGCGAACAATGGCTTGGCCCATACGAAAATTGCTGCCTGGGTTCGGTCAATCTGGCTCAACACCTGGGAGATAATGGCTCAGTCGATTGGGATGGTCTGCGCCAGAGCGTGGCGCTTTCGACCATCTTCCTGGATGATGTGGTCGAAGCCAACGCTTATGTGCCGGCTGTACCCCAACTAAAAGAAGCCGCTCACCGGGCACGCCGCATCGGTCTGGGCATCATGGGCCTGGCTGACATGATGTACCACGTAGGCGTGCGCTATGGATCACCTGAAGGGCAGGAATTTGCCTCACAGGTTATGGAATTTGTACGCTATCAAAGCATGCAGACTTCGATCGAGATGGCCGCCAGCCGTGGCGCTTTCCCTGCCATCAGCGGCTCGCTGTATGACCCACAAGACCTGCGCTGGAGCCCACCCCAGCCGCTTGAACCTTACGAAGGCGAGTGGGGTCGCCCCACCCTGGATTGGCAGGCGATCACCAACGGCATCAAAAGCTACGGTATCCGCAACGCGGCCCAGACGACTGTCGCCCCAACCGGTACGATTGCGACCGTGGCGGGCTGCGAAGGCTACGGCTGCGAACCAGTCTTCGCGCTGGCTTATATCCGTCATGTCAACGATAACGGTCAGGATCTAAAACTGACCTACGGCTCGCCCACCTTCGAAAAGGCATTGGAATCAGCCGGTATTGACAGCGAATCACGCCAGGAAATTTTCGAAGAAGTCATCAAACATGGTACCTGCCAGAACGTTCCGGCGGTGCCCGAGAATATCCGGCGTGTCTTTGTGACTTCGGGTGACGTGAGCGCGGAAGAACATGTGCGCATGGCGGGCGCACTGCAAGCCTTTGTGGATAATTCGATCTCCAAGACGATCAACTTCCCGGAAGGCGCTACCGAAAAGGATGTCTCGGATGCGTATATGCTGGCCTGGGAACTGGGCGCCAAGGGTATCACGGTCTATGTGACCGGTTCACGCGATAAGGTGGTGCTGGAAACGCATGCGACGGCTGGCAAAAAGCAGGCGGATGCCCCGGCTGAAAAGACACTGCCCGTGCCCCCACAACAGAAAGTGATCTGGCATGATACTAAAAAGCCGCGCCCACGCACGCTGCACGGCACGACTTATAATGTCGATACGCCGCTGGGCAAGGCTTTTGTGACGGTCAACGCTAACGGTGGTGAACAGCCTTTTGAGGTCTTTATCAATACTTCCAAAGCTGGCTCAGATACGGCGGCGGTCTCGGAGGCGATTGGGCGCCTGATTTCGTACATCCTGCGCCTGGCTTCGCCCATCGCGCCGATCGATCGTCTGCGCGAAGTTGTCAGTCAGTTAACGGGTATTGGCGGCGGGCGTTCGCTTGGCTTTGGACCGCATCGTGTGCGCTCTCTGCCGGATGGGGTTGGGCAGGTGCTGGATGAGTACCTGCGGGCGCGTGAGGGCGAGCCGAAGGGTCACGAGCTGGTCAGCAATGGCAGTCTGTTGTTGGCGACCAATGAGAGCCCGGCTCCGAAAAATGTGCGGCAGCACGAAATGCCGTTGCAGCAGCACCCGATGATGAAAATCGGTGATCTTTGCCCGGAGTGCGGCGAGGCGGCGGTGGTTAATGAGGAAGGTTGCAGAAAGTGCTATGCCTGCGGGTATAGTGAGTGTTAGTTTTTTGTGTTGTGAGTAAGTAGGAGTTGGCAAAAGCTTCGGATAATTTGGTTTCAGCAGGTTTGGTGTGCTTGTTGTAGAGGCGGTTCTCGTACAAGCCGGGCGAAGGGCGACCCTCTACCTAGCCTTCCCCCATTTTCAC
>CAYWXS010000037.1:39398-56166 GCA_964462245.1 uncultured Anaerolinea sp.
TTTTCGCACAAAGCAAAGATTGACCCCCTTCCCAGCCTTCCCCCATTTTCAAAGAACGAAAATGGGGGAAGGGGCTGCAGGCAACTCCGCACCTGGCAGATGGAAGCGCTGAAATTCAGGACATTAGACACCCCAAAATAGGTCGTAAATATGTTTGCGTGGATTCCAGCCTGTCTGTATAATAGATAAACGGATTAGCTTTCATCCTCCAAGTCAGCATGGGGGCGTTGATGAAAAAAGGATTTCCATGCCACGTATTTTCGATAACATAAACCTCCGTTTGCTTCCAGACTTGCAGCAAGCCATTGATGCTGCCTACCGGGCCGATTTCAGCGTTGGGTATTTCAACCTGCGGGGATGGAAGGAAATTGCCAACAAGATAGATGTCTGGCCAGGTGGGGATGGGAACTGCGTGCGGCTGCTGGTGGGCATGCAAAGATTGCCCCAGGACGAGCTCCAGGAACATTACTCTTTTTTGCCACAGGATGATGAACTCGACAACCCGACCAAACTAAAACTAAAAAAAAGGCTGGCTGAAGAATTCAAGGCGCAGCTCACCATTGGCGCACCCACCAATGCGGATGAAACCAGCCTGCGCAAACTTGCAGTTCAGCTGCGCGAGAAAAAAGTGCAGGTCAAATTGTTCCTGCGCCATACCCTGCATGCCAAGCTTTACCTTCTTTTTCGCCAGGATAATTTCAACCCGATTATCGGATACCTCGGCAGCAGCAACCTGACTTTTGCCGGGCTTTCCAAGCAGGGCGAATTGAACGTGGATGTGCAGGACGGTGATGCCAGCCAGAAATTAGCAAAATGGTTCGAAGATCGTTGGAACGATTGGGGCAGTATCGATATTTCGGAAGATTTAATCAAGGTGATTGAAGAATCCTGGGCGCGTGAAGACCTCATTCCGCCTTATCACATTTACCTCAAAATGGCATATCACCTTTCACAGGAAGCCCGCGCAGGACTTTCGGAGTTCTCCATCCCAAGTGATTTGACCAAATTGATGCCCTATCAGGCTGCCGCAGTGAAGATCGCCGCCCACCATATTGAAAAACGGGGTGGGGTCATGATTGGCGATGTGGTCGGTTTGGGGAAAACTCTGGTTGGGACTGCCATCTCGCGGGTGTTTGCTGAACGCGGCTATGACACCTTGATTATTTGTCCAAAAAATCTGGTCAAAATGTGGGACGACTATCGCGATGTGTATCATCTGGCGGGTGCAAAGGTGCTGTCGGTCAGCAGAGCCATCAAAGAATTGCCCAAGCTGCGCCGTTACCGGCTGGTATTGATTGATGAAAGTCATAATTTGCGCAACAGGGAAGGCAAGCGCTATCGCGCCATCCGGGATTACATCGAACACAACGAAAGCAAGGTCGTACTGCTGACCGCTACGCCCTATAATAAAACTTATCTTGACCTTTCCAGCCAACTGCGCCTGTTCCTGCCGGAAGACCAGAAACTGACCGTCCGCCCTGAGCAGCTGCTGCGCGAGATGGGTGAAATCGAGTTCATCCGCCAACACCAGGCCGATATTCACTCGCTGGCGGCCTTCGAACACAGCAAGTATCCGGCAGACTGGCAGGACTTGATGCGCCTGTATATGATTCGGCGCACCCGCAGCTTCATCAAAAGCAACTATGCCCACACGGATGAGAAGGGACGCAAATATCTGCTGTTCGAAAATGGCGAGCGCTCATTTTTCCCCGAAAGAAAAACCAAAACCGTCAAGTTCAAGGTGGATGCCAAAGACCCACAGGATCAGTATGTGCGCCTGTATGATGTGGCGGTGGTTGAAACCATCAGCAAACTTTTCCTGCCGCGCTACGGGCTTGGACAGGAAATATATGTCAAAAATAAAGGCGTTACACTAACGGATAAAGAAAAGAAATTATTGGGCGACCTATCCCGCGCTGGTCAACGTTTGATTGGCTTCTCGCGCACCAACTTATTCAAACGCCTGGAAAGCAGCGGCTATGCTTTCCTGCTTTCGGTTGAAAGGCATATTCTGCGCAACCACATATTCCTATATGCGCTGGAAAACAACCTGCCCGTGCCGATTGGCACGCAGGAACCGGCCTTGCTGGATGCGCGTTTTGAAGATGAAGACCGGGATGGTGATCTGACGGATGGGTTCGACATTGAATCTACTGAACTGGATGATGAATCTGAGGAAAGCACTGAATCGGAAATGAGCGGTGTGCGCGATGAATCAGGTTTCATGCGTGAAGCGCAAAGGGTTTACGAGCTATATGGTTCAAAATTCAAGAAACGCTTTGATTGGCTGCCCGCCTCGGCATTCAAGGCGGCCCTGGCACAGCACCTGCGGCAGGACGCGAATGCCCTTTTAGGCATATTAAACCTAAGCGGGGATTGGAATCCAGCCAAGGATACCAAACTGGCTGAGCTCGTCAAACTGGTAAAACAGGAATACCCAACTCAAAAGGTGCTGGTCTTTACACAGTATGCCGACACTGTGCACTACCTGGAAACAGAACTAAAAAAACGCGGTCTTCAGTCTCTGGCGGGCGTAACAGGCAGTGCCAGCGACCCGACCGGGTTGGCCTGGCGCTTCAGCCCTACCAGCAATGGCAAACGGCCCAATGTCAAACCGGAAGATGAAATCCGGATTTTAATTGCCACCGATGTTTTGAGCGAGGGCCAGAACCTGCAAGACTGTGCAGTGGTAGTCAATTACGACCTGCCCTGGGCCATCATCCGCCTGATCCAACGCGCCGGGCGTGTCGATCGAATCGGGCAGAAAGCCGATACCATTTACGCACACACTTTTTTACCTGCCGAAGGCGTCGAAATGATTATTCGCCTGCGCGACCGCCTGCGGCGCAGGCTGAAAGAAAATGCCGAGGTGGTTGGCTCAGATGAAGCCTTCTTTGACGATGACAAGAACGAACAGGCTATCGTTGATTTGTATAACGAAAAGGCGGGTATTCTGGATGGGGAAGAATCGGACAGCGACGTTGATCTGGCTTCCTACGCCTTCCAGATCTGGAAGAATGCAATAGACGCAGACCCACAGCTACAAAGAATTATCCCGGCCCTGCCCGAAGTCGTATTCTCGACGAAAACCAGCAGCGAAGATTCAAAAGGCGCATTGGTATATGTGCGCACCGGCGAGGGCAATGACGCGCTGGCCTGGGTGGATGAACACAGCCGCAGTGTGACCGAATCGCAATATGAAATCCTGAAGGTGGCAGAATGCAGCCCGGACACCCCGGCACTGCCGCACAAACCCAACCACCATGACCTGGTGCGCAGCGGGGTGGAAAAAATAGCTCAGGAAGAAAAAGCGGTCGGCGGGCAGTTGGGACGCCCCTCGGGAGCACGCTTCCGGGTCTATGAACGGCTCAAGAATTTTGTCGGGCAGAACGAAGGAACGCTGTTCGTGACACCTGATTTACTCAAAGCGGTGGATGAGATTTATCGCTACCCGGTGCGGGAATACGCCAAGGATGTGCTCAACCGCCAACTGCGCACAGGCATCGATAATTATCAACTGGCAGAGCTGGTTGTTTCGCTGCGCGCCGACGACCGGCTGTGCATCACTGAAACCGAAGTGGAAAAACAGGACCCCAGGATTATTTGTTCGCTGGGGCTGGCATAGAGGCTGAGCATGAAAGCAGATTTGCGCCTGCAGTACGCCTTTTTGGACGAATCGGGCACGGTTGGCCCGACAGGCACGCATTTTTTGGTAGTGGCAGTCTTGAGCGCCGAATCAGCGCGTGATTTGGAACTACCCGTGCGCCGCGCTCTGAAAAAATCCGGACGCAGTTTAAGCATGGGTGAGATCAAAGCCACGCATGCTTCGGAGCGCACAAATCTGCGCATGCTGGAAGCGCTTGCCAGGCACGAGATCAGCATTGTGGCGGTCATTGTGGACCAGCAAAACATCAAACACATGCCAGACGACCCCGAAGAGCTTTACCGTCAGGCCGTCTCGCGAGCCATCCAGCTTTTGATGCAGCATTTTCCACAGGTGGAGATTTGTCTCGACAAACGCTATACCAACCAGGATCTGCGCTACGAACTGGAAAAGCATATCCGCGAAAACCTGCTGGAAATATCGTCGCAGTACGCCCTGATCCGCCAGGAGAGTTCGCATGTGCGCAAAGAATTACAGGCTGCCGATGCGGTTGCCTGGGCCTTTTTTCAAAAGTATGAGCGCGGCGATGCGCGATTTTATGCTGCGATTGCAGCGAAGGTGATCGTTGAAGAACAGTTTTCCCCCAGCGTACAGGCAAGAAAAAGAAAATCCCCCTGGCGGGGGAAATCTTGAGCAGCTCACCCTGGGCTCTGATTTCAATCTGTCCCATTCCATCACAGAAACGGCTAGACTGTTCTACGAACAGCCAGAGTCACCAGGTTTTACGATACTGCCTGGCTCTATTTTACCGCTTACAGCGGGTTTTTACAAGCATAGTTTAACCAGGACAAAAGCATGACACTCAATTTTGAACCCACACGCGCCTATTTGCAGGATTTCAACTTCAAAGACTTGTTCATCCAGATGCTGGGCTGGTCTACGGCCAAAGGGATCAGCAATCTTCACATTCATGCTGAAAACCAGGACTACAACCTGACGCCGATTGTGCAACTTTCTGGCATTGTGGTCTTTGAAGCCACCCTGCCGGATGGCACATTGCCGAATGCCAAAGCCCGCGCTGCGGTTCAAAAAGAAGTATCAAAGAATTTTCATGAAAACCTGATTATCTTTGTGGATGGCAAGCGCACCCAGAGCCTGTGGTATTGGGTCAAACGGGAAGGCAACCGGCGCATGCCGCGTGAACATTACTACATCAAGGGCCAACCGGGCGATTTATTCCTGGGCAAATTGAGCGCCATGCTGGTGGATATTTCTGAACTGGACGAAAACGGCGACATTAATGTACTGGAAGTTGCGCGCCGCCTGCAAAAAGCGCTGGATGTGCAGCCCGCAGCCAAGAAGTTTTTTACTGACTTTGCGGCCCTGCGGCTAGAATTTACAGATTTGATTGAAGGCATCAGCGACGATAAAGACCGGCGCTGGTATGCATCTGTATTGCTCAACCGCCTGATGTTCATTTATTTTTTGCAACGCAAAGGCTTTATCGACAACGGCAGTCTGGAATACCTGCAAGGCAAACTAAAATGGAGTCAGAACCAGGCTGCGGATCGTTATTACGAGGGTTTTCTGAAGCTGCTCTTTTTTGAGGGCTTTGCCAAACCAGAAGAAAAGCGTTCGCCCGAAGCAAAAGCCATGCTGGGGAAAATAAAATATTTGAACGGGGGTTTGTTCCTCAAGCACCCGGTGGAGCAGCGCTATCCGGATATCCACATCCCAGATAAAGCGTTCGAAAATCTTTATAGCCTGTTCCAGAGTTATTCGTGGAATCTGAACGATATTCCCGGCGGCGATGACAAGGAAATCAACCCGGACGTGCTGGGTTATATCTTTGAGAAATACATCAACCAGAAGGCTTTTGGCGCGTATTACACGCGCACCGAAATTACCGAATACTTGTGCGAGCGCACCATATATCGCATCATCCTGCAGCAGGTCAATACACCCCTCAACCTGCCGCAGGTGGCGGGTATCAAAAGACACAGTTTTGAAAGCATCGGTGACCTGTGGGCCTACCTGGATGCCGGTTTATGCAGGCAGTTATTGTTTGAGATTTTGCCCAAACTCAGCCTGCTGGATCCGGCCTGCGGTTCAGGCGCCTTTCTGGTGGCAGCCATGAAGACACTGATCAATGTCTACAGCGCTATCACAGGCAAGATACCCTATTTGAACGATAAGAACCTGAGCGAGTGGCTGGAGAAAACCAACCGCGAACACCCCAACCTGGCCTACTTCATCAAACGCAGCATCATCACCGATAACCTGTACGGCGTGGATATTATGGATGAAGCCGCCGAAATCGCGCGCTTGCGTTTGTTTCTGGCGCTGGTGGCTTCGGTGGATACAGTCGACCAGCTTGAACCGCTGCCCAATATTGATTTCAACATCCTGGCGGGCAACTCACTGATCGGTCTGCTGCGCATCAATGAAGACGAATTCAACCGAAAACAAACCACTCTCTTCACTAAACCCTACCGCCAGATTGTGGATGAGAAAAAAAGGCGACTGGATACCTATCGCCACACATCTTCTTTGACGGAAGACTTACAGACCCTGCGCGACGACATTACGCGCCAGCGCAATGAAGATTACGGCAGTTTGAACGAAATGCTGCTGGACGAGTTCTCGCGCCTGGGGATTAAGTACGAACAAGCCGTGTGGGATGATAAGAAGCATGCCGAAGGCACGCCAAAAAAGCGCGCCGTGCAGATCAAAGATGTACGTGACTTGCATCCCTTTCATTGGGGCTATGAATTTGATGAAGTCATGAATGAGCGCGGCGGATTCGATGCCATTATCACTAATCCTCCATGGGAAATTTTCAAGCCTATTGCAAAGGAGTTTTGTTACGAATTTGATCCTGAAGTCCAGCGACGCGGAACTGACATCAAGAACTTTGAAGAAAGGCTATCGCAATTACTACAAAAACCCGAAATTCGAAAAAAATATCTTGAATACTATAGCCGTTTTCCGCATTTAAGTAACTATTATCGATCTGCTGAACAATATAAAAATCAAATCTCAATCATCGATGGAAAAAAAGCTGGGACAGATATAAATCTTTACAAATTATTTGTGGAACAATCCTACAGATTGTTGAAAAAAAATGGCCAATGTGGAATTGTAATTCCCAGTGGTATATATAGCGATCTTGGAACACGCCAATTGCGTGAATTATTATTTGACCAAACTACTATTGACGGCTTGTTTTGTTTTGAAAATCGAAAAGAAATTTTTGAAGGGGTCCACAGAAGCTTCAAATTTGTAATTTTGACATTCGAGAAATCTGGAAAAACAACAAGTTTTCCATCACGATTTATGCGACATGATGTTAATGATTTAGCCACATTCCCTGAACAGGAAGCGATGTGGCTTTCTGTAGAAGTCATTCGTCGCCTTTCTCCAGATTCACTCTCTATCATGGAATTCAAAAGCGACCTTGATGTAGCCATCGCGGAAAAAATGGTGAAATGGCAATTTCTTGGGGATGCTATTCCTAATTCGTGGAACTTACGTTTGGCAGCCGAACTACATATGACTAATAATAGCGATCTATTTTCACAAAAGCCGCAAGTCGGCATGCTGCCACTTTATGAAGGCAAAATGATCTGGCACTTTGAACATGGCCTTGTGCAACCGAGGTATTGGTTGAATGAAAAAGATGTTTCAGAGAAATTTTCTTCACCGCGGCGCAAGAATGTCAGAAAAATGATAGTGGATGCTGGTTTGGGAATCGAAGTAGATAAAATCCGCTTCAAACTCCCTTATGAATCATATAGGCTTGGGTATCGCTCTATAACAGGAGCAACTAATGAAAGAACAATCGTAGCCGCTATTATTCCAAAGGGAGTAGTTGCTGGACACTCACTAAATGTTAGTATGCCTACTCGGGATATCATAGAAAACAATAAATGGTTCGAAAAAATAAACTATACAAGCGAAGAACTTCTATACCTTGTTTCTGTTATGTCCAGTTTTGTTTGTGATTGGTATATACGGCAACAAATATTGACGAATCTGACGATGTTTTATATCTATCAACTCCCCTTGCCACGCCTGACAACCAAAGACCCGTCCTTCGCGCCCATCGTCGAGCGAGCTGCCAAACTGATCTGCACTACGTCCGAATTCGATGAACTGGCAGAGGAAGTCGGGTTGGGCAGTCATGCGAATGGCGTCACTGATTTGCGAGAACGCGCCAGGCTGCGCGCTGAACTGGATGGGATGATTGCGCATCTGTATGGGTTGACTGAAAGCGAATTCGCGCACATTTTGGCGACCTTCCCGATTGTGAAGCAGGAAGTCAAGGACGCGGCGTTGGAAGAATTCCGAAGACTGGCATAGATGCTGGATTATTCAGGCTGATTCAAATTTGTATATAAATGGATGGTGCGCTATGAGTGGAAGAACGGTAAAAATATTTTTGGTTGACGGTCTCCCGACGGGCCTGATCACTGCCGAAATCATGAACTGGACGGGCAAATTTACGGTTGCTCCACGTTCACGGCTGGCCGACCTGGCTCAGCGAGGAGAATTAAAACGTGCCGGGGTATATTTTTTGGTCGGAAGTAACCCGGATGATCTTGCACAAGAAAATGTCTATATTGGCGAAAGTGACAATATTTGGGACCGTTTGCTCCAACATAATAAAAACGCAGACAAAGTATTTTGGGAAAAAACAATCATAGTGACCAGCAAGGATTCGAACCTTACCAAATCACATAGCCGTTACCTGGAAAGCCGCTTGATCCAGATTGCCAATCAAGCAAAACGGGCTAAAGTAATTAATGGCACCAACCCCGAGATAACCTATTTGCCCGAGTCCGATATCGCAGATATGGAGAATTTTCTCGAACAAATCCAAATTATTCTGCCCGTATTGGGCTTCACTTTTGCAATCCCACTCTCTGTCAAAAAGACCGTATCTACTATTGATGCCCCGCAGGAATTATCTCCAATTTTTATTTTAAACTATGCTGGCGCCAATGCAAAAGCCCAGGAAATCAACGGCGAATTTGTTGTGCTTGAAGGTTCACTTGCCCGTAGGGCTCATGTTGAGAGTCTGGCGGATTCTTATATTCACATGCGCGAGAAATTGATAAAGGATGGCAGCCTTAGCATCAGCGCTAACAATGATTTTTGGGTTTTTACTCAAAATGTGCCTTTTCAAAGCCCAAGCACAGCAGCAAATATCGTTGGCGGTGCTTCCTTAAATGGCCGCCAACTCTGGAAGGTTCAGGGAACCTCCCAAACATACGGAAAATGGTCTGAAGAGGAGATAGAATTGGCGGATAAAACGGTTTCAATTACCCAGGAAAAATTAATTTAATAATCCCAGTGCTCCAAATTATCCTTGCGGTTCGGTCATTTTGAACCGAAAATAAAAGATTAAATTTTGACAAAAATAGACAGTGTAAAGAAAAGAGGCACTCCGCAGGCGGATACGTTCGCTTTGGAGAGAGTTTTATTGAACAGAATTGATAAAACGCCTGCAAAGAAAACCGGGCTCAAATTATTTTTTAATCGCAACCAAACACAATGATAAGTGCCCACTGGTAAAGAACGCAAATCCACAATAGGCTTCACGCGGCTGGTTCTCGAATGCTATTACACTGCAGCGCTCTTCTTTCAAAAGAAATTTTCTTCCCTGGTCGAAATCAAACAAGCAATCCCTGATTTATTTTCGGATGAACTGGGTCTGGGGCAATGCCCGGATTTGGATGTATGCCTGGAGACTCTGGCTGCCCGTCATCAGATTCTCAGTCAATCTTCTGTGAATTGGCTGGGAACCTATTACCCCCCGGCTTCGAAAATCACTTTGGTCGGGGGTTGTGCTTTATCGTTATTAGGAAGCTCAGGGCCTACCATCGAGATTGATTTTATCGGGGCAAGTAGAACACAATTAACGGGTGGAATGAAGTTATTTCATAGTTCACGACATTTGGAGGAAAAGCTGGCGCTCGCGAAGGCGCAAGGGGCGCAAAGAAGTTCTTTTCTAAGGGATAACGCTAGACGAATTAGTCTACCCATGATAATTTTGGATTAATTCAACGGTGTGCTCAACGCCGTGCTCACTTCCCTCTCGCCAGCGTTAGTCGCTTGCCAACCGTCGAAGCGCAGCATGCGCACGATCTCATCAATGTCGTCGACGATGCGCTCGACCAGGATCGGGGTGTCGGCACTGCGTGCTTGCTGAAAAAGCTCGGTCAGGGCGGTTTTAGCGCGATTTTCATCTTCGGAGATGCAGTCGTTGTTGAGGTGGACTCCGTCAGAGAAGCGGGTGAGGATCATTTATTTAACGTTTTCTCAATCTCGCCCAATACGCCAAAGATGTTGATTGGCTTGCCGGGTATCACCTGATCTTCGTTTTTATGAATGTGGTGCGGGAATTTTTCCAGTTTTGGGAAGTGCGGGGTGTTATCCCAACGGCAAATAAGTGTATCGTTTTCACCCGACCAATGATAACTGTAGGTCACAACCTGGATTTCGTCACCCACCTTTTGTTCAACAAACTCAGAAAATTCCAACCGGCTATGATCGGTAAACGTCATACGGATGCGAATATATCCGTTCTTTGATCTTTCCACTTGTTTACTGATTTTGAAATCGGCAACAAAAGAGACAACCAAAAGATGCTCCTTGATTGTCTCGAAGTAGTCAGCTATCGTCATTTTTGATTCTCGCCCCTAAGAAATTCCAACCTCTTGCGCAGGTTTTCTGCCATTTGCGCCAGTGAGGCCCACTCAACGTAATCCATGCAATCATCGGCTTGCCCCGCCTGCCACTGCCTAAAAAAATCTGCTGTAGGTAAATGATATTGCTGCTCTAACTCTGCCAGGTCTTTTTCTGTGGCAGCCAGGTCCATTTCCAACTGATTGATTTCAACACCAAGCAGTTTTTGGATATTTCGGGCAAGCGAATCACTCACCTGTCCGCTTTTCGCCAGTCGGGTAAGTTTACGCAATGCTTGTTCAGTTTGGGTTTGTGAATGGATGGTCATAAAACACCTCGCCAGGAATCATCCAACAAATTGATAGATGGTCAACAACTCTAGTGTGTATTTTAGCATGCATGCTAGCCGAATTTTATTTCAGACGTTGCAGTAACTCAGCGATGGCAATGTTCAATTGCTGCGAACTCGCTTCCCACGTCCGTATGGTAATACCGGTTCAAGCACGGCAACATATTCAGTGTGGCCGCCTGCGGCTTTTTCTTCTGGACAACTTCGTCATAAACATCCCGGGGAACGCAAATATTTTCATACAGGCCAGACAAAACTGGCAATCCATCGCAGGTTGCCAACGCAATCAACGCAGAACTATCGGCAATGATCAGCATGGGCTACCAGTCATTTGGCTGTGAATTTTTTGAAGTCCGCTTCCAGCTCTTCTGGTGTCTGGGTGCGTAACAGTACGCCTTCCTCTTTGCAAAAGTCGAGAAAGGAATAGCGATCCATCGCTGCCAGTTCACAAGCCGCGCCGATGGATAATTCCCCCGCTTGATAAAGCCCCAACGCCGCGTATTTACGAATTATTTTGGTCGCTTCCTCGGGTGTTTCGGCAACAAACTGACTTTCGGGAAGAGAAAAAGAGACTTGCATAGCCATTACTCCTTGATAAGGAAACCCGTTTCTTTCATTATACTTCGCAATTTCTCTTCCGCTTCCTGCGCCCGCTCCCAGGCTGCCTTGAAATCCGCAAGTGCCACATCCAAACTGGGGATATCTTCACCCAGGGCTGGCAGCACGTAGCGCGAAATGTTCAGGGTCCAATCTTCGGCCTTGATCTCTTCCAGGCTGACAAGCCGTGCGCGGTTTTCGACATCGGTATGTTCCTGCACCCACTTCAAAATTTCGGCGACGTGCTCCGGATCAAGATAATTCTGGGCACGGCCCTTGCGGAACATGGCTGAGGCATCCACGATCAGTACCTTGCCAGTGTGCTGCGGGGATTTCTTTTTACGCAGAACGAGAATACAGGCTGCCAGTCCTGTTCCGTAAAACAGACTGGGAGCCAGCCCGATGACGGTCTCGACCCAATCCTGCTCCAGTAAATACTGGCGGATCTGGCCCTCCACACCACCGCGGAAAAGAGCGCCCTGTGGTAGAACCACGGCCATGCGGCCATGCCCTGGCGCCATGCTCTTGACCATATGCTGAACCCAGGCAAAATCAGCGTTGCTGTCTGTTGGCAGCCCGGCGAAAGCGCGTCCCCAGGGGTCACTTTCCCAAATTTCCCGGCCCCACTGCTGCAGCGAAAAGGGTGGATTTGCGATCACGCAGTCGAAGGTAGCCAGTCCACCCGTCGCCGGGTCGCTGAATATCGGGTTGCGCAGTGTATCACCGCGTTCGACTGAGAAGTCTTCCAGACCATGCAAGAGCAGATTCATACGCGCCACCGAAGCAGTGGTCAGGTTCTTTTCCTGCCCGTAAAGTTTGCCATAAAATGTGCGCGGGTCGCCGCCTTTAGCGCGTACATGCTCAACCGCACCTAAGAGCATACCGCCCGTACCGCAGGCAGGGTCGTAAACCGTCTCACCTTCCTGCGGGTCGAGGATGTCGACCAGCAGGCGCACCACACTGCGCGGCGTATAAAATTCACCGGCCTTGTTGTTAGTCGCATCTGCAAATTTCTTGATCAGGAACTCATAGCCATCGCCAACGATGTCGCTGTTGACGCGCTGGTTACCCAGATTGAGCGCTGAAAAATGTTCGAGTAAATCTTTGAGCAGCGCGTCTGGCAGGCGCTCCTTATTGGTCCATTGAGCATCCCCAAAGACACCGTACAGATGTTTCTGGTTGGTGGCTTCGATACCGCGCATAGCATTTTGCAGGGTCGCGCCTACGTTGAGCGGGGTTTCGCGTACTGCAGTCCAGTGACAGCCTTCGGGGATCTGGAAACGGTGTTCATCGGCAAAATCCTGACCGTAAGTAATCAGGGCTTCCTGATATTCTTCGTCCCATACATCGCAGATGCGTTTGAAGAACAGCAGGGGCAGGATGTAACTTTTCCAATCCGCGCGGTCAAGTGGGCTGCCGCGCAGGATATTGGCGGCTTCCCAAAGATGGCTTTCAATGGTGGAGATGTCGGTCAGTGGTAACATGCTGCTCCGTGGGGGTTCCCCCGCTAGTGATTAAGTGTAGCATAAAAAAAGACACCTGATGGGTTTGTCAGATCCCTTTTTTAGGCTGGGATATTATCTCGGCAGGCGTATAGGTTTTTGAGTGGATGGGGGAATTTATATGCCAGGTGCATTCTTGATTGTCTCAAAGTAATCAGCTATGGTCATTATTGATTCTCGCCCCTAAGAAATTCCAACCTCTTGCGCAGGTTTTCTGCCATTTGCGCCAGTGAGGCCCACTCAACGTAATCCATGCAATCATCGGCTTGCCCCGCCTGCCACTGCCTAAAAAAATCTGCTGTAGGTAAATGATATTGCTGCTCTAACTCTGCCAGGTCTTTTTCTGTGGCAGCCAGGTCCATTTCCAACTGATTGATTTCAACACCAAGCAGTTTTTGGATATTTCGGGCAAGCGAATCACTCACCTGTCCGCTTTTCGCCAGTCGGGTAAGTTTACGCAATGCTTGTTCAGTTTGGGTTTGTGAATGGATGGTCATAAAACACCTCGCCAGGAATCATCCAACAAATTGATAGATGGTCAACAACTCTAGTGTGTATTTTAGCATGCATGCTAGCCGAATTTTATTTCAGACGTTGCAGTAACTCAGCGATGGCAATGTTCAATTGTTGCGAACTCGCTTCCCACGTCATTAGCGCATTCTTGAACCCGTCGGCGGCATACTCGCCTTTTTCGTCGCTCACAGCCTTCCCACGCACATAAGCGGGATACTCAAATTGCCAGCGTTGGCGCCGGAAACAAGCAGGAAGTGCATCACTTAGTCTCCACATCGAAACCCAACACACGAAAGACACGGTTGGTTTGCTCGCCGCCGTTGAAGTATTTATTGCTGATCCGTATGGTAATACCGGTTCCAGCACGGCATAGTATTGCATTGAGCAAGCTGGATCGTGGTCTCGACACCGATTTTGATGACATTATTTTCCTCATCCAAAACAATTTCATTAACCTGGCTGAATTGGAAAGAGTCACTCAAAAAGCCCTTGCGCAGGCTCGTGAGTTCGACATGAATTCGACTGAAGTAATTGCTCATTCTCAGGAATTAAAAAAAACGGCTTTAGCATTCTTACAAACTTTTATCCACACTCGATCCCAACATATGCGCTTCTTCAATGTCCACTTCGGTCTGAGCCAGGTACTTCGCCACCGAAACCCACTTCAGATAACATTCCAGAAATTACCAGTTTCTTTGCTTATCGGATCAGCCTGACAACCACCCCAATATCAAGGGCCTGCCAGATTTTATCCGAAGTTAATACCCCACAACCAGTCTTGAGCGCTAATGCCAGGCAAGCGCGATCTCCCAGCGAAAGACCGAGTTGCTTGGTTTTAATTGCAAGGATGCCTGTCAGAAATGCTTGCTCTTCATCATATGGGGTTATATCCAGCGCCAGGATATCAAGGGCTTCCCGAATTTCATTTTCTGGCATTCCCAGCAGTGCTAATCGCGTAACAACCTCAGCAAAATTAACGGACGAAATAATCGCGCCGGGCAAGGATTCCTCTACATTTTTTGCCCCAACTTCAGCATTGAGCAAAGCCAGAACGGCAGAAGCATCCAGCACGACTCTATTCATAGGACGCTTCATCTCGCCGTGCCTGAATCAAATCATCAACCAGTGAAGTTTCTTTGGAAACATATTTTTTGACAGCTTGCTGCGCAATGACAACGGCCTGGTGAAGAGGAACCATCCGAATGGATCCATTTTCGAGTTGTAAAACGATTTCATCTCCCGTCTTGATCTGTAATTCTTTCCGTAATTTTGAAGGGAGCACGAACCTCCCTCCTGAGTGTACTTGAACCCGGTATTCCATTTGAGCCACCTTTCTAAATTGAACCATTTAATTTAAGTATACCACTTTCGTGAACAGTAGGTTTATTACACAACATTTGATGCTCGCGAAGTCGCAAGGGGCGCAAAGAAGTTCTTTTTTAAGAAATAACATTGCGAGCATTACTCTACCCTTGGTAATTTTGGATTAATTGCACGGCGCGCTCAACGCCGTGCTCGGCGCGGATTTTTTCTCCGAGCGCAACAGACCGGGCGCGAAGCGTTGGATCGCTGAGCGCGCGGGTCAGGTCTATTGTGAGGCGCTTGGCGGATATTTTGAAGAAACTTGCAGAATGGATGCCCACACCCAGCCGCTGGAGGCGGTCGGCCCAGAAGGGCTGATCTCCGCCCAGTGGAATGATGACGGCTGGGATGCCGGCACGCAGCCCGGCAGCGGTGGTGCCCATGCCGCCATGATGGACGAGGGCAGCCATCTGTGGGAACAGCCAACTGTGCGGAATCTCACGTATGGGGAATATCGTTGCAGGAAGTGATTCGGATTGCAGACCACCCCAACCGGATGCAAGCACGCCGCGTTGTCCGCTGGCAGCCAGGGCGTCCACTACCAGACGCGTCATGCGTGCCGGGTTCTGGGTATCCATGCTGCCGAAGCCCACATACACCGGCGGCGGTCCGCTTTCAAGGAATTGAATCAGCGCGGGCGGCGGCTGCCAGCCGGAGGCCGGTTCCAGAAACCAGTAACCGGTGACGTGGTGATTGGCGGGCCAATCCGTAGGAGTGGGCAAAACACTCGGGCTGAAAGCGTAGAGCGTTGGATCGTTACGGGCTCGCATGTGCTGAAAATAGTCGTCGATGCGGGGCAAGCCCATTTTCAGTCGCCAGCGGGTGAGTACGGCGCGACACAGGCTCCAAAAAGCAAACTGGACAATTTTATGCGTGATGGGATTAATAAAATTGTTCTCTTGCGCACCCCAGGGAGCAAAAAACGCGGACGGGAATGCGCGCGTAGGCGCCAGCAGGGCATGGATCGGGGCTTGAATGAGCGGAATGCCTCGCTTTTCAGCGCAATCAGGGATGCCAAAGAGCAGCGAGGAGGCGATCAAGAGATCCGCATCCGCGCTGGTGCGCCAATATTCGTCAAACAGACCTTCCAACAACGGTCCAGCTTTGCGCAGGAGGGCGGTCAGTATATGTAACTGCCCACCCTGACGCACAGCCGTCTGGATTTCAGGCGTGCGAATAAATTCCTGCGGATCAAAACCGCGGAAAGGGATGAAATCGAGCCCGGCAGCGCAGATCAGCGGGCGAAAAACCTCGGGGGCAGGCAGACAGACTTGATATCCAACGTTTTTTAACCCCACACCAAGCGCAATATAGGGTTGTACATCGCCGCGTGAGCCCTGAGTCAGAATGGTTATCCTCATGTTAATTACCGGTTCCAGCACGGTATGGGAATACCGGTTCCAGCACGGTATGCTGTCATGCCAGATTCGCTCTGCTCCCAAATCGGTAAATTTTCCAGAAAAGGCTCAGGAGAGCCGGAACACTCCGCGCTCAAGGGCCGTGGTGACGGCAGAGGTGCGGTCGGAGACGCCGAGTTTGTTGCAGATCTGGATCAGGTGTGACTTGACCGTGGCTTTGCTGATATACAGGCTTTCGGCGATTTCCTGATTGGTGGCGCCGCGCGCGACCAGCATGAGCACTTCGATCTCGCGTGCGCTGAGCATTTCATCACCGCCGGAGCGCACCTTTCCCATCAGCCGGACCGCCACGGAAGAGGCCAGGACAGTTTCACCCCTGGCAGTGGCTCGCACCGCGCGGAAGAGTTCTTCACGCGGCACATCTTTGAGCAGATAGCCCGTGGCACCGGCATCCACAGCCCGGACAATATCAGCATCCGTGTCGTAGGTGGTCAGGACGAGGATGTGAATATCCGGCTGCCGGGCTTTGATGGCCGTTATGGCCTGTACGCCGTCCATTTCGGGCATACGCAAATCCATCAGGACCACCTGCGGGTGATGCAGGTTGGCTTGCTCCAGGGCTGCCCGTCCATTTTCCACCTCGGCCACAATTTCAAAATCAGGCTGGGTTTCAAGCAGCTGTCGTATGCCAGCCCGAACAATGGTATGGTCATCAGCGATCAGGATTGTAATTTTATTCATACGGCTGCCTTTTCCTGGGTGGTCCCGATTATTGCACGGGATGGCCCCGATT
>CAYWXS010000038.1:0-55108 GCA_964462245.1 uncultured Anaerolinea sp.
CACCAATACCAGCAGTCAACCCGGCACCACCGCTCGGATTATTGGCAGCGTCACGCATGGCGTCTGCCGCCTGCAATTGGGTGTAAACGTTCATATCCAGCATGCCCATATCGCGTAATTCCTGGGCGGATTTATCGGATGGCTTCAAGTTGCCGATATAAAAAGTCTTGAGTGTCAGACCAAGTGCAGCGAAGTCATCCTGTGCCTTGGCTCTTACTCCCGCGCCCAGTTCCTCGGTTAGGCCTATAAGTTCAAGTACATTTCGCTTTGCACCGGTTTCGCCCAGCAAATCCTGTAACTTGGATAGCAAAACTGTGCGAACGCGTTCCTCAATCTCGCTGGTTCGGAAAACAGCTTGCTTTCCAACGATATTGGTTACAAATAATTGAGGATCACTTACCTGATAAGAGTAAGTTCCAAATCCTTGCAACAGGGCTACACCCAATCCTACGCCAGGATTGCGGACAATAATTGGTTGGGGGGTACCCCATTTTTTGTTTGCGAATTCTTTCAGTGAGACGAAGTAGACCTCAGCTGGGAAAGGGGTGCGATCGTTAAATGCCTTGCCGATGAAATCAATCAGTTTTGGAACATTGGCTGTCACGAGTGTGTGCATACCTGGGCCAAAAGTATCCAACGCCTGGCCGTTGCGGAAGAAAACCGCAGCTTGTCCATCTCGGACGATTAATTGTGATCCAATCCGATAATCACCAATACTACTATCGTCTGGAAAGCGATGGACGATTTCATCCGTCATCTCATTGCGGTATTCAATTACATCAAAAATTCTGGCCATGACAGTCTCCTTTTGACCTTAAATAGACAAGTTTATTATAGCCCATGCATATATTACTTTCAAGCAGATATACGCTATAGTTTAAAAAAAGTTGTTAGTTTGTCACCAGCCGTGTGCCACAAGCCTGGCAAAACAATGCATCTGAAGTGTGCCCTCTGCCACATTTTGGACATTCGCGTGGTAGATAATTTGGTAAGGCGGCTCCACAAGCAGCGCAGGATTCCAGATTTGGATCGTTGGATGTGTTACAAAATTCGCATACCTTGGGGTTTTTAGGTGCATTTTTCTCGCCAGCCAGGGCGCGGGTCAGGCTGCAAATATCGTTGATGGCATCCCACACCTGGGGGGCAATATTTTCCTGGCTGAGTTCTCCGATAACATCCGGGATTAATGCCATGAGTGAGATCGGGTTATTCGCTGCCCTTTCAATCAATTCACTAGCGTCCCCGGTTTTATCCAGCCAATTGCGATCGCGACTCATTGTAATTAGAACCCCTCCCATCGTATCAGCGATGTGGAGAGTGACCGGTGTACCGTGTTTCGATCCGATTTGGACCAGGGCTGTGTCACCCTGATTTTCAATATGGGTGTGATGTTGACGATCACTAAAACGCGCAGCAAGTTGATCCGCCAACGCTGCCGCACTGACCGTCCCATTAAACATGCGCTGCGATGGCATTTATTTTAGACCTTTGCCTTCATCATCTTTCCAGAGCCTTCATTCCTGAGCATGATGATTTCAGCCATGATGCTGACAGCAATTTCTTCTGGCGTTTCTGCATTAAGTTCCAGACCGATGGGTGAGTGGATTCGAGCGATTTTTTCATCGCTAACATTATTTTCTTTTAATCCCTTGACAGTCATTGTCCAACGCCGGCGTGAGCCAATTACACCTATATATGCTGCGCGGGTTTCAACCAGGGCTGGCAAGCCAGGCACATCTGTGACAACGCCGCGCGTGGTCAGGATCAGGTAGGTCTGGTGGTTAATATTTGCATGTTTGGGTAATTCTTCCATTGGTACCGGGTAAAACTCATCGGCATCCGGGTTTATTTCAGGGGTGCAGAATTCAGCGCGATCGTCGGAGACTGCGATCCGGAAGCCTAACCATTTGGCCAGGTGAGCCACTGCTTTTCCGACGTGTCCACCACCAATGACGATAACTTTTGGCGCGGGTAAGAATGGCTCCACAAATACCTCCACCTGTCCACCACACAGACCAGGATCACCCCTATCAGGGTCTGTCATGGAATAACTCAATTTACGTGGCTTACCGTCTGTAATGGATATCCACGCTTCGTCCAGTACACGGTGTTCCAGTTCCCCTCCGCCCACTGTACCAGTGGATTCGCCATTTTCAAAGACCAGCATTTTGCTGCCAACATGGCGGGGTGTGGAGCCTTGGGATGAGATTATTGTACACAACGCGAAGCTTTCTCCGCGGTCCTGAAGCTCTTTCATCAGTTGAAAAAAGTTAATTGTCATTTTTCCAATAACCCTAATAATGCTGGAAGTAACTGTTTTTTCCGCGACACTACGCCTGGCGCATCGCGTGTGCCATCTGGCAGGGGTGGAAATGGCAGTTCATCCAATATGGGTGGCGTGGGATTGGAGATGAACAAACGACTGGATCCACGGACAACATCTGTTACTAGAAGAACAGCGAAGTCCAAGCCGCGTTTTTCCCTTAATTCATCCAACGCGGTTTGCAGTGCAGGCAGATGTTCGCGGATTTGCATTAAATCTGTAACTTCTGCCTGTGCAACTGCGAATTTGACACCACCGGCTTCGTAAGGCTTGATATCTGTGCTAACTATATCGTTTGGATCCTTGTTTGCCAATCCTGCACCGGCAGAAAGAACTGCCATGCCGAAGCTTTGAATTGTTTCCCCTTTGAGAGGTCCACTGCCTACAAATGCCCAGCGTGAAAGTCTATCGGCAGCTAATTTATCGCGATTAGTGGTTGTGGGGGATGTCAGGATCAAAGTATCAGCTAATAAACCGGAGAGCAGCATGCCAGCTAATGGGGCTGGCATTGACAAACCAGCCTCAGCGGTTATTTCTGAAACAAGAGTACTGGTTGAGCCAACAGTATCCACTGTAAATTTGATGGGTTGATGTGTATGTGGATTACCCAGACGATGATGGTCCAAAATTTCAAGAAGTTCCGCTTCTTCGAGCGCTGCAATTGCCTGCCTTGGCTCATTGTGATCTACCAGTACGATCTTTAACCGCGGTGGGTTGAGCACTCCGCGCTGGTGACAAACGCCAACATAATGACCAGTTTCATCCACTACGAAGAAGTCGTTGTGTTCTTCTCGTAAAATACGATTGAGGGAATCGCGAATATGAGCATTGGCTGGAAATTTTGGCACGTCCATATCAGCAGCTTCTTGACATGGAGCTGACATGATATCAACAATTCGCTGGTCACTCATATCCAACCGTGGTCCTACCACCTGTCGGAAAAAGTTAAACAAACTCAGGCCGCTTATCATTCCGAAAGGTTTTCCTTCTTCAGTGACAATTGGCGCTAACCCACCGGTGCGGCTGGCAAGCGACCAGGCTTCTCCCAGTGTGGCACTGGGTAAAACTGTATCCAACTGTCGCATCACGGATTCAAAACGTGGAGACGCATCAGTCAATAAATAAGGTGGATCCAGTTCCAACCTTTTTAATATCCAGGCTGTCTGTGGATTAACTGCCCCTGCACGTGAAGCGATTGAATTAATTCCATCACGTTGCCTCAGTAACCAGGCATAGCCCATGGCAGCTGCTATCGAATCTGTATCCGGATTAATGTGCCCGGTGACATAAACTGCTTCAGATTTATTGAAGGTTGCTTTATTATCCGGAAGGTGTGATAGCTTTGACGTCTGATTGGGTATCATAAGGTCATATCTCGCAGCTTATTGGGCGGAAACATTTAATTCGCGAATGGCACGCCAAATTCTTTCGGGTGTTGCTGGGTTTTCATCAACATTGGCACCGATTGCATCCAGAATGGCATTCCCAACTGCCGGGGCAACACCATCCATTGGAATTTCGGCCACTGCTTTTACGCCAAATGGATGACTCGGCTCAAAAGTTTCAACAAAAATAGTTTCCATAGCGGGGATTTCATCAGCGCGGAAAATGTGATAATCACTTAAGTCTCGTTCTCTTGCAGACCCCAGCAGGTCGTAACGCATTTCTTCGCAGACTGCATATCCAAGAGCTTGTATCATTCCGCCTTCAATTTGTCCGGAAGCTAATAATGGGTTGATGATAATACCTGAATCGACTGCCATTACCAGGTTGTCTACTGTAACACTGCCGGTTTCGATGTCGACAGTTACTTCTGCAAATTGGCAACCGAAAGGAGGGGGTGATGATGGCGATACATACGAAGCTGATCCCATGATCTGTTTTTGTTCATTGTGGTGCAGACTGTCCAGAGCGATTTCGGTCAGACTGACGGTACGGCCATCTATTGAAATGGCCTGGCGATCCGACAATCGGAAGTCGTCTGGTTGTAAAGTCTGTGCGCTGGGGGATTTACTTCCGTTCAATATTTTGGCAGCGCGGGTTTTAATCTGTTGAGCAACATCCTTGGCTGCATTAGCAACTGCGGTTCCGGATATATAAGTTGTAGAAGATGCATAAGCACCTTTGTCGAAGGGTGTGAAATCGGTGTCTGATGAATAGCAGATCATATCATCCACTGGAACACCTAATATTTCAGCTGCCATTTGTGCGAGAACGGTATCCGATCCTGTTCCCAAATCGGTAGCGCCAATTTGCAAATTGAATGACCCGTCGTCATTCATCTTCAGTGATGCGCCACCCATGTCCAGGTAGGGAATGGCTGTACCTTGCATTACCATGGCCACACCAATGCCTTTGCGTTTGGTGCCAGATCCAGTGGTACTGCGCCAGGTTTCATTACCAAACTTATCATCCCAATTTATTGCTGCCCGGGCTTGCGCAACGCATTGTTCAAGTCCAACCGTATGAATGATTTCTGGACGCGGTTCTCGCCCTTCATTCCAGGCAGTACTAAAAGGGTGATGTTCACCAGCATGGATTGCATTCTTTAGGCGGAAATCTATCGAATCCAACCCAAGTGCCCGAGCTATTTTTTCCAAATGCCTGTCAAGGGGCCAATATCCTTGTGGAACACCATAACCACGGTAAGCACCTGCTGGCGGAGTATTCGTATATACAACATCCGCGTAAAAACGGATGTTAGGGGATTTTCGATATTCGCCATCTCCGACATACAAAGCCATCGATTTATGCCCGGTATTTCCGGTTACAGTCAAAGCGTGACATCCATAAGCGCCTGTATCTGAAAGCGCAATCATTTCATTGGCTGTGATGGTACCATCCAGTTTTACACCTGTTTTCATGCGCACGCGCATAGGGTGTCTGGAGCGGGCACCGATGAATTCTTCCTCACGTGAATACTCATACAATACCGGACGTCTGGTGGCGATCGTCAGGTGGGCAGCAACATCTTCCATCAATACTTCCTGTTTGCCACCAAAACCACCTCCAATGCGTGGTTTAATGACCCTGATTCGTTTGATAGGCAAACCCAAAACTGGTGCCATCAAGCGACGCACATGGAAAGGTACCTGTGTGGAAGTGCGAATGACTAATCGATCGTCCTCGTCCCAATAGGTTAGACAGACGTGGGGTTCGATATGGGCTTGTTGCACTTTTGGAACAACATATTCAGCTTCAAATATCCGGTCAGCTTCGCTAAATCCCTTTTCGACATTACCAATATCGATGCGAATTTCGGCTGCGAGGTTTTTCTCAGGATGTGAATCCGCGAAATTAACATATTCAGGTTCATCATGGATCTGAATTGCTCCCGCTTGCATGGACAATCTTAAATCCAGAATGGCATCTAATACTTCATACTCAACATCAATTAATTTCAAAGCCGCTTTAGCAATTTCGGCTGTTTCAGCAGCAACAAAAGCCACACGATCCCCAACGAAACGCACCTTGTTGTCGAGTGAAAAAGCATCGAGTGGACCTGGGATTGGGTCAGATTGTCCAGCAGTGGAATAAACCACGCGCGGGATATCCTGCCAGGTCAATACTGCGGCTACACCTGCCAACGCCCTGGCTTTGCTGGCGTCAATACTCTTAATTCGAGCGTGTGCATGCGGTGAACGTAACACTTTGGCATGCAGCATGCCGCGGGGCTCAAGATCTGCGGTAAAAGCTGGCTTGCCTTGTACCAACTTGATGGCGTCTACTTTTTTCTCTGGTTTACCCACGGTTTGGTAAGGAGCTCGATCTGATACCAGGACCATTTTGGGCATGACTCTGGTCTGAATATTGGTCGAATTACCTGGAGTATCGTTGTTGGAAGCTTCAGGTTTTACCCATTCCCATCCCTGTCCAGCGTCTTGAAATGTTTCGCCGCGTATGACAGCTGCTGCTCTCAGGATGGCTTGAACAGGTTTGGCATAGCCTGTGCAGCGACAGAGAACCCCCGAGATCGCTTCGCGGACTTCTTCTTCAGTCGGGTTAGGGTTTTTATCCAGTAACGCTTTTGCTGCCAGTACCTGTGCAGGTGTGCAATAGCCGCATTGAATAGCGCCGCTTTCAACGAAAGCTTGTTGAATGGGATGCAGCCCATCGGTTTTTCGCCAGCCCTGGTCGGGATGTTCACCCAACCCTTCGATGGTAACGATGAGGTGTCCTTCGGCTTGCGCAGCCAGCAACAGACTGGAATTGACCGGTTTACTGTCTAATATGACAGTGTCTGATCCGCTCAATCCTTGTTCGTCTCCAAATTTAACTCCATAGTATCCCTGTCGGCGTAAAACTGTAAACAAGGTATCACCAGGCTGGCATTCAATTTCATGGATTTTGGCATTAATGGTCAGTTTGAGTTTCATTTTGTCTTTTCCAGTCGAATAGAGATTATGTTGATAGTTGACAGAACATTGAAAGGTATTTGACGTTATCTTCCGGTTTGTACTTTATTACAAAAATCCGGTTGAAAAGGGCGGTGTTGAAATTATTTATTGCTCTTGAATAATCGTTCTCTCACTCTGAACTGTTCTTAACTTCCTTCTTAATTCATCAATTACAACTTTTTCACCAATTTCATTTTGATAACACCAGGCATCCCAACCATTGACAGGGGTGCCATTAAGAATGGATTTTGCTATCCCATGAATAGAACCGGACAAACCGTTACATAAAATTTTTCCATCAGCTCTAATCGATGCCATTATGGTTTTATCATTGGTCAACCACAGAGATTGCCCGGGTTTTAGCATTCCAGTTTCAAGTAGGGCTCCAAAAGGGATGCGTACTTCTTTCCTTCGCTCAGTTATGCTAATGGAATTCAGATCTGCTGGTTCCACTGCTTGAATGCGTTCTCTTGCAATTTCTATATATTTTTTATCCTTCTCGATCCCGATCCAGTTGCGGCGTAATTTTTTTGCAACTGCACCAGTGGTTCCTGAACCCAAAAATGGATCAAGTATCACATCACCCGGGTTGGAGCTGGAAAGTATCACGCGATACAGTAATCCTTCAGGCTTTTGGGTGTTATGGGCTTTTTCTCCATTGACTTTAATTCGTTCTCTGCCTGTTGATAAAGGGATGACCCAATCAGAGCGCATCTGCAGGTCATCATTTAAGGCTTTCATGCTCTGATGATTAAACGTATATTGGGCACCACGCTTTTTCTGAACCCATATCAAGGTTTCATGCGCATTTGTGAATCTGACACCTCTGAAATTGGGCATGGGGTTAGATTTGAGCCAGACGATATCATTTAATATCCAAAAATCCAGATCTTGCAGGATTGTTCCGACCCTGTAAATATTATGATAACTTCCTATCACCCATAAAGTACCATTGTCTTTTAAAACACGACGGCAAGCTGAAAGCCAGGCCCGGGTGAATTCATCGTACTCTTTGAAGCTGGAAAACTTATCCCAACCATCATTTACAGCGTCAACCCGGCTCATATTGGGACGGTAGAGATCGTTTTGTAGTTGAAGGTTGTAAGGTGGATCTGCGAAAATCAGATCCACTGAGTTATCAGGTAGTTCTGAAAGTACTTCGCGGCAATCGCCATTCAGGATTGTATTGATCGGTAAATTATCCACAGATTCGCTCGAAGTTCTAAGTGATAAGTATAGGGTTGAGGTTATCTCAGTCTTATACATCAAATTTATTTTGCCAAGCCAACCCAGTCATTTTCGACAAGTAAGATTGTTGGATTAACGGATTAAAGTACTTTCTTTACGGTTAACAAGCCAGGGCGTTCTTTATTGGCTTTTTCAATGGCGTCTGCGGATCCTAGTACGACAATTTTGCCATCTCGCGCTAATTCGCCCAGAATATCACCAAAATTTGTAAAATCTTTGATACTTGTACTCAAGACTTCATCTCTGAATTGCTGACGTTGTTTGTCATCGTAGCCAGTCAGGTTACGGATCATGGAGGTCCAGCCTTTGGCGTCTGGAAGCATATAGGCATCGAAGTCGCCAATGGTCCCAATAATTGATTTGGATAACTCAATATCCGGAATTTCAATATTACGCAAATAATTAGCTGTGGCGTCATAAATGTCCAGACTGGCTAACAGGTTCGGATCTCTATATGAGATGAAAGTGAAAATGCCTGAATGAATATCAAATGCGCATTGTCCGCCGTAGGCTCCACCTTGCACGCGGATTTTTTCCCACAGCCAGGTGTTATGGAGAAAATTGTCGATCACTTGAATGGAACCATGCAGTTTATAGCCAAGTTTGAAGATATTGGCACCTTTGCCAACGTAATTAACCTGGGCTGGAATGGTGAGACCTTCATGACCGGGATTTGCTGGAACATCCCAGACAGCATCCATTTCCTGATGATTTGGGAGTGATGCCATGAAAGCTCTTAGTTGTGGTTCAAAGCTGGCAAAGTTATGTTTATCCAGAGTTACATTAGTGATCATTGTATGGTTGTTCACTAAAAGGAAACGAATTTTTTCAAGTTTCTCTAAAACGGAAGCCCAGTCTTTTTCAACCGTTTCCAGCAGGTTGCGCAGGAAGAAGAGATGTGAAATTCCTTGCATTTGTTCCGATACCCAATCAGCCTGGTTAAGATGTGCTCGCAGCCGTTGGTTTACTACGCCGGAACCACCTGGTAATAATCCGGCTTCCAGACCAGCCTTGCGTTCCAATACAATCTGCTTGAAGCGATCTGGTTGGTCCAATCTGACGCTAAGAAGAATATCTTGTAAGACGCTTAGCAAAGCTTGGGATTGGGAAGCGATAGTTTTGCCGCGCAAAAAGAACCAAGCCGCAGAACGATTGGAGCTGCGAATGGACGAATTTAACACTGCGGATCGGATCCCGCCAGTATCCCGGCCAATGCGTTGAGTGAGCTTGACAAAGTCTTCCTTGTCTGTGCCCATTTCCAGTAAGAGACGACCCAGCAGCCCGGTGTAAGGTAATAGCTCTTGCGGTAAAGTGTGTAAATCAAAACCCAGGTCCAAGTAGAGGATGCCGTTCGTAAACAGATCGTGGAATTGCACAGTAGAATTTTCTACCTGAATATTTTGGCTTGGCAAAACTCTAATATTTCGATCTATGTCTGTTAATGAGAGACTTGGGATTGTTGCTAAAGCTTCTGGTCTGTCCGGCGTTTCTTGTCTTAGCTTCAATTCAGACGCAAGCGCAATAATATTGCTCAATTCTTCTTGAGATAACCCGTTCTTGATTTTGGAAAGGCGTTCTGCTTCCATTAAATCGCGGCGTTTGCCTTCTTCAGGATCTGGGATCAACCTGACACTGGAACGGTGTGAATTATTGAGTAAGTACTGTTCAATAAGACCTTCAAAGAAGCGGTTGCCCTTGGCCTTTTCTTTTAATGTGTTTAGGGGTTTTTCGAAAGCCAATGCGCTCAAGGGATCGCCATCGTAAATCCATGTGGATAAAGCCCCTAACATGAGGGAAAGTCCGCGTGGAAATCGCCCAGTATTTTGTTCGCGTAAATGGAATTCCACTGTATTGAGGCTGGCTGCGATGGTTTGAGGGTCAATACCTTGCTGCACCAGGTTTGTTAAAGTAGCAAGAATTAAATCTTCAACTTTATCCAGATTTTCTACTTGAATACCTTTTAATCCGGCTGAAAACATGGTTTGCCGCAGCTGTTCTTCAAATCCACCGACGACATCTTCGCCTAACCCTGATTCAATCAATGTTCTTTTAAGGGGGGAAGCGGGTGTAGCTAACAGGATGTGACTGAGGATGGATAGATCGAGGCTTGTCTGAACATCAGTTGGTTCAGACAACATCCAATTTAAAGTTAAGTGTGCCTTTGCGTCATTTGAATCGCCAGAATCGTACGGGAAGGTTAATTTTAACGGTTTCTGGAATTTAGCTTGTAGGGGTATTTGGGAATCGACTTCTTTTTTATCAAACTCTTTTAGCCAGGTTTCCAGAATTCGCAGTCTTTCGTCTTCAGGGTCATCACCGTAAAAATATATGTACGCGTTGGAAGGGTGATAATAAAACTCATGAAAAGCTTTAAAAGCCGTATAGGTCAGGTCAGGAATAGAAAGAGGATCTCCACCGGCATCGAATTGATAAGTGTTATCTGGAAAGAGTGTGCTGCGTGACTTATCGCCTAGTAAATCATCAGGTGATGAGTATGCACCTTTCATCTCGTTGAAAACCACGCCTTTGTAAGTTAATGGTTTCTCTGGAGATTCGATTTCATAATGCCAGCCTTCCTGGCGTAATACATGCTCAGGGATGAGTGGATGTAAGACAGCATCCAGGTAGATATCTACAAGATTATAAAAATCCTTTAAATTTTGACTGGCACAGGGATAACAGGTTTTATCCGGATAAGTGAAGGCATTGATAAAGGTCTGAAGCGAGCCTTTGAGGATTTCGACAAAAGGCTCCTTAACCGGATACTTTTGTGAACCGCATAATACAGAATGCTCCATAATATGCGCAATACCGGTTGAATCTGAAGGTGGGGTACGGAAATTTATACCAAAACATTTATTTTCATCGTTATTGGTAAGTGAAAGAACCTGCGCCCCAGTCTGTTCGTGAATAAATAATTTACCATAGGTATTTAGTTCAGGTATGGCGCGTGCTTGAATAAGCTTGAAGGACATGTATTGCTCCAATCATCAATGAGTGTTCAACTGACACCATAAACTAATTTTTATATTCTATTTTTGGCTGTCGCAGCATCTTCGGGAATGCTAATTTGTTATTTGCTTACTGCTGCCAGACATCGTTTTGCAAGCGTGGCCGCCACGTCTGAACGATATTCACTGGATGCCCATTCATCTCCGGATTCATGGAAGGCACTGCGGGCCGCGATTTCCATTCCGTCCGATTCAGTTCCATCCATTGCCAGCATAGGAGTCTGGAGATAACCACCCAGGGCCAGTCGGGTTCGGCCACTTGTCCAGCGAGTAACAGCGGCACATACGATTGGTTTATCCAGAGGGGTTCGCCCTACAGTTTCAAAGGCTGATTTTACGTTGAGCGGAATGCTAATAGAGGTGATGAGCACTTGCGGACGCAAGGGAAGAAATTCACCCAGTCCCATGCTGTTTGTCTCATTTATTCCAACGGTTGTGATCCTGGCGTCCAGAGCAAGCATTACAGTTGCAAAAGCAGATCGTCCATCGCTCGTAACCAATACTCCTGCTACGGTTGCAGAATTACGGATATTCAAACCAGCTTCCAGTTGTATGGCTTGTTTGATGGAGGGTTGGATTTCTGCAGATTCTAATAGCTGCTGCAAAGTCACACAAGCATCGATTTCTAAATTATTTCCAGCTTTGCGAATTTGATTGAGACCCAGAGCTTGTAAATCCACCACTGAAAATTTTTCTGCGCTTGCCTGATTTAACTTTGTTCCGCCGCCTAAAGGGTGGGTATCAGGTTCGCTGAGCAGTTTCAGGGCTTCTTCGATATTTTGCGGACGATAGTAGTTCGTGATCATGAGTTCTCCACAGGATTTATAAATCTTGTTAGTTTTGGATCTACACAGAATACATTTTACTATCTGGGTATCTATCCATTGATTTGTTATTGAGAAAATGTGTCTGACAACCTTTATTATACAGGATACGGTAAGTTTAACGCATGCTTGCATGGTACCAAATGGGAATATTCTTTGCCATCCACGCATAGTATTTGACGCCACATACCAAAATTTAATAACTACGAAAGCTCTTTTAATAACTTTAGGTGGAGCGAAATAATTGTTTTCTGATTTCTAGTGATGACGAGCGGGTGTGTTACATGTTGATCCATGAATAAGCAGGCTGTATAAACTCATCATTTGGGGGAAACTATTCTGGGTAGATTTTCCAACCCAGTTGATCCAGGTTGGTATTATCAAGGACTTCCTGTGGGACATTGATCAAGATAGCATTAGCTTCCGCGAGCAGAGTTTCGTTTTCATCATAAATCCCTGCCCATCCTTCGGCCATCTTGCCTTTCGTTCTACCAGCTTTACCAATGATTTTGAGGGGTGTATTGGTAGGAACATTTTTTCGATACTTAACTTCCAGCTTGGCAGTAAACATAAATCTGGGTGCTGATGGATCACCCATATGGGCTCGCCCGCTAATCTCATCCAGGATGGTTGCTACTATCCCACCGTGTAGTACGCCTGGATATCCCTGGAAATGTTCCGGAGCGGTATAGGTGGTTTCAATAACACCAGGTTCGGTTTGATAAATACGTAATTTCAATCCAACTGGATTTTCCAAGCCACAAATAAAGCACATTTTCGAATTCGGTTGGGCTATATGAGTCTTGTTTGTCATTGATCTTGCTCCAAAGGTAATTTTTATAGCTGATTATACATAAAGTAGCTAAATTTGACATTTTTTAGAAAATACCAATTGCTTAGGAATAGAAACATCGCTATAATGAGTGTGTTAATCCACACTAAATTCAGGAGGAAAATTTATGACTCATGTAATCACCAGCTTATGCCTGCGCGATAGCGGGTGCGTCGAAGTGTGTCCTGTAGAATGTATTACTCCAGGTAAACCACAGGATAATTGGCCGATTTTTTATATCGATCCAGATACTTGTATCGATTGCGGTGCATGTGTTCCCGAATGCCCCTATGCAGCCATTTTCCCTGAAGATGAGGTCCCAACTGCTTATACTGCCAAGGGTGGTGAATTTATCAACCGACTTGGCTTGAATGGTCATTATGAAGGTACAGACCATCATGGTAAGGCAGTTGTTCTTGAGACCGCCAAACAGCTTGGCAAGGGTGAATCAGTTGATTTCTCAGCTGATCTTAAGAGTAATGCCGATTTTTACCAAAAAGGTCCTGGTTATAACGCCAAGTAATAATATTTTGGAATAAAATGAAAAAGCCAGGCAAACTGCCTGGCTTTTTCATTTTATTCTGGTCACATATTAAGCTAAGAATGAGATTAGCCCCAAAAAAAAATTATGGGTAGTGTCAGCTTTCCCGTCCCATACTTGGAACGATCATTTTTAGTTTTATTGAGTACTTTTATGGTTGAATTGTTTGTTGAAGAACATCGCGGCCAATTTCTTTTGCCATGAATGGGGCTGTGTCTTCCAGTACAACTACAACAGCCAGGGGAGTGCCAGACCAGTTGGGGAGTGTTCCAGCAATATACCAGGTGACTGATTGGGATTTGTCTGCACTACTGCCAACATTTTCCCAATAAAGCATTCCTTCTTTTTGCAGTGCGCTACTAACCCTTTTTATTCCTTCGATGGGTAGACAGGCGGAGCTTTTTTCCTTTTTTGCAAGCACAACCCATCCCTGGGCTGGTGTTTCCACTGCACTGGCAATTTGTAGTCCAGGGCAAAGTCCTCCATTGCTTAGCGCTGCAGCCGCTGAAACCATTTGTACCGGGCTGATTGCGAGGTCATTGATTGTACCTTTTGGGTTTGCCGCAGCAGCGGGCATGCTTAATTGGGGAGTCCGGTAAAATCCCAGGGTGTCGTATAGTTTTATCAATTCTGTATTATCAGGCGAGGTTTTGTCAAAAGCGGCACTAAGAAAGGGCTTGATGATTGAGCCAACCGGGTACAGCCCTTGGGTTGCTCGGTTGAGAAGGGGAGCGTTGATAGATGTCGATAACGTTTCTCCTTCGGAATCCAGCAGATTTGCATCAAATGACGGGTGAGATGCCATTGCAAGTATTTCCCCGGATTGCGCATTAACCAATATCAGCACACCAGTGTGATTGCCAATCAAATCATCTGCACGTTTTTGAATATCAAGATCCAGGCTTAGCCTAAAATTTAATCCTGTTGGAGGTTGTCCATATAATACATGGTCCCACCAGATAAGAAGGGCTGGATTTCCCTGGATACCTCGCAAATAGGGGTCAAGTGAAGCTTCCAAGCCGGCTTGTCCATAGACTGGATGTGTATAGCCAGTGATAGGCGAAAGTTGCGGTATCAGGTAACGGCGTGTAAAAGTACCAGGCTGCCCGGTAGTAATATTAATTGCCCGGTTTTGGCGGTCAAAAAGGGCACCACGCATAACAAAGCGGTCAGCAATGGCACGCCGAGGGTTATCCGTTCGTGCTAAAAGATCGTTGGCGCGAATACCAGCCCACCAGCCGTTAACCAGTCCACAAGCCAGCAGCCCTACACCAATTAACCCCGCCATATGCAGGTAAGGTAACGGTTGTTTTAGTTGTGCAGGTTCTTCGTCAATCTCATTGCTGATGAGAATAAGGATCAATAGGCCAATAAAAGAAGTTAATAATGAAGATCCGCCATAAGAAACAAAAGGTAATGTTACTCCTGTCAAAGGTAGAAGGCGTAAGTTGCCGCCGATGATGAGGATACTTTGCGCACTGAAGTACATGGTGATGCCGGCAGCCAATAATCGTCGAAAGTTGCTGGAGGCGCGGATGGCAATCAGAAACCCACGTATGGCGATTAATGCCAGTAAAGCCAATAAAGCAAAACTGCCTAACATGCCGCTCTCTTCAGCGATACTGGTAAAGATGAAATCTGAATGGGCTACTGGTACTAAACCAGGAGAACCCATACCCAGGCCGCGCCCATATAGTCCGCCATTTGATACAGCTAGGATGGATTGGATCACCTGGAAGGAGCGTCCGGATGGATCAGTCCAGGGATTGATCCAAGCAGTTAGCCTGTAACTTATGATATCGATAAAGTAATATCCACCGACCGCTGCCGAGATTAATAAGGCAAATGAAATCAGCAGTATGCGGCGTTTACCACTAGCCATGTAGACCATGGTTGCGTAGAGAAAAATAAAGATGCTGGCTGTACCAAGATCTCGTTGGGTAAGTAAAATTGCTAGGGCTAGCCCTGTCAGAAAAAGGGAGGGTAGTAGTAGGGGTAGTAATTTTGTCTGGATGGGAATGCGATCTGCCAAAAACGCAGATAGATAAACTACCAGCAATAATTTTAGGGGTTCAGATGGTTGTAGATAAAGGCCACAACAACCAAGCCAAAGGCGTGGTCCACTGCCGCCCGGGTTGGTTCCTAAAACCAGGGTCATCAGGGTTAAAAAAAGACCACTGGTTAAAAATACATACTTGTAACGATATAGAATATTGAGAATTTTGGGAAATTTTAATCCGATGATCAGACTGCCACAACATGCGATCAACCATAAAGCTTGCCTGAGACCAAACCCTTCATCCAGTCTCCAAATTGTCAGCAGCCCCCAGCCTGCCAATAAGGCACTTGCCGGAAACAAATATGGATCTGCGTCCGGTGTATTATTTGCCATTTGTTGGTGGATTAGGAAAACTGAAATTACCCAGATCCCCATACCCAGCCAGTGGGACCAACGTAAGTCGGTGTCCCAACTGCGAGCTCGGGCAGCAGGTGAAATTGTTAGCGCGAGTGCATAAAGGGATAGGAATAAGCCGGCTAATTTAATCAAGCGGCTCTGAATTTGGATTGGAGGAGCGTACGAATTATTCAAAAGGTTTTACCAAAAAATTAAAAGAAAACACGAAATTTGGACTGCATCCTACTAATAGGTACTGAAACAGCCAAATTTCGTGTTGGAGGTTGCATTACTTCAAGTATTTTCCAACAATAGTATCCAGCTTTGTTCGTGTTGTTGCAGGAATAGTGCCAGGGTCGGTGATTAATGCATCTGAAAGGGCCTTGTGGCAGTTACAAGATGATGGCTTTTCCAAATTGTTTACCAGTAGGCGGATTGATTCTTGGGCTGCTGAAGTATTTTTATTTAGTGTCTGGATGACCATATCAACGGTTACTGGTTCGGAAGACACATGCCAGACGTCATAATCTGTCACATGTGCCATTGTGGTGTAACACATTTCAGCTTCACGCGCCAGAAAGGCTTCTGGAGATGCGGTCATGCCAATGATGGACATTCCCCACGCCCTAAAAACATTGCTTTCAGCTTTGGTGGAGAACCGTGGACCCTCAATAGTGATCAGGGTACCCCCTTTGTGTACACTTGACCCACAGCCAAGGACAGCCTCATATACTCGTTGGCTCAAATCCTGACAAAAGGGATCGGCTACTCCAACGTGAGCAACCATTCCATCACCAAAGAACGTGCGTGCGCGTTCCTTTGTGTTGTCAAAGATTTGGTCTGGGATAACAATATCGCCTGGTTTGTAATCCTCGCGCAGAGAACCGCAGGCGCTTATACTGACAATACGAGTGGTTCCCAACATTTTTAAAGCAAGGATGTTGGCCCGATAATTTACTTCGGTGGGGGTGATAAAGTGCCCAAGTCCGTGTCGCGCGATGAAAGCAATTCGTTTACCTTCCAGTGTGCCGATGATGATGGGTGAGCTGGGTTTCCCAAAGGAGGTATCGATGACATGTTCACTGGTATCGGTTAACCCTGGCATGGAATAAAGACCCGATCCACCAATAATTGCTAAATCCAGTTGTGCCGTCATTTATTCACTCCTTTATCTGGGTGGTCTTCAGAATTGAGAACTATAGTAAGTAAAACTTGCCCACATTTGATGATGTCCCCGTTAACAACAACTGTAGGTCTGTTCAGAATTTCTTCATTCAGGAATGTGCCGTTGGTTGATAATAAATCATCCACCCACCATTGAGAATGATGGAATGCCAGTCTGGCATGACGTGCAGAAACGGTGCCGTGTGCTAAAACGCAATCGCACTCTGGATCCCGCCCAATGGATATGTTACTTTGAGTAAAGTGTCTGATCTGTTCATCCAAATTAGGTGTGCTGATGATCAACTCCAACGGCTTAACCTGGCGAGATGCCAGTGTAAAAGCATTTTGTTGAAGTGAACGCCAGAGGATAAAGAGCGTACTTCCAAGAAAAGCATAAAGTGCGATTGCTGCCAGGATTCGCAGCCCGAGTAAGATAAGTCCGCTCACAAATGTTTTTCGTTTTTTGATAATGGGTGTTGCAGGAAGATTGTGGCTCTTTCACTTGATGCTGGTGAAAGAGGGGCGGTATCTCCCTTGGATTGAGTGGGGGGTTGGCTATCTTGACCAAAGATAATCGGTAGCCCGGCAAGCGATATCACATCTCCTGGGTATAAGATGCTCTGTGTTGTTTGTTGCCCATTAACAAATGTTCCACCGGTTGAATTAAGATCAAAAATTAAGAAATGGTTACGAACCAGCCGAATCTGAGCATGATAACGGGACACCCTGGGGTCATCCAAAATGATTTGGTTATCAAATCGTCGGCCGATGTTGGTCACGGTCTGGTTTAAAGTGAAAACGTTTGTACCGCCAACGATGAGGAATGCGGACCTTGCAGGAGTATCTCCGGTGCTGGATAACATATTTTGGGTTTCCGCTACACTTTCTGGTTTATTGATGCGAATGACCAGTTGATCAATTTCAAAGGATGCATCAGAGGCGATTGTTAAGATGGGGGTATCCAGATATTTTAGCCCCAATTCGTTTACTACCTGTTGGACCACTCGATTGAGACCAACCAGTAGATGGGTATCTTGTTTCCACAAATCGACCTTGGACGGATGAACCACTAAAAGAAACTCGGTTGGGAGGTTGTTTCCCGGTTGAGTTAACCCATGTGTGGTTAAATTTTCTTTCATTGCATCTGCCAGAAGTTCGGCAATATGATCGTCAGTTACTGATTGAGGTAAGTATTTCACCAGATCACTTTCAATCAGGGATTGAAGTCTTCTTTCGATGTCATCGAGTGGATTATCCATTTGTATTCCGTATCCAATAATTATTATAGAGTTTTATGGGCAAAATGGCAATGTTACCCAACCTAATTGTAATACTAAACCCAGGAAGAGGGTTTTGGACTGTAAATTGATCGTCAATCCCGTTATAATTCATTATCATCAGTTTTTTCCACTGATTTCTATCTATAGCCTTTATTTTTGAAGGAGGTTAAATGGCTTTGCCATTTGTTTTACTAGCACATCCGCTTCCACCTGAATGGATTTCTTTACTTCAGGGACGTGTTCGTTTATTTGTTGGTCCTGCGGACCCGCCTGGGTTTGCTCCCCACCTGATTGAACAATTGGGTGAAGCAGAAGGAATTCTGTGTTTGCTTTCAGATCGGGTTGATCAGAGTATGTTGGATGCTGCTCCTCGATTACGAGTAATCAGTAACATGGCTGCAGGATTTGATAATATAGATATAGATGGTTGCACACGCCGTAGAATCCCGGTTGGCAATACACCTGGGGTATTAACTGATGCAACCGCTGATTTGGCAATGGCATTGTTGTTATCTTTGGCGAGGAACCTTCCAAAAGCTTCAATGGATGCGAAGGACGGACTATGGCGGACTTGGTCACCTACTGGTTGGTTGGGTGCTGACTTGCGTGGTGCCACTTTGGGTATTGTAGGTATGGGGAAGATTGGTAAGGCTGTATCCGAACGGGCGAAAGGTTTTGGATTAAAACTGATCTATTCAAATCCGAAACGGATTCTGGATGTGGAAGAAAAATATTCTGCCGAGTATCGTTCTCTGGATGATTTATTAGCAGAAAGTGATTTCGTGAGTTTACATTGTCCTTTGACTGCCCGAACCCGTTTTATGCTTGATGAAGCGGCAATCAAAAAAATGAAACCCAGTGCCATATTGGTGAATACCGCACGCGGCACGATTGTTGTGCAAGATGCGCTTGTTCGTGCTTTGCGCGAGGGTTGGATAAGCGGTGCCGCCATTGATGTGACGGATCCTGAACCCTTGCCGCTAGATCATCCACTTTACGATTTGCCAAACTGCCTGGTTTTACCGCATATTGGGTCGGCCACACATGGTACCCGTCGCCGGATGGCTGAAATGGCATGTGAAAATTTACTCGCCGGGTTGGAAGGAACAAAACTCCCCAACCATGTCAATCCGGATGTTTATCTCCGATAATAAAAAATGTCCGGGGGTTTTGTCCCGGACATTTTTTATTATCCTTTAGCCAGGCAATAGCTTATTACAGCTGGGACAGGATTTTTCACCTCTTAGCACCACAAAACCGCAGTTAGGACAGGTGCGCGGCTGAATATTGCCCAGTGGTGCACCGCAAGCAATGCAACTGCCTTGACCTACTACGTTGGCAGTGCCGCAAAAAAGACATTCCAACCGTTGTAGACGTTCAGATATTTGGGTACTGGAGTTATGCGATTGCGCAACAGATCCAATAACTTGCCATACTTTTTCACCAATCTGCAAATTTTCAACATCTTGAGCCAGATCATCAAGGCGCCCTAGCAGATTCCATGGGTTCATCAATGTATATATTACAGTCTGCCCCATACTTGCAGCCAATCCCAGCCAGGCTTGTTCGCTAAGAGAGACTGAGATACCATCTTCGACTTTTTTTAGCTGGACTGTGACTGCAGTTTCTCCTCCACTGGCAGCACCCGGGCGAGTGGCAATTTGGACTCTTAATTCGTCATCGTTTCCAATTGTCTGGGTTCGCATGTTTCCACGATTGAAATAAGCCAACAAGGCTTCAGCAAAATCTTTGGGGGTCAGGTCGCCGTGGTAAATTCGTTGTTCCATAGTTTCGATTATAATCACCTTTGATAAATTTTGCAGGCTCAGGTGTATCGATGCGTCTTATTATTAAGTACTTTATCTCGACAGCTGTTTTGATCAGTATGATCATTGTTATAATTTACGTTCCAGCACCCCAAAAAGTTGCAGCCCAGCAACCAACCGGATCCGTTCCAACGGTTACGAGTACACCCACTGGGGCAACCATCAAAGTTACTTATCCGGAACAGATCAATGTTCGCTCTGGACCTAGTTCCTGGTTATATACTGCCATAGGAGTATTGTTATCGGGTGAGGTTGCTCCTGCACTTGGCAGGTCACCCGGTGGTGATTGGATTGAAATTCGTTACGAAGGTGTTCCTGGGAGTGTGGGTTGGGTTTATGCCCCCTTGGTAAGTCTATCTGCTAATGCTAATCTGCCAATTGTTGATCCACCGCCAACACCCACGCCAGCGACAACGCCAACAATTGATCCGACCCTGGCGGCTGCCTTTATTCCACAATTTACTCCCACGCGATTGCCAACTTTTACCCCCTCTGGTCCGCTTGTAATCCCCACTTTCGAAGTTGTTGGACCGAAAACGGGGGGAATCCCACTTGGCCTGATAATTGTTTTGTTAACATTAATAGGTGGATTTGGTGCGTTGATATCTTTCCTGCGCGGGCGATGAGCTATTTATTTTTGTACTTTAAAAAAAAGATAGACCAGAGTTCAATTTCTGGTCTATCTTTTTTTACTGCCAAGCGGTGGCTAGAATTCTGCCACCGCTTATTTTTAGTTACATTAGTTACAGCCGCAACTTCCACCACAAGCACAGCTTGAACCTTCCGATTCTGCGTGTTTCTGGCTTCCGGATGAGCCACATGAGCAACCGCTACCAGTGTTTGAAGGGCTGTCTACAACAAACCCGGCTCCACGTGTGGGGTCTGTCACAAAATCGATCGTCGCACCGTTTAAGTATGCAATCGATTGATCATCCACAACAAGTTGTATTCCATCTTGCTTGAAAACGAGATCGTTTTCTCGGAGGTTGTTGTCCAACGCCATGCCAAAACTGACACCGCTGCAGCTACTGCCTGCTACATAAACTCGCAGCGAATATCCGTCCAGCTTGCGTTCTGTCAAAATTCCGCGAACAGCTTCAACAGCGCCGGCGGACATGGTGACAGTATTGATAGTTTCTTGAGTTGAGGTTTCGATTTCTTGTAGCATGTTTGTCTCCTTGTATATCCGCTAATTTGGACAGATCATATCAAGATTATGAATATCTGTCAATATAAAAAGCCTCGCTGGGTTGCGAGGCTTTTTATATTGAGCCAAAACCTACACTAGTGGCAGGCGATTTTTCAATGTTCGTTTCAGGATATCATCCTGGGCGTGATCGCCGGATTTACCTTTTTTCGACTTGGCAGCTTTCTCGGCCTTGGCGCGATCCAGGGCAGCTTGCCATGCCAACTCGAACACAGTTGGTTCGGGATCGGATGGCGGTTCAGCAGGCATATCATAATTCTCAGTGTGCTGCTTGCCTTTTTTGTTGCTGCGTTTGCGGTCTGCACGTGGCGCAGAGGGTTGTTCCGGTTCAACTTTTTCTTCCGGTTTGGGCAGGACAGCTTTCATGCTCAAACGAATTTGTTTCTTTTTGCGATCTACATCAAGAACCATCACATCAATTTCATCGCCCTCTTTGACAACATCACCTGGGGTTTTAACGTAACCATGTGCCATTTCGCTAATATGAACCAGACCTGGTCGCTCTGCACCGATTTCAACGAAAGCGCCATAGGTTTCAAGGCGAACAACTTTGCCTTTTAATACCAGTTCGGGCTTTAGTTCGCGCCAATCCATGCCAACAGGTTCGATCATTGTCAATTCAACGCGGTCTGCTTTTACTTTTCTAACCCACACATCTACAGCCTGACCTACCTGAACAACATCTTCGACGCGTTTTACTGCGGTTTCTGAAAGCTGTGAGATATGGATGATGCCCGGGATTTCCATGCCAAGGTCAACAAGCACGCCCGCGAGAGTGGTTTTAACAACTTTCCCAGTCAGCTTTGTTTTTGGCTTGAGTTCGCTGGTTGGGTTAGTGAGGTTTTCTGCCGGTAAAGTCATAGGTTGTCTCCTAAATTTCGGGAATAAGGCCGAAGGTTAATTATATCCTAAATGCTCTTGTTGTCAATCAGGTAATTGTGCCGATTCGCACGAGTTTAAAGGCAGTTTTCTGATTACCGTTGACTAATTTATTATTGAAGAGTAATATTTTGTAAGAAAAAGACAAGAAGGAAGGTTCAAAATGTACAAAATCGACAATATTGACTACGAAATTGTAAATATGTTAATGGAAGATGGTAGGATGCGTGCGGCAGAGATTGCCAGGCGTCTGGGGAACAAATCTGAGCGAGCGGTACGCTACCGTATTGATCGAATGATAGAAAATAATATCATTAAACTCAGTGCTATTGTAAACCCGAAAGGCTTAGGAATGAATGTGGTTTCTGATGTTTTATTGGAAGTTGAGGCAGATTCGATCCTGGATGTGGCAAAAAAGATCACTACTTTTGATAATGTTAGCTATGTAGCCTGTTCGATTGGTGAAACCGATATCAGTATTCAGGTCTTGGCTGAGGATACATCCGAGGTATATCGATTTGTTACAGAAGTAATTGGAAAAATTCCAGGTGTGCGGAAGACGACTACTTCAATTGTGCCTTTGGTGCTTAAAGATGTGTTCCAATGGAAAATCCCCGCCAGAAAGATATCTGATAATTTAGATGAAGTATAAGGTTAACGAGGAGTATACGCGTGAAAAATTTTGAAAAAAATGCACAGGTTCAGAAACGAGCTGAAAAGGTACTACCTCTTGGAGTAAATTCTAATTTTAGATATTGGGGAGAAGGGATTACTCCTTATGTAAAGAAGGCTAAGGGTTCACACTTATGGGATGTAGGTGGGAATGAATATATAGATTATCGCATGGCTTTTGGACCGATCATCCTGGGGCATGCGTTTGATGAAGTTGATAATAAGGTTATTGAAGAAGTTAAAAACGGTGTACTTTTTGCGATGACGGGGGAGTTAGAGCTGGATGTCGCCGAGATGATCGTGGAAATGTGCCCAGGAGTTGAAATGGTGCGCATGGCCTGTTCTGGTACGGAGGCAACCATGCATGCCATTCGTGTTGCCAGGGCGTATACCGGGCGCGAAATTATCCTAAAGTTTGAGGGTAACTATCATGGTTTTCACGACTACACATTGTGGTCGACTTACGCTCCGATCGAAGCGTATGGTAACCGGCGCAGCCCCATTCCCGTACCAGCTTCATCCGGTATTCCTCGTGTTCTGGGTGAAAAAATTATTACCCTGGCCTTCAATGATTTCGAAGGTTTTGAACGAGTGATGAAATCTTTTGGTGATCAGATCGCTGCAGTTATTTCAGAGCCTTGCCAGGGAAATTGTGGCGCGATCCTTCCTCAACCTGGTTTTCTGGAATTAATTCGTCAAAAGACAACGGAATATGGAAGTGTTTTCATCCTTGACGAAGTAAAGACAGGTTTTCGAATTGCCAACGGCGGTGCTCAAGAATACTATAACTTGAAACCTGACCTCGCAACTTATGCAAAAGCACTGGGAAATGGTTACCCGGTAGCGGCTTTTGGTGGCAAAAAAGAAATTATGAGTATTATTGGTCATGGTGTTTCACAGGGTGGAACATATACAAATAATAAACCGGGTATTGCAGGTGCTTATGCAACTCTGAAGGTCTTAAAAAATGAACCAGTGATCCAGACCATCAATCAACGCGGTGGGCGTTTGATGACTGGTTTGCAGGAAATATTTGTAGAAAATAATATTCCTGCAGTTTTCAATGGTTACCCAGGTATGTTTACCTTTGCCCTGGGAGTGGAAAGTGTCACCTGTCAGCGTGATTGGTCCTCCAGCGATCGTGATTATTACTTGCGTCTTGCTGAGGCTGCAATGGAGCGTGGTGTGATGCCTGATTATGATGCTCGCGAACCATGGTTCCTGTGTTATTCCCATACCGATGCTGATATTGACCGGACACTGGAAGTTTATGCGGAAATCGTAAAATCCGTAAAATAATTTGGAATAATTAATCGCATTTATACAGTTGTAAAAAGGTTTCTTTTCCAGGAGAAAGTTATGACCAAGTTATCAACACAAGAAATCGTGGATATGAATCGCGAATACACCTTTTTTTCGTGGTCTGTACAGAGCCAGACGAATCCCATTCCGGTTGAAAGAGCTGAAGGGATTTATTTTTGGGATACAGACGGCAAACGTTATATCGATTTTTCTTCCCAGTTGATGAATACCAATATTGGTCATCAACATCCCAGGGTAGTAAAAGCTATTCAAGACCAGGCTGCCAAGCTGTGCTTTGTTCACCCCGGAAACGCCACTGACGTTCGTGGTCTATTGGGTAAGAAACTGGCTGAAGTTACTCCGGGCGATTTAAAGAAAACTTTTTTTGCACTTGGTGGTTCGGAAGCAAACGAAAATGCAATCAAGATTGCCCGTTTTTACACAGGGCGTCATAAGATTCTTGCTCGTTATCGTTCTTATCATGGTGCCACGCATGGTTCTATCGCGTTGACCGGCGATTACCGTCGCTTGGCGGTCGAACCGGCTATGCCGGGTGGGGTCCATTTCCTCGATCCATTTTGCTATCGTTGTCCATTTGGCCAAAAACCTGAGTCATGCAAGCGCGAATGTATTTCTCATCTCGAAGAAGTCATTAAGTATGAAGGTCCCGATAAAATTGCAGCCATCATCATGGAGGGTGTGGTTGGTTCAAATGGTCTCATCGTACCTCCAGATGATTATTGGCCTCGTGTTCGCGAAATTTGTGACAAATATGGCATTCTTCTTATTTCTGATGAAGTAATGAGTGGCTGGGGTAGAACTGGTAAATGGTTTGCTGTGGATAATTGGGGTGTAACTCCCGATATCATTACGACTGCAAAAGGGATCACAAGTGGTTATGTCCCCCTCGGTGCAGTAATTGTTTCTGAAAAAATATCAAAATTTTTTGATGATAAATATCTATATGCTGGTCTCACTTATAACGGCCATGCTTTGGCTTGTGCAGCTGCACTTGCTACAATCGAGGTTTACGAGGAAGATCATTTGATTGAAAATGCTGCCACGCTTGGTAAATACCTGGGTGAAGCCCTGGAGGATATCAAGCAGCGCCATGTTTCTGTTGGGGATGTGCGCTACATTGGATTGTTTACAACCATTGAATTGGTAGCCAATCGCCAGACCAAGGAAATTATGCCAGCCGCGGTAATGGCTGAAGTTGGAAAAACACTGCGACAAAACGGACTTTTTACATTCATTATGGCAAATAGTATGGGAAGCATGTTATTTGTAGTTCCCCCCCTCTGCATTACTCAGGAGCAACTGGATGAAGGTCTGGTGATTGTTGAGAAGGCTTTGGATGTTGCTGATAAACAAGTGAAGTAAGCTTTGCTCTGGTGGATTTTGACAATCAACCTGGTAGAGCTATTTCTGATCAGGGTATGTCCAAAACTAGAGTACTTGATAATATCTTTACATAACAGAGTGGAGAAAAGTTAATGATGAAAATATTGAATTACATCAATGGTGAATGGGTGGAGCCGCAGGTGATTGATTACATCGATGTGATCAATCCTGCGACGGGAGTGGTCGAAGCGCGCACGCCGTTGTGCGGTAAGGATATTATTAATTTGGCTGTCCAGGCAGCCTCGGATGCTTTACCTGCCTGGCGTAGAGTGCCTGCCCAGGATCGAGTCCAGTATTTGTTTAAGTTGAAATTCCTGATGGAAGATAATCTGGATGAAATATCACGCACGATTACGACTGAATGCGGGAAGACTTACGAAGAAGCCAAGGCCGAAATGCGGCGGGCTATCGAAAATGTGGAAGTCGCTTGTGGAATTCCAATGATGAGTAAGGGTGAGATCAGTGAAGATATCGCCCCGGGTATCGATGAGATCATGCTTCGGCAACCTGTTGGGGTCTGTGCCACTATCGCACCTTTTAATTTCCCAGGTATGATCCCCTTCTGGTATCTGCCTTATGTTCTTGCGACCGGGAATACTTATATTGTTAAGCCTTCAGAACGTGTCCCGATGACCATGATGGTTATTTTCCGCCTTGTGGAACAGCTGGGGTTACCAAAAGGCGTTATCAATATGGTTCATGGTAGTAAGGATGCCGTTGATAGCATTCTTGATCATCCGGCTGTTCGAGCAATTACCTTCGTGGGTTCATCCACTACTGCACGCTATATTTACCGACGAGCGGCTGAAAATGGCAAGCGGGTTCAGGCACAGGGTGGTGCCAAAAATCCGGTTGTAGTTATGCCGGACGCCGATATGGAAATGGCAACCAAGATTATCGCAGATTCAGCTTTTGGTTGCGCCGGACAACGTTGTCTGGCGGTTTCGTGGGCGGTCACAGTTGGTGAAGCTCGAAACTCATTTATGGAGCTGATATGTGATGCTGCTGCCACTCGAAAAGTGGGTTATGGATTGGATGAGGGTGTTCAGATGGGACCAGTTATCAATCAGGGTAGCAAAACCCGGATTGAACAATTGATCGGGAAGGGGTTGAGTGATGGCGCTTCCATACCGGTTGACGGGCGTGGAACAACCGTTAAAGGATACGAACAAGGCGCTTTTGTGCGGCCAACCATTCTGGCGGATGTTAAGCCTGGTAGTGAGATATCCGGGATTGAGATTTTTGGGCCGGTGCTTAGTTTAATGCATGTTAACACAGTGGAAGAAGCTATTGCCTTGGTGAATAGTGGGCCATATGGAAACCAGGCAAGCATCTTTACCTCCAGCGGATCTGTGGCGCGCAAATTCCGCTATGAGGCGGATGCTGGCAATATTGGTATAAATATCGGCGTTGCAGCACCCATGGCCTTTTTTCCCTTCTCAGGTTGGAAGGATTCTTTTTTTGGCGATATGCACGGCCAGGGTATGGATGCTGTTGAATTCTTCACACAAAAGAAAATTGTTGTTGAGCGCTGGCCAAAAGATTGGACCCGAAAATTCTAATAATTTTGTATCTGTCAGGAAAAAAATCCAACAGATTGAGGAGAATAAATTATGGCAAGAGACCTAACCCATGCGTTGGAATATGCTGAAAAGTGGACTGGGATTATCAAGCAGCCTGCATTGCCAGATGAGACGACCGCCAAGTGGATTATCGATGAATCAAAATATAATTTTGCTGAGCATTTCAACCGTAATTGGTTGGAATATCGAAAATCTGTAACCGAAGCTGGTCAATGGGCAGCCGTGGAGTGGACTGGACGTGGTGCAGAATTTGAAGATGTCTTGGGACGAAAATATATCGACTTTTTGGGTGGCTATGGCATGATGAGTCATGGTTGGGCACACCCTGATATTATTTCTGCTGTTCAGGCTCAACTATTGCGAACGCCCATGCCCAGCCAGGAATTGATCGATCCTCTGCGGGGAGTATTGGCGCGTTTGATGGCAGAGATTACCCCGGGTGATCTGTCGTATTCCTGGTTTGCAGCCAGTGGAACTGAGGCAATTGAAGCCGCCATAAAGATAGCCAAACTTTACACAGGTAAATCTGCATTTATTGTGGCGGTCAAGGCTTTTCACGGCAAAACCATGGGGTCGCTATCCATGATGGGTAAAGCCGACTATCGTCAACCTTTAGGCACTTTATATGGGGGACCTGTTTATCATGTCCCGTTTGGTGACGCGGATGCGGTTGAAAAACAGCTTGAAATCTGTGAAAAGGTCGGTATTGGTGTTGCAGGCGTGATTATGGAGCCTATCCAGGGGGAAGCCGGTGGGATTGTTCCGCCAGATGATTTTTGGCCGCGTATTCGTGCTGCAACCCAAAAATATGGGGTCTTACTTATTGCGGATGAAGTTCAGACTGGGTTGGGTCGTACCGGAAAACTGTGGGGCGTGGACCATTGGGAGGTGGTTCCAGATATTCTGGCAGTTGCCAAAGCGTTGGGCGGTGGTGTCATGCCCGTAAGCGCTGTCTGTACTACAGAAGAAATATTTAAACCCATGATGTACCCCAATCCATTTATGCACACCACAACTACCGGAGGTGGTGCATTGGCTTGTTCGGCAGCTATTGCAGCAATTAACGTCACATTGCGCGATGACCTTCCGGGTCAGGCTGCTGAAAAAGGTGCTTATATTATTCCTAAGGTAGAAGCTCTGGCAGTTAAGTATCCAAATGTATATAAAGCTGTAACCGGAAAAGGCCTATTGATTGGTCAGCATTTCCAGACCCCTGAGCTGGGCTATCAGGTTGCTTCGGGTATGTTTAAGCGCGGTGTGGTGGTTGCAGGTACTTTGACTAGCGCTCAGACCATTCGAATTGAACCGCCCCTGGTTATTTCGTATGCTGAAATAGACGAGGGCTTGAATCGTTTATACGATGCAGTGGCTGAGGTAGCCTCGACACTATAGATTTGTTGAAAACTCTTACCCTTGGGATGCTGTTTCAAAGTTTCCCAAGGAAGATATTAGTTAAAAAGATGAATCGCAAAAAAAGTAGATGATTTAGCCAATGCAATTTGATTGTCAATTCGTTTTGAGGAGAACGGTGTATGAGCGATTTTGCTGTTGAGTTACGTGATGTAGTTAAGACATTTCCGACGCCGGAGGGAGGTGCAGTTAATGCCGTTGATCACGTAGATATGAAGATCAAAAACGGCGAATTTTTTTCCCTTTTGGGTTCATCTGGTTGTGGAAAAACTACCTCACTGAGAATGATGGCGGGATTTGAATGGCCGACTATAGGTGAAGTCTTTATTGAGGGTCAGCCTCAAGGTCACAAACCTCCATTTCAGCGCCCTGTAAACACTGTTTTCCAAAGTTACGCTTTATTTCAGCACCTGACGGTTTTTCAAAATGTGGCTTTTGGCCTGGAAATGGAAAAGACTCCACAAAAGGAAATTGTCTCCCGGGTCGGAAAAGCCCTGGAGATGGTGAAGCTGACTGGAATGGATAAACGTTCTCCCCGGCAATTGTCAGGTGGTCAACAGCAGCGAGTAGCGCTTGCACGTGCCCTGGTAAAACTACCTTCGGTTTTGCTCTTGGATGAACCTCTCGGTGCGTTGGATTTGAAACTTCGTAAAGAAATGCAATTGGAATTAAAAACGCTCCAGCGTGAAGTAGGTATCACTTTTGTTTTTGTGACCCATGATCAGGAAGAGGCTTTGACTATGTCTGATCGGATTGCTGTGATGAGTCACGGCAGGGTCATGCAGATTGGGGCTCCAGTCGAAATATATGAGCGCCCCAATTGCAAATTTGTTGCAGATTTCATCGGAGATTCCAATTTTTTGGAAGGTGAAGTTATTCAGAGCGAAAATGGCAAAGTAGTTTCTTTTGTGCCAAGCCTTGGAATTGAGATCCATGGTATGAGTCAGTCTGAATTTGTCCGTGGAGATAAGATTGTGATTAGTGTTCGTCCTGAAAAAATGCGTCTTTCCGAGCAATCTGCGCTTAGTCAGAATAATTTTCAGGTCAAAGTGACTAACTCTGCCTACATTGGTTCAGATACACGTTTGGAAGTGGATGCGAATGGCGTGAAAATAAAAGTCTGGGAACAAAATCACATATCAACCCTGGATCCGCGTGCTTATCATCAGGGTGACCAGGGAGCCTGGTTGTCCATCTTCCCGGAAAATGCGCTCGTTCTTCCGATGGAATAGGAGCTGGAACATGCTGCATAAACTTCGTGAAAATAAATCATTCCAGGGTTTGTTATTAGTTTCGCCCACACTCTTGTTTCTAGTGGGTTTGCTGATCATTCCATTAATACTAACCGGCATTATCAGTTTTGGACATCGCTCTGCGGATGGTGGGGTAATCTACTCATTTACATTGGATAACTATGCCCGTTTGATGGGTTATTCAACGAAATGTGATGGTGGTGCTGCAAGTTGTTTCGACCCGCTTTATGTCAATATCCTCATAAGATCATTAACTTTAGCGCTGCAAACCACTGTACTGGTTATTTTATTGGCATATCCGCTTTCTTATTTTATTGCCCGTTCATCCGCAAAACGGCGTAACACATTTTTATTTATGGTCCTGGTACCACTTTGGACCAATTTTGTTATCCGTGTGTATGCCTGGATGATGATTCTTCGTACACAAGGTGTCCTAAATGGATTTTTGGGTGCCATAGCAGGGTTTTTACATTTACCCTTCACTCCTTTGGAGATGCTCTACACACCTGGAGCTGTTCTGATTGGTATGGTCTATGAATTTTTGCCTTTTATGATCCTACCTATCTACACTTCTTTGGAAAAAATCGATAATTCCCTGTTTGAGGCAGCAGCAGATCTTGGCGCAAACTCTATCAGTACTTTCTTTCGGGTGACGCTACCTCTTTCCATGCCGGGTGTTGTGGCTGGCACCATCCTGGTTTTTATTCCGGTCATGGGTACCTTCATCGTTTCAGACATTCTTGGAGGGCGGCAGGTGATTCTGGTGGGGAATTTAATTCAGCGTCAATTCCTGGATGCGCGTGATCCAACCTTTGGCAGTGCAGCATCATTGATATTAATGGTAATGACACTGGTTGTGACATATTTTTACACACGTAAATTTGGCTTCGGACAGGAGATTGTTGTCGCATGAACCCTACCCGACGCACTCCCCTCATTCTTGTGATGACCGTTTTGGTGTATTTCTTTTTATACGCGCCAATTTTTGTGCTTGTCACCTATTCATTTAATTCATCGAAGACTAATATTGTGTTTGAAGGTTTTATTACGCAATTTGGTCAGACAAAATTGGTTGATGGTAATGTTATCCAAAGCCCTTGTGGCCCATTTCATTGGTTTTGTGAACTGGCAAAGAACAATGAAGTCATGAATGCAGCAAAAAACACCTTAACTATCGCATTTATTTCTACATTTACCGCAACGATTATCGGGACTTTGGCAGCACTGGCATTAGAGAGATACAACTTCAGATTGAAAGCATTCTCTGAGTTGGCATTATATATTCCAATCGTTATCCCTGAAATTGTCATGGGTATCGGTATTTTGACTCTCTTTAGTCAGGTTTTTAATTATCTCAATAGTACGTTTGGATTGACCGGAAATGCGCGCTTAGCTTTAGGATTGGGTACAGTGATTGTTTCGCACATTACCTTTAGTGTTCCATTTGTTACACTTGTTGTGCGTGCCAGACTTCAGGGTTTTGATAAATCTTTTGAAGAAGCTGCCATGGATTTGGGTGCGAATGAACTGGTTACATTTTGGCGGGTAACGCTACCCATGCTTTTACCAGGTGTCCTCTCTGGAGCTTTGATGGCTTTCACACTTTCATTGGATGATTTTGTGATAACCTTTTTCACTAATGGACCTGGTTCCACAACCCTTCCTATTTATGTATATGGGTTGCTACGTCGTATAATTACCCCCCAGGTCAACGCACTTTCTACCGTATGGATATTGGTTGTCTTATCTGCAGTTTTGTTACTCCAATGGTTACAAAACCGTGAAGTAAAGGCGTAACTATTGCGTCGGGTTCATTGTGATGCTTAATTTAAAATGGTAAAAACAAAGGAGGAAGTGAATGAATAAACAAGTGATATTGAAGGTATTGGTTATCCTAATGGTGACAAGTCTGGTTTTATCGGCTTGTGGTGATAATGCCACGAAATCGGCGGAAAACCAGCAGCCCACCGCAGTTGGAGGAAGCTCGAGTGGGTCTGCAGATGCGACAGCTGTACCAGCCGAACAGATTACCGCGTCTTCCGGGTTTGTTTGCCCGGTTCCCAATCCAAAACTGGATGTAACATCGAAAGAAATTAACTTGTTTGTTTGGACCGAGTATATTCCAACCGATATGATTGAGTGCTTTGAGAAGGTTTATGGCATCAAAGTCAATCGAGATGAATACTCAAGCAATGAAGAAATGTACGCCAAAATTTCTGCTGGCGGTACAAACTATGACCTTGTTCAACCGACAGACTATATTATCGCATTGATGATCCGTCAGAACTTATTGCAAAAACTGGATCATGCAAAACTTCCTGTATTAAAGAATATGGACCCCAATTACCTGAACCTAGAATTCGACCCTGGGAATGCGTATACATTACCATATCAGGCCGGAACGGATGCGATCGTTTACAATGCGGACAAAGTCCCCAATCCTCCTAAATCTTGGGAAGACATGTGGAAACCAGAATATGCAGGGCGAATGGTCTTTTTAGATGATTCACGTGTCATTATCGGTTTGACCCTCTTGACTCTGGGCTTCGATCCTAACACAACCGATCCGGCTCAATTGGATCAGGCTAAGGTAAAATTAACCAAGTTGATTTCCGGAATTAAATTGTTTGATAGTGATTCACCCAAGACCGCGCTAATTGCAGGCGATGTCGATCTTGGTATGACCTGGACTGCTGAAGCATTCCTTGCTCAGAAGGAAAAGCCATCCATTTCCTATGTATATCCAACTGAAGGTGCTATGTTGTGGCAGGATAACTGGGCGATTCCTACTGGTGTTTCCCATGAAGATGCGGTTTATGCATGGTTGAATTACACATTGCAAGGTGATGTTTTCTGGTTGATGCTGCGTGATTTTCCGTATATCAATCCAGATAAGGCTGCATTGGATTATGCCAAGGATTCCCAGGCAGAAATATATAATACTTACATGGGGTCAAATATTACCAACCCACCAGCAGAAGCAATTGCCAAAGGCCATCGTATCAAGGATGTTGGTGATGCTTTACCACTCTATGATCAAATCTGGACTGAGGTCAAGGGTGGATCGCAGTAAGTAAGGTTATTCAAAATCGGATTCAAAAAAAGGTCATCCCCGAGGATGGCCTTTTTTGAATCCGATGCAATCCATATGAAATTTGGTTAATGAAAATTATTCAAGGAGCGGTAAATTATTCGCGAATTAATGAATAATCATCAAAAATAATTTGACATTGTTGCTCATTCGTTATAAAATATATTTATGGAAAGCATAATGCGCACAAAGTATACGGATGGGTTGGATGATAACGATCGATATATCATCGAAGCGATGCGCCTGGATGGACGAGTGGCTTTTGCGCAAATTGCTCAAAAATTAAACGTTTCCCCAGGAATGATTCGTGTCCGATACAACCGCCTGGTTGAAATGGGTTTGATCAAAGTTGTGGCAATTACAAACCCACTGCGTATGGGATATACATCAATGGCGATGATTGGAATTCGTACTGATGGTAATAAGATGCTTGAGGTTGCAAAAAAAGTATCTGAATTTGAAGAAGTGATTTACCTGATCGTTGTTAGTGGCCGCTACGACCTCATTGCTGAGGTTGTTTGCCGGGATCATGCGGATTTGTTGAGATTTTTAACAGAAAAATTATATCTTGTTGATGGTATGCGTGAATCAGAATCATTTATGCATCTAAAAATCGAGAAGGAAGTCTATTTTTAAGGGATCCATTGCGCAGATTTATCTGCGCAATTTTTTTTAGTGAAATCTAACGATATTATTAATTTTCGATCATCAGGAGAATAAACCATGAAGGTTTTACTAATCGGTGTCGGTGGGGTAGGTGAGGCGATTGCTGCAATCGCAAAACCTCGTCCCTGGTTGAATTTGATGGTACTTGCTGATTACAATATGGATCGTGCCAGAGAGGTTCAGGCTAAATTGGGAGATACTGCCCGATTCCCTGTTGAATGGATCGATGCCGGCAAGCAGGGATTGATTGAAGAATTAGCCCGGAAGTATGATGTTGATTTAATTATGAATGCATGTGATCCAAGTTTTAATATACCCATTTTTGACGCTGCATACAATGTGGGTGTTAATTATATGGATATGGCAATGACACTTTCGGAACCCCACATTGAAAAACCGTTTGAATTGACCGGTATCAAACTTGGTGATTACCAGTTTGAACGAGCAAAAAAATGGGAAGAAAAAGGTATTCTTGCGCTTGTGGGTTTGGGGGTGGAGCCGGGAATGGCGGATGTCTTTGCAAAATATGCAGAATTATATTTATTTGATGAAATTGAGGAAGTGGGCATAAGGGATGGCTCTAACATTGAGATCACTGGTTATGAATTTGCCCCTAACTTCTCAATCTGGACAACTATAGAAGAGTGCTTGAATCCCCCTGTTATTTGGGAAAAGAGTAAGGGTTGGTTTACTACTGAGCCATTTTCTGAGCCTGAAACATTTGAATTTCCTGAAGGTATAGGCAAGATAGAAGTGGTAAATGTTGAACATGAAGAAGTTTTGCTTGTCCCGCGTTGGATAAAAACCAAGCGAGTCACTTTCAAATATGGGTTGGGCGATAAGTTCATTGGTATCTTAAAGACGCTTCACATGCTAGGGCTTGATAACAAGGAAAAAATAAATGTAAAGGGGCTTATGGTTGCTCCACGCGATGTTGTTGCTGCCTGTTTGCCAGATCCGGCGCATCTGGGCGATCGTATGTTTGGAAAAACCTGCGCCGGGACCTGGATCAAGGGAATCAAAGATGGAAAACCCCGTGAAGTTTACCTTTACCAGGTTGCAGACAACGAAGATTGTATGCAGCGTTGGAATTGTCAGGCGGTCGTGGCTCAAACAGCTTTCAATGCAGTGATTGGTATGGATTTATTAGAACATGATTTGTGGAGTGGTATAGGCGTTTTGGGTCCCGAAGCCTTTGATCCGAATCCATTTATGGATAAAATGGCTGATTACAGCTTCCCTTACGGAATCAAGGAAATGTAAAAATCGGTAGCCGATATTACCTTGGAAGGGGTACCAGCATCACTCCGAATTGTAGTGTTAGGAATACTCATCTTATATAGGATGCCCGATTCTTGTTTGGTAGAATTGGGTATCCTTATTTTTCCGAATTTTGCTGAATCTTCTCAATTGATGTCTGAAGCGGAAATAGCTATTTGCTTTTACTGAAGCTCAACCTTATAATTGTATTATTGAAAATTCTCAGGAGGATGCCATGCCCCACGGTTATAACGGAAAAATATTACATGTGGATCTGACAAGTCTAGCTATAACAATTGAAGAACCATCCGAAGTGTTTTACCGGACTTATATGGGTGGCTCTGCCATGGGGCTTTATTACATCTTGAATGAGATGCCAAAAGGTGCAGATGCCCTTGGCCCGGAAAATGTATTAACTCTAATGACTGGGGTACCAACCGGGGCTTCGATTTCGGGTCAAAGCAGGATCAATGCGAATGCCAAATCGCCCATTTCTGGCGGTATTGGTGATTCGCAGGGTGGTGGTTTTTTCCCGGCAGAGCTTAAATTTGCAGGTTTCGATGGAATAGTGATCAAAGGGAAATCCCCAAACCCTGTATACCTATGGATCAAAAATGGTGTAGCTGAGTTGAGAGATGCCGCCCATTTGGAAGGAAAAATTACAGGGGATGTTGATTCAATCTTGAAGGATGAACTGGCGGATGAGAAAGTTGAAATCCTGCAACATGGCCCTGCTGCTGAAAAGGGAGTCTTATTTTCCAGCTTGATGAGTATGTCAAATCGAAGCAATGGGCGTACTGGTATGGGTCTGGTGATGGCATCCAAAAATCTAAAAGCGGTTGTTGTACGTGGCACTCACAAACCCGCACTGGCAGATTCCAAAGCACTGATGGCTCTCAGTCGTGAAGGGCCAAAAATGTTGCCTGAGAATGGAGATATGGCTGGGCTGGCAAAATATGGAACTGCCAGTGTGGTAATGCCGCAAAATTCGATGGGAACCTTGCCAACCAATAACTACAACGAATCAGCATATGAATTCGCTGAAGATATTAGCGGTGAAAAACTGTATGATGAATACTTGGACGGTGCTGCAGACGGAAAACAGGACAAGCTTGGACGCGATACTTGTTATTCTTGCATTGTGCGTTGCAAACGAGTCGTCAGGTTGGAAGGTAAGTACAAGGTTGATGCCAAGTACGGTGGCCCTGAGTATGAAACTATCGGTACATTTGGTTCTTACTGTAACATAAATGATCTGGCAGCAATTTCTTTGGCCAACCAGATTTGTAATGAGTATGCGGTCGATACGATTGCTTGTGGTGGAACAATTGCTTTTGCCATGGAATGTTTTGAAAAGGGGATTATTACCCTAGAGCAGACCGGGGGTATTGAATTGAAATTTGGAAATGCAGATGCCATGTTGGAAGTTCTGCGCCAAATTGTTACAGCGTCAACTCCTCTGGGAAAAATTCTGGGACAGGGTTCAGCTCGTGCTGCTGCTGTTTGGGGTAATGGTGCGGAAGATTGTCTGACGACGGTTAAGGGAGCAGAATCGCCTGCTCACATGCCGCAAGCGAAACGGTCATTAGGTCTTATTTATGCAGTAAACCCTTTTGGCGCCGATCATCAGTCCAGTGAACATGACTGGATGATTGAAGAAGGAATTGCCTCAGATTTGTACATGAGTCGCCTTGCTGATTTGGGTCTGGAAGAACGTTTGCCACCTCTTTCGCTCGGTAGGGAAAAAGTTAAATTTTCTTACATGACCGAACTTTTCTATTCCATGTTGGACAGCCTGGAATTGTGTCAGTTTGTTTGGGGACCCGGCTGGACACTTTATGGGCCTCAGGAAACTGTCAGCCTGGTGCGGGCTGTGACGGGGTGGGATGTTACGGTAGATGAACTGTTGAAAGTTGGTGCCCGTCGCCTAAATCTGATGCGCACATTCAATAGTAGGGAAGGATTGGATCGGAAGGATGACAGATTACCCAATAAATTCTATAAGGCTTTGAAGGGTGATGGCCCATCTGCAGGTGTCTCGCTTACGCACGAGGAAATCGAATTTGCGCTGGATGAATATTACAAGATGGCTGGTTGGACGAACAATGGCGTCCCTACCAAGGCATCTCTTCAGGTATTGGATCTTGATTGGGCTGTTGAATTTTTATAAGCAGCTTGATCTTGAAAATATTTATGAAATCCAATGGCAAGGCAAATTCCTTTGGTACTGACCTTGTTTCAAATCTGTCTGAATTTCAACCTGAAATAATCAAAGGCGATATTAAATGAACACGAACTTATATGAACAAAATTTTCCACATATGTCACCTGTCTGGTCTCGTATCTTTCCGCTTGAAGCAGAGCGTGCGGAAGGGTCTTATATCTTTACCACGGATGGAAAAAAGTACCTGGATTTTACATCCGGTATTGGTGTGACAAACACCGGACATTGTCATCCAAAAGTAGTGGCAGCAATACGCGATCAGGCTGGATTGTTTTTACATGCTCAGGCAAATATTGTTGTTCATCAACCCATGCTGCAATTGATCGAAGAAGTTCGCAAAATCGTGCATCCATCCATTGATGGTTTCTTCTTTAGCAATTCAGGTGCAGAGGCGGTGGAAGGTGCCATCAAACTGGCGCGCGCAGCTACCGGAAAACAGGCGGTGATTGTCTTTACGGGATCGTTTCATGGTCGTACCAGTGGGGCTATGGCATTAACTACCTCAAAGACGGGTTATAAAGGCATTTCGCAGTTATTACCTTCAGGTGTTTATGTTGCGCCATTTCCGTATGCTTTTCGCTTGGGTATGACAGAAGAGCAGGCAAGTCAGTATTCGCTATCTGCGCTTGAAGAATTGTTGATAACACAAATTTCCCCGGCTGATACTGCTGCTATTTTGATTGAGCCTGTTCTTGGAGAGGGTGGTTATGTAGTTCCACCTGCTTCTTTTATGCATGGTTTGCGTGAGATATGTGACAAGAATAATATTCTCCTGATTTTTGACGAAGTTCAGAGCGGGTTTGGACGCACCGGCAAATGGTTCGCTCAAGAACATTTTAGTGTGGTACCTGATATCATGGTTGTTGCCAAAGGGATTGCTTCCGGAATGCCACTTTCTGGTGTTTTTAGCCGGATGGAATTGATGAAGAAGTGGCCAGTAGGATCGCATGGGGGTACCTATGGTGGTAATCCAGTAGCCATGGCTGCTGGTGTTGCCACGATTCGGGCTATGCGGGATGAAAAAATGATTGAGAATGCCGTTTCGCGTGGTACCGAACTCCAGACCGGTTTGCGAAAACTTCAGGAAGAATTTCCTGCAATTGGAGATGTGCGCGGTTTAGGGTTGATGGTTGGCACAGAATTTGTCGATACGAAAAACAAGCCAGATAAGGCTTTAGTTAAAGCTGTCATTCATTCTGCCGAAGAAAAGGGACTCTTACTGTTATCCTGTGGTACGTACGATAATACTATTCGTTGGATTCCACCATTGAATGTTTCATCGGAGCAGATCCAATCGGGTTTGCAAATCTTCGGCCAGACTTTGGGCGAAGTCATTAAATAAAACTTGTATTTGCAGGTTATTTTATTGAATAAAATTGTAAGTGAAAATTGGGCAGACATGACATCCTTGGATCGTACACATTTAGCACAACTTATTAGGGCAGAAGAAGCCCTCTTTTATGACACCCATCCCAAATCTTTTGAGCTATATCAACGTGCCAGAAAATCTTTGTATGGTGGGGTTCCCATGCTTTGGATGATCCGCTGGGCAGGCTCTTTTCCGATTTTTGTACGGGATGCAAAGGGTGCTCACTTTACCGATGTCGACGGTCGTGATTATATTGATTTTTGTCTGGGTGATACCGGCGCTATGACAGGTCATGCGCCGGCTGCCACTGTTCAGGCAGTTAAGGAACAAATCGAAAAAGGCACAACGCTTATGTTGCCTTTTGAGGATGTAATAGATGTGGGTGAAGAATTACAAAGACGGTTTGGACTGCCTTATTGGCAGTTTGCACTGACTGCGACCGATGCAAATCGTTTCGTTTTGCGTATGGCGCGAATGATTACCAAACGGCCTTACGTTTTAGTTTTTAACTATTGTTATCACGGTTCGGTGGATGAATCCTTTATTATCTTGGATGAAGAAGGTACACCCATGCCGCGTCCCAATAATATGGGGCCACAGATTGATCCAATCTATACCACCAAGGTGATCGAATTTAACGATATAGCGGCGTTGGAAACGGTTCTTTCTGCCAGGGATGTGGCTGCTGTTCTTACTGAGCCAGTTATGACTAATATCGGCATAATTCATCCAGCACCTGGTTTCCATGAGGAAATGCGCAAGCTGACCAGGAAGTATGGTACTCTGCTGATTATTGATGAGACGCATACCATATGCGCAGGCCCGGGCGGTTATACCGCCGAACATGGCCTCCAACCTGATTTCCTTACACTGGGTAAACCTATTGCTGGTGGGATTCCCGCCTCGGTCTATGGCTTTACACAAGAAGTAGCAGAGCGGTTTGATGAAATGCTTGTCAAGGATGATTCGGATGTTGGAGGGATCGGTGGCACACTGGCAGGAAACGCACTTTCCATCGCTGCCATGAAGGCTACATTTCAACAGGTGCTTACCCCTGAATTTTACGAAAAATCTTTTGCCTTGCAGGATAAATTTACTTCTGGCGTGGAATCAGTTATCCAGGAATTTGCCCTACCCTGGATTGTGAAACGTCTTGGTAATCGGTCTGAATACTGGTTTCGTCCGACTTCACCAAAAAACGGTGGCCAAGCCGCTGCTGCAGTAGACCATGAGCTTGACCGATATATGCATCTTTATGCTCTTAATCGGGGCATCTTGATGACACCTTTTCATAACATGGCACTCATATCCCCTGAAACAACCCAGGCAGATGTGGATTACCATACACAGGTCTTCCGCGATGCGGTCATATCGTTATTCGGTTAAATTAAAACTTAATCTGAGTAATTTTCTTGTGAAAATTGAGTGGCCAGGGTTTTTATCGCGTAATTAGTTCAGCGAGAGATGTGGCATACCTATTGCAAGATCACGAGCTGAGAAACAGTTTTTTATTCTTGCATAGATCAGTCGGAATTAACCTTATTTTATAAAGCCCAATGATTCTTTCGATATTGGGAATTTTATTTACTGCATCTACCAATTAATGCATAATATTGGTATCCTGATATGTTGGAGAAAAAATGTCTGCCAAGGAAACATTTAGTTTAATTGTCCAGAAGGTAAAAGAGACGTTTGATTTCCTACGTGAATCATTTGCAGAGACGCCTTTAGAGCCAGACCGACAATCGAAGAATTTTTCTGTTCCAGAAGTGGATTCTTTGGTGGCAAAACAGCCTCCTAGTGCTGAACCTGTTTTGCAAAAAGTGCAACCGGAAAAAGGCTTTATTACGAAGCCACTTTCCAGTATAAAAAGAATTGCAAATAAAACACCTGCAAGTACTTCGATTCAGTTTTCAGATATACATTTGACCTATTTGCAAAGCTTGGTAGATGCTTGTAGTTTTGTTATTTTCCCTGGTTTGGGTGAGGAAGGTCGATTATTACGAGTTCCGCTTGAGCTAGCTTATGTTCCAATAACATTAATGGATAAGCGTATAGGGATTATTCGTCCAGAGCGAGATGATGGTCCTTATGGTGCTGCGTCAGCCCTCAGTTTGTCGAGCGCTCTGCAGCGTTATCGTCGTCTTTTGGTCCAGGGTGGCCCTGGAAGTGGAAAAACAACGTTATCGCAAATCCTTTTATTGTCGTATGCAACGTCGTTAATTAATGTCCATGCACCGAAAATCTCTTCATCTTCCAGCCCCGAAACAAAAGTTGCCAGTCATATTGGTAAGTCGCGTCTGCTGACAGTCGAAAAAGGCTACCTGCCGGTTTTTGTGTCTTTGCAGGAGTTGGGGCACTATTTATTAAAAAAAGTTGAGAAATTGGAAGAGGAGGATTGGGGATGTTTGCGGGCTTATTTACATGAAATACCAGCAGGTTCGAATTGTGCGATTTATCCATTACCAGAGGCATTTTTTGACGAATACCTTTCTACAGGTGAAGCAATAGTCATTTTTGATGGTTTGGATGAACTAGCTGATCCTAAATTAAGGAAACGTGTTATTCACTTGATTCGAAAATTTATTCAGCAGTATCCCACTTGCCGTTATGTGGTCAGCAGTCGTTTATTTGAGTTGGACGAAAGATTTTTATCTTCTGAACAATTTGGCACACTGGAGTTGGGTGAGTTTACTCCTTTGCAAATGCGGAAATACTTAAGTACTATTAAATCATTCGTAGAGTCTGGTTTGCCCGGGGATGGGACTTCGGATGTGCAATTGCAAGCAAGGCAGAGTACTGACAAGTTGATCGATTTGATCGATGCCAATCCACTTCTGGCTGACTTGGCGACAAGTCCCCTTTTATTAAATATGCTTATGCTTGTGAAGCGTGATCGGGATCAAATGCCACTCACTCGGGCGGATTTATTCGAGAGTGGTGTCCAGATTTTGTTTGAACACCGCTTGGCTAAAAGCTTGGCCGGTAAGAAACCGGAAGAACGCAAGCTGGATCAAGTGGAAGCGCGTCAGGCTTTGGAGATGGTTGCATTCTGGTTGCACCAAAATAATGAGACCCGATTTAACCCCCAGCAGCTAATGCCTATTTTGGAACGTTGGTTCCTTCCGCGGCGTTCAGGTGATGAGGTCCAGGCAAGTGCTAGCGCTCAAACGTTATTATCATTTCTATTATTAAGTAGTGGTTTATTGGTCCCAGAGCGGTCGGAATTTGTTTTTTCACAGAGGACTTTTCAGGAATTTCTGGCTGCCCATGCCCTGGCAGATCGGGAGGATACACTGGCGTTTACACTTAACTTTTTGTCATCTACATGGTGGCGGAATGTAATTTTCTTTGAATCAAGTATCCTCAATAAAAAGTCGAAACATAGGGTTGGCGAATTGGTTCAATTCATTTTAGATTCTGGCTCTCAAGTTGAATCTGAATCTTCCCAGATGGTTTTCCTGGCGTATGAGTGTTTGACCCAGGTAGATTCGAGATTCTGGGAAACTCCCATGGTTGAAGACTTCAAGAAAAAATTCAGGCGGTTGGTAAATTCTCCAATTCAAAAAGGCGACCAACAGGGATTATTGAATAAGATTGCTGCCAGTCAGGCACTGGCTGGATTGCCTGGTGGACAGGTTCTGGGACGCTACTGGACAGCACCTGTTGGCGAACCTGAGTGGGTAACCATCCCTGCAGGTGCTTTTTGGATGGGAGAGGCAAGTGGGGAAAATTCCAACATACACCAGGTTTTGCTACCTGAATACCAGATTGCCCGAGTACCAGTGACCAATGCCCAATACGCTATTTACCTGAATGAGACTGGGTATGAAGCTCCAGAGCATTGGTGGGGTGGGCGGATTCCAAAGTGTAAAGAAAATCACCCGGTTGTAAATGTAAATTGGCACGAAGCTCTGGCGTACTGTTCCTGGATGACAGAAAAAATTAAACGAACAGTCTGTTTGCCGAGCGAAGCCGAATGGGAAAAAGCTGCTCGGGGAAGCAATGATCAACGGGATTACCCCTGGGGTGCGTGGGGGGATTTGAGCGCCAACACAAGCGAACTTGGCTTTGGGGATACTACACCTGTCGGTTTATTCCCATCTGGTTCCAGTCCATTTGGTCTGCTGGATATGACCGGTAATGTACGCGAATGGACCCGCAGCCTGGCAGATTTTGGTTATCCATATGATCCGGGTGATAAAAACCGTGAAAATTTGCACGCTACAGATGACCAGGCCCGAGTTCTGCGAGGAGGATCTTTTTACTATACACACGATTTTTCACGTTGTGCAGACCGTCAGCGTTATTATCCAGACTTTAGATTTTATAATTTTGGCTTTCGAGTGGCAATTTCCCCGCTATCTTCTGTGTAAAACCAGTGGCTGGATTTTTTCATCCTCCTGCTATCTTCACCTTATAACCAGCCTTTTTTAAGATATCCATAATTTTCTCGCGGTTTTCACCCTGTATTTCGATGATGTTGCCTTTGATTGTTCCGCCGCTGCCGCAGGCTTGTTTTAATATTTTTGCGAGGGCAGTCATGTCAGCTTCGGTCAAGATAAGTCCCTTAATCAGCATTACACCTTTTCCGCCCCTGTTCTTGGATTCTCTATGAATGGTAATATTTTGCTGTTGTGGGGGTAAGGATGTGTGCACCACAGCAGGTTTTTGTTCTGTTTTACGCAGGTCCCCATTTTCTGAAGACCATACAACCGGATTTGGTTTTGGTGGCATGATAATTTTTTAGCCCTTGTGAAATTAATTTTACCATTCGAACTAGACTGATTGAGTTGTTAGAACCCGTCATAGAAATTTGTGTAAATTGAGAGGTTTTTAATATATATTTTTTCAGTCAATTATTTTGGGACGATATTATGAATCATTCCGTTCAGTTTTCAAAAATATCGAATGATATTGATTCCGATCTCAGTGATCGTAGCGCACATCCGGGTAAGCAGCTTGAGGACCTTCCATTAAATCAGTGGGAATATTTTTTAATTGTTGATCAAAAAACGCCAGGACATATGTATTAATTATTTTCTGAACTCTTTCGCCATTGATCGGGCCTTTTAGACCTAATTGGGGGGCAAGTGGGCTTAAGGCTGGTATGTCACTGAAGTCGTAATGATCTGCCCCCAGAATGGTAATAACGTGATTGGTGGAGGCAATGTGACTGTAGTAGCGGTCAAATAATTCTGTATTGCGCTCAAAGGGCCAATATTCGCTGAATAAATAGAAAAAAGGTTGCTGCGTGCCATGGTCAAGCACGTCCAACCCGACTGGACGCATAAAAGCGTCCAGAGTTAACCCGACTTTGCAGCGTTTATCCGTCCCACAAAATTGGATTGTTGCTCCACCACCGGTGGAATGCCCAAAAACACCAACTTTGTCGAAAGCGATCAGATCGGTAATTTGCCTGGCAGGATCATTTTTATTCAGTTGCGGCAAGCAAGTTAGCGTGTAACCAATATCTCCGGCCCATTGATTGACCAGGATACGGGCAGCGGTTTCGTATTCTGCAGTGGGTTTATCCTTTGGGAGGGCGGCGGGGTCGTTTGGGATGATGCTGCCGTCTGGAAAAACTGTCATTCGGGAGCCGTAAGGATGTTCCATTGCAACGACGATATACCCATGACTGGCAAGTTCCTGCATCAGAAAAGTGCTTTGTTGTCGAAACCCATTCCATCCATGCGAAAAGATCAGGATTGGATAAGGGCCTGCGCTCATGTCCGCCGGAATGTTTTCGTAGGATGCAGATTTTGCAAGATTCAGATGGTCCAGAAAAAAATGTGGCAGCTTGATATAATCGGCAATGGCAGGGGCAACAATTTTTGCTTCCGGCATCCAGGGAGCAGGATTGATACCAGGCGCAGGTTTTACGGCTGGGTACCAAAACTCAACCATAAATTTTCGAGGTTCAAATTTACCTGAATATATTTCATTACGGGTTGGGTCAGTAATAACCATTGTGCGTGTGCCTACTGGAAAAGGTCCGCTGGGTAGTTTTAGACTTGGGACAGGCAATAGTGTTGGGATAAGCGAAAAAATTCCCACAAGAACCAGTCCCAACACGGGCAGTACGATCTTCCATCCTCGGATTTGGCCAGGGTTAAAATAAGCAGAGTTGATCATTGCAGGCAGCCCGATAAAAAATAAAAGTAACCCCAGGCCGTAGAATGGATACATTTGCCAGCGAAATCCCTCAAAAAAAATATGACCCAGAATTAGGAGTAAAACAAAGGCCGGTAGAAAAGCTGCCGCTCGTGGGCGGGATCCAAAAAATTGCCAAATAAATTGTATGGCAAGCAGAATTATGATGATGATTTCTAATGGACGCATAATTGCTCAGTAAATTTAATGTTGAAATGAAAAAAATGATTTAAGAGATTATTGTTCCTGCAAAAATAATACCGTTCCCCATTGAGAAGCCAGGATGAGGAACGGTAAACTGTCTGTTTTAAGCAGGCATTGTTTTTATGCTGGTTTTTTAGAAGGTAGTTTTGTTTTTTGTTGTTCTTGTTTCTTGCTTACCTCTTGTTTTTTTTGTTTGTCAGCCTTGTTTTTATCCTTCTTGCCGCCTTTTTCTCCCATCGTATATCTCCTTTTTTAAAGCTGAATTATCAGATTGGAGAGACCGTCCATACGATCTCAGATTGTTCAATTATAGTCTGACTTGGCTTGCTGTGGGTAATTTAAAGCCTGACTTTTATCTATTTTTCATTAGATATCTTATGTTGAATTACTGTTTTTCACTGATCGGCACATTACCATTGAACAATCGGCTCCAAATATTCTGGATTAAGAGACCCGTGCGCCAGAAAGCAACAGCTGCCATGCCGTGGGCGAAGATGGCAAAGACAGGAGGTGTCTGGTTTGTGTAATAAGTCCAGCATTCCCGAGTGGTCCCCCATCGTTCCAGAAAATAGCCCAACCCGGAACCGGCTGCGAAAATGATGAAAGTTTTGCGTTGGTTGTGCGGGGACAGGATCAAAGTAATACTGATAAACAGGGCTGCAATGGTATATGACTTATCCAAGGTTGGTGCTACGAACCAAACCATCAACAAGATGAAACTGGTAAAAGTGAACCAGTAAAGAAATTTCCCTGCTGGGTTTACCCATTTTTGGGTGAAAAAGTGACAAACGAGCTTGTCGGTTAAAAAATCCATTGCGCGTGTGATTCGATCGATGGAAAGAGAAGCGATCGGCCAGGCTGGGATGATCCATAATGGTGGACGTTCAGCGGTGTAATAATGCCAAAGATTGGTCTGTGTACCCCAACTTTCAATTACCAGTCCTCCACACATTCCAACAAAAATGATCAGGCTGTCCGTTTTTAGATCGGCGCGGGCCATGATGGTGACTGACATAAATGCAAAAATACCTAAAAGCAACCAATCTACATAGTAATACCAGGATAAGCTACCGTCGTAATAGGACAAGTATTCAACTACCAGCGGCCACCAGATGTAGATGATGAGCAGACAGGTGAGTAAAAAAATGCTGAAAACTGTATACGAATGTCGATTAAATCCAAAAATATCACGAAGTTTTGCCATGCATTGATAGCCTATCGACCAGTGAAGCTGAGATGCCTTATTTTACTTTTCGCCAGTATGTCACTGCCAGCACTCCCGCGCCAAGAAAGGCACTGATTGCTCCGTTATAGGCCCATTTGATTTGACCAGTCATAAAGCTGCCGGGCAGGATGTTGATTCCTTGCAATATCCAGATGATTCCCACAAGAATCAATAACCCACCAAAAATGTTCAATCCTATTTTCATTTATATGCTCCAAGTTAAAGATTTAGTTATACTAGCTTTACTTTATCATATTTATCGGTTTATTGGGCTATGCATGATTAATTGGGTTCGAAAAATGTTGGGAGATTTTTTACTTTATTTTGTGCTTAGTTCATTGATGGGTTTGTGTGCAGACAGCCATTCGGCGCGCCTGCGGAAGAGGTCTGGTACTGCCTGGTTAACATCCAGGATTAATTCTCGGAGATCGGCTGTTTGCAGCACGCCATCTTCAACCACAATTTGGCCAGCCACCATTGTTAAGTCAACATCGCCACCTTGCACCGCGTGGACCAGGTTGTGGTGCAGGTTTCCGTCAACTCCACCCAGGAAGGGGGTCATACGCGGGGTATCCGTGCGCACCGCAATCAGGTCGGCTTGTTTGCCTGCTTCAATGGAACCGATTTTAGATTCGAGTCCCAACGCTTTTGCCCCACCAATTGTTGCCATCCGACAGACAGACCAGGCATCGAGTGCAGCCGCATTCAAGCTGCTTAATTTTGCCAGTAGAGATGAAACTTTCATTTCTTCAAACATATCCAGGTTGTTGTTTTCTTTTTCGCCGTCGGTACCCAGTCCTACAGCAATATTGTTTGCAAGCAGTTTTTCAATCGGTGCAGCTCCGCTGGCTAGTTTCATATTGCTGACTGGGTTATGAGCTACGCCCACCTTGTGGTGTGCTAGTAATTCAATTTCATGATCAGAAAGCCATACACAATGTGCAAGCAAGGTCCGAGGAGCCTCTAAAAGGCCAAATGCTTCCAATGCTTCGATAGGACGCAGGTTATGGCGGTGTAGAGTTTCTTCAACATCGAAGCGGCTTTCGTTACTGTGGGTGTGAAACCCAACCTGATAGCGCTGGCTTAATTGGATTACGCGTTTCCAGGCTGTTGGAGAAGCATAAAACATGTGCTCCAATCCGACCCAAACTTGGATGCGTCCATTTTGAGCGCCGTGCCATTCTTGAATAAGCGCTTCGTTTGCATCTAGAGTCTCAAAATAATTGTGATCTGGGTGTTCGGCAACGTACGGCACCAGAACTGCCCGGATGCCCAGGCTGCTGGCAGCTTTGGCGCTACCGTGCATATATCGCCACATATCCACGATGGTAGTTGTGCCCGAGAGCAGTGCTTCGGCGTAACAAAGGGCTGACGCGATCTCGGCTTCGCGTGGAGTAATGACCCGATGCATGGGGTCAATGAACTGCTGCAGCCATTCCCAAACAGGCAAGCCTTCGGCAGTTCCGCGCAGCAACCCTGAATGTGCGTGTGTGTTGATCAGTCCTGGCATGAGTAAACAATCTTTCAGGTATTTGACCTGTATGTCAGGGTTGTCGGTGATTAGGGCAGTGGCATCACCAACCGTTTTTATATGCCCATCGCTTCCAACGAGAACAGCTCCGTTTGCGATGACCTCATTTTTAGTGTTCATTGTAAGTAATACATCAGCCTGCAGGAGAATTGGATTCATAAGCGTTGCCTGATTAATTTGATAACTAGAATTTGTTTACTACTGCTCAATATTATAGTCCTTTGTTTAATGGATCGTTTCGGATAATCGTTCTGCAAAATTTTCAATGCGTACTACATTTATCCCGTAAAGACTTGCCAGTTCATGTGTTAGATTTTCAGTGACCGCGTCGTCTGCCAGGATTAGGAAGGGGTGGGTGTGGTCCAAGCCAATCAGTTTAGACATTTTGGAATACATTCGATATGTTTGCGATAGTCACCGGTTTTGGCTTCCAGCTAGAAAATTTCATCTCCGGCTCTAAAAAGCAAATCCAATTCAAAATCATCCCCATTGGGCAGCGTAATTTGGGCATTACATAAATAAGAATGATCCAGCCCTTCCCTTTTAGTGGTGAAAGTACTTGCGATTTAATAAAGCGTTCCAACCACTGAGCGGAGTAAAAGTTCAGTGCTTTGGGTGAGTTGCTGGGGGTAGCACGAACCTGGTAGGTGGGAGATTTCTGATAATGATAGGCGGTAAGAAAAGCAATTTTGGATAAGTTGATACACAGGTTTGTTATGTCTGTGATGGTTTGCTGGCTTTCATTTTTTAATGTCAGGTTGAACGCTCTCCCTGTGTTTAGATTGCCTTTGATCGAATCAAGTAATCCCTTTACCGTTTCTAGCCTGGTGCCTATAAATAGAGCAATTTTATCCAGGATCTCATCACTTTCGTGTTCAGGGGGATGGTCTTTATGGTAATATCACGGGACACTAGGAATTCGTGCAAACGACGAGCATCGTTAGCAACTGCTAATGGTTTGATCGGGGTCGTTGCTGATGAGAGGTGGGTCAACAGGAACCGGTGGAATCCTGGATTCAGTCTGTGGGGGAGTGAATTTACGATCTTTTCTAAGGCAATTGCTATTCTTTCCACCAGGCTGGTGATATCAGGTCTGGTTTCCAATATTCTTTGCGATAGTTATATTAACTGGCGATGATTTATAAATTGCAGGACTGATGTGCCTGTCAAAATGCATTTCTCAAAGTTGCAAAATAGCCCCCCCCGAAAAGCTTTAAGGAATAAATTCCTGGTCCCTAAATAAGGTGGAACTCAACTCTCTGAATTTAAAACTGATGATTAATTATACCCAAAAACCGGTCAAATTATTCATGACCGGTCTGGTAATAATTGGTTATACTTTTCTTGCTATAAACGAATTTATTTAGGGATTTTGTCTGTTTTGGGCTGATCATCCAGGACTTTATAATTGCTGGGCAGCGAAAAGACTCGTCCGTTGGGACAGTTATCATCAAGTTAGGTTGGGACGAGAGCGCTGGGAAGGACTGTCTCGATGGTATTTTCTGCGTTTGGTCCACTCCATATCGGTTATTAGCCAATACGGGTCCAGATAGTTTACGAGTACATTTGTTCCTAGTAATTCTGCTGCCATATCACGGCTGTATTTGTCCACAGCTGCTTTAGATAGGCTGTATGGCGATACTGGAACCTGTGATAAAAGGTCCATTTATTTTCCAATAATTTGACAATATTTTCTCTTGATTATTTTTCAACGCACAATATGCTGGATATAATTCTCAGTTCCTGGCAGTTGATATCTCATACGTTTCTAAATTAAATGCAATAATCTGAAAAAGATTCAACAAAAAAGTCAGGGCTTCTTTACATATGCGAGTGGTACTCCGAAGCGTTCGACGGTATAGACAGTACGAAAACGGGTATATTTTTTATCTTCGTTTCCGGCTGTGCTGACGATGATGTAATCATATTTATCTTTTTGCTGCCCACCAAAAGCATTGTATATTAGATCTGGTCGGGCAAAAGTTTGAGCCAGATATTTTGACTGAATCACATAAATATTAGAGCCCTGGCTGGCGGTCTGATTTATGTACTCCTGGGCTTCCCTGAAAGCCAGGTTCCAATAGTCCAGTTCATATTTGCGATACGCTCCGGGCAGACCGCCAACCAATTGGTTGTAATAAACATATTGATATGGATAAAGTGTTATGTTTGCATACAGCCCTGGGAGAAGAACCAGGAAAATAATCAAATAACGGAAAGCAGGTTTTTTAAGGTAAACAAAAAGCCAATCCAGGCCAAAGCCAGCCAGAAGAAAAAGAGGGGGCAAAATAAAAAATACCTGCCGGAAATTATTATACAGTTTCATCCGACTTATGATGATCATCACGAAGGGTAGCCCAAACCAAATCAAGAATAATGCAAGAAAATCCCATCTGATCTTTTTGAATAAAGCCAATCCGCTGATCATGATCAAAAGCAATGTGGTTTCTGTCAGTTGAATTAGCATGAGAACTGGTAAATAGCTGAGCGGAATATTATCTGAATTGAATAGACCGCCCTTGAACAGGGTTAAATACTCTCCGGGGTAATAGGCGCTGTTGAAAAGACTACCCATTAGTCTTCCAACTGGATCCGGCCAAAGATATGGCCAAAATACCAGCATGAAGCCAAATGCAATGAATGCATAAGTGAAGAATCGCGGTAAAACCTGCCATCTGCGTGATAAAAGTACGTATGCAAGCACAATCAGGCCGATTATTGGGGCTGCAATTCGAATAGCACTGGAAAACCCTAAAACCAATCCGGCCAGCCAAACATCCCAGTTACCGAACTCACTAAGAAATAACCGGCAGCTATTCAGGAAAGATGTTCCAGTTTTCGGAACAGCTATCTCTTGGCGATCCAGCATCCACAATCCCAATACTGCACTGGTTGTAAGCAGGGACATAAAGACAACATCCTTGGGATTCATAAATGCGTGACCGACCAGGAGCGGTTGCGTGTTGAAAAGAAGTGTTGCCCCCAACGCCGCAGGTCTGCTTAGCCAACGAAGTGCTAAAAAGTAAAATGAGATAACACCTACCAAGAAAAAGATAAAATATATGAAGTGGGTAAAGGTGAGTTTATCAATTCGGCTGCCATTTTGTAGAAAAAATCTTTTTAATAAGTTTACCGAAACTATAAAAGCTGGGCCATGACTTCCCTGTGCGGGTTTTTCAGTGAAAAATTTATTAGCGTTTGGGTTTTCCTTGAAGAGGTTTTGTATCGCCTGAATGGTTCTTTGAGCATATAAATTTTGAGATAATTCGTCAACACTTTCGCCAAATCCTTGAACGATCATAAAGCCGATTGTGATGTTTATCGCAATAAGTATGATTAGTGGCCAATGCCAATTCTTGATTTTTTTAGTCGAAACGATGTTTTTCATTTATATCCTGGTTTTTGCATTACCAAGCGATTCGAGTATATTCCTGGAAGGGGGTATTAAAAATTATGAAAGACAGTATAAAAACTCAAGCATTTTTAGAAGCCTGATGATAATTGAATGGTTCTATATGAAATTCTGACACTGTGTAGTTCACGACGAGAAGATAGTTCGGTATGTAATTTACCCAATTGAAGCCAAAACTCTGGATGGATGAAAACTTCCAAAAACCAAGCATCACATTTAAGATTATTTATAACACAGAGGCTAGACCTGGTAGTTAGAGATGCCATATCTCCATAATTTTTTCATAATCCTACTTGTGCAATGTACTTGGGTAGGGCAATCCTGCATATGGATCAGGTTATCCTATTGATTAGGATGTAGGTTGTCTTTTAATCTTTACGTAATCGATTAAAATTGGTTTATCCATTTATAAACTGGCGTTCATATAGATCTGAATACAGTCCTCTAAGTGTCAATAAATCGTTATGCGTTCCTTCTTCAGTAATTTGTCCCTGGTCCAATACATAAACCCAATCTGCATTGCGCACGGTAGTGAGACGGTGAGCAATCACAATAGCTGTGCGTTCATATAATAATCTGCCCAAAGCTTCCTGGATAAGGGATTCTGTAACGGTATCTATGTTTGCAGTGGCTTCGTCCAGTATGAGTATGCGTGGATTGGTCAGGAAGGCTCGCGCCAGGCTGAGCAATTGGCGTTGACCTTGTGAAACATTTACCCCACCTTCCAATATTCGGGTTTCATATCCATTTGGCAATTTTTCGATAAATTCAGATGCGTTTGCCTGGCGTGCTGCCTCCATAACTTGTTGTTCCGAAGCATTTGGAGCACCATAACGAATGTTATCTGCAAAGCTGCGCGAGAAAAGGAAAGGATCCTGCGAAATGACACGGACGAATTTACGTAATGATGCCTGGGTGATATTACGGACATCGAGATCATCAATGCAGATAGATCCACTGCTGACATCATAAAAGCGCGCTAGCAGGTTTGCGATGGTGCTTTTGCCAGCTCCCGTGGGACCCACTAAAGCCACGGTTTGGCCGGGTTGAATGAGCATATTGATATTTTTTAAGACAATTGGGCTGGTGGGATTGTATTGGAAAGAGACATCCGAGAAAGTTATTTTTCCCTTGAGAGAAGTTAGAATAATGGCACCGGGTTGGTCCTTAACTTCGATCGGCGTATCCAGCAGTTTGATCACCTGTTCACCGCCGGCCATGGCAGATTGAAAAGTGGTATATAAAAGGCTAAGTTCTTGCAGAGGTTGAAAGAACTTGGAAACGTAAGTGAGAAAAGCGACAATGATACCCAGTGTTACTTGTCCGCTCAAAACAAAATGACCGCCGAACCACAAGACGATCCCGGTTGATAACATCCCCAAAAACTCGATGACTGGTAGAAAAACAAATGACAGCGACATGGCATTAATATAGGCATTTCGATTGTCTTTATTAACCTGTAGAAATCGGTCTTGTGATGCCTTCTCCTGGGTAAAGGCCTGGATTGTGCGCATGCCGTTGATATCTTCCGCCAGGTCTCCTACTACAGCGGCGACCTTGCTGCGTGTTTCACGAAATGCTGCCCGCGCTGCACGTGAAAAAAGCCAGGAAGCCAAAACCATTAATGGGATGACGCTGAAAGTTATCACTGCCAACAGCGGACTCATAATGATCATAATCACAATGACACCAATCAGCACTACCAGGTCACCCAAAAGTGTTATTACACCTTCAGAAAGCAATTGGTTAATTTCTGCAACATCATTGATTACATGCGAAACGGTTACACCAACGATATGACTCTCCTGATATCCCAGATGCAAGCGCTGCAAGTGACGAAACAAGTCACTGCGGAGTGTGGACAATACACGCTGCCCGACCCAGGCAAGTAAATAGCCCTGAGTCATGGTAACAACAAATAACCCCAAAAATGAAGCCAGCAGCAGCAATGTAATTTGCAATAAGCCTGCCAGGTGACCAGGGATGATGTATTGGTCTATGGCAACTTTAATGAGATAAGGGGAGAGTAAGGTCAGGGCTGATTTACCCAGGGTCAGGAAAAGGGCCGACAGCATTTTCCAACGATGTGGCTGAAGGTATGCCAGCATGCGTCTGACCACATTCGGATTAAAAACATCGCCTTTTCGTTGACTGGTACCGAAATGATCCAGAGTTGAGCGCGGTCCCATGCCTGAAGTTGAAGGCCCAATTGAAAAACTCATATCAGCCGCCCTGCTTTTTTAGCTGTTGGTTAAAAATTGCACGATAAAGAGTTGAGCTTTTCAATAAGTCTGCGTGTTTACCCATGGCTGTTATTTTGCCTTCATCCAACACCAGAATTATATCCGCGCTCTGCACGGTGCTGAGACGTTGCGCAATGATAAAGGTCGTACGTCCGCGAATGAGTTGTGCATAAGCCAATTGAATCAGATGTTCAGTTTCCGTATCCACAGAAGCGGTGGCATCATCCAGGATAAGGATGCGGGGATTAAGCAAAAGCGCCCTGGCGATGGCCAATCTCTGTTTTTGTCCTCCAGAAAGGGTCATACCGCGTTCGCCGACTTTTGTATCATACCCGGATGGCTTTTGCATGATGAAATCATGTGCCTGGGCTGCTTTGGCAGCGTTAATTATTTTTTCTTCGCTTGCACTTTCTACGCCAAAGGCGATGTTTTCACGGATGGTAGTAGCAAACAAGTTGGTTTCTTGCAGCACAATGCCGATCTGGCTGCGAAGGGATTTTATTGTGACTTGTGAAATGTCCAACCCATCGATAAGAATACGTCCGGTGGATGGTTCGTAAAAACGTGGGATTAAATTGATGATGGATGATTTTCCGGAACCGGTTGAACCAAGCAGGGCTACGGTTTGCCCGGCTTTTATCTCAAAGTTAATATCCCGTAATATTTTTCTTTTTCCGTAGCTGAAACTGATATTCTCAAAACTTATATCACCCCGAATTTCACCTAATTCTGTTGCGTTGGGGGTGTCTTTAACTTCGGAAATTGTATCAAGCACATCAAAGATCCGTTCAGCGGAGGCACTTGCGATTGAAACTGCAGGAATGACAAGTCCCAAACGCCGGATGGGTTCAATTAATTGTCCCAGATAACTGATAAAGGCAATCACTTCGCCAATTGTGATTTGTTTGTTTATAACCTGGGTTCCACCAAAGAGGATAATGGCTACCAACCCCATGTTTGCGATCAGGAAGAGTAGGGGTTCATTTACGGACTGCATCCGCACCGACCGGACGGAGAGTTCCAACCATCGGTTGTTTTCGGTTTCGAATTTCTCAATTTCGGCGTTTTCCTGGGCGTAGCCTTTTACAATCCGGCTGCCACGTAAATTTTGCTCTACGGTTGTTGTCAGGACGGCCAACTGTTTCTGGAGTTGAAGTGAAAGAGGTCTAAAGCGTTTGCCATATTGGAGCGCTTGAAAGACCATAAAGGGCGTGGTCGTAAAAACCAAACCTGCCAAACGATAGTTCATAAACAGCATGACCATGGCTGTGATGACAAGCATCAAAACCCCTTCAAGGATACGCAGGGTGGCCCTGCCTGTCAGAAAACGTACTCGTTCCACATCCTGAACAGCCCTGGAAAGCAATTCGCCGGTCTCCGATTGGTCATGAAAGGAGAAGGATAATTGGGTAAGTTTTTTTTGAAGTTCGTTACGCAGATCATAGGCAACATTTTGTGAGGCAGTTTCGCTTAATATTCCTTGAAAGTAGGTAAATACTCCTTTCAGGAGCATCAGACCCAGTAACGCGAGAACCGACCAGGTTAGCACTGCCGGTTGTTTTCCGCCTATGCCAGTATCAATGATCCAGCGGATAAATTGGGGGATGAGTGCATTCAGTGTCAGGATGCCGAGCAACGAGAGATAAGCTCCAGTGGTCTGCTTCCAATACGGTTTTAAATAGGCATATACACGCCGAAAGATCAGAAAAATAGAACTTGCCGGTTTTTGTAGTGTGAGGTTTGGTTCAGGGAGAATTTTATTCATGAAATTTCAAGTTCTTTCAACCCCAAGAATACTACAAAAAAGGTAAGTCAATCATCCAATCGGTTTGGAATACCACCCAACTTGTGTTTCACGTGCACACCTGTCAATATTGCCGATGTGGATAAAAAAAATGGCGCTGGTGGAATGGCGCCGTTATTATTGCCATGCAAAAATTGATGGAGCATTCTGATCTGACCGACTTAGTCCGAACTGGACATTGAAGAAGCGTACATGCAAGGTTCGCAGGTGGATAAAAGCAAAAAATCACCTACAATTATGCGACATCAATTGCACTGCTTAAAAGCTAAGTCAGTCCCATTTTTGCGCCTATATCCATCTAAAAGTGTCGCACAAGGGTAATTATGCGGAGTCTATTCAATGACGATTTCTGAAAGATTCGTAGACTGAAGCACT
>CAYWXS010000039.1:0-54939 GCA_964462245.1 uncultured Anaerolinea sp.
ACTGGTCAACCTTTTTTTCCTATCTTCATTATCATTTACGCCGAAGTGTACTAGTAATTGGTCTTTGCTTAATAATTCTTGATTCACCACTACAATCAGCTTTTTCTCCATCCCCGCAAGGTCGATGTCCGCTCGGGTCAGAATACTTTATCGGATTCGCTCGGGAATACATATAACGATCATAGTCGAGCGTGTTATATGTATCAGGAACCAGTGAATCCGGGCTGGAGAATCGGTTAATACCAGGATCATACCAGCGCGCATTAAAGTATATCAGTCCAAAATCAGGTTCATTGGAGTACTGCCCGGTGAATTGGTATTTCGTTGGCGTTGACCCGCTTGTAAAGCGCGTTTTACCCCACGCAGTGTACCGCAGTTCGGATACCACTGCACCGCTCTCATCGGTCGTCAAAGTCGTCGAACCCAGATGATCCGTCAATGGATAATAAATCAGCCCGGCTTGCCTCATGGCCACTCGCGCACCGCCAAGGAAATAATACTTGCTCAGCATGCCTGTGCTGACTTCATAGTGATTCCCTATGAAAGTGGTCACTACCCCGTTGATCGTGGATTTCACCCGCCTGCCATCCCCGTCATATACAAAGCTGGCATTCAATCCGCTGCTGCTCACACTCACCATGCGGTTTTCTGCATCGTAACCCAGGCTGTACGTTACTCCGGCGATTGTGCGGGCTTTTTGATTTCCATTTGCATCATAACTGTAGGTGTTACTCCCCATCGCCGTCACGGCATGATCATGGCTTGGTTCTCCATACGTCAGCGTTGCTCCACCCGAAGTTGTAAGGTTGCCAGTGCTTGCGTTGTACCCATACAACTCCTTAACGATACCGTTCATTTTCCACCCGGTCAAACGGTCCAGGCTGTCATAAGTATAGCTTTGTGTTTCCCCGCTTTTTGCATCCGTGATTCCCAGAATATTCCCCACCGCATCGTAAGTGTAAGCCAGGTCCTGCAGTGTGCCGCTCGTAATCTTCTTCAACCGTCCAGCAGCCGTATTCCAGGCATTGTATGTGAACGTGCTCTTCAGCCCGTTGCCCAGCGTGCGTGAAATCATCCGCCCAGCCGAATCGTAAGCCGCGTTGGCTTCATATGTGTTATCGCCAATCAGGCTGTTGGGCTGCATCAGGTTATTATACGCTGTTGTCACAACCTCGCCATCCGGGTAGGTCATGCTAACAACCTGGTCGGCACTGTTGTAAGCCCAATGCGTATTGTATGCAGTATCCGAGGATTATTTTGCGGCAATGACCCGCGTCGAGCAGCAGTTGGCGCTGCCTGAAGACAGGGTGAAAGAGCCGCCGGGCATAGGCCAATTGATCGCACCTGGCGGATGCCTTGCGCAATGGCTCGCTGAACCCGGCACAGGCTGAGATCGTGCGCGCCTTGCGCGAGGGCTTGGGACTATTTGAGGTTGTTAAGGTCCAGAGGGATGAAGCGAGCAAGTAAAATAGCACAGGCACTTGTATTTAGCATCAGTTGTTGTAAAATATAAGCGCCCCTAAGTCAAAGGCGAACCACGATCTGTTTCCCGGTCAGGTTCGTCTTTTTATGTTGGGGTATTGTCTACTCTTACAACTTTTCTTTGGCAACTAAAACTAATTTTCCGCCGATTATTCGATTTTCGCACTTTACAATACTGCCTGGAGGGAATGCCCAATTTTCGTCGTTGGGATCGTATCCTTCCGTGGACAATACCCTAAAGATCAAATCTGCGATCATTTTTCCTTTGGTTGGTCGAAAAACATCTGTTCCTTCATCCAGCAAAGGTATATACAAAATTTTAGTATCCAAAACTATCACCTCCGATATGAATTACTTCGCGAGTAATGTTATCAATAACTATTGATCGTCCAGTGTTTGGATTTATATATCGAGTCGCTTGATTTCCAGGATGCACAAAATTGTTTGCTGGAAAGCTTTGACCATTTACAATAGCTTCCGATATTTGTTCCGATGTCCAACCTCTGGAAGTCATTTGATTTTGCCATTTTTGATTGCTATGGTTACCTCCAAACTGCCATTGTGGATCTTTAAATCCACATCCAACACAATCTGAGTTAGCAGGGTCGTTACCGTAATTTTGCGGAACAGCATCATTTGTCTTTACTGTTGGAACTGGAGATGTAGCAAAACCTACAGCTGCCCAAGCAACACAATCGCCCAGACCACCATTCGCACACCCAACACGTGATATGGCAAGAACAACAATTGTTTGATCTGTTCCTTCTAATGATGAATCTGTAGATGGGTCGTAAGTCGGATTAGCGCGATGATAATTTTCAAGTTCGCGGTCAATTTCAGTGGAGTTATACCCATAACGATCTATAATACACTTAGGGCTGCTTGGCGTATTGCATCCCCCCTCATTGGTATCCCCTATTGCTGCATGGCCAGTTGGGTCTGTATAACGCACGGCATTGTTATTAGCATACGCATACCTATCGAAAGCTTGCGTACCCTGGGTGGCAAGCGGTACAATGGTGTCAGGTGAAATAAACCGTCCAAGAGCTGGGTCATAGTAACGGGAGCCATAATCGAGCAAGTTAATGTAACTATTAGAGTACTGCCCGGTGAATTGGTATTTCGTTGGCGTGGACCCGCTTGTAAAGCGCGTTTTACCCCACGCAGTGTACCGCAGTTCGGATACCACTGCACCGCTCTCATCGGTCGTCAAAGTCGTCGAACCCAGATGATCCGTCAATGGATAATAAATCAGCCCGGCTTGCCTCATGGCCACTCGCGCACCGCCAAGGAAATAATACTTGCTCAGCATGCCTGTGCTGACTTCATAGTGATTCCCTATGAAAGTGGTCACTACCCCGTTGATCGTGGATTTCACCCGCCTGCCATCCCCGTCATATACAAAGCTGGCATTCAATCCGCTGCTGCTCACACTCACCATGCGGTTTTCTGCATCGTAACCCAGGCTGTACGTTACTCCGGCGATTGTGCGGGCTTTTTGATTTCCATTTGCATCATAACTGTAGGTGTTACTCCCCATCGCCGTCACGGCATGATCATGGCTTGGTTCTCCATACGTCAGCGTTGCTCCACCCGAAGTTGTAAGGTTGCCAGTGCTTGCGTTGTACCCATACAACTCCTTAACGATACCGTTCATTTTCCACCCGGTCAAACGGTCCAGGCTGTCATAAGTATAGCTTTGTGTTTCCCCGCTTTTTGCATCCGTGATTCCCAGAATATTCCCCACCGCATCGTAAGTGTAAGCCAGGTCCTGCAGTGTGCCGCTCGTAATCTTCTTCAACCGTCCAGCAGCCGTATTCCAGGCATTGTATGTGAACGTGCTCTTCAGCCCGTTGCCCAGCGTGCGTGAAATCATCCGCCCAGCCGAATCGTAAGCCGCGTTGGCTTCATATGTGTTATCGCCAATCAGGCTGTTGGGCTGCATCAGGTTATTATACGCTGTTGTCACAACCTCGCCATCCGGGTAGGTCATACTAACAACCTGGTCGCCACTGTTGTAAGTCCAATACGTATTGTATGCAGTACCCGTAATGGTCTTTTTTTCGGTTATCTGCCTGCCACGCAGGTCATAGGTCCAGGCTGTACTCCCACTACCGTCTATCATACTGCTGCGCAGGCCGATGCTGTTGTAAGCAAAAGATTCGTTCACCTGGCTTCCGCAGCCTGTACCACTGGAGCTTTTATTGAGCAGACGATTGAGATCATCATGACTCATGCTCAAACTACAGCCGCGTGCATCTATTTGGGTTTTCAAGTTCCCCAATGCGTCATACTTGTAATTCCAACTGCCCAGGTCCGGGTCGGTCATTGAGGTTTTCTGCCCTCCAAAATTGTAGGTCAGTGTCATCCCACTTCCGCCACGGGTGGTAATTTTCAACCTGTTAAGCGCATCGTATGTGTAAGTAACATCCGGTCCAAGGGGCGGAGTCACACCTGTCACATTCCCATGAATATCCTTCTTAGTCGTGGTAGATTTTCCATTGGCATCTGTGAATATACTGTTCAGACCATCCACTTTTACAATGGTTTTGGTGGTATCGGGATTGGTAACGGTGAGGGTTTGGGTAGATGAGTTAACCACCCTGGTGGTATAGACGGCATTTTCACCAGGTCCATAGGGCATGCTCTGTTTAGTGTTATTGGCGTTAATATAACTTGTTTCTACGCTGCGCGCGACTGTGAAGGTTGTACCGCTGACGCTGCCGCTCTCCTGTTTGTACTGCCTGCCCCAACCGTCATAGTAGCGTTTGTTGCCCAAATATCGACTGCCATCGATTAGCTGCTGTGTCAGCACAGTCATCCCAATGCTGCTGCTTGTATAGGTTACCTTAAATGTTGGGGTGCTGTCTCCTGGCCGGGTTATGCTTACCATCCTTCCGTAGTTATCATACGCGGCTGTCGTCACAGCACCGTTGGGATTGGTTTCACTTTTGGGTTTTCCAATAGCCATGTCGTACTGAAGGGTTGTCACTCCCCCTTCCGCATCCGTGATTTTTACCGGGTAGGTATGGTAACTGCTGTCATATACTGTTTGCTGTACCTGATCAACACCTGCAGTATAAACTATTCCATTCGATAGATAGTATCCGGTACTTGTCGTTTCTGTTGTTATATTTCCAAAGCTTTCATACATAAATTTCGTCTGTCGGTAACGGTTATTTCCATTTACGGTATCTACCAGTGTACGGACTGCGCTTAATACTCCCTTTGTGGGAGAGGTTGTGTAAATATCGGCATTATCATACAAGTACAAGCTCTGGTTTATCAGAACTAAATTTTCATCCTGTATCATCACCCGGGCTGTCAATCCAGTCAGGTTCAGGGAAACTCCTACCCCCGGGAAATAAAACATGCTGATCTTTTGGAACAATTGGCCATCGACATATTCTGTCATGGTTGTCCGATTTCCGTAACTCCCGTATATATATTCTTGACGGGTGAAGTTATCATTATTACTATCATCATATATATGGTTTTCTTCTGCGGTCAGGGTTGACCAATACCTGAATACCCCACTATACCAACAGTTCCCTACGTGACAGCCTTCAAACCCCGGGGATACTGTATTGGTGTATTCCGTGACAGCATATTCATAGGTTTGCCGGTTCAATTCAATCCCAGAGGCATTCAGGGTACTTACAGATAGCGGTTCTCCAACATGCAGGTAATCCTGTTGATACACAGTCACTGTTTTTGTACCATCTGGATGCGATACGGTGACCTGGCTGTGCCCGCGGAATTCGCTGTATTCCGGAATATATTCCGCGCAATCCAACTGTAATGGCGGGGCGTACAGGTCATAATCATCGCACAATAGAGATGCATCAGTATTGGCATGCGTGTTGACCGCAGCACCAATATATGAATACGTAGATACTTCACTATCGATTGAATTGGTTTCAGCATGGGTCTGCTTGCGGGTTTTTATCCGCCAGCCAGCGCTCATCAATTGGAATTTTGCTTTTACAATATGCGCAACACCCGTACCTGTTTCCTTGATCATCATTTTTACATCTTTTGCATCCGGATCCAGTGTAAATGTCCCCAATCCACTGCCAAAATAATTAAAGGCGTTCCCGTCATACCAGCCAACCACCATGCTGGAATCGTTCGTGGTTGTACCCAGTATCTGAACTTTATATAAACCTCCGGGTACGACCAGGTTTTTTGTCATCGATCCACCGCTTACCTGCCCGGTGACGATCAATTCATCTGCTGCCTGTGTATTGTCTGCACAATCTACCGTACCAGATATATTTGCTTCCTTCCTATATGGGTCAGGCAACCCCTTATTGCAGGGCATATTTGGTTTTCCAAAGTAATGTGCAACTGTATGATAATCGGAAGCATATCCGGAGTTCCAGCGTTCGTATGTGTAGGATACCACCCCGCCTAAACCATTATCTATGCTTTTTATGTGCAGATTATTATCTGCGGTGTTCCCATCAACGTAGGAGAATGTGTATTGCTGCAGTTGACTGAAGTTATATACCCCTGTAGTTTTATTCATCACTGCATTTCCGACCCGCACTGCATACAATGTGCTGGTTTTTCCGGCTGTATTCCAGGTTATTCCGGGATACACCAGATTAAGTGTATCTGTATTCGCGAAGTAATCAAAGTAATATTGTTTAACCGGTGTGTAGGTTGCCGTGGATGCATAATATTCGACTGTTATATGATCCAAACGGGTGCGCATAAAATCGTGGAAAGAACCATCACTGGCATTAGAAGATTTGAAGTCCGCCCGAGCTTCTCTCGAAAATTCAACCCGATATGTATTTCCTGGATATTGGATGGCGCTCAGGTAGGAGGCGGTGGTCACATCTGCATCCGTCGTACCCGTCCCACAAACCTGTACGCCGCTGGCATTAGTCCGATTTTCCGGGATATTCATTTTCTTGGTCTCTTGGGCGTATTCGTATACAATCTCTTTATCATAAATATTTCGATAACGGGTTAGCTGCCAGCGAATTGGGAGGCTGGACAGTCCGCAGGACTCAATCCCAGAGATGCTGTGATAGCGCATATTGGTCAGTTCCTCGAAGTAATATTCATTGCCGATCTTGTCTCGAAGCACCCAGCTATCCGGGTTCGTTAGCTTACTGACCTGCCAGAAATTTTCTTGCGCCAGGTGATATACGCCGGAAGTGTCTCTCACAATCCGCGAGCTAATCCCATTCATGGTAATGAAAAAACTATCATCTCCGGTATACCAGGATGTGCTGTTTGTATTTCTTTCGATGCTCCCCACATCCAGCGACCAACCCATGCCTACCCAACTGGCCTGGGTTAAGGATGATGATTTATCGACCACCTGGCTGTTGTAACTCAGCGAGAAGTCTGGTGTCAATCCGTCGGGTCCCTGGGGTAGATCGATGGGCAGATCATAGGTGGCTGCACCCGTGAAGCCGGATACCTGAAAGTTTTCGATGGTGGGCAGGTGACTGGCTTGCCAGTTTTCCACATCATAGTCGAAGACGGTGAAGTGTGTAGTATAAGCGTGGATGATTTTATTTTCTCGATCTACATATCCCGGCAAGGAAATCCAATCATCGGTTTGCGGGTCATACCAGTGTATTGCCAGGTCATTTTCCTGCTCTGCTGGGATGTTTTCGTCTGCATATGAGACTTGCAGCTCCAGTTCCTGACCAAACTTGCTGATATGATTGCCTCTTAGACTGCCTTTTGCGGTGATTTCGAATAAATGTCCAGCCAGGCTGTGCCTGGGTTGGCGTTCCCTCGCAGGTCGTTGGATGAAAACATCAGTCCCTTCGGTCAGGGTTCCATCCAGAAAGGTGACGGATACACGACCGTTAAGCCCGGAAGCTTTCCCACCGGTTTTCGGCAGTCTAACTTTCTCTACAAGTGTCAAGGTTTCTTGCTTTGAAGAGGGGATACGGTTCTCCAGAAAATCGGCGAGTGCTGCTGTTTGTGGAAAAAGCGCAGCCTGGATTATGAGCGGCACTTCAGCTGAGCTGCTTATCAACAATTTGAGGGGCGGAGTAGCGTTTGCTGGCAGGCGGTATATACGTGAGGATGCGTCGTAGCTGCCGCCAGGGTTATCATTTGCCAGGCTGATTCCATCCGGCAGGCTAAACAAGATATCAAAAGCTTCTATCCCTGGTCCGCCTGCGGTCCAATTGAGTGAAACTTTCCCGCCTGTTCTGATGAACTCTGGTGAAGCTTGCAGGTTAATCTGAAGCTGCGAAAGGGTGGCTGTGGGGCTGGCCTGAAATGTAGCGGTTGGGGTAGTGGTAGCAGTAACATCTGGCGTGGGGCTGGCCTGAAGCGTAGCGGTTGGGGTGGCAGTAGCAGTAACATCTGGCGTGGGGCTGGCCTGAAGCGTAGCAGTTGGGGTGGCGGTAGCAGTAACATCTGGCGTGAGGGTTTCGCTGGACTGAGGAATTTCAGTGGCAGTTTCCGTCGGACTGCCAGTCACTGTTGCGGTAACTACCTCAGTTACAGTTTCTGTTGGCAGAACAATTACTTCCACAGTGGGTGATGCTGTGGGTTGTTCAAGTGTTGGGCCAGGCGTCTGCGTGGGTGTTTCTGACGGTAGTATACTCTCGTTAGCCATCGGAGTAGACGTGCTGATGTCTTGGTGGGGTGAACGTGCCACTACATTCTGAGGGAATTGTGCAAACAGAATGATGAACAGCATTACCAAACTTGCCAGTGTATTTTTTTTCATATAGCGATTCCTTTGCTTATTGTTTCCCCCAACCTGTCCAGGTTTTGGGATCGCTTGGATATTTTTATTTCAGCCATACAGTGAACCGGTACCTTTGTGCCTGATTTATTTTCCCATAATAGACAAATAATAGCAACAGTGGAAATCCACAATATTCAACATATAAATATGTCCTTATAATTTTTCTGGTAATTCATCTCACAGATGTCGCTGCGCGTGCAAACATGGAGACCCGTCATACTACAGAAAAAGCATTAAGCTGTACATTTGCATACACAAGCATCAATCTATCCCTCCCTTTTCCAGCCCAGGCCCCTTCATAAACGCTGTTCTTGATACGTATGCACTGATTAAAAACGTCCGTATCGGCGTGAACACGCGAACTTAGGATTTCATCTTCAACAATCTCAAAGTATAAAAGCCAGGAAACATTTCTGGCATTGCCTCTAAAAATTCAACAACTTGAATACAACAATTATCGTTTATCATTATAAATATCAAACCTCACTTAACGGTTTTTATCTGCGCCAGCCTGTCACCCCCCGGTCTCTCTATCCCATACCCCAACCGGGACAACAAAAGCTAATTACAAACTGGGACAGAATTCTGCTTATTTAAATAAGGATGCCAAATTATGACAACAACCAAACAACTCACCGGATCCGAAAAACTGGCAAATTGCCCGCCGCAAATGGCTGGCGCCACCGTCCACAACTTCTGGCAATGGGCCTTCAGCGACATCCAGCGAAACGATACGCGCAGCGCTTATGCCGAATGGCTGGTAGCCCAATTACTGGATATTCCTCTAACCACTCGCGTCTCCCTGACAGAATGCGACTTACGCACACCCGCAGGTGTTACCATTCTGGTCAAATCTTCAGCCTATCTGCAATCCCCGGATCAGAGAGACCTCTCCAAAATCAACTTTTCCGGGCTCAATGTCCGCAAATTTAATCCAGACACCAATGAATATGCCGAAAACCCGACCTTCAATGCCGATCTGTACGTATTCTGTGTCCAAAACCAAACAGACCCCGGCCGTTGGAACGCATTGGAATTAAACCAGTGGGACTTTTATTTATTACCCAAAGCCGAACTGGAAAAGCTGGGACAAAAAACAATGTCGCTCAGTCACCTCTCGACATTGTGCAACAAAATGAATGCACGCGAATTCAGAGCAGTGGCAAAAGTAGAGATCGATAAAATTTAACCTACAAAAAAGGGTGAAGGACACACCCCAAAACTGAGCTGTGTCCTTCACCCCATTATCCTCGGTGAACAGATGCTTCACTCGTCACTTTGCTGATTTTCCAATGCGGAAAAGTGCACAAGCGCACGTAAATAAAAAAAGCTCTTCTCAGTGGGCTCTGCGAGCTCCGTGGTAAAAAAGATTTTCGCCCAACGCTCCTGCTAGCCCGGACTAGGTTTTTACTTCAATCTGAGAAACTCACAGAATAATCCTGGTTATGTCCCTCGTGGTGAAAAGGCCTTTCTCTGCGGGTTAAGCAGTAAAGGCTTTGAAACTACACTCGCAATGAAACTATAAAAAAGCAACTTATCCGTTATTACGATTAATGTATCTGATCGACAATCAACTTAATCGCCGCAGCGCTGGCCAAAACCAATACAACACTGTCAAATATTTCCTGACGAATACGTGGCAGCAGCCATTTCCCGATAAACGCGCCAACAATGATAACTGGCAGCATAGCCAGATCAAAAATCAGGGTGGCAGAATTAACCATCGGGCTGGTAGGTAATACCAGGCTGAGAAATACATAAATCGGCAGCTTGGTCAAATTGAAAATGAAGAAATACCAGGCAGATGTACCCATGAACTCGTTTTTCGGCAAACCCATACCAGTCAGATAGATCGACATGATCGGACCAGCCGCATTCGACACCGTTGTGGAAAACCCAGCTAGCGTCCCAGTCGTCACCAGGCCAGACATCGAACTTGGCACCAACTTGTCACCCCAACGCCGGCGCGCCAGACTGACCGCCAACATCAGCAACACAAGCACGCCGATAATGACATTCAACCAATCCACTTTGCTGCCGTGTGAGCCTGTATACCACAACAGCCCTGTCCCAACCGCGATACCGATCAGCACCCAGGGAATCAAACTGCGCAAATATTCCCAGCGTGCGTGATGGCGATACCACAAGACCGCGAAGATATCCCCAAAAATCAAAAGGGGAAGCGTGGCACCCGCAGACAAACGCCCACCAAACACCACCGCCATCAGCGGGACGACCAGAATACCGATACCCGGCATTCCAGTTTTACTGATGCCAACAATCAGCGCCAGGATAATACCAACAATCCATTGTTCAGGGGTCAGAACCATAAAACCACCGCGTGCTTAATAATTTCCGTCCGTTTCACGCTTTGCACAATGCTCCCAATATCTACACAGAGAGACAAGTTCGTCAAGATACGCAAGCAGCGTCTGGGGGATGGGTAAAGTATATCAAAATTTATCCCTCCAAAGATAAGTCCATCCATCCCCTGCGATCTACCCGGGCCACATCTCAAAAAAATAGCCTGCTATGCTACCGGCAAAATACAGGTTATCATCGACATTATGCTACCTGCTCCGCCAAAGTTTCAAAAATACTTTTGAATTTACTAACAGCTTCCGTTGTTATGTTTTACTCAATGCTGATAATAAACGCGCGATAAATGTCAATCAATGCTTTCCCCTGCCCCCCCAACTGGAACCAGGGTTACCACGCAAGTGGATTTTTGAAGCGTGATTTCCGCTTCAAAAATCCACAAAAAAAACTTCTTTTCCTTCGGGAAAGCCAACTTTGTCCAGTGTGGCTCTCCCCGCGAGGAAAAACTTACTGTTATGTTTACTCAATACCGATAATAAACGCACGGTAAATGTCAATCAATGCTTTTCCCTGCCCCCCCACTGGAACCAGGGCTACCACGCAAGTGGATTTTTGAAGCGTGATTTCCGCTTCCAAAATCCACAAAAAACAACTTCTTTTCCTTCGGGAAAGCCAACTTTGTCCAGTGTGGCTCTCCCCGCGAGTAAAAACACACTGTTATGTTTTACTCAATGCTGATAATAAACGCACAGTAAATGTCAATCAATACTTTCCCCTGCCCACATACTGGAACCAGGGCTACCACGCAAGTGGATTTTTGGGACGTGATTTCCGCTCCAAAAATCCACAAAAAACAACCTCTTTTCCTTCGGGAAAGCCAACTTTGTCCAGTGTGGCTCTCCCCACGAGGAAAAACTTACTGTTATGTTTTACTCAATACCGATAATAAACGCGCGATAAATGTCAATCAATGCCTTTCCCTGCCCCCACTGGAACCAGGGCTACCACGCAAGTGGATTTTTGAAGCGTGATTTCCGCTTCCAAAATCCACAAAAAACAACTTCTTTTCCTTCGGGAAAGCCAACTTTGTCCAGTGTGGCTCTCTCCGCGAGTAAAAACACACTGTTATGTTTTACTCAATGCGGATATTAGCTGCACGGTAAATGTCAATCAATGCTTTCCCCTGCCCCCATACTGGAACCAGGGCTACCACGCAAGTGGATTTTTGAAGCGTGATTTCCGCTTCAAAAATCCACAAAAAAAACTTCTTTTCCTTCGGGAAAGCCAACTTTGTCCAGTGTGACTCTCCCCGCGAGTAAAACATACTTTTATTGGGACATACTTTCGATGAATAAAAAAGCAAGCTTTCAACATCAATACGGCCCCTGGGCCATCGTGGCCGGAGCTTCCGAAGGCCTGGGAGCCGCATACGCAGACCAGCTCGCCCGCCAGGGCCTGAACCTGGTCCTGATCGCCCGCCGCTCAGATATACTGGCCTCCCTGGCCAGTAGTTTGATCGATAAATACAAGATCCAGGTCAGAACATTAACCCTCGACCTCTCACAGCCCGCTTCAACTGAAAATATCATCCAGCAAACCAGTGACCTCGAAATTGGGCTGCTGATCTACAATGCAGCTTATTCCTCTGTCGGCCCCTTCTTGGAACACCCCATCACCGACCACCTGAAAGAGATCGAAACCAACATCCGTACCCCGCTCGTACTCACCCATCATTTTGCCGGACCAATGCTGGCACGCGCGCGCGGTGGCATCCTCCTGATGTCATCCCTGAGCGCATTCCAGGGCTCCGCCTTTATCGCCAATTATGCAGCCACCAAGGCATTCAATATTCTACTGGCCGAAGGTCTTTGGGAAGAGTGGCGCGCACGTGGCACGCACGTCCTGGCCTGTGTCGCCGGTGCCATCCGCACCCCAACCTTTCTGGCCAGCAAACCCAAACAAACCGGATGGTTTTCCGATGCCACCATCACCCCCGAAGTAGTGGCGAGTGAAGCCCTCAGCGCGCTGGGCAGTCAGCCCTTCGTCATTCCAGGGCGGGGCAATCGCCTGTCCAGCTTCATCATGCGTCACCTGCTCCCGCGCCGGGTTGCCATCCAGATGATGGGCCTCATCCTGAGAAAAATGTACACATAAAGCTAAAGCACCTTTTTCGCCAATATCCGTGCTTAAATCCATCCATTGCCATCGCTGGATTTACTGCTCGAAACAATTAAAAACATATTTATCCTCCTCCTGCCAACAAGGTACCCAATGCAAACTATTACCAATATTCTAGTTTTTTTGCTCGGGCTCACGCTGGTCATCGGCACATTTCTCTCCGCCCTCTCCACCTTCGTCTTACCACGCGCCGCCCGTAATCTTCTAACCCGGCTGGTCTTTGGCTTTCTGCGCTCCATCCTGGGCATCCCCCTGCGCTTCACCACTACTTATGCCCAGCGCGATGCCATCATGGCTTACTACGCTCCCATCGGATTGATGTTGCTCGTTCCAGTCTGGTACACACTGATCGCCATCGGTTACACTTTGATGTACTGGTCATTGGGTCTCCAAAACTGGTTATTCGACTTCCGCCTGAGCGGATCATCCCTGCTAACCCTCGGTTTGGCCACCTCGGAAGATTTTCTGACCAATTTACTTGTCTTCTCCGAAGCCACCCTCGGGCTGGTATTGGTTGCGCTGCTGATCGCCTACCTGCCCACCATGTATTCCGCCTTTTCACGGCGTGAACAGGCTGTCAATCTATTGGAAGTCCGTGCCGGCAACCCTGCCTCCGCAGTAGAAATGATCCTGCGTTTTAACCGCATTCACGGTTTGGACAGCCTGAATGATTATTGGCCCCTGTGGGAATCCTGGTTCGCCGATATCGAAGAAACCCACACTGTCTTATCTGCCCTGGTTTTCTTCCGTTCCCCACGCCCGCAAAACTCCTGGGTCGTAGCCGCCGGAACTGTCCTGGACGCTGCTGCACTGACCGTCTCAGCCGTGAACATCCCCACCTCCGCTTCGGCCCAACTAAGCATCCGTGCCGGGTTTATCGCCCTGACGCGCATCGCAGAACACTTTAATGTTTACTATCCGACCAATCCACATTACCCCGATGTTGATATAAGCATCACCCGCGCTGAGTTCAATGCAGCCCTGCAACGCCTGTCTGATGGCAATGTTCCGTTGAAAACAGACATTGAACAAGCCTGGCTCGACTTTGCAGGCTGGCGCGTAAACTACGATTCCGCCCTGTTGGGCTTAGCCGCACTGACCATGGCTCCCAGCGCCCCCTGGACCAGCGACCGCACCCCACTCTCCAATTCCATCTCCGGTTTCAAATCCCGCTAAAAAGCTGGGAACGAAATCCCCACTCGGCCAAACCGCCCAGCAACCCCGCGCTGATGTATGATTAACCAAAACCGAAACCAACCCATGCGCACCCACAAATACCTCACTCGCCTCGCCATCCTCCTCACCAGTTTGACCCTTCTGGCGGGCATACTCACTTACGCCACCTTCGCCGACCTGCCCTCCATCACCAGCATCCCCCAACACCTCAACCAACCATCCATCCGCATCACCGACCGCAATGGATTAGCGCTCTACGACATCCTGCCCCAGGTTGGCGGACGTCACGCCGTCCTCGCCAACCGCAACATCCCCGATTGCATGCGCCAGGCTACCATCGCCGTCGAAGATCGCAACTTCTACACCAATCCCGGCGTCGATCTGCAGGGCATGCTGCGTGCCCTTTACATCAATATCCAGGGTGGCGAAACCATCGCCGGAGGCAGCACCATCACGCAGCAGCTCGCCCGCAGCCTGCTGCTCCAGGATGAAATAACCCAGCGTACCCTGCGCCGCAAACTGCGCGAAAGCCTGCTTGCCTGGCAAATCACGCGGGCCTACACCAAAGACCAGATCCTGGACCTGTATCTCAACCAGACTTTCTACGGGGGCTTTGCCTACGGCATCGATGCCGCCGCCCGTACCTACTTCGCCAAATCTGCCAGCCAGCTCAACCTGCCCGAATGTGCCCTGCTCGCGGGATTGCCACAGGCCCCCGCGCTTTACAACCCATTCGATCAGCCCCAGGCGGCCCAGCAGCGCCAGACCATTGTTCTGGATTTGATGGAAAAAAATGGCTTCATAACCTCCGCCCAACACCAGCAAGCCCTTCAGACCCCACTCTCCTACAACCCCAGTCCCTTCCCCATCCGCGCCCCACACTTCGTCTGGATGGTCAAAAACCAGCTCGACCAGCTCATCCAGGACGGGGAAATCGACCCGCAGGCCAGCCTGGTCATCCGCACCAGCCTCGATCTCAATGCACAGACTACTGCCGAAAGCGCTATTGCCCACCAGATAGCCAAATTCAAGAATGACAACGGTCTGGATCACCACGTCAACAATGCCGCCGTCGTCGTCCTCGACCCGCGCAAAGGCGAGATACTGGCACTGGTCGGCAGTGCCGGCTATTTCAACCCGCTCATCTTTGGTGCGGTTAATATGGCCACCGCCTCACGCCAACCCGGTTCGGCCTTTAAACCCTTCATCTATGCCGAAGCCTTCAACCCAACTAACCCCGATCCCTGGACCGCTGCCACCCCCATACTGGATGTCCAGACCGTCTTTCCATCGCTGAGTGGGCAGCCCTACATCCCCAAAAACTATGACGAAAGGGAGCATGGCCCAGTCCCGGCTCGTATCGCCCTGGCTTCTTCGCTCAACATCCCCGCCGTTGCCAGCCTTCAAAAAGTTGGCGTCGCCAACATGACCCGTCTCGCCAGCCGCCTGGGTATCACCACGCTGAACAGCCCCGATCAGTATGACCTATCCCTGGCCCTGGGTGGCGGCGAAATAAGCCTGCTCGAGCTCACCAGCGCTTATGGCGCCTTTGCCAACCACGGCTTTCTACCCGCTCACTCCGCCATCCTGGATATTCAGAATGCCGACGGCGCGCTGCTTTACCAACCCGATTCCACCTCCCAAACCCAGGTCTTCGATCCGCGTGTAGCCTGGCTGATCAGCGATATTCTAAACGACGATAACGCCCGCAGCCTGGGCTTTGGAAAAAACAGTACCCTGAAAATTGACCGTCCCGCCGCCGTCAAAACCGGCACCACCACCAACTATCACGACAACCTGACCATCGGTTACACCCCCAGCCTGGTCGTCGGCGTCTGGGTCGGAAACAGCGATTACCAGTCCATGCGCTCCGTCAACGGGCTGACCGGTGCTGCACCTATCTGGCAGGAAACCATCCGCAGCCTGCTGCGCGGCCAACCACCCGAACCTTTCACCCGTCCCGCTGGCCTGCAGCAGCAGGATGTCTGTACCTATTCCGGCCTGCTCCCCACCCCGCTCTGCGCCAATACCCATTTGGAATGGTTCATCGAAGGTACCCAGCCTACCCAACCCGACCAGCTCTATCGCCATATCTGGCTAGATTCGACCACCGGTCAAATCTCCACCTCCCAAACATCCTCTGCCAACCTCCAACCCATCACCGTACTCGACCTGCCCACCCAGGCTCAACGCTGGGCGCACTCCCAAGGCTTAGCACTGCTCTCAGACTACAGCTCGCCCCTGGCCCAAACCGGCAGCCTGCTGCTCATCTCTCCCCAACCCGGAGCCACTTACTCCCTCTCCAGCAAGCTCGACCCGACCGCCCAGCAGTTACCAATCCAGGCCCTGGCGGGTGCGGGGTTAACAAACATCAGCCTGTGGGTCGACGATCAGCAGATCGCTACCTTTACCACGCCACCTTACCTCACCTGGTGGCTGCTCAACCCGGGTACCCACCACTTTTGGGCACAGGCCCTCACATCTTCCGGCCAGACCATCCGCACCGACCCGGTCGAAATCATCGTCACAAAGTGAGCCTGCAAACCAACAGGCCTTGCCAATAAAAATGGCAAGGCCTGGTGAATATTTACAATCCCTTCCAGTTAATTGCCCAGGGGCCGTTGGTCCGTCCAGACCTCCTTGATATACTCCATGCACTCAGCCCGGGAACCAACCTTCCCTGCATCCGTCCATCCCAGTGGATTTTCCCTGTCTGCCGGCCAAATCGAATATTGTTGTTCAAAATTCACTACCACTTTATAAATCGTCCCATCTTCCAACTCATCCCTGTTCATCAGCTTATAGTCTCCTCGTTCTAAAATAACAAGTACCACCATAAAACTCCACTCAAATTATACAATAAAGACCTACTCGGTGGCATTCTCCTATAAAAATAGAGGTTTCGCACCAATTTTCGATGCGAAACCTCCTCAAAATACTTATGGTTTTACCGTAAAGCCTGCTCCGGCGCTCCTGCCAGCCACATCCGGGAAATAAAATTCCTTCGCCGTCGCCGGTAAGACGTGGAACACACCCGCTGTACTGGCCCGCGCCAGGTAATTGATCGTGTACGTCCCTGCTGGCAAATAATCCGCCGACATCACCACTTTCTCATCATATATCTGTTTGTAATAGAAATACCACCAGCCCCAACCATAACGATCATAATCCTGCGGCTGGTAAACACTCGGCACCTGCTGTGATGTATTCAGCGATGAATCCACCGCCTCCAGCCCGGCTGGCAGCGGGTTATCGATCACCACATAATGCAAACTCTCCGGGACGACAAGCGTCAAGCGTACCTGCACCAGGTCACCCCGTGTCACCTCGCTGATTGGCGTCTTCAAATCATTCAGAGAAAAATACTGCTGCGAAAGCATGATACCCTGGTCAAGCGCCTGAATATCCTTCACCGGCAGCACATAATCCATATAGGCCGTGTAATACAACACACCTGGTCCAGTTCCACGAGTCAGCACCAGGTAATTGGTCGCATTAGCCAGGAGTTTTTCCACATCCAGTTTCAAACTCGTACTCTCGGTCAGATGCGCTGCCTCAGCCTGCTTCGACACCAGCAGCTCCCCATTCAAACCAATCGCAAATGAATAATTCGTCTCAAATTCACCCGATAGCGTCAGCCAATTCGTCAGTGCCATCAAAGACCAGGCAGTTTCCTGCGTCGAATACCAGTGATTACCGTCCCGGTGCTTCATCAGCCAGCGAATACCATCCGCTATCAGAGCGCTTTTGGGATCAACCTGGATCAATGCATTCAAAACAATCGCCGTTGTGCGCACATCCGTATTCCAGTTCCAGTAATCCACTGCCTTCTCGTTCCACCAGGTACCCGCTGCCGACTTGGCCGCAGCACTGCTAATCTCGGAAAGCAGAACCTGCACCCGTTCATCCTTCCCATCCACCAGCTGCATTGCTTGCATCAACAACGCCTTGGCATATATATCCAGATGGTCACGATTGGTGAAGAGTGCTGTTACCTTGCTCCCATTTGGTCGCCCACCCTCTGCCAGCGCATAAATCATGAAGGCTGCCTGGTTGTTTTGCCATATCTCGTTTCGGAAATAGCTTTCTGGCAGATTCACTTCCAAATAAGTTAAACCCTGCTCCAGGGTGTTGGCTGGAACGCTGTACCCCGCCTTGCCAGCTTCCACCAAACCCAGAATAACATAAGCCGTGGTAGTGGGCTGACTCTCAGATCCTGGCCATAATCCCCAACCACCTCTCCCATTCTGGTTACTGATAATTCGTTGCAATGCCGGCTGCACTTGTTCATCCAACGCCTTGCGCAGCTCACCCGCATCCTTCCCTGCCAGCTTCAATGCTTCCAGCGAAATCAGATTTGGCAGGAAGCGTGAAACCGTCTGTTCCATACACAGGTACTCATAATCATTCAAATAGGTCAGGCCATCGGTCATCGAAGCTGCCAGCGATGGCGAGACATCCAGGTTAAGCGAGGCACTCAGAGCCGACTCACTTAATCCCTGTGGCAGATTGATACCTTCTGTCACCGATCCACCTTCACGCAACACACCGGCACTTCCAACCGTTTCGGTCACATGGAAAGCCAGTACCGGCAAACCCTGGCCCGGCAGGGTACCCAAAGTCGGGCGCGTCGAATCGCTGTACTCGCCGCTTTCCGCGCTTGCCACCAGGTCCACGCGCGTTGCACGCGCTCCAACCTTTGCTTCCCAGGTCACATACGCCTGTTGTCCCGCTGCCACGCTCACGGTCTGCTCCGCGGCTGAGCTCAAGCTCAATCCCTCTGCTTTCAACCCAACCTTTACACTCAGCGTTTGAGCAGTTGTGTTATGCACCACTGCGCCCAGTGTCACATTATCGTCCACCACAAAGAAACGCGGTGTCTGCAGCTGAATCTGCAGCGGACGTGTGCTCAGCAGCTCGCTCTGCGCTTCACCCACGCGCGTATCATCCGTTACAGCGCGCGCCTTCATCTGCCAGGTCGTCAGGTTATCCGGCAAGGTCACCTGCACCTTTGCCATACCAGTTTCATCAGTCAAAACCTGCCCTTGCCAAAAAGCCGTATCCTTAAAAGTTTGGCGCAGGGTCACAATACCCGTATCACCCTCACCCTTGCCACCGCCACCCCCAGCCTGTGCTCCACTGGGATCCGTTTCCTGGTAATTGGCATTGAAATCTTCGGCATTCAGCACAATACTCGAAGCACTGACCACACTCAGACCCTTCTGCGGGTAAAAGGCATCCAGCAAGGGCTGGCTGTTGGATGGCACCAAAGCCAGGACGGCTTTATCCACCAAAGCCAACGAAACATCCGCTCTGACCGGTTTACCATCCAGATCAATCGTCTTAACTGTGTAATTCACCGTCTCACCCGGTTTCGCAAGTGCCCTATCGCTCTCCACACTGACAAAAATATTCTGCCTGGCCGGGCTGATATTCAGACGCAGCATACCCACCTTGAAGTCCGGCGCCGCTTTGCCATCCGCACGCTTCACGACCATCACCGAAACATACATCACCGGTGCCATATCCGTCGTGATCGGCAGATCAACCTGCGTACTATTGCTCGTGAGCTGAATAACCTTTTTCTCATAAATATGACCGCGCTCAGTCGTAATCAGGGCAAAATTTTCGCCTTCAAACGGCTGGGCGACCAGGATCCGGGCTGTATCACCCGGGTTATAGCTGTTTTTGTCCGACACCAACTGAAAAGATCGATCGTTTGTCTGACGCCAGGCAATCGCATCCTGACTGGAAACCCATAAATACGCCGAAGCTTTGGCTGGCCTACCTTGCTCATCCTGCGTAAGGATAGTAGCTTTAAACTCGCCCCCATTCGGCGGAGTAAACGTAACCGCAGCCAGTCCTTTTTCATCCGTTATCGCATCTGCGCTGCCAACCGGGATGGTCTTGACCGAACTCTCCCAACGATTAACTCCGTTTTCATCCTTACGCACCACACTGAACCAGCGTTGTTCCACAAAATCAACACTGACCGCTTGCTTCGCAACCGGCTTGCCATCCATATCCAGCACGACCAGGTTAAACACTTGCGCATCACCCGCCGTACCAATGTAGTCCTGCGGACGGATACCTGCATGCAAGGCACTGCCCAGCACTGTCACACTGCTGCTGCTGCCCACCAGGTTGCCGCCCACATCCGTCACATTCGCGCTAAAAGCCACCTGCTGGCTTTGACCTTCCTTGGGCACATCCAGTCTCTCAACCAGCTCAAAATGACCCTTTTCATCGGTCTGACCCTGTCCATCCTTAACCACAGGCGGTCCCTTGGTTCCACTCTCACCATTTACATAATAATCATAGTAATCGTAATCGCTAAAACTGTAGCCGCTGTAAGCCTCCGGCGCGGAGTAATAATAAGGTTGCATTTCCATAAACCAGGATACATTGGCTTTACTCAAACTCCCACCGGAATAATAGGCCGCATCCAGATTAAATTTAACCTGCTCACCAGTCAGGACAACCGGCCGGTCAGTCGTGGCTGTTACCAGAAATTCAGGTTTGACGTACTCTGCCACCCGGAAATCCGACCAGCTCAGGATGGTGTCGTCACCTGCACTCTTCCTCACCAGGATGGTGTAGTTGCCCACCGGGGCACTCTCGCCCAGTTGATACTGACTGGTAAATGTACCATTTTTGGAAAGCGCGACCGACCCTTCAAAGACCTTGCCCTGCTCATTTTCAATACTCAAATAAACCTGGTCCAACTCCGGCAGGCTGTAATGCAAGTCGTCATTGGTGCGCACAATCCCCTTGATATACACCGGCTGATTGGGACGATACAACGGTCTTTCAGTATAGGTGAAAACAAAAATATTCTTGATCGGGCTCCAGTAATCCGTCCATATCCCGGACTGACCTTCATTAACACCCGATCCCCAGGCCAGCGCTGTCAATGCCAGGTGCTTTTCATCCATCGAGCGCACATATTGGACCTTTTCCACATCCTGCAGATGTGCCAGACCATTTTTATCTGTGACAGCCTTGCCAACCTCAGCCCAGCTCTCGTTATAGAAAGCCAACGGCATGCCCGCCACAGGTTCCCCGCTCTCAGAATCCACCAACCACGCCAGGGCTTCATATTGAGTAGCCTTCAAAGCCAGGTTATCCCCTGAAACGATAAAAATAGCACCTTGCAAAAAACGGTGACTGCTGGAAATCGGGCTGCCAGTCAGTCCCAGGTAGTAGTAACCCGGAGCAAGTGCTTTTGGATCATCCATCCGCACTAATATCCTGGCAAAGCGGTCCTTACTTGCCAGCAGCTCTGGATTCCATTCCCGCAGCAGCTTGCCGCTCTTTTCTCCCAGGTCATCCATCGCCTGCGTCCCACTATTCAGCGCAGAAAATTCTTCAAAACTCAAGCTGTAAAGTGAAATTTTAGCTGATGCCAGGTTGCTATATTCAAAGAAAACCCCCTGCTCACTCTCCGGGCGGTAGATCAAGGGATAAACTGGTGTTACCAGGTGCGCCATCGGTAACATCCCGGCAGTTTCCACCCGGAAAGAATAATCACTCTTGGTGGTATTCCCATAAATATCAGCCATCCCCGCTAAAATCCGGATCACATACTGACGCGAAGGCTCCAGCCCAAAAATATCCAGTTGATTTTGATACTCACGATAAAACAACTTGACTGGTACACGCGGCTCAGGCGATATTTTCACCCGCGACTGCATCCCTTCGAATTTCATCTGGGTGTTAAAAAACACACTGGTCAGCGCCGAATAAGTACTTTGTTTCCCAGCCATAGCGCCGGTGCTGACAACAGCCGGCAGGGGCAGTGTCGCCAGTTTGATCTGGTACGCAGCCACAAAGGTGCCACCATCCTGAGCCAGTGCTCCTTCAGCCACTGTTAGTGTATAGAAACTGGCAATCGTCAGCAGACTGCTGGATTTTACGGTCAAAACAAGCGAGGCATTGTCCCAGCTCAGCTTAAGGGGTATATCCTGGCCCGTTTCAGTGTTACTGATCTTTAACGCTTTCTCAACGCTACTCTGATCCATCGGCTGACTGAAGGTCACCAAAAATTCCTGGTCCAGCAGCACATTCGGAACACTTTCAACAAATCCCTGCCCAATATTCTTAAGCCCAAAATCCATTACAACGGGCGCCCGCGTAGCGAAACCCCAATCATAAGCACTACCCAGCCTGGTACCTGTAATATCCTTCAAATCCTCATTCACATACACCCGATAATCCGTTCCACTTTTCAATCCGTTTTCAGGCTTAAAAACATAAACGGATGAATTAACCCATTCCCCACTTCCACTCACCACAGGTTGTACGCGAATCGGACTGGGCAAGGCAGCTTGCTGCTCTCTGGTCATCAAAGGTACAACCGGCTTATTAAAAATAACCGTAATGGCCGTTTTAATATCTACATCTCTGGACTTATCCAGTGGAAAAACCTGACCAACAATCAACTCATCAGTCGCACGGTAGTCAAACCGGATATCCTGAGGTACGCGTGACCTATCCATTCCGGTCACCTGAGTCGAAAAAACAGCGCTGTATGCCTGCCCGGCTTTCAAAGCCTTATCCGGGCGAAACTGGAACGTTTTCGCATCCCCCCAACTGATTTTGCCCGACACCGGTTGACCTTTAGCATCCAGTAACTGCCAGGCGCTGGCTGTTGTTTCTGCCTGCATCGGACGATCAAACACAATCTCAATCAACGGCAATAGCTCCAGTCGTTCGCCTGGTAAAGGGTTCTGATTAACAATTTGTGGATAGTCTGCAGGAGCTATAGAGATCGAAAGTTTCTCACCCGTCGGTGTCATTCCAGGCACCGGGGTAACACCCCCACAGCCTGTCATGCTCAAACAAAAAAATAAAACCACGCCAAACCCAAGCCAACGTATTTGTTTTTTCATATTTCCTCGGGATAGTATCCAACCCAAAAAATAACTGCTCAATTCAGTATGGTTCGTAGACGCTAATTTGTCAAGATATGTTCCAAAAGGGGACATTTCTACTTGGGGTTGACAGAAATATCCCAAATAATTTACCACCCTACCTATCCAGGAAGCCTATTTTACGCAGTCATCTGGACAAAATAAAAACGCCTGACAAATGTCATACGTTGCATTAGAAAAATAAGGGGATCTACTATCTGGTCAGTTTAACGATCTATTCAACTCTATGTTTACACCAGTTTAAAAAATTCCTTGCTGCTTGCGGGTCATCTGGATAAAATCGCTGATGGCTTCCGGGCTTTGGATCTGGTTCCCCGCCGTTATCGAGCAACCAGGTGCCCAGAAATCACCCGCCAAGTTTTGTTGTTTATAACGAGGGAATTCACTCAATATCTTTAATGAAGTATGCTGGCGAATAACCCGGATAACCTGAGCCGGATTCGCAGCCGGTGGAACGACTAGCAACCACTGCATATATCCCGGTCGAATACTGATCGCTTCCAGGCGCCAACCGTATGAGATACAAATTTCTTTCATCCACACAGGCAGGCTGAGTGTAATATCACCAGTCAAATAGTGATCACCAAAGCGAGGGATCAAAACACAAGCGTAGGTTAATTCAAAAGTGTTTTGCAGGATGGCGTCCATCTGAACACCCCCAAACCCTTCATCACTGGTAAACACAAATCCGTTCGCATTGCTCCGTGACTCATCTACAAAATGATCCTTTTTCTGATCGCTTTGCATTTGTTCCATGTCCGGAGTTGAAGAATTATAAAACATCACCTAGACCTCGATTTCGGGACCCATTTATTAGAAAAACGTCCGATTACGATTAGCCTGCACTGAACTAACCAAAATGAAACGATTAAAATCATTATACCAGTCGCACAATAAATAGACAAAAGCATGTCGTAAAAACCAGGTAAATTTCTGGTAAAATATTCTAACCGCAATCAACCTATAACTTACTAGGAAGCGATTAAACCTGCCATCATTGAAAAATTTCGCGAATCCGGGTAGGAGCAATAACCATTCGTACCACATTCGCGGTTTTTGGAAGAATTGAACAAATCCAGGAAGCTCTACGAGCCGCCGGAAAAGACTGAGGGTAATTATGGATGTATCAAACATATTAATCATCGAAGATGATGATATTGTTGCAAAAACAATAGAACGCTGCCTGCGAGGCAGTGAATACCACGTTCAAATGGCAAACACTGGAGTAGCTGGATTACGCGCAGCCCGACGAAAAATCCCAGATTTGGTAATTCTGGATGTTGTCATGCCCGGCATGGATGGTTACACAGTTTGTAAAGAAATGCGCGATGATGCGTTACTGAAAGATGTTCCTGTATTATTTTTGACAGCCAAAATTAAAGTTGAAGATACGATCATCGGGTTAAGCGTTGGCGCAGATGATTATTTAGGGAAACCTTTTAATGTTGATGAGTTACTCCTAAGAATTAACGCAATTTTACGCCGAACAAAGTCCTCGAGACAGCCAGCGCCCAAACTGGAAGGTACTACAGAATCAGTTGACGAACAAAAAACCCGTCCGCTGACTCAATCGGATGAAAGCCATATCATCCGTCTGGGCAAATATTCCTTGAACACCCGTACCTATATCTTCACCAGCCCGATCAAAGGCAAATTTCGCGTTACACCAGTACAATATGCATTACTCTATCACCTGATGACTCATCCAAATAAAATATTCTCTCCTTCACAATTGCTGGATGAAGTCTGGGACTATCCAAGCGATACAGGCAGCGCAGATCTAGTTCGAGTTCATATCAAAAATCTGCGCGAGTGCATCGAGGAAGATCCAAAATCTCCCGTATTTATAAGAACGATCCAAGGCTACGGATACACCATCCAGGTAGATGAAGCTGACTAGTTCATATTTTCCTACCCCTTACACCCGCCAGGAATGCACTTCCCCAACCTGCGCCATGCATAAAAAACCCTTTGTTTACTAAACCGTTGATTGACCGCTATTGCGAAATTCCAGATACGGTCAAACAGGTCAATCCAATCGTTATTTTATCGTGCACCTCAGTTTAAAATCTTATTTTTATATCCCTAGGATAGCTCAAAAGTGCTGAATAGCCCTTTTTTCTATTTGCTTTAGTATTAGTTCGGACAAATTCGAATCGTCTTCCCTGGCAGAAAATGGCAATCTGTTTTTTCGGGCCATATCTGGAGAACTGTTATGCTGGAAATCACAAATAAGGACAGCGATCTATCCACCGAGCTCATGATTCTCGAATCGCTGGTAACTGAACAAAATAGCCACAATGATCAGAATCTTCTACAAATCAATACAACCACAAACATCAGTTCTTATGTCAAAGCCGATGAGACAATTCTGGTTTTGTTTGACTTTGAAAATCCCGCCCTGGCAGTAAAAAAAGTACTTGGCCCTGCTCATACCTGGAAAAGTGAGACTACTTTTTTACTCCAGGATAGCACCTTGTGCAAATCCATCTCGGATGAGATGATCACAATCACAAGCAGTAACACCTCCAACTCCGAACCAGACCCCATTTTTTTAAATATTTACTCTAACACCATACGCGAAATTATAGTAGCGCCGCTAACTGTGAACAAAAATATTCTGGGCGCATTAATTTTCATCAACCCACTTTTTGATTTTGCAGATGAAAGACGAAAAAAGATTCTGACCTTGGTTGTTAAAGGTTTGGCAAACGCAATTTATGCAATGGAACATAATCGGAAATTAATTGTAAGCAATGCCGATTTGGAAGCCAGTCAGTGGGAGATACTGAACTCCCGTAACACGCTGCGCACCTTCTTTGACAATATTCCATCCTGTGTCTATATTGTCGATCACACTTATACAATTATGGCCATTAACAGCCGCCGTAGTGAAAGAGTCAATAAAGCACCTTACGAACTGGTAGGTGGTAAATGTTATGAAAAATTATTTGGTTACTCCAGTCCCTGTCCGCTCTGCCGGGTAGGGGATGCCATGGAAGGTGTGCCAGCCGTCCGAAACCTGAGAGAATGGGGAGCACAAGAATCCTTTATTCATTGGGAAATTACGACAATCCCTATCCGGGAAAACCAAAAAAGAATTAAACAGGTGATCGTCTTCGATGAGGACATCACCGAAAAATGGATACTGGAAGCAAACTTAATTCAATCCGAAAAGCTTGCCTCTATTGGACAGCTTGCTGCCAACGTGGCGCATGAAATCAACAACCCCCTGGCAGCCATCATCGCTAATGCACAACTGTTACTGCGTGATCTCGCCGGTACAGATGAATACACCCTCGATTCGCTAAAGCTGATCGAAACCGCTGGTAAAAGAGCCGCAAAAATTGTCAGTAATCTACTGGAAAGTGCCCGTCGAGAAAAACACGATGAGTTTGAAGAAACTTCTCTAAACGAAACCATTGCAGATGCAATTTCAATGATCCAATATGAAATCAACAACCGCTCTATCATTATCGACTTGGACCTGGATAAAGATATCCCCCATATTTTTGCCAATAAAAATCAATTAAAAGGTGTATGGATAAATTTGATCGTCAACGCCCTGGGTGCTATCGAAACAGCAACCGGGATCATCTCAATTTTCACCCGCCACGAAAATAAGGAATTTAGAATAATTTTCTCTGATAATGGCAAAGGTATTTTGCCGGAAAACAAAACCCGAATTTTTGAACCTTTTTTTACCACAAAAGAAGCTGGTAAAGGCACTGGCTTGGGCCTATCAGTTAGTTTGCAAGTAATCAAAGATCACCATGGAACGATTGACGTTGAATCTACCCCCGGTAAAGGTACAAAATTTATTATAACCATTCCCGAAATCGCCAAGGGTGAAAGATAACTTCTATCCATGCGCTCAAAGGAATCAGACTGTTGGCACGATACGAGCCAGGCGAAATCCAATCGATGGGGAAAGATGGTTTGCCAAAATACCTTCACGCGCTGTGCAACGAGCCAGTTTTCGCGTATAGTACCAGGCTCCACCCCTGACCGTGTACCTGCCACTCGGAAGAATATTTTCACGAGTTGAATTTGGAATATAGGGGTAAGGTAAAAACAAAGACTGGGTCCACTCCCAAACATTTCCAATCATATCTGCCGCACCGCACAAACTATCGCCACCAGGAGAATATTCTCCAACCGGTGACGTCCCTTTTCTCATGCTCTCTGCTGTATTACATCGCCATGGATCAAAAGTATTTCCCCACGGGAAAATACGGGCATCTTCTCCGCGCGCTGCCCGCTCCCACTCCGCTTCCGTGGGTAATTTAAACGTCAATTTAGTTTTGCTATTCAACCACTTAATGTACGCTTCTGCATCCAGCTTGGAAACACCAACCACCGGGTGATTTTGGGTATCTTCCTGGTACGTAAAACCTGCCCAGTTTTTGGGAAGCCGGTGACCAACATCCCAAATAAATGTATGATAATCAGCATTTGTTACAGGATATTGAGCAATCTCAAAAGCCGGCAGCGAAACTGTATGCTGTGGTTGCTCCGCAGCAAAAAGATCATTATCAGACCATTCATACGCCCAATCTGATTCCTTTAACTGCAGCATCTTTATATCATCTTCACTGGTACCCATCAAGAATTTTCCTGCTGGAATTTCTATCATGACAGGAGCCTTTATTTTATTGGAAACAGGCGGTACAACTTCCCAACCTTCTGCATTAAATTTGGAGTTTGAATTTTTCATCCTAAACCTGTTTTCTACAATTGGTTAATAATTGTTGTATATAACCGAAGGACTTTATCAATGTTTCCATTAATATCCTGGCTTAGTGCAAATAAAAATGGTTCTCCAGCAGCCTTTTTCCGATATAAATCAATTCGCTCAATGACATGCATAAGAGCGCCGTCCCAATCCTCGGAAGAATTTTGGACCAGGGTACCATAGGAAGCGAGTGGCCTAAAGATTGCCAGATCACTGGCAATCCAGGGTATCTTTGAAACCATAAACTCCAGCAATGTGAGTCTGCTACAGCGCAGATCATAGTCTCCGGTGATGGAAAAAACACCAATATCCAGTCGGGGCAAAATACTGGCCCACTCCTCGACTGAACTGGATGAATAGGTCAATACCTGGGCAAGGGGAATACCCAACTTGTCCATTTCTGTAGATTCGAGGTCACATAACACCAGTTTTACACGCGCATTTTTACGACAGATTTCTTCCAATACCTTTAATAAACCACTATTATTCGATCTGGAATATTTTGTACTGTTACACAACCCGATATTGATTTCATCCTCATAATCCTTGTGAAGAGCAGGATATTGATCAATATTTATATAGTCGGGTATTTCAATCACATTTGTAAAATGTGCCCAATCGTCTGCCAAACGGGCTGAAGAAACAATCGCAGCGTCCACAAGACCCAGACCCCATTTAAACTGTTCAAATGGAATCGGATCAATACGAGGCATTTGTTCCTTGCTCAGACTGGGTTCTTCCTCCAGTGGAACACCTTCCATCCAGAAGGAATAACCCTGAATACCAGGCGACAGATAATTCAACGCCTGATCAAAATCTACCACAACCTTCTTGTCACGCGCCTTCCAATACTGTACTGCTCTTAACACTGGTCCATATAAGTAACGATGAATAACAATCAAATCAGACCCGACACAAACGGCCTGTGCCTCGGGAGTGTTTTGCAGAAAAGAATTTAAGTCAAGCAGATTGGCAGAATGGGCACCCAAACGATTAATGGCATCGGCAAAATTCCGACACCGCACCTGGACCCGATTTTGATCTGCGACATTACTTGAATAAATATACGTGACAATCACGCTTACACTCCAACTCTATAAAAAAGATGCAATTTTGTTTTCCAGTTTATGTGGAAAAGAAACGCCTTTTTCGGTTATCCTGGTAATAGCATCCAACCACAACCTACCTAACTGGCCCATCTCGCGTTCTCTGGCAGCAGAAAGACCAGCTTTTCCAAGCATAATTCGCAACTCTTGATCCATGACCAGGTGTCTTAAGTTAAGATGCCATTCATCAATAGACTCTGAGATTATACCCCCTGCGGCCCACAACCGAAACGAAGGGATGGGAGATGCAATCCAGGGAATTCCTTTGGCAGAAGCTTCGACCAGTACTGTATCCGGGGTTGCGAGGTTATAGGGTGTATTGCGAAGTGGCACAAGCAAAATATCCAGATGGCTGAGCAAGTACGGAAACTCAGCATGCGCAACCAGTGGCATGTACATTCGCCGGTGTTCTGGTAAATTTTCAAACAGGCGATAAGCCTGAGGATTTCCAATAATAGTTATCCGCGTATTAGGGAACTCACGAATAATACGAATAATAAAACGCCGAATAAGTGTAAGGTCCTCAAGTTGACCACTTGAATCGACCCAACCAATATTGATCCCATGATGAGGTGCTCCCTTTTTCTCCCACAATTCATTTTGGCAGGACCACCCATCTGGAATAACGATTACATCCTGGACTACTTCTTTTAACGATGCGGCCAAAGTTTCAGATGGGACGGTAACCATGTCAGCTAAGCGCAGGATGGTAGCATACGCACTACCCCGGGTCCGCACTCCCAGCCCCTTGGTACTGTAAGCATGATGTGAAACCGGCTGTTTCTCAAAATCAGTATCCAGGTCCAAAATAATCGGCACATCCGCGGCAGACAAAGCCGATAAACTCTCTAATAGTTTTGGATTTATATGCGGATTACCCGTGATCACTACATCCGGAAGAGGATCCTTTCCAGGGATATAAGTGCTTTTTTCTATAACCAGACAACCAAATCTATCCAGCGCATTCTTTATCAAACTCATCCGGCTGGATTTCTCATCCAGATTGGGGTACAGCATTAAAATGGTCCCCTTAAATTTAAAAATTGCTGTATCAAAATCATTATCCTGCCGCATTTCAGTGTCTTCTTTGGAGATTAACTGAAAATCTACATTTAATTGAAGTGTGCGCAAAGCCTGCGCCAAATCGGCCTTGCCATCGGCATAGGCCTGCCGGATATTTAGCTCGATCAGGGCTGGCAGCAGCTCATCAATATCATCCAAATGTTTGGCGACCAATTCTGCCGGATTGTCACTTTTAATTATTTTATCCAGCAGAAAAGCAGCTCTCTCAATATCATTTTCTTCAATAACCTTTGAGCTGCCAGTTAACCGCTGAAGTAACCTGGCTACAGCCGCAATATCGGTGGGCGCAGGTTCTTCCGAACCAATATCCACCATATCATCAGCCATCAGTATCTGTCGTTCAATATTTTTATTTTCCAGGTCCAGCTTTTGGGCCTGTAAATATAATTTTTTTGCCGTCTTGCCATCACCACTCGCGAGATAACAATTACCAATAATAAGTAACGTCTCCAGATCGTCCGGATAATCCAGCAAAATCTTGCTAAAAATATCCAACGCTTCTGCGAGTCTATTTTCGTTCAAATAGGTTCGACCTATAATTTTTCGTACTTTTAATTCTGCATGCATCAATGCGACCTAAAATATCGATCAAAATGAAGTAGAAAATCCGGCGCTGACAAACCCTTTTACGCAATATGTAAAAAAAACATCCAAAGTTTTGGCTCAATTTTGGACAATTTTTAGTCTCGCATGGAATATTGTATATAAGCTGGAGCGTTTTTACGCCAGACCTAAGTCTATTATATTAAATTTACCACGTATTTAATATAATAGAAAAATCAACTTTATCCTATAAAGCCCTCCTGAATATCACGTAAAGATGGGGTAAACAATTTCCCACAAACAGCGTTTTTATGCGACATTTACTGACAGTTTCGGCCAATGATCATATAATTAGCACATTATGATTAACAATTCCACAAAAATTTCGTCTACCTACGGGTCGACCGCCTCAAATACTCTTTCCAGCAATATTGGATCGACGACAACTGATATCGCTGCATCTTTTAAGGAAATTATGTCCACGATGATGCTGACTGGCAGTATGTCATCCTCATCAGATTCACAATCCTCCACCGGCATGGGCGATATAATGGCTCCGCTTATGCTCATGCTGTTGGAAAAATTGATCGAACAGCAATTGGATCAAAGTTCAACAACCTCCACAACCGATAGCACCGCCAGTAGTACTGCTAATGTCTCCCGTAATGTTTCACCAGAACCAACAGGACGCCCGGTTGAAGGCGTATTAACCCAAAATTTCCACCCCGGACACAACGGGCTGGACTTTGGCATCGTAGTGGGCACTCCAATCAAAGCCACCATGGATGGCAAGGTCATCTCTGCTGGCTGGAATGAGCAAGGCTATGGCAACCTGGTAATTGTCGAAAATGGCGCATATCGAACATACTATGCTCATCTTTCCAGTATTCCGGTTACGGTTGGTGATACAGTCGCCGCTGGCAGCACAATTGGCTTATCCGGTAATACTGGAAATTCCACCGGGCCTCACTTACATTACGAAATCCGTAAGAACAATGTTCCCATCGATCCGAGCTCCAGGACACTAGGGGTAAGCGCATAAATGTAAAATAAAGAAGCAGGCCCAGCCCCTGCTTCTTTTCACTTCCCAAAACAACGACGAGGGAATTAATTCAATGGAAAATATGGAATTATTAGATTTATTTAAACCAGGTGCCGAAAATAAAACTAAAATTCGTCTATTTAATATTTTTAAGGGATTACCCATCACCACTGAAGCCAGTATCAGCCTGATTGGCAATTCTGAAATTACAGTGGCCTGTAATCGCTATCAACTTTCGTGTCTTTACCACCAACGTGAAACATTTATCCAAAGCCCTGAGCTGCCATACATTATTCGAGCCCAGGTGATGACCATAAATTTATCAAAAGAAGAAGCAACTCTGTCTGGTTTTGAAATTACCCAAAACGATATTGGAAATCGAATGAACATTCGGGTAATTCCCAGTGACCAACTCGTTGGAATATTCCAAATAAAAAGTCATCCGACCAAAGTCATTGCTCCCATTGCAGATATCTCGATCCAGGGAATGAGTGTTTTTATCAATAATCTGTTGTTTCCTATAAAACTTTTTAGAACTGGAGATGACGTCAATTTTTCCATAACTTTCCCTAACGATATCAGCCTGAAGCTAAAAAAAGAATTGTCAAAACCGTCACCAATTACAAGAAATTCCCGGAGAATACTTCGTATCATCAAACCCCAACTGCCGATTGGCAACATCGAAATCGATGTCCGTGGTAAAGTACTGGCAATGCGATCGGAAAACAAAGGTTTTCGACATAGGGTAAGTTTACAATTATTCCTTAATGAAAATGAACGCATGATTCTCTCAAAATATATCGCCTTACGTCAGTCAGAGATTATTCAAGATTTACGTTTCCTTTCAGAAGATCTTTTCGATCACCAGGCGTAGATCCTATTCATTTATAATCCTCAACTGTATCCAGACCAACTATTTCTGGATGCAAATCGAATACAGAGCGTTTCAGAGTTCTTGCTGCAACCATGAATATATCCGGACCGCTAGCCATATCACCACTCAACCCATCCACTGGACAGGAGTTAAACCTCCGTCCATTTCAGCGGGTGGTAGCTCAGGTTCTGTCTGTCACCGGAACCCAAGCCATTCTATCCATCGATGGATACCCCGTTGTCGCTCAACTATCTTCATCCGACCAGGCCGCAGCTTTACTGACTCAACAAACTGCGCAATTTATCGTTACCCAATTAACTGACCAGGTAATAACCTTAAAATTTGTCAAAACTGACCAGAATCCGAGTGTGTTACCTGGGCCGCAAGCGCCCGCTTCGGAACTGGCAGCGCGCATACTGGAACAAAACGGCATCCCCTTAACCAACAATACCCTTTCCCTGGCTCGCTCAGCACTAAATCAACACCTGCCTGTCACCCCCGAACTCCTGAATGAATTAGTTGGAGCGCTTTCAGCGTATGGGTCTTGGGAAAAAGCAGATGTCGACCTGGCAACCGCCATGAAGGCCGCTGGGTTACCAGTTACTGCGCAAAGTCTGGCTCTAGCATCCCGCCCAGCTCTGCAAACAGGAGAAAGTCTCAAAGATTTGATCTCCCTGCTGAGCAATGCACTCAAACAAAACCTACCCCCCGAAACCCTTCAACAACTTAATTCGAATATACAACTATTGAACGATATGGTCCTGCAATGGACTGGTGCCTCAGGAAAAATGGGCACCCAAATGAAATCCACAGTGGATGTTCTCGGACGATCCATTGAAAATCTTTTAAAAGAACTGTCTCAACAGCCAAATGCTCTGCTACCTGAAAAAAACCTGATGTCACTGGTCAAATTACAACAGTCACTCAGGCAGGAAGGCAAAAACGATTTGGCCGATGCCATCGACAAATTCCTGGGCGACATCCGCCAGAATCAATTCATTAACGTTAAACCCGACCCGGTTCCCGGACGGGGTGCCTGGTCTGAAATCGGATTCTTACTTTCACCCACGCCGCAAGATAAAGCTGCCGAGTTTACCACTGCGCAACTGCGCATCGCGCACGAAGGCGGGCCCGAGCCTGGCAAAATCAACCCGGCTTATACACGCTTACTCATTCAAGTAGAAGTAAACCCTGGCGAAATCGTCGAGGTTGACCTGTCGTTGGTAGGGAAACAAATCCGAACATTAGTGACGGCCCCAGATCCGGAATGGGTCATGAATGCCCAAATGGAAATGCCATCCCTCGAAGAAGCACTTCACGGGTTGGGTTACACTTTGAAAGATACTCAAATAGGCGTTGGTATTCCACGCCCCTTTGGGGGAATCGCCACGACCTCAGGCGGCGGACCGCAATTGACAGTGGATATCGAGGTGTAACATGGTCTACAAGCGCTTCAAATTCTCACGCGAGTCAAAAAATAACACAAAACACCTGATTGCAACTGCCCTCCAGTATGACCCCGAAAGCGGCGGTGCGCCGCGCGTGGTTGCCACTGGAGAACGCAAAGTAGCCGAAAAAATCATCGCAGAAGCAAAAAAACATAATGTCAGTATTTATGAAGATCCCGTCCTGACCCTGGCACTTTCAAATGTAAACCTGGGTGAGGAAATTCCGGCTGAACTTTACCAGGTAGTGGCAGAAGTTTTGGCTTATGTTTATCGCGTCACGGGAAAATCCCCCCCAAAAAACCCTCCAACTATAAAATAAAAAAAATCAGGCCAGCACTCACGCAGAGCGCTGGCCTGATTGATTCTAATCTTATCGTTTGAGATTTACCAATTCCTGCAAGATTTCATCCGAGGTCGTAATCGCTTTGGTAGAAGCCTGAAATCCGCGCTGGGCAAGGATCATATTTGTAAATTCCTGGGCCATATCCACATTGGAAGACTCAAGGTAACCAGAAGCAATATTTCCACGACCGCCAGTCCCCGCCGTACCAATTTCGGGATCACCCGAATTTACACCCACCAGGAAACTGGTATGGTCTGTGCTGACCAGGCCCGTCGGATTGGTAAAGCGTGCAACGGCCACCTGCCCAATCTCGGAGGTCAAACCATTGCTGAATACCAACGAAACCTTACCAGTATTAGGTGCAATATATACATCCGTCACAGAACCAGCCGCCACACCATTTTGGCTGATAGACGAAGCCGTGGTGGACGAAGATAACATCGTCAGCTTGGTAAAGTCTATATCAATCGGGACACTTCCGGCACCATCCGACCCGCTGATGGCTAGCGCCAGCGGAGAAACCGGAGTGGAAGCAGAGTACTGACCATTCGTATCAAAATCGATGGTCCCCGTACCCACAGAAGCGGGGCTTGTACCATTGTCGTCAAACGCTTCCCAGGTCCATTGCGTTGGGGGCGTTGCAGGAGCAGTAGTCGGAGGTGTAAAAACGATCGAGGTTTTGCGCAGGGCACCCAGCTTATCATAGACACCCATCGAAACAGTAATCTTGTTGGTTGTGCCAATATTCGCTGAATTAAAGTTGCCACCCAGAACAACCTTTTCGGTCGCCTTGGCCATGCTTCGACCGGTATCAATCTTGATTTCGCCAATCGGTTGAGTTGTATCAACCGCTGTTTGACCAGTCGCCAGCGACCAGCCCTGGGCTGGCAAACCAGATACCGAATTCACCAAAACGCCGTTGGAATCCAGGCTCAATGAGCCTGCACGTGAATAAGTGCGATCGGTATCCTTACCAAAAATAAAGAACCCATCTCCCTGGATACTCAGATCCATATTCCGCCCTGTGCTCTGCAGCATACCCTGGTTGAAGTTGGGGGAAATATAGCCCATCATAACTCCCAGACCAATCTGGGTCGGGTTGGTTCCACCCTGTGTCGTGGTTGGCATGGAGCCAGAATTGTAGGTTTGTGAAAATTGATCTTGAAATAAAACCCTGCTGGTCTTAAAACCTGTTGTATTCGCATTCGCCAGGTTATTGGAAACTACATCCAAATACTTCTGATGCATGGACAGGGAACTGATGGCGGTATACATGGAACGGATCATTATATGCTCTCCTAAAGGTTGATAAATCTTCAGGCTTCCTCCAAGAGGGCCAGCCTGTAAGAACAATAAAATATAGGGTCGTTATCCTTTTATATCAATCAACGATTTCTTACTACTCGTTGATGGGTCCGCAAAAACAACACTATCAATCTGGGTAAAAACACCTTCGCCACGCTGGTTGGCATCCAAAGCAGTCACCACCATGCGATCTTGAATGTTGACAATGAAAGCCAGGTCATCAACCATCACCAGGGATGATTTCCCACCACGCTTTTCGGCCTTATCAATCGCATCGGATAACCGGTTTACATCACCACTATTCAGGTTGATATCACGACTCTGCAAGCGCTTCTGTGCATGATTGGAAAATTTTACGTTTTGTACATTCTGCAATATATCCGTAAAATTTTGCCCAGAACCAGGCTTATTTACGCTGACCGGTTTGGAAGTCTGATCAACAGTGGCGGCTACCCGTCCAAGCTGAACACTGAAGGAATCGGTCATGCAGCAACGTCCTTAATCTCCAGCACATCGCCGATCGGGAAGGAGATTGTTCCAATTCGAAGCTGGACTTTACCTTTCTCCATAATGGCCCCATCAACAACACCTTCAATGTAATTACCATCGGCTTGATTAACCTTCACTGTTTTTCCAATCAGGCTGGCGGCATAACTGATCTGGTTGGATGTTGACGCTGAATCCATTGAAGTATGAATGCCACGTAATTCCTGCAGCGAATTAAGCTGGGAAAACTGAGACATCATCTCTGTGTTATTCATCGGTTCAAGCGGATTCTGATGTGTGAGCTCCGCCAGCATCAATGTCATGAAGGTGGAAGAATCAACATTATTGCCCGCTGTTGTCGTCGTTTTTGCAGGCGAGTAGGCATAACTTTGAATTGCACTTGACGTTCCTGACGTACTTGTTACGGTCATGGTTTCTCCTTTGCACTAATATGTTTAGTACGATTGTAAAAATTTATACCCGGTAATCCACCATCTGCAATCCGGTACCCTGGTTGGTCTGTAACTTGCTGGCAATCTCTGCCCTGGTTTCAGATTCAACCGCACCATGATTGACATATTGGGTAAAAAGCGGGGTCTGTCTAAACGAACCACCTTGCTGACCAGGCTGCCCTTGCTGATTGATGTTTACGCTTGAGAGCTGTATACCTGAGTCCGTCAGGGACTGACGAAGATTATTAATTTGGGTTTCAAGCAGTCGTCCGGTACTGGCTTGTTCAGTAATAAAAGATACACTGACACCCTGAGCACTGCGCACCATCTGCACGTCGATAAAACCCAACTCCTTGGGATTTAACTGTAGATGCATCGAAGTTGGCTCACTCTGCAGCCTGGCATTCATCTGCCGCATGATCTGTTGGACAACATCCGCCGGCTGAATATTTTCAGGCAGACCAGTGGAAGGTACAGTACCCTTCACATCTAAGGCCGCCTTGAGTGGGTTGGCCGCGGGCAATTGGGCATTGGTTGCCAGGTTAATCGCCGGCTGAGTTTCTGCGGATGACTTTTTATCAGTGGCACCAACACTGGCTTCCTGGCTGGTACCATCCAAAACTGCCTGCGCTTCGGCTGTGTTACTGACAGCAACGACAGTCGGAACTAGCTGTGCCACGACTGTACCTGCATTGTTAAGGGTTGTTCCATTGGCTGCCTGCGCATCGACACTATCGGCAGACTGGCTCAATCCCGTTTGGAGATTTGCACCTGCGGCTTGAGCAACTGCAGCATTCAAAGCCTCACCCGCCACTGCTGTTGCAGCCTGCAAGTTTTTAATATCCACGCTGGTCTCTACCGCAAATGGGACGGTCACGGCTCCCTGAAGTTTTGGATCGGTTGCATCCGGTACAATCACCTGGGGCACATCCGCCACCTGACCGGCAGGCAGAGCGCCTTCTGCTGTTGATGGCTTTCCTGTACTTTGAACGCCAGTCAACACAGGCGCCAAACTGCCGCTATCCTGCACATCCGATGAATTCTTCGAGCTGGCGCCATCTGAATAAGTCTGCATTGCTTCTTTTCTGGAGGCATCTGCTTGAATACCGGCTGCTCCACTATCCTGATGAGATTGATTCTCATCCGCTTTCAATTGTGGTTCAGAAAGCGGGGCACGCGTCACACCCAGCATGGCTGCAGCAGCCGAAGACGCACTCTTTTCTACTTCTTCTTTCTCCTTTCTTGTTTCAAATTTTAAAATCTCTCCAAAAGACGACGATCCGGGCTCTGAAGATTGGGACCTGCCCAATAATCCATCTGGAGGAGATTTACTGGTCGCTTGAACCATGGTAACCATAATCACCTCGCTAAAGTTTTCAGTAACGCTAACTTCTTTGAAACAAGCTGCGTTACTGCCTGATACTGAATGCCGGTTTCAGCCATATCCGACATCTCTACATCTACGTCCACATTATTTTGATCAGCTCTAAAGCTGCCGCCCGGACGGCTAGACAGCTTGAAACCAACCGCATCTATGGGAGATGTTTGGTGAGCAACATTGGTAGTTTTCAAAGGCAGTGATGTACCTTTGCTTAACATATTTTTAAGCGTATCTTCAAATTTTACTGTTTGAGCCTGATAGCCTGGCGTGTCAACATTGGCAATATTACGGCTGATAGCCTGCTGCCTGAGGCTCAGGCCATCCAGGGCAGCTTTTGCCGCGCGTGAAGCACTATCGACAAAAAGTGAATCGCTCATTTTAGCCCGACCAGGTGTTACCAGAATTGTAATAGCCCAATACGCGCGTCACATAGGTCTGCGTTTCCTGGTAAGGTGGAATGCCGTTATATTTATCGACAGCTCCCGGACCCGCATTATACGCTGCGACCGCCAGGCGCACATTCCCATTGTAGTGATCCAACAGTTGGCTTAAAAACTTCACGCCACCTTCAATGTTTTGGGCGGGATCAAGCGCGTTGGTTACGCCCAGCCCGGCTGCAGTGGCTGGCATAAGCTGCATCAATCCAAGCGCCCCAACCGACGAAACCGCGGAAGGATTAAAATTGGATTCTGCCTTTACCACCGCCTGCACCAGGGCCGGATTGACATTATATTTTTTGGCCGCCTGGTTAATTAAGGCAGCAAAGTCGCCAGTAACTGCGCTGGTACCGGCAGCGGATGAGCTCGAGGAAGTTGGTTCTCCGCTGGTCGCATCCGCACTATCCGTAGAAGTACTACCGGCTAGCTTCTTATCGCCAAGCTTTTCAAGCATGGAAAACATCAGCTTGTAAATCACCGCCTGAAACTGTCCCGTAAAAATAGAGTTATCCATCAGGAATTACATCTCCCTTTTTTGATTTCGAAAAGCCTGAGCAATATAGATATCATCCTGCTCGCGGGATTCAAACTGAATTTGTTCAGCCTGATACACTTCGAAACGTTTGCGTTTTAAAATTTCCAAAGTCTCTTCGGCCTGTTTGGCATCCACCAATTCGGTTCTTTTATTCTTTACTTCCAGGTCTTGTCTTTGCAGCTCGAGCAATACTATTTCAATCCGTTTGGTGGCATCCAGGATGTTCATGCGCAGTAAACCTATCTTGAAAAGGTCAACATCCCCGGACTGGGCCAGGCTTAATTGATCCAAAAGGTTAACCTGGTGCTCCTGCAAAGACATCAGCAATATTTGAGTCTTTTGTTGGGCAGTTAACAATTTCCCAAGATCAATTTCCAGTAATTCCACTTTACCATGCCGGATATCCAGTACATTTTGTAAAGAAAACTTTAGACCCATAAGATTTCCTCAATCAAATTCTATGCCGTCACCAGGCTGATATCAGCCAGGGCTTGCACAGTGGTTTCAAAAGGCGAGACATCCCAACGTTCTTGTTGCAAAAACTCAGTTAACACCGGCAAAACCAGCAACGAAGTATCAATTTCCATATCAGACCCTTTTACATAGGCGCCGATATTTACCAGGTCACGAACTTTTTCATAGACTGCCAAATTTTTACGAGCAAAACCTGCCAGGCGTAAATGTTCTTTGCTTGTAATGGCCGGCATAACACGGCTGACGCTGTTTAATACATCGATCGCCGGATAATGATTTCTGGCTGCCAGGGCCCGGCTGAGGATAATATGTCCATCCAGGATACCGCGCACGGCATCACAAATCGGCTCATTGAAATCATCACCTTCAACCAAAACAGTGAAAAAGCCAGTGATGGAACCCTTCTCTCCTCGACCTGCACGCTCAAGCAAGCGCGGCAAGATCGCAAACACCGAAGGGGTATAGCCCTTACTGGCAGGCGGTTCGCCAATCGACAAACCAATTTCACGTTGAGCCATGGCGTAACGCGTGACAGAATCCATCATAAACATGACATCCATACCCGCATCCCGAAAATTTTCGGCAATAGTCATGGCCACCAGCGCCGCCTTCAAGCGCACCAACGCTGGTTGGTCTGAGGTCGAAACAACGATTACAGAACGCGCCAAACCTTCCGGACCCAGGTCTCGTTCCAAAAATTCACGCACTTCGCGACCACGTTCACCAATCAAGGCGATTACCGAAATATCACTCTGGGAATTTCGGGCAATGGAACCCAGCAAAGTACTTTTACCAACACCGCTGCCCGCAAAGATACCCATACGCTGACCCTTACCACAGGTCAACATGCCATCAATCACACGCACACCGGTCACAAGCGGTTCATCAATTGCAGAACGCTGTAATGGATGAGGCGGAGCTTGATTGGTGGAAGCCCACTCAACTGCATCCAATGGACCTTTATCATCAATCGGTTCTCCCAATCCGTTCAAGACCCGTCCAATCAGGGAATTTCCCACCGGGGCCTTGAAAGCCCGGGAAAACGATCGGACTGTGCTATCGGGTTGAATGCCTTCCATGCTGCCCAAAGGCATGAGCAGCATATGTTTATTCCTGAAGCCAATCACTTCTGCCAATAAAGTATCGGTGTTATTAGTCTGAATTTCACATATTTCGCCAATCTGGCAGTTCAAGCCCATGGTTTCGACAGTCAAACCCACCACCTGCACCACTCTTCCAGAAATGGAAAGCGGGTTTAGATGATTAATTGCCTTACTGTAGCGAGACAGATCGATTCTGGGCGGTTCCATAGTTTATCCGTTATCGTTCTTATGTTCTTCAAAGGTAGCAAGAACAGCAGCGAGCTGGGTCTCAACCCGTGCATCCACCGTACCCATGCTGCCCTTAACAAAACAGCCACCGGGCAGGATATTTTCCGAAGGAATAATTTTCACCCTATCACCAGAGACCAGCAGTTGGTATTCGCTCCAGGATGGATCCAACAAGCGGGCATCGCGTGGATTGATAAAAATGTTCAAATCACCCAAACCCTGGGCACTTTCCATGACACGGTTCAAATTAATTTGCAGTGCGGTTGCATCCAACTTGACACCTTCACCAAACATGGTCTGGGCAATATCCTTCACCATCTCCACCAGGATTTGTTCGCCCTGAACCATCAGTGCTTTTTGCCATTCATGAACCTCTTCAATCAAACCACGTGATGCTTTCAGAGCAGTTTCAAATTCAAGCTGGGCCTCACTGAGCCCAGCTTGATAACCGACCTGTTTTTGCTGGTCAATTTCTTCCTGAGCCTGCAAAACGGCATTCTCTGCAGCTGCCTGGGCGTCCAGAATAATCTCATCTGCCTGGGCTCGCGCCTTATTCAACATTTCTTCAATAATTTTCTCGGTTTCAAGTATTTTATCTGGTCCAGGCGGAACGGCTGGCAGCAACTCGGGCCTGGCTTCCACCACAACCGGTTCTTCCTCTTTCACCGGTAAATGTCTTTCAAATGTCTCAATAAAGGCCCACGCAAAAAGTTCCGTTTTGGCAGGCTCCACAGCCATATCACCCGGTCGCCAACGATTGAACTCCTGATCCGTGCTCGCCGAATGAATTATTTTCTTTTTTTCTTTTTTCTCGAAATTTGGAAGTTCCTGCGTACCAAAAAACGAGAGGATATTTTCCTGCTTTTTCTCTTGCGGAACCGGCTCCGGCTCAACAAACAATTCGCCTGGTTGCCAGGTTACATGCTTGTTTTCCGGGTCACGAATAACCGTATTAGGTAATGACTTCATAATCTTCGCCACCACTACCCGCAATCACAATTTCACCGGCATCTTCCAGGGCGCGCACAGAATCCACTATCTTACGCTGGGAAGCATAAACATTCTTAGCCAATTGCGGCCCCAGGATATCAATCTCTTCTTTAAGATTTTCACGTGCCCGTTCAGAAAGATTATTAAATACCTTGTCTCTTAGTTTGTCCAATGCACCTTTGAGCGCCAGCGCCAGATCAGTTTTACTTACATCGCGTAGAACGCGCTGCATGGTACGATCATCCAACTTGGTCAGATCATCAAAGGTAAACATATTGGCCCGAATTTCTTCAACCAACTTGGGATTGGTGACATCCAAAGCCTCAAAAATTGATTTCTGCGCACCACGATCCACCTGGTTTAACATCTTCACCAGGAAGGTCACACCACCTGTCGCTCGAAAATCGGCTTCATTCAGCACGCTGGAAAGTTTACTCTTCAGGTTTTTTTCCACCTGCTGCACAACCTGGGGTGAAACTCGATCCATGGCAGCCAGGCGTAAAGTGACTTCAATTTGATTTTCCTTCGACATACTCGTCAGAATATCCGCGGCAACCTTGGCTTCCAGGTACGAAAGCACCAGCGCAATCGTCTGGGGCATTTCTTCTTCGAGCAGCACAGCTACTTCGACTGGATTAGCGTTTTTCAACATTTCAAATGAAGATAACTGCTGATGTACCGAAATACGCTCCAAAATCTCGGTACCACGGCGTGGTCCCACAGCACGAGCCAACAATTGGCGGCTGTATTCAACGCCACCACGCGGCTGATCCACATCGCTTTCGCTTATTTCGCAGGCTTCTTTTAGCGCTGCATGCCGAGCATCTGCCGAAACCGTCCCAGCTCGTCCCAACGCAAGCAGAACCTGCTCTATCTCACCTTCAGACAGATATTGCAAAACCTTGGATGAAAGCTCAACACCCAAAATTAGCATGAGAGCTGTGATTTTATCGGTTGGTGAGATCATCCCTTTTTAGCCTCATTCAACCAGATTTGAATGATCTCTGCCACGGTAGCCGGGTTTTCCTCGGTCAGACGGGAAATGATCTTGGCGCGCTGATCATCTTCTGAGGCCGCCTGGCGATTCAATCTGGAGTTGAGCTGCACGATCACAGGATTTTCTTCCGGCTCTGGTTCCGGCTCAGGTGCGGGCTTGGGAGCAGGTTCTTCCATCCTGGACATCAAAGCCTGCGTAACAGCTGGAATGCCCGAGGAAGGCATTTGCTGCTGTGGCATGGAGCCAAACCCACCGGCACCGGCGCCAGCACCCTGCATGGCTGCCATCTCACCGACTGGTCGCAGCACGGGCTTCCAGGCTTCCTTGGATGCATTGCGCATATTACTGATCATGCGCAGGACAAAGAAGAGCAGGACAAGAATAATCAGGGCCGAGCCAACAGCTATTCCAATTTGCATATAAAGTTCCTGCAACTGCTGATTTGCCAGATCTGCCGCAAGCGCATCCGCAGCCGTTCGGTCAAAAGCATACGATTCAACCACAATCTGGTCACCGCGCGTAGTATCCACACCGGCTGCCACCTGTACCGCGGCTTTAATCGCGTCCAATTGGATCGGGTCAGTGATGTTATCTACCATGACCGAGACTGAAACACGTGTGACCTTGCCAGGCGCGATAACTTCGTGCGATTGGACCTGGCTGACTTCATAATTCAGGGTTTCTTCTGCGCGCTGATATTGTGACGCCCCTGTCGTAGCCGCAACGGTTGCCACAGGCGTGGGCAAATTCGACGCTGCCCCTGGAACACCGCCCGTGGTACCGGCATTATTGCTGGAAGATTCGTTAATTTTTTGCGAACTGCGTAACGCAATGGTGGTTGGCTCGTAAGTATTGGATGTAACTTCACGCTGCGTCCAATCCATTTCCACTGCGGCCTGAACCACGGATTTATTGGGACCGAGAATTTTATCCAGCAAAATCTGAACCCGTTTTTGTAACTGGGCCGCATATTCCTGCTCAGCGGTGCGCTGACTGTTCTTCAGCGACTGCGACAGATCGCCAACCGTTCCGGTGCCATCTGCCAGCATGTTCCCATCACCATCCACCACCACTACATTTTCCGGTTTTAGACCTTCAACACTGCTGGCAATCAAATGCGTAATGGCACGCACCTGTGTGCCATCCATCACCTCACCTGGGGCAATCTGGATCGTGACAGAGGCGGTCGTGGTTAATTGATCCGTGGAAAGCAGGGTTTTGGCAGGCGTAACCACATGCACACGCACCGCTTTGACAGCCGACAGGCTGCTGATGGTGCGCTCCAACTCACCTTCCAGGGCACGCTGGTAATTGATCTTCTGCGCAAATTCGGTCATGCCCAGCGTATTCCCACTAAAGAGCTCATAACCGACCGTGCTGTCCGCGGGCAAGCCTTCGCGCGCCATCAGCAAACGCGTGGTGTAGACTTTATCCTTTGGCACCAGGATGGTACCGCTGCTTTTTATCTGGTAAGCAATGGCATTGTCATCCAGTTTCAAAACAATTTGTGACGCATCCTTTTCGCTTAGACCACTATAGGCTACCTCATAGCTGGGGGTAGTTGCCCAACTGATCAGCACCGGTATCAGGATGGCAGCAGTCAGAACCAGGGCAATGACCGTGATCTGCATACCTGTCGTTTGTTTTTTCCAGTAGGATGTGAATTGTTTTAGAATTGAAGCAAACATGGATGAAATCCTATAATAAATGGATGGTTTCGATGGGGATAACTAAGCGGATACGCCCTGCGTGAAACTGGAACCTAGACTTGCATTCTCATAATTTCACGATAAGCATCCACCAGCTTGTCACGAATGCCAAGTGCAACGTTAAAGTTGACGTTATTCTCTTCCATTCCGATCATAACCGTGTGCAGATCCACGTTATCACCCTGCGCCAACTGCTGCATCAACGTGTCAGAATTGGCCTGAGATTGATTGAGCGAATTTAGCATGCTCTCAAAGGTTTGAGTCACCGCTTTGGTACTGCCGCTGGCCGATGTTTTTTGCGCAGCACCAATCTCGGGAATGGATGCTATGGCTGGTAAGGAAACGGGCTTAATGGCTGGAATTTGCATGATTAACGTCCAATCTCGAGAGCTTTCAAGGCCATACGCTTGACTGCGTCAATCGTGGCAATATTTGCTTCATAAGAACGCGTTGCCGAAAGCATGTTGGTCATTTCGACAGTCACATCCACATTTGGATAAGTAACATTGCCACTCGCATCCGCATCCGGGTGCGTGGGATCATAGACCGTGGCACCCGCGCTGGTATCTGTAATTATTTCCGAAACCTTTACGCCGCCTTTGAGATTATTGATATCTGCCGCGTGAGCCGCGTTTAACTTTGACGCAAAAGTGTCTTGATTATCCGGCATGAAAACCACATCCTGACGCTGGTAAGGACCGCCCTTTTCGGTACGGGTGGTCTGAGCGTTGGCAATATTATTGGATATAAGGTCCAGACGCAGTCGCTGCGCAGTAAGACCGGAAGTACCTATTCGAAGTGATTCCCAAAAACTCATAGTCTGCTCCTTAGTAGCCCAATCATATCAAACCTGGAGCAAACCAGATGTAAAAGCTATGTGAAGTTAAAATAAAAATCATGTGAAGAAACCGAAAAAGCGCCTGTTTCCATTCAAGAAAGGCGCTTTTGGTATTTATTTTTCTTTTTCTTCAGGATTGGGGACCTGGTTTGTTCCCCTTTTTTATCAGCCTAAAATATTTCCCAGTGATGTTGAATAGGCGGGTGGAGAACTCATCGAAACCTGACGGGCAACAATCGTCTGTTCGGTCTGCTTCCATGCATCCCGCAGTTCACTGAGCGTATGAATGGCGGCATCATATTCACCCTGGCGGATACAGTCCAGGCACCACTGGTACAGACGGAACAAGCCGGTGGAAACCTCGGGGTAGTTCAGGTCAAGCGCATCGCGCAGCGCAGAAATGGTGGTGGTAGACTTGGCAAAATCTTTTTGTTCACAGGAGCGAATGGCCAGATCGTAAGTCATAATGACCAGGCGCAGCGGGCTGGCACCCATTACATCCTGTTTGCGATATTGACTGTGATAGGCTGCTTGATACATGGTCTGTACTCCTCAATGATGGCCTTGCGATTTCGTTCTATAAATTAGTTTCGGCTAATCTTGTTTGAACTTTAGCGCCAGGCCGTTAATTCGGCATAAATTTTTTCAGATGGATATTGTTACTTTGCTATCTAGGCCAGCAGCTTGAGCAGATCGCCAGCCTTAAGATTATTAACATCCGTAGGCGGAATACTGCGCATGACACGGTGCGAAGCCCGGTCAACCACATAGACAGTGATATCATTGGTCTTCTTATCGACCATAAATTTCAAGAATGTATCGTTATTGGTGATCGGCAGCAGGCTTTGAGCTGGTTTTTCTTCGACCTTCTCTGGCTTGGCACTCTTATCAGTTTTCTCAGGCTGTACTACGCCCACAGGCGCAGCCGAATCCGAGGTTTTGAACAACTGGTTTTGAAACATCTGGTACATGGCGGTACCACGCGGATCGCTATCATTCGATCCCACACTTTGGATAATATTCTCTCCCATAGCAGGTTCCTTCCTTTTGATGGTTCCTCAAACATCCATATTCGAGGGGCTGAATACAGCCATCTTTATATAATGGTTTACAACACATTATTTGAATTGCTGCTTTTGTAAAACTATTTATATCTTCGGCTGTTTCAGCCAAAACTGAAGGCCTATGATATTAATTTCATGTAAAAAAATACTTACTGGCTGCCGTTGCTTGCATCGCCTGGTTGTGTTTATCTTCATGTTGAATATACGCCTGGTAGGACAAACCCCATTACAGGTTAAAACAAAAATAACCGGCACCTTTGCCGGGAATCACAAAATCATCACTAGCAACCCACCCAGCAAATCAAACCAAAATTACCCTTAATTACGCAGTCAACTTTAATAGATCGCCAGACTGCAGCTTGGCCAATTCATTGGCAGGGATTGACCGCAAAACTTTCTTTGACTTGCGATCCACCACAAAGACAGTCACATCTTTGGTTTTATCATCCACCCGAAACTGAAGCGAAACATTGGAAGCATTGCCCACCAACGGCGCAGCCACACTCTCGGCAGCCCTGGGGGTCTTGCTTTCCTGGGTGGCTATTTTTTCCTGTGCCGTTACAGTCGCTTTTGAAACTGAGGCAGCGGTAGGCGTAAATCCAGATTCAGCCTGTCCCGACGTTCGGGGTGAGGTCGAATTTTCCGGGGGTCTATAGGTGTTATTACTTATCGCGCCAAGTGCCTTGTCATTCATAGCGCACTCTCCTTGCATCCATGCAATGTCTTTCAATACTCAATCAGGCTGATTGGCAAACATCTTTTTGCCACCTGGTCTTTCCAAAGATTAATTAATCTCTTTCATCTATCCTGACGTACTGGTTGTGCCATACAGTGCATCCAGATACTGCTGAGTATAGCCATAATCGATAATCTGATTCTGATATTGCATATACTGGTTATACAAGGTTTCCTTACGCACCGTAAGATTGGCATTAATCCGGGTAATGTTTTTATCATAGCTGGTGCTTTGTGTTTTGATGGAGCTCAACATATTCGAGAGCGAGCCCGTCCCACCGGCATAACGCGAGACCAACGTGTTGATCTGACCCAACCCGATTTCCAACAGTGCTTTCACACCTGATGCATTACTTTTATAAGCAGCACTGAATTTTGTACTATCAAAACTCAATTTCATATCTTTATCAAAACTGATGCCAATTTCGGAAAAATTTTTCAGACTACCGTCATTGCTGTAACTACGGCCCATACGACTCAGAATATCCATGCGCAGACTGCTCAGGCTGGTATCGCCTGTCAACGGTCCACGCGTATACGAAGTTTTGCCATCCGTTCCTGTCGTTGCAGTCGAACCAAGCTTATCCTTCAGGTGATTCATGGCAGTGTTGAATTTATCCACCAGCGCCTTCACCAGGCCGGCCGCTTTGTCGGTAGAAGCAGTTATACTCAAACGAGCACTTTTTCCCTCAGCATCTGCCAATAGATTGATGGTAGTACCATCCACAACATCTGTCAGATTGGCGTTACTCGAACGCGAAACCGCCATGCTGTTGACCGTAAACTTGGCATTCTGGGCAGTTTGCAAATTGGTTACAACCCCGGGCGCCAACCCCAATCCAGCATTATCAGTATACAACAAACCATGATTTTCGCCACTCTGAACTCCGGTCAGAACCAGTTTATTGGCCACGATCGAGGCCTTAAAATCCCGGCCATCAGGCTGGCGGACAGCATTAATAGCTGAGACAATCGTACGCAGGCTGTCTGTGCCGCTAACACTAATGGAAGTACCTGCGGCAGTATAGGTAAGGGCTGAGCTTGCAGTAGTGCCGGATCCGTTAAGCGTCAGACTTAATCCCCGGCCAGTATCCATCGTACCATCTGCCATATTTTGCCAGGCATTGGTGTAACCACTGCCGGATTGGCTGCGAATGGAGACAGCCGTTCCATCCGCATCAACCAGCCTAAACTGTTTCACACTGTCGGAAATACGCGTTTCCAACGTGTATTTGCCAGTGCCCAATTCGCGCTGACCGGCAGCAACTGTAGCTTTCGCAGAAGCCGTGAGTGTATCGGTAGCTATCTGGCTAACAGAGCTGATGCCACTTCCACCCAGAAAAAAAGTACCCGTCTTTCCCAGGGCTGCATCCGGACTGTAAGCGGTAGTGCTGGCTTTGGATTCGGCTTTGGCAAGCTGCGTCACCGTAATATCATAATCGGCTGTAACCGCGCTCTCACTTGTTGTCGCATTAAATACCAGCGTTCCACTGGTAGAGGGTGTAACACTGGACTTGCTGACCAGGCCCAGATCATAAGAAGCCTGTGTACTGATCAGGGCCTGCATGGCACTCTGTAAAGCATCGAAGTTGCTTTTGATATCCGTATAGATACTTTTACGCACATCCAGCGAATCTTTCTGGGCCTGCACCTTTTTTAATGGCGTGCTTTCTGTATCAATCGTTGCCTTAATTGCCGTCTGAAACGAGGTTGTTAACTTCGCGATCTGACTGTCAATGGATGTGATTGTACTGGCCATGCTTCACCTTTTCCTTTCGAAAGATCTATAAAACAAATTCAGGTTACATTTTATTATACGCTTAAGCTGAATTACGGGGGAGCGCCTGGGCGCTCCCCCTCATGGACCCACGTTTTAGCGTGTAGCCTGTGTTTCAGTCATGTTTAGCGGAAGAGAGTCAACAGGCTCTGTGGGGCGGTATTGGCCTGGGCTAACATTGCCGTCGCGGTCTGCTGCAGGATGGTGAACTTGCTGGCATTCACTTGTTCTTCGGCCATATTGGCGTTCATGATCCGGCTGTAGGAAGCTTCGACATTGATCTGAGCGGTTGAGATCTGGTCTTCCTTGAAGCTCAAGCGAGCCATCAAAGAACCGAGCGAGGTCATGCTGCTGTTGACTGTATCGATGGCGTTATTCACAGTCGCCATGTAGGTACTGGCTCTATCTGCAGTGGAAACATCCACGATATAGTTACCAGCTTCGCCATAGTTAAAGGACAGTGTTTGGTTCTTCAAGGTAGTGGCAAAAGCAGCAGAGTTAAAGCTGACACCTACGCCTGTACGAATATTTGAAACTGAACTAGCATCATAGTAGCCAACGGTACCGGTGGTTGTTCCACTACCAGCCCCGTCCTTGTCGATGGTAACTTTACCACCTGAAGCGTCTTGAAGTTCATATTTGACATTTCCTGCTGCAACATATTCAAATGTCATCGAATCAGTAGTGGTGAAGCCACTACCAGCAGTAGTTATCGAAAGACCAGTAGGAGCATCAGCATTAGACGAGTCAACCAGATCGATAGTTGCACCAACATCAGTCGTAGTAAGATCAGTTGTCGCAACCGTAATGCCAGAACTGTTCACAATAGAAATCGTTGCTGTATTAGCAACATTGTCGGCAGCCGTAACATTCATCGTATAAACACCACTCGCTAACTCAACCGTGCCAGCTGTTACGGCGACATCAACACCTGTCGCAAATGAAGAGATACCCGAGATAAAACTTGCAGAAGTCAGGGTAGCTTTTCCCTGGGTAACGGTCGTCGCCGTGTCAAGTGCCTTCAACTTGTACATACCGGTTTTCAAAGAAGACAAATTGCTCAATAATCCATCAGAAACAGGAGTGGCTCCAAATGCAGTACTGGTATTGGTCAGACCCGTAGTATTGACATTAACTGATGCATTTTTAGTAGCGACAGCGAGCGTACTGGCATCATGGTTCTGGCTAAGTTGCCAGGAAGTGCTTTCGTTTGCATCCGCACCAGTCTGGAAGCGCTTATTAACCGAGCCATCCAACAACTGGGTACCGTTCCATTTGGTTTCACTAACGATAGTATCGATTTGCTCAGCATAAGCAGAGAGCTGGGTCTGGATAGCCTGGCGTTCAGTGGTTCCCAGGGTATCCGAAGCAGCCTGTTCAGCCTTGCTGCGCATCTGGACCAGAATGTCGTTCATCTTGCTCAGACCAGCTTCCGCAACGGAGAGCATGTTGCTGGCATCACCGATGTTGCTCAGTGCGACTTTCAGGCCTTCACTGCGGGCTAACATTTTGGTGGCGATGGTCAAACCAGCCGGGTCATCTGCGGCACTGTTGATGCGCTTGCCGGTGGAAATACGCTGTTGATGCACAGCCAGCTGCTTGTTAATGTTGGTCAGTGAGTTGAGGGCGTTCAGAGCGCCGATGTTACTTGCAATTCTTGTTACATCTACGTTAGACATTTCAAACCTCCATGTTTGAATGAGCCTTCAGGGGATCCTTCCCCTGTTGAATAAAGAGTGTTGCTGATTTTACTTGCGATTTATTGCGTGAACCAATTCCTTCGGGTGGCAGATCAGATTTGCTTTTGCGATACGCGCCTCCGGTTTGTTGGATCTTTTATTTTGTCTTACACATATAGTTTCGGCAGAGTATGGCTATACTTGAGGGCAAAAACCCCATTTTGCGTAAATAATGCGTTAAATGTCCTTGCGTCTATGAAAGGTTTGCGGCAAAACCCCTTACCCGATTACAAATTATTTCACACCAATAGACCTCTTGCAAAAGCGATTCTGTAGTTGCGACTTCAGTCGCTTTTTGCCGCAAAACACAAGCAGGTTTCTTTAGTTTTGCAAGAGATCTAATAACTAACTAATCGCAAAACACAGCCCCCGCCTTAAGCATATCAACTTTTTCAGATCAGCCTGCGATTTGTCTTATCAATGGCGCTTACGCTTGTGTGTCCCGCGCGTCCAGCGCAAGTCTGTAGCAGCCGCCTGCTTGAGCAAAACCGGCAGCCGCTCATTTTGTGGAGCCAGCACCTGCACCTGTAGCAGGACCTGCTGCGCACTGGTCTTATCTCCAGCCAAAATCATCGCACTGGCCAATTCCAGCAGCGGGTTTATATCATCTGGTAAACACATCACCCCTGCCCGCCAGAGAAAAATAGCACCCTGATAATCTTTCTTCTCCAACAGGTGATCCGACATTTTCTTGACCAGGAAAAAACTCATTCGCGCCGGCAGCTCACCCAGTTGGGCCGAAAGCTCCAGTACCGGTACCCCAATTTTGAGGGCTTCGTCAAAACGCTCCTGTTCAATCAGGGCACTGGTCAACAATCCTAAAGCATGCAGGTTATGTGGCGCAATATCCAGCAGGAGGCGGCTGGTTTTTTCTGCCATTGGAAAATTTTTTACCCACAAAAAAAAGTATGCCATCCCTGTCAGAACTGCATATGTATTGGGAGCCAGTCGCCATGCCTGGCTCAGCGCCCGCCAGGCAGAATCCGGGTCAAAAATATTCATATAATTCATGGCCAGGTCAACGTACACATCTGCATATCCTGGCTGCATGGGAGTCATCTTTAGCAGTAAATCACAGACCTGGTTGTAATCACTGGTACTGCGGACTAACTCGATTTGATCCTTGATATCGGCCAATTCCTTAAATTCTGCCCTGACGCCCAATACCATTCGCGGCGGAACCATATCCAACAAGGAAGGACGCCTGGCATGCGCCAGTGCAGCCATTTTCTCAAGTACACCGCCAGTGCTAAGCCCTGCTTTTTGAAAAAGCCGCTCCAGGTTCTGAAGACACTGGGTGTCTGGGTAAGCAGACATTATATTAACTTTGTTAAAGCCCTTGCGTGACCAGACCACAGCCCCACTGTTGCCGCGGCGCTGTTTCAGTTCAATTTCAGATTCAGAACGACAATAATAGTGGTTTAGTTGAATTTTTTCGGTATAACAGGGAAAACGCTGGTTGCCCGCCCGCAGAAAGTTCTCATTGACAGCCCATGAGTTCTCTTTATATGTAAAATCATGCGGCGAATTGGGCATTAAAACCCTGGCGGGTTGGACGATGCTCTTGACCAGTTCATTTTCCTTAAACGTGGCGTGCGTCCGGAGCGTATAACTTGCTATCTGCCCAGCATCCGGGCGTTCCACATGACTGTTTGAACCAAAAAATAATGAACTGACTACCAAACCACCGTACGGTTCATAATTCTTGAGAAATTCCTTCAGGTCAAGCGTAGTCTTCGGTACAAGGAATTCATCTGTATCGATGAAACCCAGCCAAAAAGTATTGGGTCCAAAGGTTTGCAGGCAGTGATCATAGGCCTGCAGCTGCATGGCCTTGCCGGGAATATCCACCACGACCACCCAACCACGTTCGATGTATTCAGCCAATGTCTTGCGTAGGCCTACCCGGCTTTCATTATCATAAATGTAAAAACGCTCCACCCCCATCAGGATATGATAATCCAGCCACTCCGGCAGGTAATCGTTTTCATCCTTACAGATCAGACATAGGCTCAGATAATCCATGACAGGTTTAGTGTCTCCTTCTTTTGGAAACTGTGCTAGCCACACTCACTCGTTTAAGCATGGCAAGCACAGTTTCGTTTTGCGGTGCCAGAAGCCTGGCCTTTGTCAACTGTTGCTGCGCACCTGCATTATTCCCCGTAACAAGCAAGACCTGACTGTATTCCAAAAGTGCATCCACATCCTCCGGCTGACACTTGAGACCGGTCTGCCACAAATGGATCGCGCCTGCATAATCCTGTTTTAAACTCAGGTAATCTGCCATTTTCTTAACCAGGTAGAGACCCATTTTTTTGGGAAGCTCACCCACCTCGGCTGAAAGCTCAATCACCGGCACGCCAATTTTCAGGGCATCTTCAAAGCGTCCCTGTCCAAGCAAGGCTTCTGTTAGAAAAGCCTGGGCCTGCAGGTCAAGCGGGGCAATATTCAACAAAAGACGAACAGTTTTTTCTGCCATCTCAAAATTACTGGCCCGCAGGAAAAAATTTGACATCGAATTGAGGACATAATAGCTATTGGGAGCCAGCTTCCAGGCCTGGGCCAACGCCTGCCAGGCCAGTTCCGGTTCATTTAGATTGATCAGGATCGTCACCAGGTCTATATACAGCGCGATCTGTTCAGGCAATTCTTTCTGCATTTCCAGATATAGTTTTTTTAACTCCAGATAGTTCTCTTCTTTTAGCAACTCATTCAGATGCGCTTTCATGACCAGTTCGCGGGTCATGGCCTCCCGTAAAACCAGGCGCGTGGGCACATCAAATAACTGGCCTTGGGGCTTGATATTTCTGGCCTGCCCGGCTGCCAGCCGCAACAACTCCCCTTGCGCCAGTTTTTTTCGCATGCTGGCGTTTTTCTGCCCGGACAGCCCCAAAACTTCCTGAAGATTCTGCAGGGCAGTGGTTTCACTAAAAGTAGCATAGCGGTCGACCCAATCAAAGCGTTTACGCTGGTACAGCTCAACGGCATCCCCCCTGCCCCGTATCAATTTTTGTTCCAGCTCCGCCCGGGATCGGCAAAAATAATGGTTAAGTTGAATCTTTTTCGCGCTGTGTGGAAAATGCTGATTATCGACCCGTAAAAAAGATTCATTCACACAATGCGCAGCGGGTTTGTAAAAGAAATCATGCGGCGTTTTGGGTGACAGGATCATTGATGGCCGGACAATGCTTTTTATCAGTTCGTTTTCAATAAAAGTCGCATGTGTGCTTTTTGTATAACCAGCGATCTGCCCCTCTGCCGGGCGCGTCTGTTGACCACTGGAACCAAAGAACAAGGAGCTGACAGCCAGACCGCCATACGCTTCATACTTTTTTAGTAATTCCTTCAAATCCAGCACAGTTTTTGGAACCAGGAATTCATCCGTGTCAATAAATCCCATCCAAAAAGAATTGGGGCCAAAGGTTTGCAAGCAGTGATCGTAGGCCTGCAGCTGCATGGCTTTGCCAGGTATGTCCATTACCACCACCCAGCCCAACTCAATATATTCTTTCAATGTCTGGCGCAGGCTTACCCGGCTTTCGTTGTCATAGATATAGAAACGTTCCACGCCCATCAAAATGTGGTAATCCAACCACTCAGGCAGGTAATCGTTCTCATCTTTACAAATCAGGCACAGGCTTAAATAATCCATTCAAATTCCCTTAGGCGCTATTTTGAATTAATACGACCCAACGCCTGCACCCAGGTATCTGCAGCATCCAGCAGCGGTTCAAACCCCGTCACGTTCAACGGTGAGTCGTTTGGAACACAAATCATATTGGCTTCGGGCACAATATTTGCCCATTCGTTTTTCGGGTTTTTAAAATAATTGTCAGAATTGTAATAGGGGGCGATGTGCCACCAACACTTGTAATCCAATTCCATGACCTGCTTAACCAATTCCGGCGAACCTTCACGGGAATTATTTTCCACAAACAGAAAGGGTTTACAGTTCCGGATGGTTTGTTCTGCGCCCCGCAATACCTGGCTTTCCATACCCTCCACATCAATCTTGATCAGATTACAACGCTTCAGGCCCAGGCTGTCCAATGGCAATATTTTCACCAGGTCACCAACGGCGTGACCTTCAATATTCAAGCATCCAAAATTCTGTAGCACGGTTGGATCGAGCACTGGGATATTCACTTCAGCGTGGCGATCTCCAACCCCAGCCTGAACCGGTACCACATTGAGCAAGCCATTCAGCGCCAGGTTGGCGCACAAATATTCAAAGGTCACACGCTGTGGTTCAAATGCATACACCATGCCACCCGGATTTACTTTTTGAGCAAAGAACACTGCATGCGTACCAATATTGGAACCGACATCGATGACGACATCGCCACTTCTTATAATCTGGCCCAGGCTCTCCAGCTCAGCATCGCACCATTCCCCATAGATGTCCATCCCATGCCCCACAAAGAGGTCATTGACGTTATACATAAACAAACCATGGCGGCAATTTTTAATGGAAACATAGCCATTGATTAGCATGGCTGGCGGAGGGTTGTACTCCGCTCGAGGCGAGTGTTTGGAATGCTGCTTGCTCATCGTTCTCCTTTACTGTCTAAAAAATCAATAAGCGTTCGTTTTTGAAGAAAACCCGGACCGTTATTTAATAAAAATAAGGTACCTACTTTCCATTCGCTGAAAATTTTGCTAAATCGTGAATTTCTGGTAAGCTCGGGTAA
>CAYWXS010000040.1:0-54319 GCA_964462245.1 uncultured Anaerolinea sp.
AGAAAGCGTATTGCTTCCTCGTTTGGACAGGGGTTCGACTCCCCTCAGCTCCACTCGAAAAATGTAAGTACTTTATTTATAAAGCGTTAAGTTAGGTAAATAGGTACACATTTTTAAGAAAAAGGTACACATTTTGGTACACTGTTGAAAAACATGGTACAAATAGGTACTTCAGAGTCGTTCTTCATAGGGTTGATTGTTTTGCCGTGGGACGCTACAATAATCAAAACCAAATGAGACGACTTAAATTATATCGTTTGCCCCGGCTGCACAACGCAGGCGGCGACTTGTCAAAACAATGGTGGGTTGAGATTGCTTATCGTGATCCCAGGGATGGGAAAATGAAACGCAAGAGGTATAGGACTGGCTTTTCGGAACTCAAAACCCGTAAGGCTAGAAACGAATTTGCCGAAAAATTAATCAAAGATCTTACAGAAAGGTTAAAAGCCGGTTGGAACCCCCTCGATGACATCGAGCAGGTTGCCTATGTTGATGAGTTGGAATATCACCAGGCAGCACAGGTGTATGGCCGAAAGCGTGAATCAATTAAGAACATCCGCTTTTACGCATCAGAGTACATCACCCTGATGAAAAGCACAAAGGCAAAAAAGACCTTTGAGTCTTATCGTGGAAAGATACGGATGCTGATCTCTTGGCTCGAAAAAGAAAAGTTGTCAGAAAATGACCTGTCGACCATCGACAGCAATGTTTTGCTGCGGTTTTTTGATCATTTAATCATTGATCAGAAGCTGGCCGGTCCTACCATTGAGAAATATAGAATGACTATCAATAGTTTCTTTACCTACATAATCGAGCGAAAAGCACTTCTTAAAAACCCTATGCCAAAGATCCTGGTGCCTGAAGTGGGAGAAGATTGTGCTGCAGTGCCGTTTCTGGATGAAGATATGCACTTGCTGTTGAATGCCATCCGGGAGGAGGATCCGCAGTTATACCTGGCATCACTTCTGCAGTACTTTTGCTTTATCCGTCCTGGAGACGAATTGCTCAAGCTAAAGGTTGGCCAGATCAATTTTACCAAACGGACCATTTTTATTCCTAAAGATATAGCAAAGGTAAGGGTGGCCAGAACAATGGACATTCCAGATCCGCTGTATGATGTGTTGATAGAACATGGATTGCACCGTCTTAACAAAGAGCTGCTGGTGATTGGACAATTCGGAAGGCCCGGCACGCAAGGAATTGGCTTCAACACACTCCGGATGCGTTTCAATAAATACCGCGACCGCATGAAGATGAGCCAGTCTTATAAGTGGTATAGCTTCAAGCACACCGGTGCCGGAAAGTTGCTAGAGAGCGGCGCATCTATAGTCGAGGTGATGAACCAACTGGGGCATACCGATATCGCTTCCACCTATCGGTACATCAGAAGGCACTTTGGAGAACGTTCGGAGCATGTGAGAACAAAGTTCCCTGCACCTGCAGGAATGAAAAAACCAGCCAAGGTAAATACTGACTGGTTGGCTGGTCTTTGCGCAAACTAAAAAACCCCCGGCAACACGTACCAGGGGTTCAAACTAACTAACCTATCTATGAAACAACATCAAGGCAGTATTGCACTCAAAATCGTCTTGATCCTTGCAAAATTCCGGTAAACAAAATATCCTGCCGCCAAAAGAATTAATGTGATCAGGATATAAAAATAATATTTCACTGCTGGGGGCTTCGGGATCTCAACCGCTTTGCTCTCCTCTTTTGTCGCTGTCTCAATCTTACTATTATCGGTGCTGTCTGATTGCGCACTGTTGGCCGTCTCGATCTTTTTGCTCACGATTTTATTGCCGATTTTAATCTCAGTTATGGTTGTCTCTTCACTGATCGGAGCTTTCCCTGTCACCTCTGAGACTGGTTTGCTTGTGTCGTATTTAACAGTTTGGGTGACGGTTTGTACTGAATCGGACGATTTACCCTGAACGGAGATAACGGCATCAGACTGGCTTTTTTGTGTGGTGGAAACAGCATTTTGCTGCGTAGTCCTTTGATCGGTACTCGATTGTACTAATGTCTTCTTAGCCATACAGGAAAAGAAGAGGATCAATACAGTGGTATAGGATAGAATTCTAATTGACTGTTTCATCTTGCTTTGGTATTGGTTTTGAATTATATATCATTTCTGTTTTCTCCTGAGAGTTTCTTGTACTGCTGAAATTGAATGATACAACAGTGACATAAGACCCGGCAAGGGCACCAACCAGTATATTAACCGTTGACTCAAACCCTCCCCTGAAGATCATCAGCAACAACACGAAGAAAAACCCGACAGTAATAACTATCGCCAAAACTGAGGGGAATGCGCTTTTTGTCGTCTTCATTGTCTCATCGTTTATTGGTGAGTTTAAATCCAAGCGATTCCTCGATGTTATCATTGATTTGGTCGAAAATGTAAATTGAGCGTGAAGGGTTAACGAATATTTCCTTGATCATCCGGTGCTCGTCTTTTTCGATTTGATAATATTCGAGTTTTGTGACGGTATCATTTTTATCTGCTTTCTCGCCAAATTTACCAGTGATGTAAAATTGATTCCCCACCACAAACCCAATAATTGCAGAAGCAAATACAATTAAATATTTAACCAGGATATTGGTAGGTGCCTGGGCTTTTTTAACCTCCTCCTGAATGATAGCCCTGATCACATCGTAATGCGCCCGGTCTTCGTCGTATCTTGCTTTTGCTTCTTCGGTCATGGGTTTCGTTTTTACTCCAAAAGGTAATTAGATAGCATTTTTGATAATGTTACTCAACCGGATCGCTCTTTTTCCTACCTGACCAGCCCACCGGCTATTAAGCATTTCGACTGATGCATTCTCATAGTCTCCCTCAGAGAGATAGAGAAGGAACTTTTTGAATTGCAAAAGGCCGTGAATACCCAGGTTGAATGCCATGTTTTGCAAAACAATCTGTACTCTTTCTGGAAGCTCATCATAAAATCTGATGTTTTGGTGTAATGCAGTTTGAACTGCAGTAATATCATTCACCAGCATAAAATGCGCCTCTCCTTCGCTGATACCAACATCATCCAGGTTTCGGCCTATGCCGATGGTCAGTTTTCCAACTGTGTCACGGTAAGGCTTCAGTCTTAAGCCTTCGTCTTCCAATAATAATTCTTGTATTGTCATATTGTAGGTATTAGGGAAATTGCTTTTATTTCGAAATTACCCTTCACACTATGAGCCACAAAGGACAAAAAAAGCCCGACAGTTTGCCGGGCTTTTTTGAAGAAATAAAGTATCTTAATTTACGGATTCCGAGAATGGAAGTATGGCACTCAGAATCATTGGGCCAAACTTTAATTCTTTATCGTTTTTTTCCAGCATTGTCAATGGGATGGGATCACAAAAAATGTCAACCTCATTGTCTAAAGCCTTGTTAGCTTCTTTTTTTAATTTGGATCCCTGATCCAGCGCATTGGCATACTTAATTCTTGTTTTTTCATAAAGATCCATGTATGCCTCCACATCGACAATCTTTTTTCCGTCCATTTCGACTGTGCAGTTCTCACGATGCAATGCGACTTCGCTTTTAAAAGAAGAAAGTCCTGGTGATGGCTCTTGTGCTCCATTAAAAATATCGATTTCTTTTTTTGCTTCTCTGACTATTGCCGCCAGGGCACAACGGAAGCCAAAGTCTCCTGCAAATTTAAGTTCGTCGGCAGCATTTAAAAAATCGAGGCATTGGCGGTAAGTTACCTTAAATGCGTTTGTTCTTGCTTTGGTTGTCATACTCAATGTTTTAGTTTGTTTTGGGATTTTATCCATGATTGAAAATCAAACCTAGTAAGAGCTGACGACAGGCAAAAGGACAAAAAAACAACAGGTCTAATTTAGTTGCTGGCTTAATACTTCTTTCGCCAAAGCTACGGATTGAGTTCTGAAAGCCTGGCATTCATAATAGCGGATCCCTTCCTCGCTGGTCTCATCCATTTGCTTATCCTTAAAATCTTTCAAAAGTGCAATCTCTGTCTTCAATGGATATTTCTCCCTGAAAATGGATTCTGAGACAGCATCTACAGTCAGTGCGCGAACCATCACTGTGTCGGCCTGAAAATAAACGCGACTTCCGGATTGCATCATTGGAGACGCTTCCGCTTCTTTTTCTTCTATATTCATGTGTACATACCAGGTCCCATTACCAAGATCCTGAACTGGAGTGATCGGAGCGGTAGATTGCGTTTTCATATCTTTCTAATATTAAGTGAATTCGAAATGTTCCCCATTTTTTATAATTGTCGATACAAAAGGAAGGTCCTCCGGAAGTACCTGCTTAATTTGCGATAGCAGAACATCGGATCCGGTGAATACTACCCTTTTCTCATTGTCAACTTCTATTTGAAGGAACAGGCATTTTCCACTCTTGTTTTTCGGGAATTTGCTGTCCTCTATTCTGTAACTCAATACCGTTATCTCCCGGTTTAGTATCCGTGCAATCGTGATCTTGCTTCCCGTCATTCCCGCTTCCGATTTTATTCCTAAGTCTGAGAATTTCTTCATTCGTTAGTTTTTGAATTAAATGGTAACTATTACAATGCTTTGCCCATCCCATATAAGCCACGTATGACCTGATCAGTGAACCTCCATGCAAACGGGCCATCCTGCGGGCAAAAGCTTTTTTAATGCTTTTTCTCAACAACGTATGTGTGTGATAGAACCGGTAACCGACAAAATCCAGGCTCCTGGCTTCAATAGGAAAAACCTGCCAATTGCCTTTAATTGTAAGGTTCAGATTCTCGGTCATGTATTGATCAATCCTAATCCGGAGTTGATGCAAAACGGCTTTATCCCCTGAGAGAATGATCATGTCATCACAGTATCGAAAGTAATATTTTTCCTTTACTTCCTCTTTCATCCAGTGATCAAAATAGGTTAAGTAGAGATTGGCGAAATATTGACTCAAATAGTTGCCAATTGGTACGCCAGGGGCACTGTCGATAATTTCATCCAGAAGCCATAACAAATCGTTGTCTTTTAGCTTCTTCCGTAACTTACCTTTTAATATGTCGTGATCGATGCTTGGGTAAAATTTCTTGATGTCCAGTTTTAAACAATACTTAGTCCCCTTGATATCCGTTTTTAAACAATCTTTCAGTTTAGCAGCTGCTGAGTGGATCCCTCGTCCTTTGATACAACTATACGTGTCGGCCGTAAAAACCTTGATAAAGATTGGTTCGATGATATTCATGATAGCGTGATGCGTAATCCGGTCAGGATAATAAGGAAGCCTGGAGATTTCTCTTATTTTACCATTGTCACAACTGAGCATGAAATTATCGTAAACGGAAGTGCGGTAACTCTTTTCAATTAAGGACAGACGGAGCATTTCAATGTTTTGCTCCCGGTTACGGTCATGTAACCGCACCCCGTACGAATTTAGCTTGCCACGCCTGGCAAGCTTGTCTGCTAACATCAGGTTCTCAATGCTGCAGATCGTCTCGAACAAATTGCCAATTCTTTTCATTTTAACCAATCTGTGCTGTACCGTGCGGGGTCTTCGCCTTTGCAGACTACCAACTCCGTTGGTAAATTTGTTGTTTTTTGCCAAGGGGCAAGGTCTGACCTCCTTAAAGTTTTACAGCATAGCTGCGAACTGATATTCGTATTCGCATTCGAAGCAGCGTTATTCGTATTCACGTTAACGGGACCTGCATTCGCACTTTCATTCGCATTGCCGCCCACGATAGGAGCGCGCCGGAGATCACAACCTTAAATATTTCAAAAAAAAATCGATGCCAGGTGCTTGCGCACCCTTCACATTTTACTCACATTCCGATGCGGACTCGGGGTGCTACGCACCCAAAAAGCACAGCCGCGAACCGAAATACGTATTCGCATTCGAAGCAGCGTTAAACGTAAACACGTCAACGGGACCCGCATCCGCACCTCCATCCGCAGAGCCGCCCACGACAGGAGCGCGCCAACCTGAGGCACCCACTACATCTGTGTAGAAATAATCACACCAAAGAGTGGTTGACCCGGATCCTGTACCGCCGGCTAAGGTAGGAAATAAATGGCCAGGTAGCATACTGTTAACATAACCTGGAGCTCTGCCCATTTCGCCGGCAAGGGTGTAACCCGTTGCGGTATCATCGGCCAGGCCGGTCGTTTCATTTCGATAATAAAGAAGTGATTTTCCACCGCCTCCTGCAGATTGGATGTTCATGTTGTAACCATCCAGCCACTTCCAGATATGTCCGAATGGATTTTCGATTCCACGGTAAGAGGGAACTTGATGCGTTCCAAAAGCATTAGAAACAGATACGTAACCCGTTGCATTTCCCAAGGAAGCTGTTACACCGATTGCAATAAATGGATTATATGAATTAGCAGCCCATCCGGTTGCTTCAGTTACACCGGGACCCAATCCTCCCTGGCGGTAACCTCCGACAGTTGGGGTAGCATTGTAAGCCTGTTGAATATTTCTGGTGCCATATTCTGCATAAAGTAATCTTCTCCAGGCATTATAGACTATCGGATTTTCAAGGATCCATCCGGATCCGCGATTTGCCGCATACGTGCGAAAGTTTGTGCGCGAAATTAATGTTACCGGCCTTCCCAGCAAGGAATAACTACCACCGTCCCATCCAGAGGTATTATCTCCACCACGATAATCCGTTGAAGTGGTGATTAAGCAAGAAAGTTTACTGGTGGATCTCTGCAAATTAGCCTCTCCAGCACTTACATAGTGTTTAGGTATGGTTACAGCACCTGGGAACCAGGAGAGAGAAAATCTCCATCGAACTTTCGTTGTGGTAATTTCTTCCCTGAAATAATGCAGCGGTATTTCAACCATAAATTGACCATCCGCTCCGGAAAGCGTAGCATCGGTTGTTCCGTTTTCCTTTTTGAGAGAATTGCTAGCCCCAAGGTAATAGTTTACAGTTCCGTTATCCAGGAGCGTACACCTGCGCATAAGCGAAGCAATTGGTTGATTCTGGTGCATCGTGACATCACCAATGCGCACAGCCTCCGGTGTTGAAGCCGTTAAGTCGAACTCTATGTCGTACCAATCAATGGTTCGTGAGGTTCCTCTGCTGATAATTAGTCCCATGATATTAAATTTTAGTATTACAAATTGTCAATATTTTATTCATAACCTGAATTGTTATTAAACCAACACCATGCCCCGGTTGCCAGTGCATCCCATGTGTCATAATTTGTGACTTGTGGTATATCATTCCCATTGGCATATTTTGTTTCTCTTGAATTTTCAGCCATCCAAACTTGTGTTCCGATTTTTACTGTGGTGTAAGTTTTTCCGTCATTACCTGTATATCCAGCCAGTGTAGCATCGTTTTTAATTAATCGAACCGAACATCCCCTTGCAGCAGGAACATTACCACCAGTATATGCCCCAGCGGAGTTATATGTAATGACCGCTAAAACCCTACTATCACTTGCCCATATTTCTTGCCATTCCTGGATAAACCCTTCTATCGATGCATCGCGAATACCAGCCCCAACAGAATTAAATCCAGAGCTATTATCAGCAGATGTATTTGGAGTTTTCCAGTGTGTCGTACCTGTTTTTTTCAAGTGCCCACCTGCGACTGATGTTCCGCCAAGTGCTGTAATAAGAGCGTCTAATTCCGCCCGTGTAGGCACATGCCAGCCGGATGCAGCAATTCCCCTGGCATCATTGACGGCGTGTTGATTATATAGTTTGCCATATCCGGAATTTGACACCGAAGTAGATACAAAAGACTCACTACTGCCATAAGCAGTCCCTGCACTGTTTGTCGCATACGCCCTTACATAATAAGTAGTATTGGCCGTTAGTCCGGTGATTGAGCTGCTAAATGATCCTGTACCCGAACTATCATGCGTGTGACTATTGGATATAGTTGGGTTTGGTGACGTACTCCAACAAATACCCCTATCTGTTACTGTTGCCCCACCGTCTGCAGTAATATTTCCTCCCCCTGTCGCTGTTGTTTCTGCTATTGCAGAAATTGCAATGGTTATAATCGTTGGAGTGGTGGCACTGGATGTTAACTGATTCTGTGCAGGAAGCCGAAGACCTGTCGTGGTCACACCAGAAATGACAAGGGTGTATCTTGCCAGGATCTGATCACAACTCATAGCGATCAGGTCATTTGTACCAGGAGTTATTCCTGATTTTGGGCTAAAATTCAGCCGTAAAAAATTTTCAGTGACCAAGCGATTATCTCCTGCCATCTTGCAATTCTTTTACTTGTTTTTTTAGTCGTAAAACTTCTCTTTTGAGATCCTCCACCTTCTTGTCTTCGTCCTGGATGGCTTTTGTCAAAATACCAAGGTGATTGCCGAAAGAATGGGATTTATGGTCTGCTCCAGAAAGCCAACAGTGGGTATCTTCGGCAATGAACCCGATACCAAATAATCCATTCTCTTTAAGGTTATACTGATTAATTACTACGTTGTTTAAATAATCAATAGCATTGACTTCAAACAATTCTATATTCTTTTTCAATTTCCTTGATGATCCGCGATATACCTCAGCTGCTGTAAAATTTCCACTAATCCATGCAGAGGCACTTTGAGCAGATGCACTTTGATTTTGTATAAAATCTGAGTTTGCACTTAATGATCCCCAGTAAGCTGCGCCAGAAGCGCCTCCGCTTATTAATACCTGTCCTGCAGTACCTGCATTTGTACCAAGGTAAATTCTTGGATTAGTATATATCTGCAGATAGTTTGTGGCATAAATAACTCCTCCGGATATTACCCCACTTGTAGCATTTATGCCTCCCGAAAAGGTTGCCATGGTATTGTCCATGTGCAACAACTGTCCATCGATACCATCAAATACATAACCAACGTAACCAGTCTGATTGCCGTAAAATGTCAGATGGCCAGTACTTGATACTCGGCCAATGTCATAGCTATATAACGGATTGGTAATTCCGGCGCCAATCCTTAACTGATAATCATCAGCGGAGGTTAATTCAAGTAATCTTCCAGGGATTAATGCACTCACGCCATAAGCTGTTTCTTCCCAATATGCGCCCGAATCAACCAGGATTGTTCCATTAAAATATGGCAGATAATTAGCGTGAAGACCTGTAATCGAGGCAGTTGTTGTATCAAAGACAAAGGCTGATCCGTCATACTTTAAAAAGCCGGCTGCCAATGTGGGTATGGCTTTGTTTTTGATCTTGTCAACGGTGTTTGCACCGTATGCTCCGGATACATCACCAGTGAGGTTATGAGCCAAAGAGGTGAGATATCCTGCACTTGCATGATTTCCCCAACTATATGCAGTATTATAGTTGGCGTGATTATAGGTCCCTTCATGGGAGGACACATGCGCAGCAGCTTCAGTATGACCTGTCCCTGCAGGATCATATGTAGATGCATCGAATATAAAACCGGATCCATCGTACTTAAAGAAACCAGCAGCCAGCGTGGCAATGGTTTTGTTCTTAATCTTGTCAACAGTGTTTGCACCGTATGCTCCTGATACGTCTCCGACGAGATTGTGCGCTAAAGATTTGAGATATCCTGCATCTGCATGATTTCCCCAACTATATGCGGTATTATAGTTGGCGTGATTATAGGTCCCTTCGTGGGAGGACACATGTGCTGCGGCTTCTGTGTGTCCTGTTCCGGCAGGATCATACGTAGTGGTATCCAGACCAAAAGTCCCGGCAGCAGTCATTTTAACAAATGAAGTTGATACAAATGCAAGGGCAGAGAGCGAAGTAAGATTCGCATGTGCCGCCTGCGCCCCAATATCACTCAAAACCTCCGCTCCTGTGCGGTATTTAAGTACACCGGTATCTGATACGATGAATTTATCAGTATCGGTGGTGGCAGCTGCAAAGGTTGCTTTTAAGCCTCCGGCAAAAGTGGCCAGTGCATTGTCCAGGTGTAACAGCTCGCCATCAATACCGTCAAACACATAGCCAATGTACCCGGTTTGATTACCGTAAAATGTTAGGTGTCCTGTGGCCGATAATCTTCCAATATCATAGGTGTACAGCGGATTGGTTACACCATCGCCTAATCTTAATTGATAATCATCAGCAGAGGTTAACTCCAGTAACCTTCCGGGAACCGAAGCACTCACACCATAGGCTGTCTCTTCCCAATATGCTCCCGAATCTGTCAGGATCGTGCCATCAAAATATGGCAGATAATTAGCATGAAGATTGAGTATTGTAGCTGTAGTAGCAGTAATGCCTCCCGAAAAGATTGCCATGGTATTGTCCATGTGCAACAACTGCCCATCGATACCATCAAAAACATATCCAACATAACCAGTTTGATTACCATAAAAAGACAGGTACCCGGTAGAGGACAACCTTCCAATGTCGTAACTGTACAGCGGATTAGTAACTCCGGCCCCTAGCCGTAATTGATAATCATCAGCGGAGGTTAATTCAAGTAATCTTCCAGGGATTAATGCACTCACGCCATAAGCTGTTTCTTCCCAATATGCGCCCGAATCAACCAGGATTGTTCCATTAAAATATGGCAGATAATTAGCGTGAAGACCTGTAATCGAGGCAGTTGTTGTATCAAAGACAAAGGCTGATCCGTCATACTTTAAAAAGCCGGCTGCCAATGTGGGTATGGCTTTGTTTTTGATCTTGTCAACGGTGTTTGCACCGTATGCTCCGGATACATCACCAGTGAGGTTATGAGCCAAAGAGGTGAGATATCCTGCACTTGCATGATTTCCCCAACTATATGCAGTATTATAGTTGGCGTGATTATAGGTCCCTTCATGGGAGGACACATGCGCAGCAGCTTCAGTATGACCTGTCCCTGCAGGATCATATGTAGATGCATCGAATATAAAACCGGATCCATCGTACTTAAAGAAACCAGCAGCCAGCGTGGCAATGGTTTTGTTCTTAATCTTGTCAACAGTGTTTGCACCGTATGCTCCTGATACGTCTCCGACGAGATTGTGCGCTAAAGATTTGAGATATCCTGCATCTGCATGATTTCCCCAACTATATGCGGTATTATAGTTGGCGTGATTATAGGTCCCTTCGTGGGAGGACACATGTGCTGCGGCTTCTGTGTGTCCTGTTCCGGCAGGATCATACGTAGTGGTATCCAGACCAAAAGTCCCGGCAGCAGTCATTTTAACAAATGAAGTTGATACAAATGCAAGGGCAGAGAGCGAAGTAAGATTCGCATGTGCCGCCTGCGCCCCAATATCACTCAAAACCTCCGCTCCTGTGCGGTATTTAAGTACACCGGTATCTGATACGATGAATTTATCAGTATCGGTGGTGGCAGCTGCAAAGGTTGCTTTTAAGCCTCCGGCAAAAGTGGCCAGTGCATTGTCCAGGTGTAACAGCTCGCCATCAATACCGTCAAACACATAGCCAATGTACCCGGTTTGATTACCGTAAAATGTTAGGTGTCCTGTGGCCGATAATCTTCCAATATCATAGGTGTACAGCGGATTGGTTACACCATCGCCTAATCTTAATTGATAATCATCAGCAGAGGTTAACTCCAGTAACCTTCCGGGAACCGAAGCACTCACACCATAGGCTGTCTCTTCCCAATATGCTCCCGAATCTGTCAGGATCGTGCCATCAAAATAAGGCAGATAATTGGCATGAAGATCTGAATAGATTGCCGCTTTTGCCCTGGCATCGGTAAAATACAAGTTTGTATTTTCGGAAACAAAAGAGGTATCCAACAGTTTGAAATTCAATCTTGAATTTGCAGCCTCCCAATAGGCAAAATGATCGTTGGTTGGTGTCTCGATCCTTGTTGCAATTGGCTGTTCGAAGCCAACATCTCCAACACGGGCAATTCCAAAGCTGTCAAAAACCAACGATCCATCATGGGTTCCATCGTAAAGTTTGGCTTTAAAACCGGCATATTCTCCAACGGCAAGCCCAGCTATGGCACCATCCCTAAGGATGATCAGGTCATCTTTGGTATAGACCTGTTCTGCATGGGTTTCGTAGGCAGAACCGTTCTGGATAATATTGCCAAGTATGTTAAGTGTTGGAATACCGTTAACCAATGAAGTATAAACAAAACCGTCAAGATAATCAGGAGTATAAAGTTTCCAATGTTTATGCTTATCGTATTTATCAAGCACTTTCTGAAGATCTGTATCGTGCTCATCAAGTAATTCGTCAAAATTGGTGGTATCGGTGTAAATATCTTCAGTCGGATGCGGCTTATCCTGGAACCTTACAAGGGGGGTGTGATTGACTTCAGCATATAGATATCTGAAATCTTTCAGGGTACCAGTGGTACCATTCCAGTCAATAATAGCTATTGGAATATCAACGTCTCGGTCCCATGCGGTTGCTGTGGCCATTAGCACGTTCTCTTCCAAAATCAGATCATCCTTGTAATAGATATACCACCATCCGGGGGAATTTATGATGGCGATGGTTTCAGTGGCTTTCAACAATTGATCTCCCATTCTCCATACAGGGAAATTAACAACATCTTGAGCGGTGATAGAAAAGGTTAATGACCCATTATTAAAATCAAGGATAGAGGTGTTCTGTGATTCAAACCCGTGTTTGGGTTTCATCCCTGCAATTACAGCTCCTACATCGGTGCATAGTTTACCATTAATAAACCGTATAGTCTTATTATCAATAAAATCAGGAAGTGCTTGGTTGAACAGTTGATCCAGCGAAAGCTTCATCCAGCCTTCGGCAAAAGGGCTTTGGACAGCAAAAAATAAGTTGCCGTCATAGTCAGCTGTTGGCAGCCCCGCCAGCAGCTCAACTAAAAAAAAATCAGTCAGCCCCTCCGGTGCAGGAAGATCGGTTACTACCCGATCGAGGTTAAGAAGGCTGTTGTCGGAAGAGTATCGGTAGGAGAATTCGTATTCATGCAGATCGTCGGCAGTGGAACTAACAACCTTTGATTCTGTGAGTACAATGGACCTGACAGATCCGTCCATTTCGACCTTGTACCGGCGGCGGGAGTAGAAAAAATCCCTGAGCCAGATACTTTCCCTGGTAGTGAGAAATCCGGTAGATTGTTTGGTTTCTGCTTTCTTGTTTATGCGGTATTCGTCAAGGGCTTCACTATATAACTCGGCAATTTGATGCTCCAGTTTCTGGTCATCTTCCAGGAAGCCGGTAAAAGCGGCTGAGTCTACCCCGCCCAGGGTATTGACCCAAATAAACATATTTTCCTCGGATGCTGCATTGCGCAGCTGCAGCCGCTGGATATAACTGAGCCGGTTTCCGGATCCATCTTCAAACCAGACATCCCAGGCAATGGTTTCGGTGGCGGTGATCGCATCACAGATAGCACTCCAACTCACGTCAATGGTCTGCAGGTGATATGCCGGCACCGTGGCCAGTGTTGCGGTTTCGTCGGCAATTGAATTTCCGTCAAGATAATATGCCTTGCATTTAACCACTTTATTGGCAGTTGTAGCATAAACTGTTAGCCATTCAGGCTGTACCTGCAGTATTTTCTTTTCCTGCGATTGCCAGGTCAAAAAGTGATTGTCGGCAAACTGCTGGGCAGTAACGTCAAGGTCGTAGACTCCACCTTTGAGTACCCGGAATTCGAACGATTCTGTTCCGATAGTTGCCGTGAAATCTGCCACTCCTGCAGCCTGATCTGTGATTGCATCACCGTTGGTTGGTAAAACGATGGCGAGTTGCCTTTCGATGATATCGGTCAAATCGATTTCAACCTGGCCGTCCACTCCGGGGTTGTATGAATTGGCCAGTATATCCGTCTCACCAATCTTCAACGCGAAAGAGGTTGTCTCGGTGGCCGAGAAGATTATTTTTTTGATGTTTCCCGAAAATGAGAGGGAGTCGGGTTGCTGAATTATTGTCATCCTGTTTCGTTTTTTGTGAAATTAATTTAGCGTGACCTGGTGACAAAGGACAATTCTAGGCCGTGTATCCATCCACCTTGACAATACCGGTAAAAGGAACATCGTAATTAATTTTCTCCAGAACTACCCGTACCCCGGATATGAAATAGCGTTTGCCCCACTGCAGGGCCATAAGTTGTGGGAGAGTGAGCTGTATGTATTTGGTGAATCCTCTGGCAGTTGTGGATTTCCAGGTAGAATAAGCCTCGAATGAAATAGTATTGAGGTCTATTGGTTCCAGACTTGGGGAAACGTCCGGAGCATACTTTTCGGCACAAATTAACAGGGCGATGGATCCTCCAATGGTAACGAATCCCCGGAAAAGGGAAATATACAATTCGCTCATGTCTGTACGTAACAGCCACAATATCTGATCGTACTTACGAGATGGACCAATTGGGATATAAGGCCATAAATTGTCATTAAGTTGGTGCGACTGGGGCACTTTTACATTAAACTCAATTTTCAGACCTCCATTGCCGCTGGTGTATGGCTTCAGTCTTCCGATCATGGACCAATACAGGGATGAGTCAACGGCCTTTTTCATAACAATGTAATCGCGGTTGACAGATGTAACATGGATGATTGTGCCCTCGGAGGTTGGTGTAGGCAGTGTGTCCTCTACGGTTTGATTGACCAGGTAATCTGTTTTGGTGTCGTTTTCATCGTCTTGACCCTGGTAGGCGAGTTGATATCCATCAGTTGACACACTTTCGCGGTGCTGCCATCCTTTTAATTCTGTTATTTCCATCAGATCGATGTTGTCAGGAAGGAACAGGTCGCGCAGGAGCGTGATGATAACTTCCTTTGTGCGGTCGTCGATTGAAAATACAAGTCCGGGGGTAGATTTTATCCCGTCCAAAAAGTCCTGGACTGTAATATCCGGCATTAGTCCGGAATACGTCAAGGTATCTGTGCTTGGGAAAACCCACAATACTGCAGGATCTTCCTCTGATGGAGTGATGGCAAAGTAAAAGGGCTTTGTGAAAACAATCAATTGCGCCCACTCGCTTGTTTTTAAAGCGTTGGCAGTAACGGTGTAACCAAAGTGCTCAAAAACCTTTTCAATCATGTGCCAGGCGCGAAACTGAAGCATGAAAGCAAGGGGTTGTGTTGATCCGGCACCCATGTACCAGGTATTCCCCAAAATTTCGGCGGTTGAAGTATCGTTGTCAATGAGAAAGGGTACCCTTACAACCGGTGCATTTTCTGCCGCATTGTCGGCATCCCATTCGGTGTACTTGGCTGCAATCAATTCTGACGATGTGATAGCGGTTAACCACGTTTCTGACCCGAAATCAATATCAGGCATTTTTACGTCCTTGATTTTCGCCCAAAATTCGGTCATGCCGGATTTAAGGATCACGCCGATTTCATTGTCATCGGTATCGTCGAATTCAACTTCTCCAACCAATATCTGAATGCCTTGATCTTCCAGGATAAATGTCTTATCAGGGATTTCGCCAGTGCGCTCAAGTTTTCCCGGCCATCCAAGTCCCTGGTGATTCGGTATGCGTGGAACCGGAAAAGGATAAGAAAAGGCAGTGGCATCAGATCCCAGTACTGGAGAAGATTTCTCCAAACTGATATTTGCATCTTCCGGAATAGCAATTGGTTGGTTACCTATAGATAGTTTCATTTTTTATTGACTTTTGCTTTGAATTTGGCAATATCATCTTGTGCTTCCATCAGGCTGTTGGTGCCATATTTTTTGATATTGGCACGGATTCCGTTGGTTCGCATCAGTTTTAATTCGGTGGCCAGTGCTTGTAACACGGCAGATTGGGTAGCATCGGTTATGACGATGGGGGCGGAAATAGAGGACTGTGATTTTCCACTTGTTGCTCCTCCACTGGCATACCCATAAGTAGCACCAGCCTGCACTGCCGGGCGCAGATCCAAACGTGCCATGCTTTTATTTCTGCGGGCACTTTCGATCTGGTTGATAAACGGTTGCATTGCTGGGTTATTAACCCCTTCCTGAGGGATAACATATTCGCCTTTGTGCACAATACCGGCAGGTTCATATTTGCCTCCGGGTTCGGTGTAACCTCCTTCGGCTTTGCCTTTTGATGGAGCACTGAAGCTGGCAATTGCTTGTGCTACGACGGAGGCAATACTTATACCTGCAGAAATTGTGTTGATAGCTACCCACGGCATACCAGCGGTTAGCGGTGAAGCAGCCACGGATTTTGCATTGGCAATAGCTGTATTAAAAATAATTTGACCAATTGCAGAAGCCTGTTGAAATAGAAACAATGCTTTTCCCAAAGCCGTCTCTTTACCAACAATTTCAGATAATTGTCCAAAAGCATTGTTGGCAGCATTGAAAACAGCATCTCCAATTTGTTGCCTTTTGTCCAATTCATCCATTTTAATTTGGATTAATTGGTTGGAAAGTTTTCTGTCTGCCTGGGCTATTTTTGTTGCATTGCCATTAGCAGCTGCAATTTCCTCATCATATTGAGCCTGGGCAATTTGTGTTTGAGCTGTCCAGAGTTCCTGATCTGTTTGAGCTTTTGCCTCGTTAAACAAAGCCGTGTTCATCTGCTTTTGCAACTCTCCAGCTTTAGTAAGATCTGTTACATTTTTCTGGTGTTCTGCAGTCTTTTCTTCAACAGTTTTACTGAGAGCCACATTTACAGCAACTTCATCGGCAGAGAGATTCTCTTTAATGATCATTTTTTGCTGAAGTGCGGAAATTTCCTCCTGGTAGCGTTTTTCTTCTATCGCTTTTTGCTTCTCAATGCCATCTTCAAGGTTTGCAATTTTGGCCTCTTCCAGGCCTTTTTGAGCATCTAAGAGAAGTTCGTGAACCTTCTTTTCTGCCGCTACCTGTTTTTCAAGGAAAAGCATATTGGCATCTTCGTATTCTTTGCTGCCGACTTCGAAAATGTTCATTTTATCTCTCAGGAAGTTAAATTCCTGCTGCAGCAATTCCGCTTCAAACTGCTCCTCACTGGTTAGTCCGTCCAAATGACGCTGATTAATAATTGCTTGTTGTGATTTATTAAATGCTTCACTTTCTTCCAGCATGGTTTTCTCAACCCTTTTTGCTGCAGTTGAAGCAGCCTTGGCAGCTTTAGCAGCGGCTTTTTCAGCTTTTTCACGAGCCTTTTTCTGTTCGGGAGTTTCTGTAGCACCTTTACCGGTACTTCCTGTTCCCCCACCAGGAGTCCCAGCAGATGAAGTATCATTTGATCTTACAAGGCTGTCGATTTTATCCTGGTAAACTTTCGCTCTAATTTCTTCGGCCTTGATAGCTTCTTGTTGATTTTGCAGGGTTGCTTCTTTACCTGCAGAGGTAAAACCATCGGCAGTTTTGGACGTAAATGTCTTTCCAAGTGTTTGGAAAAACCCTGCATTTTCACCTTCCCCTGCTTGTAATTTTTGAATCCGCTTGTTTGATTCGGTCAGATTTTGTGTAGCTGCTTCTATTTCAGCCTTTCGAAGCAAGCTTTCTATGTATTTATCAGTGGCAATTTTGGCCTTATCGGTATTGATAGTCTCCAGCGTAAGCCCACCAAGGTAATCCGGACTTAATTGATTCAACCTAGCAATAGCTTCTAACCGGGCAGTCTTCGAAAGGGTTTCATTTTGTGCAACCCTTAATAACTGCTCCATGGCGGTTTTTTCGTCGATGATAGATTGCTTAGCTTGCTGTTTTAGGTCTGTCAATGCTTTCTGTGCAACTTCTGCGTCGGTTAATTTCTTGGTATAGAAATATAAAGCTGTACCAACTGCTACCAATACCCCCACCAACAATCCCAATGGGCTAGCTTTTAGTACCAGATTGAAAAGACGCATAGCTGCTGCAGCACGCGTAATATTACCTGTTAACAATGCTTGTGCGGCAGCTAATAAAAGTACGGCGGCTCTTTGTATACCAAGTAAGATAGATTTAGTCTTCGAAATGGTTATCGAAATCAGAGATTCTGCGTTCGCCCTATTTTGCCACATCGCTTGCAGTTTAACTGCAACAGTGTAGGCGATAATAGCTGCAGTAGCAGTAGTAATCTCTGCCTTGTATTTTATGAAAATATCAATAAGAGCTGATATGGTCCTTAGTGTTTTACCAAACCAACCGGTTACAAGGGTAAGTGCAGGTGCAAGTTTCTCTCCAAGTTCTATCGAAACTATATTGATCTTATTTTTTGCCTGGGCAAGTTTCGCGTTGTTTGTTTCTGAATTTATTGCTGCCTGCGTATAGGCGACACTAGTGCCAGTGACCGCCTTGGTTAATTGATCATATTTAGGAACACTTTGTAGTAATATGTCACCTGCAGTAACATTCTCAATACCAAACACCTTTTGTTTAATCGCATCCCGCTCTAGTGCGCTTGCCTTGTCTTTTAATTTCGAGTTAACTTCCTCTAAAGCATCGCGTAAGTTAAATTGACCACTGGCGTAACCAACACCAGCGTCTTTCATTTTAAGTAGGGCTCCGCGCAACTTTGTACCAGCTTCTTCTGCTTTCAATTGCTTTTCTCCCAATACCTCTAGTGCGGCGACTGTTTCTTCGAGAGACATGTTCGAAGAAGCTGCAACCGTACCAACATTTTTCAAGGAATCAGTAAGATGAAAAACTTCGGCACTACCTTCAAGTGCCCCAGCAGCCAGTGTGTTAATTATCCTTTTTGCCTCACCTGCAGGTAAATTGAACTGGTTCATCGCGGCAGCAATTGCTTCCATGGCAGGTACCATTTCCATTTTAGAAGCTTCTGCCAATACTAGGGCCTTTTCGCTAACATCGGCTAACGCTTCTTTGTTTTTTAGTAATTCGGGGCGCGCAGAACCCATTTTCGTGAACCCATCAACAATATCTTGTGCGCTTTTGGTAATTCTAATACCGCCCTCCAAAACAGATGTACTCATCTCCTTTGCCTTCTGAGAAAGCCAATTCAATGAATCGCCTGTTAAACCGGTTAATGCAGATAGATTGGCTACTCTTTCCTGAAAATCATTGAAGGTTTTTACCAAGTCCTTAAAACCCATGACCACACCGGTAATGGAGGCAATTCCAGCTGCCAATATTGTAAAATAGCGGTTGGCATTATCGGCCATTCCTTTTACGCTCCAAGAATTCGAAACAGCAGCAATCTGTTGCTGATGTTCGGTCATGATTCCCTTAAGTTGTCTAATTTTTGAAGCAGCAGCAATGTATTCTTTACTGCCAATGGTCATTCTGGCCTGTTCGTTGACCAGCTTTGTCATTTCTGCCTTGATACTCTTTACATCATTGGCAACTTCCTGGCCATTGATGTAAAGGTTAATCCTGCGATCGTAAGTGTTTGCCATCTCGTTGCTTTTTTGGTAAAGCTAATCGAGGGCAAAACCGGTGGAAAGGACAGTTTTTTGAAGGCTTGGTAAGTCTGGCTATTTTTTCTTCAGTAACCAAACATAGCCACTTCCATCGTAGTGAATTTTGAAGCCTCTTTCTTCCATTAATCGATTGACTTCATAGGGGTAAATTTCCTCCATATCTCCCATTTCGTTGAGCAATTCGGCTGTGGTTTTTGAATCGTCTGACTCTTGAAAGGTGTTTGCAGGCTCATAAAATGTTATAAGAGCTTCAACTAATTTTACGGAAATAGCTGACTTTGTAGTTTCTGGATCAACATTAAGATTACTCATAGCGATAAGGCATTAAGGAACCCGGCAGCGGGTCGCCAAACCACATTCAGAGTTACACGAAGCAACAAGAAGAGGCTGCCGGGCATTGCCTTAACTATTGCATCATGTAACTCATAAAAAAAGAACGTGGTTTGGCGGATCAAATATATAAAAAAACCCCCGATCAATTGACCGGGGGTTTTTTTATTGATTATGATTTCTGACCTTTAAAGTTAATCAGAGCTTTTCGCGTTTTAGTAATAATCTCTGTCTTTCCATTAATATTTTATATTCCATCCGGTTATATTCCCAGTAAGGATCATTATTTTTCTGGTGCGACTTAATATATTCAGTTATTTGTTCTAATGATTTATCACTGTGCTGTTTCGTAACAGCAGCATACATTTCATCACTTGGCCCATAACCATGGGTTTGTCTTTCTTTATTCAGGTCAGCAATAAGTCGTTCTCTTTTATTTAGATATTTTTGGGGAGGAGTTGACGCACCTATTATTAAAAGTACTATCAGCAAAATTGCCAATATTGTAATTATGACCATGGCTTACTTTATTTAATTTTTCAAGTCAATGATTTTCTTCTTTAAAACATAACGTACCGCTGGTGAAACAGGAATGTATACCTGAACCAATTCCCATCCGTTCTTCGCCATGAAATTCATAGCATCAATCATGGAATCAAAAATTAAGGGCTTCCCTGATTCGTCTTTATAGGTTTTGTCGCTTATTAACTCGCTCTTTTGTCCGAAATCAATGGCATATACTTGTTTGCCGCTCATGCCTTTCATGGAACTGAAGATTTCGCAGTAAACGAATTTGCTGTTTTCCTGGGCAAATAAAGTTGAAGCTGAGAGAATAAGAAATAATAGAAGGGAGAATTTTGTCATGATAACTTAAGTTTAATGGTTTGTACATCAAACTTACCAAAAATTATTTGATCAATAATAATTCTAAGAATGTTGATGTATATCAATAATGTTATATATTTGTAATCTAATTATTCAAACAAAATATGAAATGGTCGGAACTTAAACGAAAAGCAACTAAGCTGGGATGGTATTTAGTAAGAAATGGCAAAGAGCATGACGTTTATGGCCATCCGGATAAAGATTTTGAGATACAAATACCGAGGCACGATTCGCAAGAAGTAAAAACGGGGCTTTACCATAAGTTGAAAAAGCAAATAGGATTTTAAGATCCCATTCATACAGATAATACAAAAAGAAACAGATGAAAACAATAGCATTGATCGAGAAGGGGAAAGATGGGACATTCGGTGTATTTACACCAGATATAAAACATACCATCATTGGCGAGGGCAATACGGTTTCCGAAGCAAAAAGAGATTTCGAAAACTCTGTAACAGAAGTGTTGGCATCGTACACCGAACGCGGACTAGCAATACCAGCAGAATTGCAGGGAGTAGAATTTGAATACAAATACGACATCTCTTCGTTGTTCAATTATTACAATTTCATTAACGTCAGTAAATTTGCGCAGGTTGCAGGTATCAATGCCTCCTTGTTGCGCCAATACAAGATGGGCAATCAATACATCTCCGAAAATCAGGTTTTAAAAATTGAAGATGCCTTTCATAAAGTGGCCAATGAATTTGCAACGATTAGGCTGATATAATAATAAATTGTTCCGACAATTGCATAAACAATAGAAACCCCGGCGAGTAACCGGGGTTTCTGTTATAGGTATTTTACCAAAAATTATTTGATCATCATCTTCGTTGCATTGAGAACTGCATCGGCATTTACTTCGGCCAATCTGTTGGCCAGCTCGGGGAGAGCCTGATCGAGAACAGGGTTAAACCATTCTGCAGGTTGGCGGGGTTCGGTCATCTTCGATTTAGCTGTACGTTGTACCATTCCACCACTTATCTGGTATCCACGACCAACACCTTTATGAACAAATACACCATGGCGCTCAAATGAGTAGGTAATCCGGTCAATAATGCCAAAGTCTTTTCGGGTTTTACCAATAATACTTTCTTCCAGCTTCTTTTCGGTACGGCCCGGCTTTGATACTGTGCCATCTTTCCCTTTGGAAAAAATGGTAGCTGCTCCACGCAACCGCTGTTGGACCATGGATGTCCACTGAAGCGTAACAGCGTTTTGTTCGATTGGATTGAATTCACCTGGTATTGTAATTGCCATAGCCGGTTTTATTCAATGTTCCATTTATCCGGATCCACATCCATTGGCCTTGAAGAGGAGATGGTAAATGTGCAGCGGATCCCGTAGTTTTTGTCCTGTTCGTTGGCCAGCAAGGAAACCTCCACGCTGCTAAGATCGAAGTCCCTGACAGCTTTGGCAGCAGGATTGTATTTATCGGATTTTATCCTGGCGATGATATCGTCGCAGATATCTTCCAGCTGGTCCCAAAGTTCGTGCATGGCATCATAGTCGCCAATGTCGTGCAGGTGCCCGACCAGCATAAAAGCCCCGGAACGTTTTTTGATCACATTGTCGCTCTTGTTATCGATCAGTGAGTACCGGTACCCTTCAAGGATCAAGGCGGGATAGTTCACTGTTTTCAATCCGGACAAAACCTCCTCCAGCTCGAAGCGGTAAAAGTGTTTTTCGTCATCAGTATGACCGATCTGGATGTGTTGGGTAGCAAGCAGCTTGAAGTAATCTATGATGTTGGAAAATGTTGCGCTCATAAGGTTGGATTTACGGGTTATCGTCGTGCGTTATCCTTGTACTTTTTGGTCATATGCCTGAGAACGGTGTGAACGGGCAGTTCGGCATACTTGTCGCGGTTGATCAGGTCATCGCCCACCATTGATTCAAAGATCTTGAGCCAACCGGATTTGTATTGTTTCTTTTCGGGTTGCTCGGACTGCTCGGATTCTTCCTGCTCTTCGGTATCCGGAAAGATAAGCGGATATGCTTTTTGAAGCCAGAAGATAATGAGGCTGTAATTGAAAGCGATTGCCTGGCGCAGATCGATGTCAATTCGTTCGATCAAATCCATCCTTTCTTCAATCACCTCCTGACTGAATTTCTCGTTCAGATGCAGGTATGTAGAGGCAATAAACTTGTTAAGGGCTATCTCCGATTTGAAAGCCGACCAGTCGCTGTAATAGGCATCCATAAAAATAAATTGACCAAAGGTGATGCCTTCGAGTTTTGGTTTTGGGGCAATACATTTTTTGGCCAATTGGGGCAGTTCACCGATAATGAAATTGGAAAAGGAGCTTCCGGCTTTGCCTATAAAGTCGATTGTTTCAGAAAGTTCGAGCAATTGAAAGGGAGAAAGCTTCTTCAACAAGTCCCTGTTCACACCTGTTAGGATGGACAGAAATTTGTAGTCTGGTGCGCCACCGTGAACGATCTTGGAGATGGCAAGGAATTGCTTTTCTGTCAGTTCTGCCCAGGATGATGGCGCCCTGCCAATTGCTTTGCGTTTAAAAAGCATGAACGGATATTCTACCACTACATCTATCATGACCAGAATGTTTTTTTGTCGGTATTGTCTCGCCTTAGCACCTTACCTGTGGATGGTGCAACATCAGTCCAGTCGGCGGCATGGGCTACCAGGTAACTGCGGATCTGATCCAGATACGAATTGCCAATGTTGCGGTTGCGTTTTACCAGGATAGCAACACGATCGGAACCGGATGGTTTGTTCTCGGTATCGTTGGAAGTTGTTGCTGCTGTGGATGTGAAGTACAATCCATTGTCGGTCAGGTCTGCTCCGCTCTCTTCCATTAGCAAAGCTGAAGCAAGAAAAGCCAGTGCTTTCCGGATGTAGGGCAGAATGGCCATCTTCGTTGCTGATGGGCTGTCCTTTAGCATTTCGTCTTTCAGTTCGGCAAGGGTGATATCGCCCAGCAAGGGAGCTATGTCGATCTCTTCGACCAGCTGTAGGTGTGGTTTCATCCGGAGGAATGTCAACCGGCTATTGTTGATATAAACAATGCCGTTGAAAGTTAACGTGTTCGGGATAAAGGAGGACTGCTGAACGGTATACTGCATAGATGATTTGAATTTTGGAAAGTAATCAATGTCCTCTTCCAAGTATTGCAGAATGGCATCAATCCCATTGAAACCATTTGTCCTGAAATAGCTTTTAAGCGAGTTGTCCTGGTATTTAAATAGGCTTTTGACCTTCTCTGATTCAACCCTTTTAAAACCATCATCGGTAATATAGGAGTTGATCAGGTCGTAGCCAATCCAGAAAGCAATGTGCAAAACAGCTGATTGAGCCAATAAAAGCAACTCCCCGATTTTCTTGGTACTTTCTGTTGATGTGCTACTAGATGAATCGCTCGATACGGATCCATTGTCATAAAATGACTGGAGCTGGTCGTACATCTCCCGGCCAATGACAGGGATCAGGTAATCGCGCTCGGCGTTGGCAATATGGGGCAACAGACTGTTGAAATCGGAAGAAACACTCACCGGTACAAACTGGCGAACCTCTTCCATCTTCACGTTTTTCGTTTTGCTCAGTAACATTAGCTTAAGGTTTTAGCTGTACCGGCACCGGTATCGAGCGTGGTGAGTATTGTGTTTCGGAATCTCCATTCAATATTTTCTGAACTGCCATTGAACCGGCTGTAAATCTCAAGTGGATCCAGAATGTTTTGCCTGTCCAACCAGCAGTTGGCAATATTAACCAGGTATGCTTCACGGATATTGCTTCCCCCTTGGTTACCGGCATACGGACCGCCCGGCATACCGGCTCCCATCACATTGGGATTGACCATCATGGCAAACATGATTTCTGAGTTGGCTGCTGCTGAAGTAACGAGATTTCCATCATTTGTGAGTTTATTTTCAAGAGGTTTGATGATCCACTGTTCTTCGGCTTTCCCGTTCTGCGGATTGATTTCAAAGAAAGTGAAGATCGGTTTATCCGCTCCGGCTTCGCCACAAAGATTAGATTCGATGCTGTCCATGTAGTCTTCGATAGCCCGCTTTCTATCTTCAATTTCTGGATACTCTGTTCTTGGGAATTGTTTGTCCCAGAAAGCGTAAGGAATCTGGATGTGCCATTTCCAGGTAATCTGGTTTGTGTATGCCTTTTTAAGGAATGCCGGTACCATTGAGGCGATATCGACCCATCCGGCCAGGTAAGCTGCATACCATAAAGGAGAGGAGTAATATTCATTATTGCTCCACGAATCCCGGATGCACATGATATAGGATTTCCCTTTTGTCTGTCCGGCCCAGCGACGACGCTGAAGATCCCCGAAAGGATCATAATCGTCCAGAACATCGAAAACGGTATAGGAACCTTCAACAGGAATATTTGGCCAGTATCCGGACACAACGCATTTTTCAATTACACCCTGTTCGTTAGCAAAACTTAATCGGCAATATTTTGCATTGATAGTATTGATGCCTACTATCTTATCCCCGTCAGCATTGATCAGGATCTGAACGTAAGTAATGCCAAGTTTAAGGTAATCGCGCATGGATTTTTCCATGTACCGGCGTACAATCCTGCTATTGGCAAATACTGCCAATGTTGGATCTGTTGGAGGGGCCAATAACTCATTTCCCTTTTCGTCATACCCGGTAACAAGGCAGGGAAATATTCCCTGACCCAGTGTAAAGTTCCGGGTAAAGCGCAATCCGGTATTCAGTACCCCAACCTTGTTAATAATCGCATCAGATTTGGTTGGCCAATCATTGGATGGTCCCCAGCTGGCAACCTCGATGTTTCCAACCATTGTGCGGTCGGTATCTATTCTTGATGGCTTTGGGGCTTCAAGTTTTTTCAACTTGTCTGCCGGAACGCCTGTCGTTGTGCCCATGTAGCTTTTACCTGAAACCAGTAAAGGGTCACCGCTTTTATTGAAGAGTATATCTGCCATGGTTTACATTTTTACTTTTTTACCGTTCCATTCAACGATCCCATCAATATGGAAAGGGGTTATATGACCTGTTGCTTTGTTATCGCTGTCTACCGGAAGCACTCCGCGCATTCGGTTTTCTTTCATGTCCATCTTCAAGCCGATGGCTACTCCCCTGGGAATAAACACCAGCTCGCCATTTTTCTTGACAAACTTGATCGAGAAAACGACCTGTTTCCCTACTGGCGTTTCCTTTATCTCATACTCTTTGAGGGCCAGATTGCGACGGATGGTTTTAATCTCTGCCATTTGGTTCTTTTTGAGTAAAGATATTTGGTGAAACGTTGGTGGTAAAGGACAAAAAACAAAGCATTCTTCGTAACGAACAAAAAAAGGGAGCAACGCTCCCCTTTCTTAAAGATTGATTTGCTCTTCAACTTCGCGGACTTTCACATCCAACGTGCGTTTCATCTCATCAATCACTGAGGTGATCACTGCCGAATTGGAAGTTTTGAATTCATTTCCATTGGCATCTTTGAGCATGATCACTGAACTGAGTGAATCAGCTCCGATCTGGAAGGTCTGAAGCTTTCTCCTGGAGTCTGACAATGCTCTCCAGCGGTCGATCATCATGGAGAGATCTTCGACCCTTTGGATCTTCTCGTCCAGGCTGAGCTTCTTTACTTCAACTGGTTCATCCTTCACAATGGTCATCACCGGAGCGGCAATAACTTCAGCAACAACTTCCGCAACTGCGGTCTTTTCAGCAACATTTGATTTACCCATACTATTGTGCCGCTGCCCTGCGGACTTATATTGGCTTCTGGCTCGCCGGTTATAATTAAATTGCGGGCAATCCAACATTGAGCCGGGCGGATTAGGTCAATGGGCGAATGTCTGTTTCGGAACCAAGGGAGAAACTGACCGAGCACGAAGTGTTGGAGTTTGATTGCACCAAACGCCAATTAATTTGCATTTTAGGTCAACTAATTTGCATCAAACGGAAACCCTTTACTGTTCCGCCAGGCGATCAATACCTTCGCTCCGTAATTTGAGTGTAACAGCGTATTTCTCAGCCATGGGGTTAGGAGGTGACCACAAAAAAAGCCTTGATCGTCAAGGCTCTTTCTTCTTAGAAAGGAAGATCATCGTTTGCGGCCGGCTCTTTTGCTTTGGCTGATTTCTTTGGTGCCTTGCGGGATGGTTCTTTATCCTTAGGCTTTTCTTCGGTCTCTTCAGCCTGACTTACATAAACGGTGTAATCCCTTCCGAAAGAATCGGGTTGTTTCATCTTGGCTACCTCGAAGGTGACATATTCAATTCCGTCAAAGAAGTAGGCAAATTTTTGAAGATCTTCCAGTTTGCAGGTAACTTTTGCGATTGACAATCCGGCAACTTGTTTTCCTTTTCCAATGTAGTTTTTTACGAAAGTTTTCATGACAGTAAATTTTAAGTTTAAAAATTATATGCAAGTAATCAGTGCAGCTTGGAAGGGCACTCAAGGAGGAACTGGAACTAACGGAGCAAAGTGAGTATAAGCCGGGAAAATCCTTGAATGAACAGCGTGGTACCTGGAGAGATACACTTGCTTAGCGTAGAATTTCAAAACAAAATCTGTCAGGAGAACCGGAAAGTAAACCGAATTGGAAGTGGAACCTACCGGATGCTCAGCAAAATGTTACGTAAACATCTTCTTTTGTCACGCTTTGGAGTATACTGTCACTTGTAGCCCTACCGGGTTCAGGAAGGGCTTTGCCCGTGTAAGTCTGCTGGAGAGTTAATGCCGGTTAGGATAATTACCACGAAAGTCACCAATCAGACAAAGTTAGCTGGTGATATCGGTCTTCCGGACAAGAAGGATTGACGGCGATCAAGGCATATTTTTGGGGAACTTATTTTTGAAGCGAGCAAAAAAGGGGGAACCCCTTTTCTTTTAAAGGCCACTATCAGCATCCGAATAAGATTCATCTCCGTGGCCGGTGCATCCCAGATCATCATCCTGGTTGCATTCGTTGGCAAAAACATTCCATGCGGAACAATTTGCGCAGTCTCCATCTTGTCTGATACAATAACTCATGATTTTTGCCGCTGCCCTGCGGACTTGTAATGGCATCTGGCACGCCGATTTATTTATAACAATCCTTCATCTGCAAAACTGAAATATCCGGATTGTGTCACAATCAAATGATCGAGTACCGGAATTTCCATTGTGGCAGAAGCCTCTTTCAACTGCCTGGTGATTTTTTTGTCTGCATCGCTGGGTTCTAAATTGCCAGATGGGTGATTGTGGCAGAAGATCATCGCGGTTGCATGTATTTCCAGCGCCGACTTTAGTACCAGACGAACATCAATCACTGTGCCTGTCATGCCACCCATGGAAAGTTTCTTAGCCGTTAAAATTGCATTCTTACGATTAAGATATATGACCCAGAATTCTTCATAAAAGAGGTCCCCAATCATAGGCCGGATATAATTTGCTGCATCTTTACTCCCTTTAATTTGAACGTTTTCAATGGCTTCGTGAAAGTTTCTTCGCCTGCCCAATTCCATTGCCATAACGACATAGCCGGCTTCGCTTTCGCTGACACCGCAATTAACCAGATCGTAAACAGACATCTTTGATAAAGCGTTAAGGTTGTTTTCAGCGACAGAAAGGACCTTCCTGGCATTTTGCATTTTATCCTTTCGAAAGAAGATGGATAGCAGTTCCGAATCAGTTAGGGCAGACAGACCTCGTGAAAACATTTTCGTTCTGGGGTCATCGAGATTTTTCATAAATGCACTGTTGTATTTTTTCATGGATCATCACCACTGCCCTGTGGATTTATGTTGGCATCTGGCTCGCCGTTAGAATTAAATTTCGAGCCGAAACCATTGAGCCGGTCGGATTAGGTCAATGGGCGAATGTCTGTTTGTGAAGGATGATCAAACTGACCTGAGTGGCGAAAGCCATCGGAGGATCCTGCACTTGGAAATAATTGGCAAGGATCCGAAGACCCTTTACTGTTCCGATCGGCGATCAATACCTTTGCGATGTAATTTGAGTGTAACTACAACCTTCTTTTATTGTATTACAGCTAATGTGTTCATTTTATGTGTATTTATAAAGCGCCTAATTTTTACAGAAGTATCATCGACCAAAAAAAAGCCCCGTGAGGAGCTTTTCTATTTAGCAAGTTGCGGATTCTTGCTCATCTGATACCAGGTTCCAGGATGCATATTCCGGATTTTCTTCTTCCCAGGCTGTTAAGCTTTTGGAATCTTCGGTTGCGCGTATGTTGCGGTTGAATTTGAATCTTAAGTTTTGTTCGTTTTTTACTGCTGCTGTTCTGGTTAAAGTTTTCATGATAAGAATTTTAAAGTTTAAAAATTATATGCAAGTGAGCAGTGCAGCATGGAGGGGCAGTCAAAGAGGAACTGGAATACCGGACCGTAGTGAGGATATGCCGGGAAAATCCTTGAATGAACAGCGAGGTACCCGGAGAGATACACTTACTTAGCGTAGAATTTCAAACAAAATTTATCAGGGGGACTGTACGAACAGCGGTAGTATTGATCTGCAAAACAGATACACAATTCAGCAATATATGGCAACCGGTGCCCAATAATGACTGGAAAAATCCATTCAAGAATGAATCCCTGAATCACGATGAGTAATTATTAACCCGCACCTGGCAGAAAATTTCCGGTACCGGGGATTATTTGGGAGAAAAAATATTCAGTACGAACAAAAAAGGGGCGAATGGCCTCTGATTTTGTGGGTTCTTTTTTGGTTCTTTTTGTCTTACAAGAAAAAAGAACTGCCGAATTTTTTAGGCTGCAAGGGTCCCTGAAAAATTTCATCACAGATGACGGCACACATCTTTTTGCCCGCTTTTTCTTTGGAAGAAAAAGCGACCTGCATCTAAATACCTTGTATCCAGTTTATTTCTTCATATTTCATTAAAAAATAGACAGATGACTATCAAAATTCTAAAAATTTTGATAGTCTCTGTTTAAGAAACCGAACTCGCCCTATCGGCGGCTCGGACAAAACGGTGGATTTGGCAGGATATATGAAACGATTTGCATATGTTAAAAGATTAACAAACGGGGTAAAGGCAGTCCTATACCATCCAATCATAAGGACTGAGCGCCTGCGTGGAGTGCAAGGCAGTCAGTCCTGACAGGTGATACCGATAGGAGGAAATATAGCAGGAAATGCAGTCCTATAGGCGAGGCGAAACAAAGGTGCTTTGGTTGTAGCTTAGTGTGTGGCCATATTTTGTCCAGATTCTTTTGTCGACAGCATCACCGAAGTGAGTGGCTTCTTCAGGTAGAATGGTTTTCTTTCGCTCTGATGTCTTGTCTTTCTCAAAGCGTCCATCCTTATCAACCACCTTGGTATTGTTCATCGATATAAGGGTGTACTTGCACTTGCGTCCATTGATGATGAACTTTGGATAGCGTGGATCCTTGCCCTTAAGGATGTTTAACCATAGTAAATACTTGTCATGTTGCGGTGGCTCCATGCCCTTGTGCACCTTTGAATCCACAGTCCATCCGTTCTTAGTGAACCGCTCAATGGCTTGCTCATTGTATGTCCGTGAGTTCTTTGCATTGGGTTGACGTGAGTCACCGTAACGATCCCTAAAGTAGGTGATCTTCCTGGTAGGATGTGATCCATAGTAGTTACAAACATTATCAACCAGGTCATCTATCATTACTCCGGGACCATCAGACTTCACAAAGAACTCATTGATCGTGCAGTCGACAGGCTCAATGATCTTTGTTACGAAGTTGTAGTTGCGCTCTTGTGCGATGGAGAACAGCGCGATCTTGGCCCCCCAGTCAGGAACTATCTCCAGAGGTCGATTTGGATCACAATCCAGGTCATTTTTGCAGCTTTCATTCTCCAGCTTTTCGATATCCCAATTGCTGTCATCAGCAACGCCTCGGATGTAATCATCGTTGTATGCATCGTAATAGATGTGAATAGAGCTATCCAGGTGATAATAGCAGTCTTCTATTTGATCTATTACCCAGTTAAGTATCTCTACCAAAAAGGTGAGCAGGCTTTGCTTGTCGTACTCGCGAACGATGTACGACATTCCCAGGTTCTTGATGTTATCAAATGCGTTGGCCAGCGTGAACAGAATGCCCTCTTTCGAAACAAATGGCGTTATCTGCTTCTTAAGTCTGACTGTTTCGTTCCAGATATCTTTAAACAGGCGAGTATCATTCTCTTTGTATGCAGTGATCAACTGCATCTGGAGCTTTACAATCCGGTTCCAGACGTCGAATAGTGGAATGCCTGCCTGCTCCATGTAGTAATTGCCATATTTTAGCAACCATCTTTGCTCTGCAGAGTATGGCATAGATGAAACGTACCGGAATCCATGGTGTTGTGCAACTGGATGGGAAGATCTGAATCCAAAGTGATCTTCGTTTCCCCTATTGGCAGGGGAAACCTCTTCATCATAACGGGGTTTGTTTAATGTCAATGCTTCATCAACGATTTCTCTGTCAAGGTTTGGACCACGTGCGGATCCAGAGCGCTCCTGGGAGAGCATCAGGAAACCCGTACCATTGGCAAATGAAATGAAGTTGTCGAACTTGGCTATCTTCTCATAAGGATCTTCGAATGTTTTGGGAGGTCTGCGACCAATAACATAATCCTTATCCTTGGCAAAACCCAGCACTTCAAGAAACTTCATGGTAGATGGAAGAGTCCTGGTGTAGACTTGTCCGAATGTTCTGCCGGTAATGGATGTGACCGATCTGGGCATATCACGGACAATCCGGTTCATCTCCCAGCCAATGCTGTAAGACTTTCCTACTCCACGCCCCTGGATATCGACTTCGTTCTTTGCATTGTTCAGAACGGTAATCAATTGCGGTGGATTCAGATTTAACAGTTCTGTGATCATGTCTTCATTATTTCTTCAGCATAGGCTTCCGTGATCTCATTACCTCCCCAAATGGCTTTGTTCAGCTCCTGAAGGGCAGCATCCGGCAGGTCCTTGAGTTTGTTGATATCGATCTTAACCTGTCGGTTGTCATTTTGCACCAGGATATAAAATTGATGCTTTTCATTTCGTGTTGGATCCGGGAGTTCTTCCGGTCTTTCGCCAATTGCTTTAATGAGGTTGGCATGTTCCATGGCTATCACCCGCAAGGAATTAGTATCCCTGTTTTTCTCGCATCTTTGAATGTTTTGGACAATGCTATTAAGCAACCAGGATCTCCATAAATCAAAATCAAATGTGTGCAGAGAGTTGAATAACCTTGCAGCCAGGCGCAAGTCCTCATAAGCCTGGGAACGGCTAATATCAGGATATTTTTGTTGATGCAGGGCAACAGCATTTTTTTGCACCGGATTTTTATCCAGGATCTTCGATGCTGAAGTAATCCGATCAATCATCTCCTTTTTTTCTTCAGGGAGTGCTGATTCATCCGGATAAAGGATGTATCCCTTAATCATCTCAAAACTGGTATCTTCCAGTGCTTTCTTACTCATTGTGCGCTTTTTTGAAAGTTTAACATCATTTGTTGTGCCGGGTTACTCCCGTTCTCTGCAGCTTTTTCGATGGATCTGCGAAGTTTTACTTCATTTGTAAGCCATCCTCGCCGGTAAGCTTTGTAGAAATCACCTCGTTTGAGTTCAAAGTCAAGCCTCAGTGTCTCTAACTCTCCTTCAGTTAATTCAAGATTATCAGCAATATTGTCTATGCTAAAAAATAAACCGGCCATCTCTTCGACCTCTTTAAGTTGCTCCTCGTTCAAACTCATCGTTCAGGTTATTAAAATCAAATTCAAATATTTCAGGATCCGTAAAGATGATCCCCCTTTCCAGTTTCGGATTATCTGTAGCGTTTTGGCTCGTTATAACGGTTATTTTCCAACGATCGTTCCAGATCAGGGCAATCTTAGCGTGAACTGATATGCACCGGTAATCGAAGCTCGCAGCAATCATCTGGAAGGGTTTTGGACTCATTACCCGCACCCGGTTATCCAGGATAACTTTGAAAGATAGAATCTCCTGCTTTTCAATTCGGTTCTGCAGCTGCTCGATGCTTTTTCGACTGAAAGAGTAAGAGGTCAACATGAGGTTCGCCGGACCGGTTTGTTTGAGCAGGTAACAGATTAGTCTTACCATGTTAAAGTTTCCCCGACTATAGAAGTGATGCTCTTTTCCATTCTCCAGCTGACCAATGGCTAGTGTAAGAGATTGCTGTTGATCACTGATAAAGACAGGAACTCCCTGCCTCTTGCGGTGGCTGGAAGTCCTGTCTTCTGGTTCAACAGGTAAAGTAGCAGTGATGTCTTTACTCCTTAATAACATACTTAAGAAGAGCGTTATCGATCTCCTCCATCTGTTTGGAACGTTGCTTCATCCGGTGTTCAATTTTCTTCCTCTTGGGACCGGCAGGCATTGGATTTTTCTCGGATCCATGCGCTGCTGATTGATAATCCAGGAAGGATTGATCTTTTGAATTGCTGTTCTGCAGATTTTTCTTGCGTTTTTTTAGGCTCTCCTCATCGAGTTTGGTAATGTCTTCCTCTTCGGGTTGCTCTTCGGGTGGAAATAACTCTTTCTCGTTTGGTAATTCTCCTGTTTTCTCAAACTGTTCTTTTGCTTTGTAAAGCAGTTCAAGCCTGGCAGAAATCGTCTTTATCACATTAAACATTTCTGCACGTTTAATAATGATTGCCTCAGTGTTTGATTCCGGCATATCTGCCATCACAGTATGCAATTTGCTGCGTTCCTGGAACATGGAAGCATATTCATGGATGATCTTCCGGATGATAGCAGGATATTCCTTCTGGGGGTTTTCCTCCATTTTTTCAGCATTTAATTCCACTTCCTGAATAGAGACTGTAACTCTCAGCGGATGCTGCTTCGGAGGTTCTGGCTTAAAGGAAATGTTTCTGTTATCAGTATTTCGTGGATCTTTCCCAGCGCTGATATCCAGGATAAACTGCTTCCAGTTGAGCAGATCTGCCGCTCCGGATGCTTTACAAAGCTCATAAGCCAGTTTACCAGACATGCTTCTCATTCCTCCTGTAAATTGGTTGAAATAAAGCTGCTTGCGGGTTATTTCGACCAACAGGCTGATTCCTTCGTTGTAATCCATTCCGGATCTGATCCATCCGATTACCTTTTCTTTGTTTTCTGCCATTAGTCAATAATTGTGTGGGTTAATTTGTATTCAAGTTTTTTTCGAGCTCCAGGGGTTTCTCCGCTTCTGAAAATCTTTATCAGGTTCACCCCATTCAAATATTTTTCAAATAGCCTGACCCCTTCCATATATTCTCGATCTGAATTTAGCCATCTATTGATTTCGATAATACGGTCTTCAGAAGATGATATTTCCCAAGTAGATTGATCCGGAAACTGTTCGTCCAACCATAGCTTTAGTTCTTTGTTTAAACCCAGATCATTGAACGACATGAAGCCACAATCGGCCAGCCTGGTGCCAAGCTGATCAAGGGTATAGAATTTGAAAACCGTTTTCTTCTCATTTTGAAGAAACGTCCCTGATTCAGCGTAAACGGAATTCCCATACAGGCTTTTCATCGTCAGTCCAATGCCATCTTTGTAAGGGAATTCAGCCATTACCAAAGGGAAAATGTGTTTATTAAAGATGATTGGTGTATGACAATCGAAATGGTAGGCTGTCATTCCTTTTTGGTTTAGCATCTCCATGGTGCGTTTTAGCCTGCCCCTCCAAAAGTTCAACTGCCAGAAGCTTTCCTGATAAGCGTTCATGTCTCCTTTGTGGAAGGCAGGAACATCTGCCAGGCGGATGGGTTTAAGGATGATGTGGTCATCATTGATGAACAGGAAGTCTTCTGACAATCGTTCATCCGCACAAGCGGCCAATACTTTGGTAGCAATATTGCCATCAGCATTCTGATTTGGATTAAAAATATCATCTGCCTTGATGTGGATGACCCCTTTCGAAAGGAATTCCGGAAGATCTCCGACAATGAATATCTTCCCAAGGCCAATACCATTTTTTTCAACACTCCTCAGGCTATAACGGATCTCATTGTTGTTCCAGGTAGAACCGGATCCGAGCACATAAACAACATCTACCTTCTTTTCCATGGCTTACCTTTTTATTCCCGCAAAGCGGATGTCTGTACCCAGATAAGATATTTCAAACCAGCTGAATTTGCTGAGGTCAAATGATCCAACAATCATTGCAGCCGTAATATTTCGGTAGTACGAATTGGTTAGCGGACTATCTTGAGGATTGCGATTAGATGTTCCATGTTCCTCCCTGCCAGTTCCTGCAGCAGTAACCAGCAACAGGCCACCATTTCTGGTAAGTTTAAACATTTGGGTTAGGCTTTCTGAATAATAGGCATCATGCTCCAGCATCTCTGTGCTAATGACCACATCAAAGCATTGACCAGGATCAAACTCATGCACTTTGGTCACAAAATCAACATTGGGACCATCCACAATATCAATTCCGATGTAGTTGGAAGCTTCGAACAGGTACCGATTGTTGCCGTTGATGTCCAGGCATCCGCAGTCCAGCACGTTTACTCCGGTAAAGTAGTTTGGAAAGTGCTTTTTGATCAATTCGCAGAACAGTTTTACATTTTTGTGCATGGCGTTTTGACTTTTAATGATTTATACAATTGAAAACTCGTTGCTCTGACCCTGCGCTTTAACCAATTGTACTCCGGATCCGGAGTAAATTTTGTCATTGGCCTGCCATTGGATATACCATTGTGAAAGTTCCCAGGGCAAAAACCTTCTCCATGTTTGATCCCGGTAGGTTGAAAGAATGCGTTGACGAATACTTTTTTGCAGTTGTGCTGCCACAGGTGCATATCGAAATAAAGCAGGGTATCTTCCGGCCAGGTGTAATTATCCAGGGCAGCTATTCTGAAAGCGGTGTTAAACAGGGATGAGCGTCCGGGATGGCGGCTCGCCCTGTAGCCTGGAGATTGAAGGCTATAGATCAACGTTTCTTCCATTCCTACTAGATCAGCACCCTGGCTGAATGCCCTGGTCATCTTTTCAAGGTACCAGTCCGGGTAGTAATCATCGTTCTCAATGATGAAACAGTATAGGAAACCTGCAGCTTTGGCCATCTCAATGCCTTTTTGGATGCGTGGAACAATATCCACTACCCCTTCAATGGCTGGATCATTGATTACAAAGTGAGCTCCGGCCCTCATGGTTTGTTGTTCCATCTGCCATTTGCAGTGCTCCAAAAATTTAGGCCGGTCGTTGCGATCGGGAGTGATCAGGCAAATTTCATTGTTGACTTCTCTGTTCATAAAAGATGGCTTTTATTGTGAGCGCCTTCCATGTGCCGGTAGTAATGAAATACATAGATTCCTTTCATGAGCGAAATAGATCCGCCTCCGGCAAGAACCTGTTTGCAAATGATAGTATCAATACCGTACAAGTCGCGGCTTTCGGAAGCAGTCTTGATGTTTTCCCGGTAGGTGAGCCATGTTTGCTTTTGCATAAGCATCAGGTGACCGGTAACACGTCTGTTCAGTACTTCCAGTTCCATTGTGTGGTTAACTGCACAATCTTCTGCTATCTGGCGATGAACGATGATGTTTCGATTTTCGAATTGATTGTTGGCAGGCATCATCCATGGGGTACCACTGCGGCTGGCATAACAGGAGAAAATTGAAACGTGGGGATATTTTTTCGTGTACCGCTCGATGTGGTGGCCAAAGTCGTTGCGAAAGAAGGCGATATCGCCATCCATCATGCAAACCCAATCCTGCGGATCCTGCACCAGGTTCATCAATTGATCCCAGGCGTTGAAAAGCTTTCTGTCGTAGGCGTAAGGAGTAAAGAACCAGATCATATTTGAATTTTTATCTAATGTAATAGCAGGAAAAAAAGAGGGAAAGGACATAAAAAAAGCCCGGAGAACCGGGCTTTCTATACTTTGTACTGCCAAAATCTTATAGCTTTTTCTTCTGAACCTTTGGGATTGTAGTTTTTGGAAGTGTTACAGGCTGCAGCTTTGGAGCTTTCATGCCATACAATTCCGCCTTTCCTTCCTCCGTAATTTCCAGATATGGAAAATCACTTTCATAAAGCGCCTTAACGGTTTCGACCAGAATCTTGTCTGAACTGAAATCAATTTCGCCAAACTGTTGGGTGACTACCCGTCCGGGTCTGAGCTTTATGAATTTGAAATAATTTTTCCACATGGCTTAAAGATTATGCGCTGGCTTCTGTCAGCGGAACGTTGCCTGTATAAACATGCACACTGGATGTTTTGTAGGTAAATTCAAGAGATACACCTTTGCGTGCAGCAGCATCTTTCCCTGTTCCAATACCGTCTGGTGATCCGGCAAAAACGGCAGAACGAAGGCTGTCGCCCATCACATATTTTTGGCCATCGCTGTCTACAACTACGAACACAAGGTTCTCATTTTTGGCAGCGTTCATGAAACCAAGAATCTTCTTTTGCATTCCGGGGTGGAACAGTGTAAGATGCACCAGGAAGGATTTACCATCCACTTCACCAACGGAATCAATCTTGAATTCTCCGGTGTCGTCGGTCATGTACATCCCGAACATTCTTTTCCCTGCTTTCATCACCAGGTCACCGGTAAGGGCCGATGCAGTCTCCAATGTGGTTGGAGTTGCTGGTTTTGTCGGGAAAGTAGCCACATCGGCGTGGTATCCAAAATAAACCTTCGGGACCAGCCCACCCATATTCTCACCGTTAGGGAGATTTTTGTCGATATCAGTAAAATCTATCATTGTCAGATTTTTTAAGAGGTTAACAACTATGGCTGCCCGGAAAGCTTTCACCAACCGGGCAACCGGTTATCTTAAATGGATGCGTGTCCTGCAGGCAGGATGTTGGTCCAAACAGCCTGGTCGATACCAAAGCCCAATCCTTCGCTCCAATCGGCCATAACGGCAACCGCACGTTTGGCTTCTTCGAGTTTGAATTGATTTTTGGTGAAAGTGGCGGGCATCAGATGCAGGAAGTTCTCTGCTGGTGTGCAGAAAATATCGTCGGTACCAACCATGCAAGCCAAAGGCTTCACGTCGAGCGGAGTGAAATCGATACCTGCATCGATCTGTTTGTCGGAGGTTTTCAAGTAGAAACCCTGGGCACGTTTGTCCTGCATGTACTTTTTGTACCATGCTTTAGACATGCACACGTTCATCTTGATTCCCTGGTAAACTTCAGAGATTGAATCGGTGAACAATTCAACCTGATCGAAGATAGTATCCTTATCCAGGGTACCAATTGGGACGTGGTTGATGGTACCTGCTTCAACGCCAAGCTTAAGCAGTTTTTGCAAACCGTTCATGCCTGTTCCGTTAGGAGCAGCAACACCTGCCTGAGGAGCGGCGTAAACGCCTTTGTAATACTCGTTCAGTTCCATGTCCTGGTCAATCTGACGGGCATAGTATACCTCGATGAGCCATTTTACAAAAGGCCAGTCTTTGCGGTCAACCGATTTCTGGGTCAGGAAGCCCAGCCAGGTTGCGTAGAGTTCGTCTGGTGTGAACTCGTCGTCGATTTTGAAACGGTACACCCGGATCTCATTGGGGGTGATAGCCACACCGCCTTTGGGGGTGAAAGCTTTCTGAAATCCCTGTACCAATGAGCTGAAAGTAGCATTTGCCAAACGGAAGATGGTGTCATCCGTGCGGATAGGGGTTGCAAGATCTGTGAGCTCGCGACCCTGGGAGAGCAGGTTAAGGATGCGCTTTTTGTTTTGGCCGGCATCCTGATAGTAAGCACCATACTCCGATACGATTGCAGTGGTTGTGATTGCCATAACTATAAAGAATTAATGTTAAAGATTAGAATCCACGAGTTGGTTGTGTTCAAGACTGTTGATTGTGTCCCAATCAGTGTCGTCAGAAGTTTCGTCTTCTACTTGTCCGATGGTCTGGACAGGAGCAGAACCTGGTTTAGCAGCTAACAGTGCGCGGATGGCCGCTACTTTGGCTTCGGGGGTTTCGGCCGATGCAATGGTAGGATCGATTGCGTTGAAAGGATCGATCACTGCTGCAGCAGCTGCCTGCGCATCAGTAACCTCCTGTTGCAACGTTCCTATCGTTGTATTGGCAGTTTCTGTCAACTGGATCGCTGCATCGCGCTCCGTGACAAGTTGCTGATTTGCTTCAAGGCTCTCTTCGATCGACTGAAGCTGCTCTTCGTTAAGAAAAACACCGTCTTCGGATCCTTCGAGGGCTTCAACACTCAGCACCTGATTAACATGCAGAAATTGTTTTGCCATGGGTTTGGTATTAATTGTTATTTGATTACTTCCTTTCGAAGTGGTACTCTTGTAGTTAGCCAATGCCTTAACCCGCTCGACAGCCAATTCAAACGGTCCGATAGCGTCAATGAGGGTTCCGACAACATCTTTGGCGAAAAAGGTTTTCCCTTTCAATTGCTCATCGATAACTGCCGGACGTTGAGATTTCACGTCAGACTTGAACTTGGCATTCAGGGGATTGAGAAGGCTTTCTCTAACCGGTGAGAAGTTGAATTCATTGATGGCCGCTTCATACTCAGCATTCTTGTCTTCGGCTCCATCGGCATAAATTCTCACCTGGATCTCTCCATCTTCATTTGCTTCTGATTTCGAGCTTCGGCCTTCCCATACCAGCATGGTACCAATGCAACCAACGATATCGAGGTCTCGGCTGGCAATGATCTCTTTGGAATAGGCCGGGATATAATATCCAGCGGAAGCGGCAACACCATCAATCCAGGTAACGATGGGTTTGGTGCATTTCTGTATGGCATCGGTCATCTCTGCAACTGCAACTGACTGACCTCCTCCGGATTCAACAATCAAAATATGACCGATCACATTGGATTCGGCATCGGCTTTTAAAAGTCTGTTTCCAATTGTGCGGGTACCACGTGGGCCACAGTCCTGATCATGTTTCGTTAAAACTCCACGAAGAGGAATAATATTGATGACTTTCGGGCTGTACTCTTCAACTTCTGGATTATCGTCCATTGAATCAGATTCACCCGAAGCGGCTGCCATTACTGTAAATGGAATATGGTTCTGTGGCTCTTCACCCTTGTCGATGTTAAGTCCGTTGACCATTCCCTTTAAAATTGGAAACAGGCCATTAAGGGTCTGTACATCAATCTGCCAAGGTGATCCGATTACATCTTTAAGAAATGGGTAGTTCATAACTTGCCTGTTTTGCAGCAAGTTTAGAGCACAAAAAAGGCGGTGCAAAGGACATGCACCGCCCATTTAGGCAGAAAACAAAGGGGTTTAGAGGATTAAACGAACGGATCGTTGATAAAAACAGCGCGCTCTTTGATCACTTTGGCAAGAAACGAAATTTCGTAATGGTTCAAAGCTGATGCACTTCCACCGGTTGCCAACTTGGCGTCGAAACGCAACGGAACGCTTTTTGTACCTGCCAGCTTGAAGTTCCCGTTTCCGTCCTGGTAAATAACATTCCACTTCAATTTCCTTTCCAGCTCCCGGATGTAAGATAAGGTAGTTGGATTGTCGCAAGGCACAGTGCCGACAATCTCAGTTTTAAAAGCGGATCCTTCGATAGGGTTCTCGGTGAATTCCCCGGAGTCTTCCTGCAGGTAGATCTCTACCATGTTGGTGTCGGAGGTGATGGTGAGCGTTTCTCCTGATAGAGAATAATCCATTTGTGGGATCGCCCAGATCCGGACCACCCCACCCATGTTTTCGGCTTGCTTGTTGATTGTTTTCATCGTTTTTTGAGGTTTAACAATCTGTCCCTTATCAGAGACACATTGTGCAGATATTTAACAATTATTAACACTTAATATTCTGACGGTTTTAACGCGACAAAGCCATTTTTGATTCATGGTTTTGGGTTGCATTGTAAGTGACTGCTCCCACATTTAACATGTTGCATAGAATTAACCGCTCCAGGTGATGAAAAGCATATTGATTGTAATCTATTTGGTGGGATAACTTGAAACGGAAGAAGTCTTTTTTGATGGAATCGAAAGGCCAGTACTCCTCTTCCATGTTGAACCGGCACTGGAACTTCTCAATGGCAATATTGATTGGCATACCAAATGAAATATAGGTACCAACCACCGAGCGCATCAGCCATTTGGCATTCTTCTCAAAGTATTTTCCAAAGCTTATGGAGTCTGTTTTTGTAAGCTCCCATCCGTGCCGGTAGAAGTCGCGGTCTGAGATCAGGATTTCTACCGTGACTGTGTGCAGGCAGAACTCCTTTTTGTACATATTATCGTAGTAGAAGTTGGGCTTTTTAAGCATCCGCTTGAACATCTCTTTCTCCCGGGGATGGCAATTGAAATTAACCGGGTCCCCGTAGTTGTTTTCAAGGAATCGCTTTACATAGGGCTTTACCTGAACGGTTACATTAAAATTCATAGGAAGTTGGGTTTTATTAAGTAGGGATAGTACCTCTAGCAATAAAACCCCTGAGACGGGTAGATCAAAGATAGGAAAAATCGGGAATTTTAGGGATAATTCAAAAAATAATTTTCATAAATAGTTGATTTTAAATAATTAACAAATTTTTGATAGTTTAAAATAGCATAAGAGAAGAGCATTTTAAATTTATTTCCACGATTCCTGGGCACATTTTCCTTACTTTACTTACTTCGCTTACTTCGATTTTTGTATTTATTTAATATTTAATTATTTAGATACCATTTTTAGCGAAGTAAGGGCCTTTTTGATGTTGTAAAATTTTCGAAAAAAAAGTAAGCGAAGTAAGGCGAAGTAAGGCGAAGTAAGCGATTTTTGAATTTATGGTACTTTAACTATATATATATCAATAATTTATATAAGCGAAGTAAGAAAAGTAAGCGAAGTAAGTAAAATAATTTTCCAGAACGCAAAAATTAATAGTTTAGCTATCAATCTCCCAATTTTTCTCTCATATGGATTTTCTTTCGGGGGGTGCGGGGGGGGGATCGCAAAAAAAACTCATGCCGTATTTACAACATGAGTTTTAAATGGAATAGTATTTATCCGCTTCGCGGAGTTGCCGGTCACTATTCTGCTGCTTCGAAATTTAGATAATACTCCTTGCCCGCTTCGAAATACTCACCTGCAGGTGTCTCATTACTGATCCACATTTCAAGATTGGCACTTGGAGTCCATCGGCTGAAAGATTTGTTCTCTTCACTTCCGCTAACTACTGCCTGAAACTTTACTACTTTTTGTTCTCCGTCTACAGGAGTTACTGAAGTGCATACTAATTTGGCTTTTACTGTTGACATGTTGTTATGGGTTTTACAATGCCCGCCCAGGGCTGTATTGTTTAAAATGGTAATTCAGGAGGTTTTGTATCATCGTTCTTTGGTGCTGCATGATCATCCGTCTCAGCATTCTCCTGGTCGCCGATGGAGAGTCCAATCTTATCCAGGTCGAATACCAAGGCTGTCGTGCTGGTGCGTTTCTTATCGCCATTCTCACCTGTTTCCTGCAGACCGGTCTTGGGATCGATCTTCTTAAAGGATTCCTTTTTTGTCTCGCAAACGAATGCTGGTGAGTTCTTTAAATAGTATTCCACTGTCGAGTCCGGAAGCGGCTTATCACCTTCCCTGAGGCACTGACCTTTGTACAGTGAAAATACACGACTGGTGGTGAGGAATAGTAGCCTTTTGGGTGTTGAGTACCAGAAATCTTCGTGTCCCCATTCTCCCTTTTCGAAGTAGATCCTTCGAAGGGTGTTGGAATATTTAACTTTATAATCTCCACTTTCTATCAGCATATTGGATGATACCAGGTATTGAACTACTTTCCAGAAGTTACCCAAATCATCGTTCTTCTTGGTTTCTTTGTTCTGGGCGATCATGAGCCTGACGCCCATGCTCAGGAGCTCCTCACGGTCCCAGGGAAGCTCCAGGTGGTCGGATAGCGTGGAATAAGCAGCCAACGGGATCATCCAGTTGTTGAAGATCCGGCTTTCTACCTGACCTTCTCCCATCATGACGTGCATGCGCTCACCAACCTGCTTTACATGAGCATCGAACGATTCCTTGAACAGATCCCTCAGTCGAAGGATGTGGTGGGTGATGTGGGTCATTCCGCGCTTCTCGATTGCCTTCAGCTCGTTGAACTCCTGCTTCTCCTTTTCGGAGTATTCCGTCTGCGTGAAGCTCAGGAAGATTAACCTGGAGAACAATGCAATATCGGCTGTGGCCATCTGCTGGCCAGTTAGGATAATGGCCTGATCCACGGATGTAGTCTCTTTTTTCTTATCCTTTTCCATGTTCATCTTGGTGCGGCCAACTCCATCCCATAATCCTTTTAGAAATTCGCGCTTTTCCATGTCGATATCGTTGCGATATTCGTCTATATGGGCAATGGCGTTGCAGCTGGAGGCTACATGCTCGCCAAGAGCAGGTTTGGAAGTATTATGAACATTGGGAGCTTTTAAAAGCTTTCCAAAAAATTGAACCAGGCTCTCTGCACATGCTGTCTTACCGGCTCCCTTGGGTCCAAACATATTAAGGATCGGAAAAATACCGAAACGCTGGACAATGACGTCCCGGAACAGCGCGGCGAAGTAAAAGCAGAGCGCGATCTTTGCATTCTCGCCAAATACCTTGATGTACTTTTTTGAGAATTCATTTAGTGTGATGTTGTTTTCCATGTGAATAAAGTTTCGTTCAAATTTGTAAAGTCCGTCATCCTTTTCGAAAATCTTCGATGTGGCCGGGATATAATAATTTCTATCCTTGTGCCGGATAATACCGTAATCGTCGGCCTCAGTATACTTACCATTGAATATCCCGTTTCCCCAAGCCCAGAATCCTTCTTTCTGCCAGCCAAGCTGGATGATCTCTTTGCAACTCTCGGTCTTTTCGTAGAGAAGTCGTTTGAGGCGGTTAAGATCTGACTGAGTTCCATCGAACCAGAAGTTGCCAATGCTCTCGATATGGATCTGAAAAGCAGTGAGCGATACCATATCTTTTTGCGGAATCTCGATTACTGCTTTGAAGTTGTTGATGTTGGTTACCTTATACAATCGTTTGGCGTTGTAGCTGCTCTCAATATGGAATAGCGGCTGCATAACGAAGTTGCTGCGCTGGTGTGGGCTTCCCTTTGAATCGGTAAAATAGTAGCAGTTTCGCTCTTCATAAAAGCCGCGTTCCAGAAGATCGTCCGCACTGATCCCCTTTGGGATGTATGATTTCTTTTCGACAGGCGCTTTCTCTGCCAGAAAGGTGTTTACCGCATCCTGCCAGGCTTTCTTTGGCTTGAGGATCTTGGATACTTCATCCATGTAAATCTCATGCAGGTTGGGATCATCGTAACGGGTGATCAGGGAGGAAACAGATTTGAAGAATTCAGATTTGAAAGACGGATTTTCACATTTCATCTTTCCGGCCAATACCTTATGGATGATGAAGTCTGTGGGCTTGTTATCATCGGTGAATTTTTCAAAGGCTTCGAAATCTTTGAACAGCGTATCCGGATCCTCCCCGTCGGGCATCTCCTGAACCATCACATTGAACTGACATTTCACCAGGATCTCTCCGTTGCGCTCGATGGCAGCACGACCGGCTTTATCTCCGTCGTAAATCAGTGTGACGTTCTTGGTGTATTGCTTCAGCAACTGAGCCTGATCTTCCGTTAATGCGGTGCCGCATGGTGCCAGTGCGTTGGTGATCCCGATGCTGTGAAGTCTTTTTACATCGAAGTTGCCTTCCACGATGTAGGCCCGGTTCTGGTTGCGGATAGTTTGCCTGGCAATGTTAAGGGCAAACAGCTCCTTCCCTTTCGAAAATACATCCGTGTCGTTTGTATTGAGGTATTTGGCTACCTCCTTTTTCTCTGACAGTGTGCGACCGGTGAACCCGATCACCTTGCCATTTTTCTCACAAATGGGGAACATGATCCGGTCCCTGAAGAAATCGTATTGCTCTCCTTTGTCGTTGGTTCCGATCAGTCCGGCTTCCTTGAGTGTGTTCTTGTTGATCTGGTTCTCACCTGCCCATTTCAATAAAGTATTACCCGGAGGTGCATAGCCGATCATGAAAGGATCCGCGATGTCAGTATCGAAATTTCTTTTCTTCAGGTAGTCGGTAGCCACCTTACTATCCTTCAGGCATGTCTGAAAATACTCTGCAGCCTTTCCACATAAGATCCTCAGTGCTTCCTTGTGGTTGTACTCCTCCTGGTTGAAGTCGCGCTTCTGTTCCTGCCAATCGACCTGCAGGTTCAGCTTCCTGGCTCCAACTTTGAGGGCTTCGATAAACTCCAGCTTCTCATGATCCATGATGAACTGGATCGAGTCGCCACCCTTACCACAACCAAAGCACTTATAAATTCCCTTGGCCGGAGAAACGCTGAAGGAAGGCGTTTTCTCATTGTGGAACGGACAGCATCCCTGGTAATTGCGGCCTTGCTGTTTGAGTTCGATAAAATGACTGATCACCTCTACGATGTCGTCATTTATCCGGTCGATTGCCTCTTTAACTTGCATTTTGGTCAGATTATTTCTTTGATGAGTAATAGGCTTACGCGGGATGAATTGAATTCGGGATCCAGCGCCTGCAGTCCTTTGCGCAACTGATCCGGACGAACACCGTATTCCAGGAGTATCAATCCGGCAAGCGGGTCAACGTCCCAGTCGAACGACCATCTGGCCATAACCAAACCCTTAGTTTCGACTTTGGTTTTAGGGTTGACGCAAAGTACCTGGTCTCCCTGTATTGCCCTGGGCTTCTCGGGATCCGCGATCAGGAAGTATGGTTTTTGGCTGGAACGGCCTTGGTTGATGGTAATCATAGTGCATTAAACTCTTTAACTAATTGTTCAACTTCCTTTTCAATTTCGGCTTTAATTAAATCAACAAAAACACTATTTAATCTTATTGGAATCTTTGACAATTCCCTGCCATCTGCTCCATCGTATTCAATTATAAGTTGCGGATTTAGCGACAAACGAATATCTGCTCTATTCTTTTTAACATCTGGTTTCCATCCAAAGCAATTCAGAACTTCGTTGAATTCCTTAAGCTTGTTGTTTAGGGTATTCGCCTTTTCAAAAATTATTGGGTCCATGGTTGTCTTATTTTAATTGTTTAACCGCCCAGGCAGCTGACGCCAAAAATGAACGGAATATTTCACGACTGAATTTCTTAAGAGCAATATTGAGGGTTAACATTGTTCCAAGTGAGGTTTTTAAATAAATTGATTCCCTCTGAAATCTGTTTAGATAAAGTGTTTTCATTGGAACAACGGATTAACGATTTGCACCCCATAATTATGCTTCTCGGCCAGCTCTCTGATATACCGGTCCTCTTTGGCTGCAGCCACCTGATCGCTGGTGATCAGGATGGTTTTCTGCGTTGTCTCCAGCTTTAGCTTGTAGCCACGGTCCTTCACCGATTTGTTGCAGAAATACTTGCGGTCGTAGGTAGTGGTGAAATGGATCCTGTCGCCAACAAATGGCAGACCGTGGGTCATTTTGAACCAATGAACAAAATCAGTGAGCGATTCGAAACCATCGGTCTCTGCCACAAGCTGAGCCTCTTCAAGTGATAACCGGTAGTTGTCGATCTTGACAGTGATCCCTTCACGGTTTTCATCGATGAATATTTCTTCCAGCTTCCGGCACATCACAGTTCCAAGTCTCTGGCACTGGATGGTGCGCAGGGCTTTGAACAGGAACAGTGTGTCACCCTTTTTGATAGCGTGCTTACGCTTTGCCCTGATGGTTGTTGTCTTCGGCTTGATACCGGTCTTTTTGGCATAGTTCTTATCGAGCATGGCCAGGATTCCGGGAGCGAATTGGGATTGAAAGTTTAGTGATGGCATGGCTAAGTTTTATAGTCTCAGTTTTTCTTAAAGGTTATATAAGCCGCCGAAATACTCAGCGGATGAGAGTCAACGTAGACCAGCACCTGCTGGTTAGAGATCCACCGAATAGAATCCACCTGCATCTCTGATGTGTATCCGATCTTTGAGTTTCCGAAGATCATTTTCACCGTGTAGGATTTTTGAAGTTCAGAATACCGCCACCGGGGCATAAACCATAGGGATAAACCAATCAGTATCAAAAATAAAACTGTCACCGTTTTCATGGTAATTATTGTGCTTGTTCTTCTTGTTTTTTGGTCGCTCTCTTCTTCTTTTTTTCAGCCCTAAGTCTCTGAGCTTCCTCCTGGGCTTTATAATGCCGGATGGTGCCGGAGATTGCTTGAGAAACTATCAGGGTAATGAATTCTCTTTCTCTGAGAGCAAGCCTTGATGCTTTGGCCTTCACTGCCTTGAATTCTGCAATTAACTCACCATGATAAAGCATGGCACATTCATCGAGCACATCGAACGGACCGCGTTTTAGTCTTGTGCCAGATTTTGCGTTGTCAATTATCTTTTTGCGATGTAGTCTGATCGAGTCGATCTTCTCCTGGATCAACTCATAGCATTTCTGATCGGTCAGGATCTGGTCCAGTGTTTCAAATTTGATGGGTTCAGTTTTCATAGTTCTAATTGTTATAGATCAGGTATATATTTCATTACCGCATAGCGTATTAGACGGGACTGAGAAATTTTATTTTTCTTGCAAAAGGCTTTTATTTTATAGAGTTCCTCTTTGGTTACTCTCATTCCAACCATCTCTGAGTGAGGTTCTGTTGGAGGGATTACATCCTGTTTTTCCATGGTTTATTATTTAAGTGAAAATATAACGGTCGTTTTCTTGGATGATCGTTGTGGTGAATGGAAACCCATTCTGTGGGATCTGCTGTATTACCTCGATCAGTCCGGAAGCACCAGTGAAGATGATATGCTTCTCATTGCTAAAGAAGATCTGCAGCTGCAGGCACTTCCCGGATCCCTTTTCTTTGAAAACCTTTGAGTCTTCAATCTTGAAGTCGTGTACAACAATTTCACGGTTCAGGATCCTGCTCATCTTAATCTTATCTCCTTCGAAACCTTTTGAAGGTGCCTGGATACTGAATTGACTAAATGTGTTCATGCCTTTGCTTTTGAAAGGTCGTCTTCGCGCCTGATGGACCTACCAACGCCCGTTTACATTTGATCGTTATTTTTTGCCAAGAGGCAAGGTCTACGCTGCGGCAAACAAAATCGAGAACTGGCATTCGTATTCGCATATTCGTAATTGTAATTCGAGTTCGAAAAACTGGAACTGTCCGAACGAACTGGCAGTTAGCAGCATACAACCTTTTTATTTATTTGCTGAGATGATAATTTTCAAACTCCTTTTCAAAGTGTTTCAAAATATGCCTTGCCTTCTCTTCTGATTCAATATAAAGGCGGGAACCGGCATCCGTACACGCACAGACGTAATCGTAAAACGAGTCCGAAAAACCGGAACCGTCCGAACGAACCCAAAAATACAGGCGGTATTTCCGCTGATTTTGATTTTTGAAGTCTGCCAACCATCCATTGTTAATGACATAAATGATAAGCATAACAATGTAGGTTTCCATAAGTGGCTTTCTCAAAGGCTCAATAACAATGGACATATCCGGTAGCTCAGTAATTCCAACTCTTTCAAGCACTTGCTCTAGTGTTTTGATTTTGGTGAAATCAAATTTTTCGTCAACTTTTGCTGATGCGCTTTTCTCCTTTTTCATAACAATTACAATTAAAATTTCATAATTAGGTCAATAAATGTCCGACCAAAGTGATCAGATTGCTTCTCTGTTTCAAACCAAAGGCGGGAACCGGCAGTCGTATACGCACATTCGCAATCGCAATTCGAGCCCGAAAAACCGGAACCGGCCGAACGATTAATAATTGGAGTCCACTTCTTCTGGTTAGTGTTTTTCCAGTCTGGCTCCCAGTCCTGGCAAATAGCATCTCTAACCATTTTCAGCATCCGATAGGCCCATTCGTCATCTGCTTCATCTCTTCTAAACCCTAAGTAGACGAGAGTTTCCCCCGTTGCAATTCTCGCAACTTCAAGAGAATTGATGTCAGTGAATTTTCTCTCGATCAACTTCTCTTTCCCAAATTCATCCTCCAGTACTTCCTTGTACCAGGATGGAGCCTGATTGTAAACTTTCTTTGCTGTTTCGATTTTCATGATAGATTTGTTTTGAGTTTATATTAATGATTCAACACATTTTTGAATCGACTGCTCCATACTCCTTTTCATCTCTGCAATAAGAACCTTAGCCATTCCGGTTGGTACAGCATTCCCAATCATTTTAGTTGCCGATTTTTTGGAATAGCCTTCAAAATAGCCTTCAGGGAATCCCATGATTGGCCCTAACTCAGAATGTGCATCGAGGAAACGCATTTTGATATCGAACCCAACCAGATTGTTCTCTGCTGTGACCAGGGCTTTTTTATTACGCTCGGTCAGTATGGTATTGATAGGTTTTTCAATTGACTGATTTTGGGACTCAGGATGACCTCCGCTACTGAAATAGGAAGAAATGAATTGAACCTTTTCCTTTGTGACTTCAACGCTGATCAGTTGATTCTTTGGCTTAGTCGTTAAGGCTCCAATTGGCTGCTCAACCGACTGATTATTTGCTTCCGGATGACCATTAGAATTGTACTGTTTACTTAGAAACTGTTGCTTTATAGTTAAAAGAGCATTGTGGTCTACTGTGGTAATGGTAGGTAGTGGTTTGTCAATTTCTGATGAGTGATTTCCAGTAAAGTGCTGAATCAGAATCTGCGCTTTTGCAGACACCAATCTTTTTGAATTGGCGCAGGTTATAGTGCTGGTTGGTTTTTCTAATGGCTGAGCTGTATTATCTCTCCCATAAGCATCATCCAGAAACTGAATTTCAACAGTTGTCAATTGCTTTGTTTCCCGGCATAACTGTGGATTAAGAGGATCGTTGAGAAGATTGTAATTTGACGTATGGCAGTGATCCTGTATAAATTGGAGTTTTTCAATTTTAATCAGGGCCTTAGCTTCTACTGTGCTGATGGTTGATATTGGCTGGTCAATGGTTTGGCAGTTGTGTCCGCTGCCATGGTAAGTCATCAACAAATACATTTCAGGAGCGAACTTTTTAATTCCTCCTACAATCCTTTTGATGGTATTGATAGATAGCTGGTGACGATGTTGCTTTGGGAGTTGCTCATTAAATGCACGTCCGAATATTGATATCCCTTCGTTTTCGAGTTTCAGAAAATCCCTGCAGGGGATCCATCTTTTGAGTCCGTTGGTGCCTTTTTCGTTGTGTGACTGATTTGGCCACTGTATTTTCACGTTTTCGGCTGTAAATATTCCAAAATAACGGATTCGCCTGGTAGGGCATTCAAAATCTGCGGCATTCAGAAAGCGATGTTCGTAATTGGGATATCCCAAAGATTGTATCGCTGCAACCCATCTTTGAAACTCTTCTCCCTGACGGCTTTTTATGGGATTGCCCTCTCCGTCGACCGGTGACCATTTTACAAATTCAGGCACATTTTCAATATGAATAACTGATGGACGGCAATGAGTTATGTAACGTAGAATTTCCCATCCAAGTGTATAGCTGCCTATTTCTTTGTCTGCTCCTCCCTTTGCTTTCGAGTGTTGGGTGCATTCAGTACTGGCCCATAAAATATCAACCTCTTCAAGTTCTGTAATATCCTGGGTACGGATGTCCGCTTGATAATGCCTGGTTTCGGGGTGATTTTTGGCGTGACATTCGATTGCCGTTTTACTGTGATTAAGTGCCCATATCACTTTGATGCCGGGTATAGAAATTGCCCCGGATGTAACACCGCCACCACCGGCGAAGAGATCTGCAAATTTTATGTCTGGTTTCATTTATTATTTATTCTCTTATGTTGGTCCATTATTTCTCTGTAAACTTCTCCAAGGGCCACTTCTGTTTGTCGCTTTAATTTCCAATCATCTTCATTGTACACCGGTAGTTTGAATTGGGCTTCAAGCGCCTTCATTCTTACTGCCAACATTATTAGAGGTGATATTTCACAGTTGTAGCCCACAGTTTATTAGTGCTTGATTAATTTCGCCAACATCACCCCAGTCAATCCTCCCAACATGGCACCGGTGGCATAAGTGAGCTGTTCGGCAGTGGATCCGATGGTTACTTTTCGAACGTTGATGGTCCATAACCAGGAGATCCCGAATCCGCAAACTGCGATCCCCAGCCAGGTAGTCCGGCTGATGAAGTAGGTATTGGCCGAAACCAGCAGCACCTGGGCGTATCCCGTGAGGAAGATGGTGGTGAGCTTTTTCATATTGTCCGGGCATATTCAGCGAATGGACGGAACACGCCATCGAGGTAAATCATGCATTCCCGCTTTCTGTCCATGGCGTATGTTACATCCCTTCTTGGATCAATATTGTTCTCGTAATCCGGATGGATAATAACCAGATGAGAAGCGGATATATCTTCGAAACGTGCCTGCAATTTTTTGCCCCAGTTGTGGCCAGGATGCCTGGAAAGATCCAAAATAGTCTCCTCTGGCTTGACGATCTTTATTTTTTTAAGAAACTCCTGATAGTTCGAAGACTCGTAGTCGCCGATTACTGCAATGTTCATAATGGTTGTTTTATTGAATGAAAAATTTGAAAATCAGGAAGATGAACAGGCCAACAAGGAAGAGTAGGAATAGAGTTGTACCAACAGATAGGGTATCATGGTGGTCAAAACGTATCAGGTGAAACCCTCGCAGATCGTCGGGGTGAAGATCGTTGCATTCGCAATAGCCGTGCGAATTCCATCGGGCCTTGTAGTAAGCACCAAGAAAGAAAATTTCTCCGGTTACATTGTATGGATGAGACCTTCCTGCCTCCGAAAAATCCATTTGAATAATGTAATGTTTTTGTCCGCTAAGGGTAACAGCCGAATCGAAGTCCATCACCGAAAAAGGCGGATCAAAGAAGTTGCGCAACGATTGCAGGAAACCCCGTTTCGGTACCCGCTGTTTGGAACCATAAACCGAAACCAGTTTAGGCTTCGACGGTGGGCTTTGCTTTTGTTTCATTCCGGATATCACCGCATTGTCGACCGCCACCAGGATGGTGAAAATCTCGTCGCAGTCTGCAGCTGGTGCCGATTCTTTTCTGAGTTGGGTGTGTTTTGAAAGCAATAGCTTCTTGATATAATAAGCCTGGTTAACTGAAAGCGGAACAGCGATAGTTCCTTCCTGATCGACTTCGTAATTCATAGGTTTGTTTGTTTTAAGCGCGTGGGACGCTGGTTTTAAAATTGGCGGCCAGCCGGGATTCGAACCCTTTTTAACTCCAAATCAACTTATAGGTTGATCGATGTGAAGGCCGTTTGCCCCGTCTCAGGGGCTGATATGGATAAGAACGTGGTGATGATTCTGTTAAACTATGCCAAGGTTTTGCGCCCATAGAGCGATTTCAACCCTGTTATTCAGTTTTAATTTTTCGTGGATCCGTGCAAAGTAGGTCCTGCAGGTTGGCAGAGATATTTTCATGATTGCACAGATTTCTTTGTCGAGATATCCCTTTCCAATATAACCGGCTATCAGGTATTCATTTCTGGAAAGATGTTCCGGGATCCTGCACACAAAGCCAAATCCAGGGCAGCGTTTAAGCTTATCGCAACTGGGTGCATCCGGATTGGTTTTTGACTCTACAAGATCAGGCGAGCTATTGAGTGCTCCATACCGGCAACCAACAAAAACCATCTCCATTTCTTCGAGGTCAGAGTGGCCCATATTGCGAAGAGATTCCAGTACGCGGATCCCTTCTTTCATCTCTGAACGGAAGATGGCACGCTTTTCTTCCGAAAGGTTCTTGTATTCAGATCGCTTACCATTGTTGAGTACCCTTAGGTGCCCTTCGTGAAGATAAATTTCAAAACCTTCGTCGATGCCGGCCGGGAAGTTCATAATGATTTGATTTTATCGGATAATGCCTCTATCTGAGTTTTGTGAGACAGTGCCAGGTTAACAGCAGAATCCACTATTTGAATATTTTTCCGTGTACCCGCCAAAACCATGTCAACCAGCCCAATAGAGCAGTCGCATTTCTCTGCAATCAAATCACGGTATCCTTTGGGAAGGCTCTTTTTCAGTTTATTAAGTTCTTTTTTTGTCATTACTATTAAGTGTGAGTTAATTGTTTTAAATGTTGTGTATCTGTTGTATATTTGTTTTATTAATGTTGTGTCAAATGTATATAATTTATAAACAAAGTACATGTTTTATGTACTTTTTTATTTCATGTTTTATAACATGTTTAAATAATGGCTGATAATCAGAGATTAAGCGAACTAATCGACCTTCTCATAGATAAAAAGGCAATTCGTAATCAAGAAGAATTCTCTGAATTACTTGATAAAAACCCTAATGTCATATCAAGATACGCTACAGGGAAAAATGAAATGAGTGAACGATTTGTGACAAAAGTTTGTCAAGTTTTTCCGGAGGTAAACAAGGAATGGTTACTACGTGGGTTTGGAGACATCTTACTGTATCCTATCCAAGGGAAAAATAAGCGTGAATGGTGTGAGCGATGTAAGGAATTATCAGAAAAACTTGAGCGTAAAAATGATGATCTTATAAATTGCCTAAAAGATAAAGAAACACTCATGCGTGAGAATTTATCTTTAACCGGAACAATAGCTAGAATTTACCAAGAAAATCCGCATTTGCCCCGCCCCCAAGCAGGTGGAAAATCCAAGGCAGGTTAGAAGTAGTATACCGAAACGTAGCAACCATGATGATCTACCTAACCGATATTATGCATTAAATTGAAGCCTAAAATAAAAGTGTGAGATAAAGAAATTGAAACTTAAACCAAACCAATAAACCAGAAACCATGAATACGTCCTCAATTTATGTTTTAGCAGCAACCGTAATAATTATCGTTCTAGTACTTATTTACCAATACTATGTACTTAGTTTATCTGCGGAAAATATCTTCCGAGGTTCAGGGACGCCAATAAGTATGGCTAAAATCGTTTTGAGTGCTGTGCAGATAAGCGTGCAATTATTATTTGGAATGGTAGTGGTGGCACTGATTTGCGTCTTAATACTAGAAGACAAATTAAAATCAGAAACCGGAATGCCAATTATTTCAGCAACTATTGGTTTTATGTTGGGAAAATCTTTTAAAGACGCTTACGATAGTCCAAAACAAAATTTACCGGATATCAATCAGAAAGGATGAGAGATAGAATATGGACAGAATTAACGCAAGCAAAATTTAATGTCGTGTTTGCTGGTTTATATGCCGAAAGACAACGCATGGTTTTACGTTACTTTAATATTTCCATGCTTGTATTCTCTGCAGGTGGAGTAGTTGGATGGAAAATATGGGATAATGTTCCGTTCTACGCTTGTATTCTGATTGGTATAATTTCATTATTCAGGTTAGTTAGTCCACAACTAATTATGTCAGAAAAGCAGATACTAAATCTGGATGCAATAAGCAGCTTTTATTTTAACTACTATAATTTATTAGAACGATTATGGTTTGATAATGAAGATGAAAGCATGGATAGAGACTCTATTAAAGTGACATTTTTTAAGATTAAAGAGTCTGAGGCCGATATAAATGGCATCGTAAATGACACCCTAAGGTCAAAACCAAAAACCCTGATATCAAAGGCCAAAGTTATATCTGACAATTATTTTAAATCTACTTTTAATACTTACGATCATGAGTGAAAAAAACGTTCCAAACAAGAGTGTAACTGCTGTTCCAACAAACAAACCCGGGGTACCTCCTAAAATTGGCCTAAATAGTATGCCTACTTACCAGAACCCTCCGCCTCCTCCGCCACCAAAGAAGAAGTAATAGGTTTTTGTTTTCTTGGGGGAGATGGTGGATTTTGATAGGTTGGCATTTCTCCTTTGCCTCTGGAAATGTTGAGAATTTCATTTCCTATAATTACCAATACTAAAAGCGCACAAAAAACATAAACTGGATCCATGGCAGATTTGTTTTATACTCAAATCTACCTCCCTCTATTAGTTCTAAAAAGGACAATAAGTACCACAAAAATTAAGGGGACCAACTTCCGTACCGACTTGATAATAAATGTACCAAAAACACAATTTTAGACACTCTATAAATCAATTAGTTAACAGGCGTTGCAATCTCCCCTCAGCTCCACTTTTTCGAAAAGCACATCAAAGCAAACCCCCGTAAATGC
>CAYWXS010000041.1:0-51840 GCA_964462245.1 uncultured Anaerolinea sp.
CTTTCCATTCGCTGAAAATTTTGCTAAATCGTGAATTTCTGGTAAGCTCGGGTAATGAGCACAGACCTTACCTTAACAACTGAACGTATTGACGATTTTCCGCTTTTGCTAGCAGTCATGATGCGGCTGGGACTACCTGAGATTTTCGATCATCATCTTGGTCGGCACGGGCTTCATCAAGGACTAAGTTGGGGTTGGATCGCCACAATTTGGCTGGCGCATATTTTGACAGAAAGCAATCACCGCAAACATCCTGTCCAGTCCTGGGTGAAACAAGCGCAAGAAACCATTGAGAAAATAACCGGACAGCAAGTTCACGAATTGGATTTTACGGATGACCGGTTGACACTCTTGCTGAGGAGATTGAGTAAACAAGCTACCTGGCAAGCAGTTGAAGCCGAATTAGGTCGAAGTATTCTGCGCGTTTACGAATTAACGCCCAAAAATGTGCGCTTGGATACAACAACTGTGTCTGGTTACCATGAAGGTGGCGAAGAGAGCTTGTTCCAATACGGTTACAGCAAAGATGATCCGACATTGCGACAGGTTAAGCTGATGGTGGCTGCACTCGATCCGTTAGGTCTGCCAATTGTAAGTCAAGTAGTTGCTGGCAATATTGCAGATGACAAATTGTACGTTCCGGCTGTAGATCGAGTGCTGCAAATCATAGACGGGATCGGTTTACTATTTGTTGGCGACAGTAAAATGAGCGCTTTGTCGATCCGGGCACATATTCATCGTTTGCACCATCACTATCTTTGTCCACTGACCCAAACTGGCGACACTGCCAAAGAGATGGAAACATGGGTCGAAGCCGCCACCAACGGCGAAAAGACTCTGACCCCCGTTTTTGTTCAGAATGAAAACGGAAGGCAGAAAATGTTTGCAGAAGGATACGTTTTTGAGCGTACGCTTCAGGCCAAGTCTGACGCAATAGTAGAAAATGGTAAAAAGCAAGAAATCATCGAGTGGACAGAGCAGGTCTTTGTTGTTCGTTCAGAAAGCTACCGAAAAAGCATGCTGGAAAATCTGGAAGGACGATTGCAACGCGCTGCGGAGAAATTGAAAGCGTTGACGCCGCCTTCCGCGCGCGGTAAACGCCAAATTCAGGATGAAACTGCATTAGTCAGTGCGGCAACGGCCATTCTTCAAGCGCATAATGTCGAAGAGCTCCTGGCATACACCTTTGAACGCCAGGAAAAGCTTCTGACCAAGTATGTTGGGCGTGGTCGTGGCTCTCCTGACCGGCCCAAGCAAGAAATTGTTACGGTTCGTTACCAAATTACAGCAGTCATCCGGCAGGAAGAAGCCATAGATGCACACAAAAAGACACTGGGTTGGCGTGCCTACGTAAGCAATGCTCCGGCGGAACAACTTGATTTGGAGCAAGCCGTGCTAACTTATCGAGATGAGTGGCTCGTTGAGCATGGTTTTCATCGTCTGAAGGGCGTGCCGCTCTCGCTAAATCCATTATTCGTCAAAAACGACGATCAGGTGGTAGGTTTGACCAATCTGTTGAGCATTGCCGTAAGGATGTTGACCCTGATTGAATTCGTAGTCCGACGACGACTAACCCAAAACCAGGAAAAATTGGTTGGTTTGATTGAGAATAATCCCAAAAAGGGTATTGACAACCCAACTACTGAGCGATTGCTCAAGGTCTTTAATCGGATTACCCTGACGATCATACATTTGCCGGACGGCACTGTTCGCCATGTTACCCCAATATCGGATTTGCAAACCCGTATCTTGGAATTGCTCGGCTTATCACCGGCAATTTACACTCAACTAGCTGGAAATTAATGAAAGTCAAAACCATTTCAGCGAATGGACAGCTTTATGGACAGTATACATTAGTTTAAGTTACCGCAAACGCATTTGCATTTTCTTTAGGAATTTCCATAAATAAACAGTTTTTAATTGCCAAGGAGAAAACCTTTCACTTTAGCATTTTAAATTTACTCTCCATTGGTATAGCATGCTAGCGATGATGAATATTTTGTTGGTCGCCGGTATGTCAGATTTAAAAGCTATCTTGACAGCAAATAAAATTGCACCGGCTGAAACAGTCTTTTGTTTTATTTTTCACCATATTTCATCTCAAACAAGTATTGGGGAGATCGTTTTACAAGTGTGGATAAAATTTTGCATGGCAATCGTGAAATATTTTTGGCGATGATAGACCAGGTTGAAATTCCTCTTCAAATTTAACTCACTGACTTCAACCGCTCGAAGCAAACCGCGTTCTACTTCATCATTGATCGAAATTTTTGGAACTACTGCCAGACCAAGATTTTCCCTGACGGCCTGCTTGATCGCTTCGGTATTGTTGTAAATCCCAATAATTTTCCAATTGGCACCCGCCTGGCTCATGACTCTTTCAAAGATATCACGTGTGCCGCTGCCTGGTTCGCGGATAATAAAAGATTTCCCCGCCAGTTTATTAATTTCGATCACTCCTTCATCCCAAAATGGATGGCCCGGACCGCAGATAATGACCAGGTCATCTTCGCAGAGCATTTCTTCTTGAATGTGTGGCGAATAGATGGGCCCTTCCACCAGGCCAAGATCAATGCGGTCATCCATGATCAGCTTTTCGATCACGCTGGTGTTGTCAACTTGTGTATAAATCTCCACATCGGGTAATTCCTGTCGATAGGCGTGGATAATCCCGGGCAATAAATGCGCCCCAATCGTCAGACTGGCGCCAATCCGGATCGATCCTTGCGCGCTCAAGTCAGCCAGTTCCTTCCTGACTTGCTCGGATAAATTGACGATATGGTTTGCATAAGAACGCAGATGTTCACCGGCAGCCGTGAGATACAGCCGGTGGTTCAAGCGTTCAAACAGGCGAACTCCATACTCTTTTTCCAGCTCGGCGATCACCTGGCTGACGGAAGGTTGGGTCATATAAACGATTTCGGCGGCGCGGGTCATTGTTCCCGCTTCACAAACTGTGAGAAAGATGCGAAAGTGGCGCAGGTCCATAGGTAATCTCCTATACTATTTATAAAATTATACTATTTTACAAATAGTATAGGAGCAATTATGATTGATTTTGTTGGGAATCAGGCACAACGAGATTAATACGCTGGGAGAATGCTCTTTTGGATAAATTCACGCGGGAAAATGGGCTTGGGATTTTGATCGCGTTCGCGATTGCGATGACAGCATACATTTTAGAAAAAATGATTCCCGTTGTTGGCGGGCCGGTAATAGGTATCAGCCTGGGAATTTTGACAACCTCGATAGTGAAGCTGCCGCTTGTTTCTCAAAAGGGTATCAAGTTTACATCGAAGTACATTTTGCAACTGGCGGTTGTCTTGTTAGGATTCGACATGAACATGTCCAGCGTAATCTGGGTTGGACAGCAGTCCCTACTGGTGATCATACTGACTTTGAGCGTGGCATTTCTGACCGTTTTCTTCGTGGGAAAATTGCTGCAGATTAACAAAAAACTCTCCATCCTGATCGGTGTGGGGACTGCGATCTGTGGTGGTTCGGCCATCGCGGCTGCATCATCGGCGATTAATGCTGATGAGCAGGATATTTCTTATTCCATATCAACCATCTTCTTGTTCAATGTGCTGGCGGTTTTTCTGTTTCCGGTGATTGGGCACCTGCTGAAGCTGAGCGATACCGGCTTTGGAATGTGGGCAGGAACAGCCATCAACGACACTTCGTCGGTTGTGGCTGTCGGTTTCTCCTTCAGTAATGCAGCCGGGAATTTCGCAACCGTGGTCAAGCTGACACGCAGCCTGATGATCGTGCCGGTCACCCTGGCGCTTGCATTTATCACGTCTCGTGATCAGCAGGAGCAGCAAAACTTCAGCCTTGCAAAGGTTTTCCCTTGGTTTATCCTGGGTTTCCTGGCAGCCGCTATTCTTAACAGCATAGGGTGGATCCCATCGTTAATCACCACAAACCTGGCGCTGACCCGTAAATTCCTGATCATCATGGCGATGGCAGCCATCGGCCTGAATACCAGTGTCCAGGCCTTTATCAAGGCCGGCCCCCTGGCTGTGTTGTTGGGGGCAGCCACCTGGTCGGCTGTTGCGATCTCATCTTTGGCAATTCAGTTGTTTACTCGAATCTGGTAATCGGGATATGGGCCGTGAAGTTAAGCGAAATAGGTTTATCATTCATTTGTAGGTCACTGTTGGTCAGAGTGTCGCCGGGCGGCCTATCAGATAATGTAATTGTGCCGGTCAGCGGGCTCAAACCGGAGAAGTGGTGCTTATTTTGAATTTTATGGAGATGACATGATTAACCCGGTAATATTTTCGTTCAGTATAGGAAGTTTTGTATTTGCGCTGCGCTGGTATGGCGTACTGGTGATGACAGGTGTATCGGTCGCCGCCTGGTTTGCCAGTCGCGAAGTGACCTGGCGTGGAGAGAAAGGGGAGGCCATCTGGGATTTGTTGATCTGGATCCTGCCTGCCGGTATCCTGGGTGCACGTTTGTGGTATGTCATCAATGCCACCTTCGGCGGTAATTTGTACTATTTGCAGAACCCGATCAAGATCATTGCCGTTTGGGAAGGCGGGCTGCATATTTATGGCGGTTTTGTGCTGGGCGTGCTGGCCATGTATTTCTATCTGCGCCAGCACAAAATGGATATGTGGCTGTTTCTGGATGCGATTGCCCCAATGACCCTGCTGGGCCAGGCGCTTGCGCGCCCTGCCAATTTCATCAACCAGGAATTGTATGGCCCGCCCACAACTCTCCCCTGGGGCATCCCGATTGACGCAGCGCATCGTCTGTCCGCCTATGCTGATCTGGCGAAGTATCCGTTGGATAGCACGCGTTTCCATCCTGACTTTGCCTACGAAATGATCTGGAATTTTCTGGCGGTCGCATTGATCCTGTATATCTCACATCGCTTCGTCGATAAAATGAAGCCGGGCGCGGTGTTCTTCGGGTGGTTGGTATTGGCTGGCTTAGGGCGCTTCATGCTCGAATTCCTGCGCCCTGATCAACCTTTAGTAGGCGGTACGTGGATCACCACCACCCAGGTAGTCACGATTCTGATGGTGCTGGCAGGGTTGCTCATGCTGGCGTACCGTTACGGTTTGCTCAAACTACCTTTGCCCAAATTACCTGAGAAATATCAAATTTCAGGAAAAGCTTGAATAATTCCGGGGGCCGTCAATGACCCTAACCTTTGTCATCCTTGCAATAGCCATCCTGCTTTTTCTCAGCGATCTTTTACGCCCGGACCTGATTGCGCTGATGGTTATGTTGGCGCTCGGGCTGAGTGGCATACTTACTTCTCAAGAAACCTTTTCCGGTTTCAGCCGGTCAGCCGTGATTGCCATTATTGCCATTTTTATCTTGGCAGATGGGCTGCGCCGCACTGGATTGACTGAAAAATTGGGTGAAGCGCTTATCCACTTGGGTGGTAAAAGCGAAGGTCGCCTGGTTTTCACTGTGACGTTTGCCGGGGCAGTGCTTTCGCTGTTTATGAATAATATCGCGGCAGCTTCAGTGTTAATGCCGGCCATCTCCGGTGCCGCTCGCAAAACCGGTATTTCGGCTTCTCGTCTGCTGATGCCGCTGGCCTTTGGCACTATTTTGGGCGGGATGGCTACATTATTGACCACCACCAATATCCTTGTCAGTGGGATTTTGCGGCAAGCTGGGTTTCTCGGCTTTGGTTTGCTGGATTTTGCTCCAGTTGGTGTTCCAATCGTTATCTTGGGCACGTTGTATATGGCGCTTATTGGCTGGCGGTTCTTACCAGCGCAGGCACACCCAGAACCAGGTGTCGCAGACATGAATGAAGACGATTTGCAGGGTCTATACCGCCTTGATGAGCGGATGATTCGTGGGTGCATATTTGCAGGTTCACTACTGGGTGGGATGACTGTACGACAGAGCACGCTGCGTGAAAAGTACAAACTTAACTTGGTTTCCATACAGCGCTCAGGACGGATGATTGAATCAATTTCTCCTGAAACGGAACTCAAATCCGGGGATATCCTGCACTTGATTGGCCGTCTTGATATGATCCCCATCCCTGAACTGGAAAAACTGCTCGAATTATTTTCCATTTCAGACACCTATCCTTCTCAGATGGCCCTGGTTGAAGTCGTTTTGACGCCGCGCTCTCCGCTTCTAGGTCAAACCTTGCGAGACGCCCACTTTCGTGAAAAACATGGTTTGAATGTTCTGGCCATCTGGCGAGCAGGACGACCTTATCGTACAGATCACGGAGAAATGTCGCTTATGTTCGGTGACGCGCTGCTGCTTCAAGGACCTCAGGAGCGAATTCTCTTGTTGCAAAGTGAGCCGGACTTGCTGGTATTGGCCAGGCGTACAGCCCCAGTAAACAAAACCAAAGCGATTCTGGCAACGTTGACGATGGTGGTGACACTGGTCGTTGCGGCAATCAGCTCCTATCCCACCGGGGAGATCATGCTGGCAGGTGCGCTATTCATGGTCTTATTTCGTGTTCTGGATATGGACCAGGCTTATCGCGCTGTGGAGTGGAAGAGCGTTTTTCTCGTGGCCGGAATGTTGCCCTTAGGCACGGCATTGGCCAAGACAGGCGCGGCTGCTCTGCTGAGTGAAACGTTGATCAATACTCTTGGTTACAACGGTGTCCTGGTTTTGGTTGCCGGATTGGTGGGGCTGACGATCTTGTTTACTCAGGTAATGAATGGTGCAGCTGTCGCGGCGATCATGGCGCCAATCGCAATCCAGGTTGCGCATACTGTCGGGGCTGACCCGCGCGCGTTGGCGATGGGCGTGGCGTTGGCGACTTCAGTCGCTTTCATCACCCCACTCGGTCATCCGGTCAATGTCCTGGTTATGGGTCCAGGCGGTTATAAATTTGGGGATTATGCCAAAGTGGGATTATTGTTAACGCTGATTACTTTTACAGTAATCATGTTATTTCTGCCCATCTTCTGGCCGTTGAGGTAAAAAGAGCCTGGTCGATTTGGTTCACTCTGATTTTCCAATAGTATAAATAAAGAAAGGACGGCGTGCCAATTTTGGCGCGCCGTCCTTTTGGATGAAAGGTGACAGTGTTACTGCAGACAGCCCAATTTTGCTCCTACTGTGATCCGGCTTGCTGTCCAGGTTCCTGCGAATAGGCTACCGCCAGCGCTGACTGCGTTGCCTACCTTTAAATCTTCAAACTTAATGATCGTTGTTACGGTTCCATCCCCGTATAACGGAACAGGGTGGCCGTTGTGGTCTTGATGGTCACCGTTTGCCCAATATAGGTTTTCACCAATATGTTTCTGCTTAACACCTGGACTGTCACGCTGCGTGTTGCCACGTCAATCGCGGTAATCTTTCCTACCAGGGCGCCTGGGCAATTGCTTCTGATTGGGTTTCGTTCAATCCCAGGCCTTGCCCAGTTTCAAGCGCGCGCTCATACCGTGCAAAATCGGTCTGCGGAATACGCTCCCCGCTTAACATTGGCAAAATAATTTCGCGTCCGCACCAGGTGTCGGCTACTTCATCCAAAGCATCCAGATGGAAGTGCCGCAAATCCAACATGCCTTCATCGGCAATCCAACCTGCTGGTTCAGTTTGTAGTGTGAAGGGATTGCCGCCAAGCAGAGTTACATCGAGAAGAGTCTCATCATCATATTCAATCAAGGCCCGGGCGGATTCCAACCCATTTGGCGTGCTGCGATGTAAAACAAGGAAGTCCCCCTCACGAAAACGCGATTCATTGGTTTGGCAGCGCAGCCGCATTGAATTCTTGTGAAAGCTCTCAACGCTCAGTCCTTCAATTGCATAACCACGCATGACTCGCTCGCCCAATGGTAAATCCCATTGGCACTGCAAGTTGGCCAGTTGTGTAGCTGATTCGCTGTTGACAAAATCACACAGTCGATGAAGTAGGTCTTGATGATCGCTCATAGGGTTGTTTACGGGGCATTACAATCCCCTCTTCCTTTATTCTACGGGGAATACGAAGGAGTGTCAAACAAATCAGCACGAATGTTCTTACAGCTTCTTTGCAATAAAAGTTACCTTTCTCTAGTCCCGACCGCCTCACGATAATTGTCCAAAATATTTCAAACCTTGATTCACAACATCCATTTCCTTGAAAGATTTCGACCGGGGAATCAGATGGAGCGCATACGCAGAGAAACACCCTGTATGCCAGCCAATTCGTCCTTACCCCGAGTCACGAAGAAGAGCGGCCAGGGTTTCTGAAAGCGTTGGTGCGGTTTCAAGACCCTTAAAACCGGCCATTCGGCGATAGATCTCGGCTGCGGCGCCATGAAATCCATCCGGCAACCCGGTTTCTCTGAACGTTTCTGCAATCTCATCCATTTCGCCAGCGAAGCGCCAGGCCTTGGCGGTCACCCGCCTTGCCCGTTGTGCGGCCTGTTCTGCAAAACCGGATTCGTCGCGCGACCATTGACGTTCCAGATCTCCGCGCACTTCCAGGCTTTCGGATGCTCCCAGCACAGCACACAACAAGGCAGTTGTCCCTTTGCTGTAGGCAGCGTAGCACATCTTCAAAGCAGACGCCTTGCCAATTTCAGCCCCGATCACCACGGTTTGCAACGGCCCAGATGGGAAGCAGTCGGCGACTCGTTGCGCATCCCTGCCCGATAGATAGAGCCAGGTAGTACCTGGCTTCCATGCCGGCCCGCCGATAATCCCCCCGTCCACAAAAGTGATCCCGCCTTCTTCCATGGTAGCGCCGATATTTCTTGTCCTCTGGGGCGAGATGGCGTTTAGATCCGCGTACAGCCCTTTGAAGGAATGACCCATCACCTGTCTGGCAACATCCTGGGCGGCATGTGGTGGGCAGACACTTATGATCACTGAACAGGTCCGGCAGAGTTCTTCCAATGAATGCGCATCGACAAGCGAATGATACTGAGCGCGACTGCGTGTTTCCTGACCCCGGCCTTCGGAAACCCAGAAGACATCTTGACCGCTGTTCTGAGCGGATACCGCCACGGAAATGCCCATTTCACCCGGGTGCAGAATTCCAATTTTTTCTGGCATGTGATCTCCTTTTCAAATCGCCGATCATGTAACTGTCTCAGGCTTACCGATAAATTTATTATTTCTAGTGAACAAGACCACAATCCTTCTGTTCAATCACCATCAACCAGCTCAACCTGCTTCAAGATTTGCGCCCGCAGGTCGTTTTCCCCAAGCCCTTCCAGGGATTGCAGCGCCCTTTCATAAAAGGTCCGCGCTTTTTCAAACTTTCCCAGCTGCAGATAAGTGCCGGCAAGATTGTTTTGAATTTGCGCCATTTCATAGGGCATTTCGAGTTCTTCATACAGTCTCAACCCGGCCAGATAGCGCCGGATGGCCTTGTTCGGCTGGCCCTGGCGACGTAGGACAATTCCAAAGTTTGCGCAAGCCTGCGCTTCCAGCAATTGATCGCCCAACATTCTGGATCTTCGCAAACAGGCCTGGTAAGCGGCGGCGGCCTGGGGCAACTGGCATTCTCACTCAATGCAGTGGTTTTGGCTCCGGCAGCGCAGGGTCACAAAATCTATGGACGGATGGGACCCCCACTCCGGGAAGTGGATATGGTCCCGGGCCTGGCCCAGGTGAATGTACCACTTGTACTTCCAACCCGCAGAGTGGAAATCCCACGCAACAACTGGGTTCAGGTGCCGAAAATGGTGGCGGCAGTGATTATGGTAGCAGCACTGATAGCGGCGGCGGTAGTGGAAAGCCTGACCCAGGGCAGCCACCTAACCACGCTGAAAACGGTAACAAGCCTTAAAGCAAAAATAAAAATATGCCCAAATGACTGAGACTATTTTCATTTTTTTAGTGATATTCAGACTGACATGATCACCAGCAGACCGAGCACATCACCCAGCAAATGGGCTGCCCAGGTGACAATCAGGTTGCCGCTTCGCGCATAGATAATGCCAAACAGAATGGAATCGATGATAATCAAGCCAACATCCACTACAACCACCAAACCTGGGCCGGGAGCCAGGTGCGCCAGCCCAAATAACAAGGATGACAGCAGCACAGCCATTTGGATGCCGGTATGTGCGGTTAATCTTCCTTGGATCAATGTTCGATAAGTCAATTCTTCACCGACCAGAGAAACAGCCAACAGGGGAAGTAACATCCCCCAACCAATTCCACTCTCAAAAGGCAGTCGTGCCTGAACGTGCGCCAAATATGCGGGGAAGAAATTTTTTGCCCACAATGTCGCTGCCGGCTGGCTGACTAACCCAACTAGTACGAACCAGAACCAATTAACGCGTAAATCCATCCAGAAAGTATGGGACTTGAATCCCAGATCACTCCAGGTACGTTTGCGAATGCGTCGTTCGATGAGCAGGTAAGCAATGGGGATCAATACAATAATCGCCTTCATGGCTGGCAGAAACCACAATCCCAGCATTGTGATCGTGGTTACGAGAATCGTTTCAAGTAAAACCTGTTTGTTTTTCATTGAACACCCTGTTTAATATTTGGTTATTTCTTGACCCAACCTTAACAGGTTAGATAATGTCATCGAATACGGCCGTTCATGAAAATTCCCCATACAATAAAGTTTAGCACGAAATTATGGCTTCATTCGTCAAATATTTTGAAGTTCATATCGCTTGTGCAGGTAGAAAATAAAACTACTCCAGTTTGAACTGGAGTAGTTTGGAAAAAATCTTGATTAGCTTATAACCATAAGATTAAGGCCTTCCTGCCCCTCTACCATTTCCGTTACTACCTAATGCTGGGCGACTACCACCATTGCCTGTTCCACCGCTGGTAACAATCTGGTACTGCTCAGCGCTCAGATACTGCGGAACATAGGTTGCGCCAGTCTGGTTGCTCAGATTGCGAGCAAAGGCATTCAAGTGGTTGTAGGAAGCGCTCATCAGGCTATTGTAGACTTGCTGAATATCAGCATTGTCAGTTTGGGCCAGGCGGGTTTGCAGGTCTTTGATATCGATTTCTTCAATAGCGCCACCGACTTTGAGTGCATCTGCGATCGACAGGTTGCCTTGTGCTACGAGCTTGGTATACAGAGCTTGCAGATTGGCATCAGTAAATACACCGGTAGTTTTGGCAGGATCCGGCAGGTTGTAGCGGGTGAGCAGTAAACCGATTTGATCCATGTGAGTCTGTTCGCTGGAAGCAATATTCTGAAAAGTGGGGAGTTTCCAGGTGGCGTACAGGGCAGTGTACACATCCCGAGCCAGTTTTTCTTCTTCACGCATGAAGAGCAGAGCTGCGGCTTCTTCGCTGTTGAGCTCGGACGCGGGGATCGTTAAAACAGCGGTGCCAGTTCCGTTTCCATTGCCAGCTGTAATACCAGTTGATGGTCCAGTAGTCTTAATCCCAGTTCCACCCTGAGCAGCATTTCCCGGGCCAAATCCTGCAGCTGGCACCGCTATTTCGCCGGCGGCGCTAACCTCAACGACATTAAAGGCTGCTGTTCCAAGTGCTACCACCAAAATGGCTACAAAAAAACCCATAAGTATATTTTTGAACATTTTTTCTCCTTCCCGGCTATTTTACCGGGGCTATCGTGAAAGTTTGATTAGTTTGGCTGTTTGTTCGCAATATTGAATGAATTCTAGCTGCCGAGTATAAAGATTACGTGTACTTGCGAATAAGTTTGTGTAATAATTTGTTACACAAACTTATTCGGTGAATTCTGGACACTGGCAGTCAAAGCACTGACAATAATAGCAGAACTTCAACTCCCAGAGGCATGCTGTGAATGTTGACGATCTGCGAACGGCCTTGTTCGAGTGACTGTTTTAGTGATTTGGGCCGCCGGGACCGCCTGAATCACCAGGTCCACCCGGACCAGATGGGGTTTTCCTGGGTGTATCCTGCCCGGAGGGTGTTTGCCGGTTGGCGGCTGGCGTATTTTGAAGTTTGCCAGAGCCATTTGCTGCGGGTGTTCTGGTTCCGGATGGACCCTGGGGTGCACCTGGTCCATTTCCATTGCCCAAACTGGTCGGGTTGGCAGTATTCTGTGGGGTTTGCTTTCCATTACCATTTATTGATGCCGTCGGGGTCACTGTTGTAGTTGAATTCGTAATATCCGTTGCGGATGGTGGAGGTAGCTCTGGCTGTTGGCGCTGCCGGAAATGGTTGCGAAGCCAGGTCGGTTGCGCGCTGCCGGCTTCTGCCAGGCTCAAATTGGATGCGAGCACAGTTTGCAGTTGGTTTTGAACTTCCTGCTGGCCCTGATCCGGTCTGGTAAGCTGCATCTGGTCCAGTTTTTTAGCATTATTGCGCAGCTGATCCCCGATTTTCAGTAAGGCTGGTGCAGCCTGTGTATCCGGCAGACTGGCAGCGTTTTCCAACGCGGACTCAAGTTGTTTGGTGAGCCGTGTCATGACGACCGGGGGTGGTAGTGTATCTGTCTGGAGTGTAGCGAGGATTTCATCCACACGCCTGTTTGAAAATTCCATATCAAGCGCCATGCGAGTGCTGGCTTCGTTTGTCAAATCCAGGCGTACATCTTCACTCAATGTTTTTATTGGATAAAGCAATTCGTTGGGCAGGCTGCTCTGGGCTGCAGCAACGCCGAATACGCCAACACCAGACAGGATACCCATTACCAGCAAAATGGTCAGGCTAAATTTGAAGGATGGGGACAATTGCACTGGTGTGAAAAATATTTTGTACCATGCCACGGGGAATGTTTTACTGGCTGGCGGGGTGTTTTGAACAAAATTTTTCGCATCAACCAGGAAAGCCGCCCGCCTTCCAGCCGCTATTTGTGGATTGCGTTCTGGAACTTTACGCAAGCTCTCCAGTAGAGCCACAACTGTTGGGTCGAATTCATAATTAGTTTTCAAGATCAGCCTGCTTTTCTTCCAATAAAAAATTACGTAAACTGGCGATGGCACGGTGCTGCAGCGCTTTGATGGCACCAACCGGTCTTTTTAGACTGGCCGCAATCTCGTCAAATTCCCAGCCTTCTACAAAACGCAGGATGACGACCTGGCGCTGCTCATTTGTGATTCTGCCTAACGCCGCGCGGATTTTCTGCCCATTGATATTTCGCTCTGCCTGTTCCGAAGGTGAAATTTGCCTGGTTTCCGGCAATTCCTCGCTCAATTCTATATTGGAGATTGGTTGGCGCCGATATTGGTCGGTTACCCAGTTATGGGCGGAACGGTAAAGGTAAGCTTTAAGATTGTCGTTGGGTCCATGGCCGGCACGGATTGCCTTGAGAAAACGTGAAAAGGTTTCGGCAACACAATCTTCCGCCTGGACTGGGTCCCCGAGTAGGCGCAAGGCAAAATAATACAATGCCTGGTTGTAACGGTCGTAAATGGCCGTCAGTGCCGGCAAATCATGATTTTTAGCATGTTGAAGCAGAGCATTATCTGAAATCATTTCCATAACTGTATATATAGGACGCAGAAAATGGCCGGAAGATACGACCAGAATTATTAAACTTTATAGTAGAGTTGTTCCTGAATATGGTCAAAGTAAAAGGAAGTTCCATAGACCCGCACAGGTAGCGATCACATCATCTTCCATATTGGTTTTGCGGTTACGAAAAGCATGGACCAAAATGTTGAAACGCTTAATTCCTGAAATCGCATTCTCAACATAAATTCGCACGCGGCTTAATGCTTGGTTTTCAACCTTTTGTTCGGTAGTGAGCGCTGGTTTGGCGTTTTTCTTGCTCTTGCGCGGCTTTTTATACGGTATTTCAATGCTTTCACCCGCGTAATCATCCTGAATACCCTGATAGCCCAGGTCAACAAAGGCGCGGATGGTTTCAAACCAAGGATGTTCTGGCGGAAACTCAGTTTTGAGCATGGTGTAATCATGCGCATGCCCAGAGAAGGTTCCACCAACGAAGACAATCCATTTGGTCACAGTCGACATGATCGTGTTTTTAACGGTATGCCTTTTTTTTACCGCTGTACAAATCCTTTTGCTTTTCGTTATCACCCGGACGGGTATGAGGGCGTTCGGTTGCATCTATGAGTAAATCGTCTATCCAGTTGCAAGCAGTTCGAAACTCTTCAACCGTTTTGAACTCTCGATGTGGTAAAACGCCTAAATTATCCAAGGCGTTCCGCAAAACAGGCAGCAAAGCATGGACATTTTCACAGGCTTTCGATCTATTCATGCCAAACTGTGTTCCCAGAACATCGAAGGTCGGATAAACCTTTAGATAGTACAGCAAAAATGTAAGTTTTTCGTACGCCGTGGGTAATTTCCCTTTTTGCCCACCACCTGGTTTTCTTTGACGCTTTCCTAGGGCAAGGCCTTCGCGGTATGCTCGTTCTTTTTCATCTTTGATTGCCAAGGCAAAAGCTGCTTCCAGCGTCAAAAATTTCTCGGTTGGTACCCCTGTCAGGGCACGCATTTGACGATCATCTCGAATTTCAGGTATCACGTTGTAATGTTCTCCCTACAAAGTTTTTACCAAGTCTACCAGATCCAAGCTAATCAGGAACAACCCTATTACTTTGAAAACACAATAAAATTTTGTGCGTATCTATTTTTACAAACTGACGTCTTATAAAATGTAACCAATTCACCCAAAAGGAGCTATACATGAAACGTTTTACGATTTTGATGCTTGTGCTGATCTTATCCCTGACCCTGGTAACCCCTGCGCTTGCAGCCGGAAAACCACCCTCAGCCAAAGGCCCGTTTGCGCTGGTTGGTAAGATCAGCGCCATCGATCCTGTCGCCAAAACTGTAACCGTGCAGGTGCTGCGGGGGAATGCCCTGGTCAAACCGTATTTCTCCAAGACCGTGATCATTCAGACAACTACTTTAACTCGTTATATGTTTACGGACGGGGTTTCAAAAAAGGTAATTACCTTCAACGATCTTGTGGTTGGTAAATCTGTCAGCATCGGTGGTCTCCTGGCAAACTCGGTCTGGACTGCCACACGTATTACAATGGGCGCAAAGCTGAGCTGCCTGCAATAGTAGTTACGATCATTACTCGTGGTGGCGTATCCAGTCTGGATACGCCACCACGGGTTTAAGTTGTAATTTTTCTTTTGTACCTGAGTTAAGTAAAAAATCTTAAAACTATTATTTAGCCTGCGATAATTTTCAGGTATTCAATGACCTTGTCAAACAGAAGGGTTTTTGCAGCCATACCAGTACTGGAAGTTAGCCCGGAAGCAGCAGCAGTCGCCCGGGCGGCTACTTTTTCCTCCTCGGTTTTTCCACTGCCCGAACCTGGTACCTTTGTGACTCCTGGTACTGGTGTAGGCAGAACGATGCCAAATTCTGCATAAAAGGAATTAAGTTCAGTGTTGGTAATTTTCATTTCAGCTATGGTCTGAACCTGTGTTGGGGTCAGCGCCTGGGTAATCTGGTCCTGAACGGCAGTTAATTCTTCGGTGGCAGTGGTAGTGTCACCACTCAAGGTAATCATTGCCTGCCAAAGAGGAATCAGGGTTTTGGCCTGTTCGGGGGTGATGCCATTGGAACTGTCTTTCAGCTTGAGGATACCGTAAGCCAGCTGGCTGCGCAGGCTGGCTGCATCTGTGAATGTGATATCAATGGCTGACACAGCAGCTGAAGCAGGCACACTTGAGGCGGGTGCTGCCGGTGCACAAGCAGAAACAGCCAGGGCGATCAGGCTGAGAATGAGAAAGAGTTTCGAGTATTTCACAGTTATCTCCAGTTGGGTTTATTTGTATTTTTCGAGTTGTTTCAACGCAGCATTGGCAACAGCAGCCAGGGTGAAAAGAAGCAATATAGTTGTATCTATCATCTTTTTTTACTTCAGTGTTTCAAGGTATTTGATGGCTGCATCAGTTAAAGCCGCAGATGCGCCGTTACCAGGGCCACCCGAGCCGGTCTTACCATTTGCGGCCTGGCGGGTCGCGCGCGCTTCAGCCGACATGCCCTGGCCCTGTCCCGGCTGTCCGGAACCACTGCCGAGTGTTATACCGTTGGCGCTGGCCCAGGTGGTCATATCAGTGAAGGTCATCTTCATATCCTTGATCGCCACCAGCTGTTCAGCGCTTAATGTGGTCTCGATCTGTCCGAGCAAGGCATTTACTTCCGCACTGGCGCTGTTCCCTGAGCTGGTCATGTTTTTCAGTGCCTGCCAGAGTGGTAATAATTTCGCTGCCTGTTCTGCGGTAACAGGTGTGCTGGTCTCTGCCAGTTTGAGTGTGCCCAATGAAAGCTGCATACGGGCAGGCAGGGCGTTTTCATAAGTAGTAACCAGGTTGGCACTGGTATAGGCATCAGGAGAAGGAGCCAGCGCTGCCGGGGTGACAGTTCCGCAAGCTGAGAGAGCGATAGCCAGTACAATGAACAGGGTTAAAATAGAGAAACGAGGCATGATTTTTCCTTTTTAGGTTGAATGGTTTATTCGTGACGTAGTGCAACGATGGGGTCGAGTTTAGCCGCCTGCGTGGCAGGATAATAGCCAAAGAAAATACCAATTGCGGCCGCTGCACCGAAGGCAAGTGGAATTGAGAGTGGTACGATCTGGGTGCGCATTTCACCCAATGCCCCAAACAGGACTGAGCCGCCTACACCGATCAATACACCGATCAGCCCACCAGCCAGGCTGAGAATGACGGCTTCAAGCAGAAATTGAATCTGCACATCCCCAGGGTGCGCACCTAAAGCCATGCGCAGACCAATTTCACGTGTACGCTCGGTGACGGAGACCAGCATAATGTTCATGATGCCAATTCCACCTACCAGCAGCGAGACACCCGCCACCCAGGCTAAAAGACTGCGGAATGCAGCGGTTGTAGCTTGCTGCGTGGCAATGATGTCCTGCTGGGTCTGGATGCTGAAATCTGGTTTGGTGGCATCCACATCATGGCGCTTGGCCAGCAAACTGGTGATCTGGGTGGTCACACTTTCGATCTTATCCTGACCAGTGACTTTTACATAAATGGTGCGCACTGCATCGGCACCCATCAGTGAGCTGGCCATAAATTTTTGAAAAATAACGTTGATCGGCAGGTAAACACGTCCATCATAATCAATATCTGCTACGACACCTTTGGAGACCATCACACCGATGACGGTCAGCTTGGTGGAACCGACTGTTATGGTTTGACCAAGTGGGCTGTCTTCCCCAAACAAGTCTTTTGCCAATCCGGACCCTAGCACGGCTACTTTTAGTTTGCGGTCATTTTCAGTAGAGGTGAAATAGGCACCGTCCGCGAGTGGATAGTCGCGCACGGCCGGGAAATCAGCACTGGTACCAACAATGGCGATTGATTCGAGGGTGATACCGTTGGCTTTGATGGTTTGGGGTGCAGGTGATTGCTCGGCTGAGATACCGGTGATACCCACAGCCTGCTCACCAATGGCCAGTGCGTCTTCGTATAAAAGTGTGCGGCCAGCACCTGGAATTCCACGCATGGGCGAAACTATCAATAAATTTGCACCCAGGGCATTGATCTGTTCGGCTACGGCAGCTTCAGCACCTGAGCTGACGGCCATCATTACGATAACAGAGGCCACACCTATGATCACACCCAGTGTTGTGAGAAATGAGCGAACTTTATTGAGCATCAGGCCTTCCCAGGCCACTCGAAATATTTTATTAATTTTCATAAGGTTTTGTCCGAACAATGCCCATCTGCAACAGTTTTACCGTCGCGTACGCAAATAATTCGCCCGGCGTGGCTGGCGATATCTGGCTCATGTGTAACCATGACCACTGTCACACCCTGCTGGTGGAGCTGGTGCAGCAAATCCATTATTTCCACACTGGCTTTTGAATCCAGGTTGCCTGTCGGTTCGTCTGCCAGGATCAGTGGCGGGCGGTTGATCAACGCACGTGCGATGGCGACGCGCTGCTGCTGTCCACCTGAGAGTTGATTGGGGTGATGATTAATACGTTTTTCCAAACCGACTGATGTCAACGATTCTATTGCACGAGTGCGTTGTTCCGCCTGGCTCAGATTATTGCTGATATCGTAAAGCATGGGCATCATTACGTTGTCAAGTGCCGAAAGACGCGGCAGCAGGTTGAAGGATTGGAAGACGAAGCCGATTTTCTGATTGCGTACATCCGCAAGATCGTTTTTATTCAGCTTGCTGACATCACGCCCATCCAGAAAATAAGCGCCTGAGGTTGGACGGTCCAGACAACCCAGAATATTCATCAGGGTTGATTTTCCGGATCCAGATGGCCCCATTATGGCAACAAATTCACCTCGTTCCACCTGTACATCTATTCCAGCCAAAGCATAAACTTCAGCTTCTTCCTCGCCATAAACCTTGGTCATATTTTTAATTTCAATTATCGTTTCCATGATTTTCCAGTTTTCCTGAGTGCATGAGCATCTTCTACCTTGTTCCAATAACTGTACTAATTGCATCACCTGTTTTTAGATCACCTTTGACTTCGACGTTGGCAACATCACTCAAGCCCAGGGTAACAGGGATGGGTTTAAAACTGCCATTGACTTGCACCAGGTTGACGAATGTTTGTCCGTTTGAATCATGCTGAATGGCTTGTAGCGGTACGATGAGGGTGTCAGTCGATTCTGCCAGTGTGACAGTCACATCAATATTCATGCCAGGCATCAATTTCACTACCAGATCATTGGGTAATATCTGACCCCAGACTGTGATTAGCGCATTTTCGGCGATAACAGGTGCGATTTTTGTTATCACACCAACCAATTCCAAATTGGGATAGGCTGTGGGAGTTGCAGTAAATGCATCTCCTATTGAAAGAAGCTGCAGATCTTTTTCATCCAGCGAGAACTTAACCGTAAAGGGGGCGTCTGCAACCAGGGTCAGGACAGGTTGAAAAGCAGAGAGTTCTTCGCCGGTTTGAAAATTGACCTGGGTTACGGTTCCATCAAATGGTGCTGTGAGGCTGGAGGCTGCCAATACCAGTTGAGCCTGTTCAAGGTCTGCCCAGGCGTTTTGTAAAGGCAGTATTCCAGTTGAAGAAGAATTACTGTAAAAGAGTAAGTCGGATTCTTTTTCCTGAAATGCGCTAATGCTGTTTGTTTTGGTGGTGAGGATGCTTTGAGCAGCCTGTAATTTACCTTCCACGAGCAGAGCCTCACTGGGGTTGGACTTGTAATTGAGCGCCCATTCCAGATCTAGCTTGGCCTCTTCAAGAGCCAACTCTGCCGCAGTAAATTTGATGTTCAAACGATGCAGGGACGCGGCAGCTTTTTTGTTTTTTTCTGCGCGAGCGCGAGCCCTCGCCAGATTTTTATAAGCTTCCCAGTAGTCACGTTCAGCATAAGCCAGGAGCGATTTGTAATATTCAATATCCGGTCCGAGAACAATTTCATTGAATCTATTTTGAGCATCAACCAGGTCATTTTGTGCCTGCATTTCTTCAAACTTCAGTGCGGCAACTTGATAAGGTGATGAAATTGTTTGCCAGGAAAGCTCAGATTTTTGGACATCGAGTTTGGCTTTTTTACTATCAACAGCTGCCAGCAGTTCGCCAGCAGTAACAGATTGACCAGGCTTCGCGATTTCTACTAATATTCCGGGAATGGAAAAGCCAACCGGGAGCGTAGTCTGTTCCAGTACGCCCTCGCCACTGGCGGTCAATGTCAGATTGCCACTTTTTACGCGAGCGACACTAACCTGCGCTGGTGGATTTTTTTCGCTGGGGCGAAACCAAAGCCACCATGCGGCAAGAGCAAATATTAAGACCAGCACTGAAATCAGGATGATTTTTAGGATGGATGAAACGGTCTTATTCTTCATGGCATTCTCTCAGATACTTTTATTTTGTTTCTACCGTGCCAGTGCTGACCACATCCCCGACCTTTAGCCCGTTCAAAACGACTGCATTGGCAAAGTCACGCAGCCCTACACTAACAGGGGTTAGTTTTAGCGAGCTATCTTGTTGGACTAAAAAAACCGCATATGAACCAGGGGCAATTTCGCGCAAGGCTTGCACGGGTACAAGTAGCGCAGCTTTTGCTTCGCCGCCAATGACTTCGATTTCAACTGTCATGCCAGATAAGATTTGTAAATCACCAGGATTGGTAATGGATGCCCATGAAACAATAACTGGTGTTCCATCTATGACCTGTAAAACTTGCTCTACAGCGATTGTTTCACCTTCAATGACTGTATCAGGATAAGCATCGAATGTGATTTTTATTTTGTTACCAACCCTGGCTTTATCCATATCTGTTTCTTCCAGGTAATAACGCACTTGTAAATCCTGGGTGGTAGCCAGGGTAAGCAGTCGGGCGGTATTGACTGTTTGTCCAATAACAGCATCCAGGCTGATGACAACTCCATCGAAAGGAGCAATCAGACGGGTATTCTCCACCGACAGGCGTGCATTTTCCAATGCAAGGCGGGCTTGTTCAATTTTTGCAGTTTCACCACCCTGCACTGCTACCACCGGGCCTGTGATAGCTTGTGCACCTGCCTGAAGTGTCTCCAATAATGATTGCGAATCTAACAGCGCAAAGTAAGCCGTATCGACTTTGGCGCGCGCCAGTGCTATATCAGCCGAAGTAGGTGCAATAATGGTTGTGACTTCTAATTCGGTTTCGGGGTCAATGTAGGTGGCAGTAAATGTTCCTGGTACATATTCCACACGATAGCGTTCCTGGGCAGCAGACAGGTTTGTTTGAGCGCGCTCATAAACCTTTTGAGCGTCTGTTTTTTGTTTCTCCGTGGCATTTGGATCTCTTTTAAGTGCAAGTAGAACCTGGTTGGATTTTTCAAGTTCAGTTTCCCTAAAATACACCTCAGGGCTGATAACATATTGCAATTCTTCCACATCAACTTGATATGCTATTTCGGCGTTTGCCTGTGTGATTTTTGACTGGGCAAGGCTGGCTTCTGAGAAGAGAGCCTGGAATGCAGCATCAGCCTGAGCTAATTGCGCTTTTTGCAGAGCATCTTCCAGACTTGCCAAAACCTGACCCTTGGTTACTGTTTGCCCAACAACGACATTTACTTCCTTTAAAATTCCACTTGTACGAAAGCCTAAATCAGCCTGCATGCGTGGAATAACGTTTCCTGCGCCGCTGGCTGTAATCACCAGATCGCCTGTACGGACTTTGGCTGTTTGTAACGGTGCAGCTACAACTGTTTTGGCTGCACTGCCCCAGTAATAGTATGCTCCTGCTGCTCCCAGCAGTAACACTACAATAATTCCAGTTATTCCCCAGCGGGTTTTGGTGATTTTTGACATGGCCTTCTCCATCAGAATGAATTTATAGAAGGATACCAACCATATATAAAGGATTGGTAAAGAATGGTTATGAATGCTGTCAAGATATTGTGACAATTCAGTTGTATATATTTTTGTGGGATGACGAAAAAAATATAAGCAGAACAGCATCTTTACACAATCTTCATGTATACTTTGCTAACTCTGTACAAACTATTATTACAATGAAAATAATTAATTCGCAGCCCGGTGCTGTAACAAGATTAAATTGGAGAGACTGATGTTTACAATTTTTGGAAAACGCATACGCATATTTCGCCCACGCAGCATCTGGATCCGTAAAGTAGTGCAGTTCTTCTTTTTTGCACTGATTGCATTTATTTCAGTTAATCATACCCTGCTCGAAAGCGGCGGCGGTGGTATTCCCTTCCTGTCTAATGCGTCACTGCATGCGCTTTGCCCGTTTGGCGGTGTGGTTACAATCTACCAATATGCCACCACCGGCACATTTGTCCAACACATCCACGAGGCAGCCTTTGCCCTGATGGTGATCGGTCTATTCCTGGCAGTGGTCTTTGGACCGGTTTTCTGTGGTTGGGTTTGCCCGCTTGGTACAGTACAGGAATGGGTCAGCATTCTTGGACGGAAGTTGTTCAAACGCCGCTTCAATCATTTTGTTCCCGCCAGGCTGGATAATGTACTGCGCTACATTCGTTACATTGTGTTGGCCTGGGTCATTTATATGACTGCTTCGACCAGTACGCTTATCTTTGCCAGTTATGACCCTTACTTTGCCCTCTTCAATTTATGGAGCAGTGAAGTAGCCATCGGGGGTGTCATCGTTCTGGCTGTCACGCTTGGCCTTTCGCTCTTCGTGGAACGTCCGTGGTGTAAATATGCCTGTCCTTACGGCGCAGTCCTTGGTTTATCGAACCTGTTTCGCATCTTCAGTATTCGCCGCAGTACAACCACCTGCAAAGCAGATGGCGCCTGCTCGATCATGTGCCCAATGAATATCGAGGTTGATACAAAGACAACCGTGCGCGATCACCAGTGCATTTCGTGCCTGGAATGTACTTCTGAAGCCATCTGTCCTGTTGCAAAAACTGTTGTATTCTCAAGCCGGGGGTTAAAATGATCATCAAATCCAAAACACTTGCCGTGTTGGTTGTCAGTATTCTGGTTGCTGGTATTTTGATCTCGTCCGGGCTGGGTTGGTGGAAAACAGAAAGCAGCAAGGTCGCCGCCACCTTTACCGAAGGCGAATTTGCTGGGCAGGCCAACCCGGCTGATATTCGCGGTTCTTACACCTTTGGGGATGTTGAAAAGAACTTCGGTGTCTCTGCCAAAATATTGGCACAGGCCTTCAACGTCAGCAGCGACCCGTCAGCCTTCCAGGTCAAGGGTCTTGAAGGGACGGTCACTGAAAGTGGTGAGGAGATCGGCACTGCTTCTGTGCGCCTGTTTGTGGCTTTTTACAAAAACCTGCCGTTTGATCTTTCAACCGATATTTATTTGACTGACACTGCAGCAGAATTGCTGAAGCAGCAAAAGCTGACACCTGAACAACTTGCATACCTGGAGACACACACTGCCAAACTGGCAGCTCCTGCAACAGGTTCTGTGCCTGATGTTGAAGCGACAGCTGCTGTTGTTTCTACTCCTGTGCCGGAAGCAACAGCACCGGCTGTCGTCACTCCTGCACCTGCGGCGGCCACAGATCGAGTTATTAAAGGTAAAACAACGTTTAGTGAAATCCTAGGCTGGAGTGTTTTACAAGCCAGCATTGAGCAAGTTCTGGGCATGCCTTTACCGGCTGATAAAGCCACAACTGTAAAAGATTTTTGCACGGCCAACAATCTGAATTTTGAAACCATAAAACCTGCGCTGCAGGCCGAAGTGGATAAACTGAAATAAAGTTTTTCTGGACAAACAAATAGATCAGCCCTGGTAATCAATTGCCAGGGCTGATCTATTTATGCTGCAGAAACATTATTTTGTTGAACAGATAACCATCGAACAAAACATAGCCTGTCCAACTGCCTGCGTACAAGCATTAGCAGGTATTGGTGATGGAAAATATATATCATCGAGATGAATTTTCTGGCATCTTACAGATGTATAAAATTTTCCGTGCGGAAACTCCAGGCAGGGATTCGTAATAGATATTTATTGCAAGATCACATGTAGAACAGTTGATTGAAGAGATTGATACTATTATTGATCATAATAGTGAATTAGAACCCCGGTAACATAAACTATGCCATTGTCATGAATAACAACTTATCCTGGCAGAGACCTATTTTTATCGAGATGCCAGAACCGCAGCAATTCAAAAAAATTCTGATCAGTGCCCGATTACTATTTCAAAATGATACGACCAGTACCTGCATGCCACGAAAATTATGCGTTATGGCCTTCAAATTGTGTGTAGTCAACGCTATAGCGAAAATAAATTTATCCATCCAAATACCTTAGACAGGATCTGCAGTAGGCTATTAACTTAACCAAAGAAATCAAAAAGACCTACGCTGAAGTCAGCGTAGGTCTTTTTGAATGATTGATATTCTTTAGGGCTGAGCAGTTCCCTGGCCTTTGCCACCACCGGCCCAGGCTGGGCGTCCAGTGGTTGTATCACGGAAGGTGTATACCTTTCCTGTACCCTCGGCTGTGATGGTAATGGCGCTGAACAAACCCTCGTTACCAGTGAAGCCAAAAACTGTGAGCTTATCGCCTGCTTGTGGGACGAAGCCAATTGTAGTGGCGTAATTGCTGTTACCAAGCTGCACACCTAAAGACTGCCCATCATCTGTCTGAATGGTCAGCGTGCCGTAGCTGTAAGTGCTGACCGTGCCGTGTACGGTTTTTGCGTTGGCAAGGTTGGCCTGTGCCTGAGGAACTCCACTCCCGTTAGCCTGACCATTTCCACCCTGGCCTCGACCCTGTCCGCCGCCGCCCTGTCCGTTACCACCCTGACCAACTGCGACAGGGTTGTTGCCACCTGCTGCCTGGACGCTGATCACGTTATAAGCCGCAGTTCCAATTGCAACCACCAGAATGGCTGCGAAGATCCCGATCAAAATATTCTTTAACATGTTTTTTCTCCTGAAAAGTTGTTTTTAGATTTAGAAGTTGCTTGTTTGCAACTATGAACCAATTTTAGCAATTCAATGTAAAGAATATTTATATTTTCAGACAAGAACGCATAAAGTTTGTTACACTTTGTTTTACAAAATCTTCATACGCCCTTATTACAACGTTTAAATACAGTTGATATAAATAAGAAATTCGATATTCTTTTGCTTTTCAGGAGTACCCATGCCCGACGAAAACCCCGACCCATCAGTGTTTGAACGAATGCGCAACCGCCTCACCCCAGATGATATGCCCAGCGATGACAGAGGACGCATGCGCATGGTGCTGGATAGTCTTGTCCTACATTTGCATCCCACCAAAGTCCCAGACCGCACTTTGCGCTGGACTTACACCTGGGGGCTGGGCGGCCTTGCTGCTGTTTTAATGACCATCCTGGCCTTGACAGGCGTTGTCCTGCTCAATAATTACACACCTGCCACACCGCAAGCTTATCTCGATATTCTTAATCTTTACGATAATGTCTGGTTCGGCGAATTGATGCGCAATCTGCATCATTGGAGCGCCAACCTGTTGATCATCATTGCAGTGCTGCACCTGATCCGCGTTTTCATTACGGGCGCTTATCGTCCACCCCGTGAACTGAATTGGCTGTTAGGTGTCGCGATGCTGTTGTTGATATTGGGCGCGAACTTCACTGGCTACCTTTTACCCTGGGACCAGCTGGCTTATTGGGCTATCACCGTTGGGACTGGCATCATCAGTTATATTCCACTTATCGGCAACTGGATCACCCGCCTGGTGCTTGGTGGGCCGGAGGTGAGCGGGAATACCTTGCTTAACTTTTATTCGATGCATATAGCGATCATCCCGCTCATTATATTCGGACTGATGTCTTACCATTTTTGGCGCGTGCGCAAAGATGGCGGACTGAGCATCCCCAGGAGCCTGGATGAATCCGAAACCGGCGTGGAACCAAAAATGGAGCGTCTGACCACGATCCCCAACCTGGTGCAAAAAGAGCTGATTTACGCAGTGGTCTGGATTGCAGTTATTTTGATTTTTGCCATGTTGGTGCCGGCGCCGCTCGAAGGCATCGCCAACCCAAATATCTCACCTAATCCGGCCAAAGCCCCCTGGTATTTTATGGGTTTGCAGGAAATGCTGCTGCACTTTCACCCGCTCGTTGGGGCGATCATCCTGCCTGGGCTGGCCGTCGCTGGTATTGTCCTGCTACCTTTTTTCGATCTCAACCCAAAAAACGTTGGCGTTTATTTTCGCTCCCGCCGTGGGCGCGCATTGACCCTGATTGCCGCCGGTCTGGCAACGATCGCTACTCCGGTCTGGGTTCTGCTCGATGAATATGCACTTAATTGGGCAGGTTGGCTGCCTGGTTGGCCAAGTCTCCTCTCGAATGGATTAATCCCAATGGCCGTAATTGCCCTCCCACTTGTTTTGCTCGATGAATGGGTAAAGAAAACCTTTCAGACAGATACGGAAGAACGTGTGCTATTCATCGCGGTCTTCCTCTTCATTGCATTTCTCAACCTCACCCTGGTTGGTATCTTTTTCCGAGGTCCCGGTATGGCGTTATACCTGCCCTGGAACATGCCCACTTTGACGCATTAAGCTGTGGTAATAAATCACAGGAGTAACTTATGACAGAAACAATTAGCCCTAACCCCAATTATTCACGCCGTGATTTTCTAAAAATGACCTGGGCCTTCTTTGGCGGGCTGGCCGCCGTGGAAACGGTTGGTATATTCATCTCCTATCTTCAGCCGCGCCTGGCAGATGGCGAGTTCGGGTCCATTATCAGCGCCGGACATATGGACAATTTCCCGCTTAATTCGGTCACCCACATTACCAATGGACGTTTCTACATCGTGCGCCTGGGTGACGGTGGTTTCCTGGCCGTTTACCACCGCTGTACACATCTTGGCTGCACAGTGCCCTGGGACGCGACCCAGCAGAAATTTATCTGCCCCTGCCACAGTTCTGCGTTTGATATGCAGGGCACGGTCAAAAATCCACCCGCAACCCGCCCATTGGATTTATTCGCCGTTTCCATCATAGATGGCAAAGTCCAGGTTAATACCAGCGAACCCATCCAACGCCAAACCTACGAAACTGCCCAGGTGGTGTATCCATGAACGAATACCGCTCTCATCGCCTCGAAATCCTGATAGGAACCATCGCCACTGGTGTTATTATGTTGGCTCTGGGGTTTTACATTTTACTCGAACCGGGGCGCATCCAATCAGCGCAAGCGAATATGCTTACTGGACAACTAAACGACTCAATGAGCCTGTATGCTGAAAACTGCTCCGTTTGTCATGGTCTGCAAGGTGAAGGCATCGGATCCATCCCCCCACTCGATAACCCTGCTTTGCGTACAACCCCTGTTGTAGATTTGATCAAAACCATCTCTCGCGGACGTTTCAACACTGCCATGCCCGCCTGGAGCCAGGCTGACGGCGGGCCGCTCAGCGACTACCAGATTACCGAGATGGTTGCCTTAATCCATTCTGGAAATTGGAGCACCACCAGGGACCGTGTCATCAACCTTGGGTTGGCTCCGCTTGTGCCATTTACCACTGAGCCGGATCCAGTTATTTTTGAGAAAGTAGGAACGTTCTCTGGTGGAGCCGTGCTGCAAACCGCGATTAAGATTTTCTCAGCTCAGTGTGTCTCCTGTCATGGAGCCGATGGACTTGGTACCAAAATCGCGCCTGTTCTAAATGACCCGAAAGTTCGTGAAAAGACTGTCGAAGAACTAAACCGAACGATTACACTTGGCCGCGCAGGAACTTTAATGGCCGGCTGGAATAACGTCCTGACTCCCGAAGAAATCACTGCGATGGTAACGCTTGTTCAGCGCTGGGACGAAGTTCCTGCCGGAGCCATCCCTGCACCAAATGTACCGATTCCAACCACTGCAGAATCCATCGCGCAAGGTAGCAGCTTGTTTACTGCAAACTGTTCGCGCTGTCACGGGCCTGAAGGCCAGGGTTCGCAGCGTGCGCCCGCCATTAATGTTAAATCTGTTCTGACAACCACCAATGACCAGGCGCTGCAATTGATCATCACCAATGGTGTGCCCGGCACAGCCATGCCTGCCTGGGGCACGCGTATGAATGACGCCGACATCCAGGCTATTGTCGGTTTCATCCGCCAGTGGGAAGCGGCTGCTCCCGAGGTAGCCACACCAGTTATGGGCGGTGGCGGTCCGGCCTGGCGGCAGACGGCAAATACAGCTGTTCAATGGTGGCAAGTTTTTGATTGGCGTGTTCTGCTTGGGCTTATTAGCCTGCTTGCCATAGCATTCACCTTGATTTCAACCGGTTATACCGCTATCAAGAAAGTGGAAAAACCCATTTGAATTAAAGGAAAATAATAAATACGAGCTCCGCTTTCATGTCGGGGCTCGTATTTTATTATTACTCAGTCATTGGCTAGTGGTAGCCCACTGTATTCCCAAGCACCAGTACCTCCAACCACGTTGTAGACAGTCTTGAAACCCTTCTGCCCCAGCAACGCTGCCGCCGATTGACTGCGACTGCCGCTGGCGCAGATGACTGCGACTGGGTGGTCCGGGTTTAGTTCTCTTATGCGGTTCGAAAGCTGCCCTAGCGGCATCAGCAACGCACCGGGTACGTGTCCTTGTTGATATTCCCAGGGTTCACGTACGTCTACCACGATTGGGCAATCAGCGCTGCAATGTTCCAAAATGTTTTGCAGTTCATGCGGCTCAATATCTTTTATATCACCTGCCGCAATCGGCAATCGCATACGTTCCCAGATATCCAACCCTTCTGCAAGATAGCCGACCACATTCTCATAGCCTACCCGCGCCAGGCTGTAGACCACGCGCTCGTAATCCGCGGGATCTGCCAGGAGCAAGATCATGGGGGCATCGGGCGGGAAGACAAAACCAATACGGTTACTCAACTGCGCATCTGCTTCGAGATGTACCGAACCAGGGACATGCGCATGTACATAGGCCTCTTTCGAGCGCGTATCGAGCAATCCCGCTCCGCTTTGGAAGTGCGGGATCGACTCATGGATGGTTAAAGGACGCGCTTCCACTTTGCCAAGTGGATTGACACCTTTGCGGTTCATGGCTTTAATGCGCGTGTGGTTGCCTGGTTGTTCAGGCAGACCGCTGGTGGCAAAAGTGATGAAATCTTCCCTATCGCGGGGAGCAAGCGCCGGGTTGGCATGACGTTCATAACCCAACGTGGTGGCACGCATCGAACCGATCGACTTTCCACACAGCGAGCCAGCGCCGTGCCCTGGGTAGATCAACAAGCCGTCGTTCAACGGCAAAATCTTCTCAAACAATGATGCGTGCATATCACCGGCCAATCCCTGTGCAGCTTCCACACCCACCAGGTCTGGGCGGCCAACATCTCCGACGAACAAAGTATCGCCGGTCAAGGCCAGCCAGGGCTGTTCTGAGCGGGTGGTATCCGAAACCAGCAGAGTGATGCTTTCAGGGGTGTGACCAGGTGTGTGGAGCACCTTCAAACGCAAATTGCCTAATTCAAGCACATCGCCATCATGCAAAGATTCATGCGCAAACTCTGCTCCGCTGGCTTCATGCAGGTAGATCTTTGCGCCTGTGCGGAGCGCCAGGTCCGTGTTTCCCGAAACGTGGTCAGCATGCAAGTGTGTTTCGATGATATGGGTGATGCTCAATCCACGGGAAGCTGCTGTATCAAGATATTTTTGAATTTCGCGGTCGGGGTCCACCACAGCGGCAATTCCCGTCGCTTCGCACCCGATTATATAAGATGCACAGCCCAGCCCATCAATAAAAAATTGTTGTGTAAACATGATTTACGCTCCTATACCTTTAAGAATTTTGTTAAATTATCAGCAAGTAGAAAAACTGCCAGTACGATTACAAACCAGGCGAATGCTTTTTGAAGCTTCTGCGCAGGCATACGCTTTGATAGCTGCGCGCCTGCGAAAGTTCCCACCAAACCTGCAAGGACAAAAACAAATGTCAGGGAAAAATTGAACGACTCCGTGCCCAGATGTCCAGCCAACCCTGCCAGGCTATTCATGGCGATGATAATCAGCGATGTACCCACCGCTGCCTGCATTGGCAGACCAACAAACATGACCAGGGCTGGGACGATCAGAAACCCACCCCCAACACCCAGAATTCCGGTCAACAAACCGACCCCGGCACCGCTTGCCAGCACGACCCACAGCGGTCCCGCCACGCGATGAACATCAGGCTCGCTTTTGCGGCGAAACAGCATTACCACGCCAATGACCAGCATCAAGAGGGCGAAAGCGATCAGAAGCACAGCCGGCGGAAGCATTTTGGATAAGCCAGAGGCAAAGTATGCCACCACCATCCCTATGCCACCAAATACAAAGGCTACCTTCCAGTTAAGGGTGCCTTGAAGACGATGAAAATACGCGCCTATCAAGCTGTTTGCGCCTACGATTGCCAATGAAGTAGTTACCGCTGCATGCGGCGTTTGCCCCATAAAATAAACCAGTACCGGGACCGTCAGTATCGAACCACCACCGCCCAACAGGCCGAGCGACAGCCCAATTGCGAAGCCGAGCGCGAGTTCAAGGGGCAGCATTTAGGCTGCGCTGCCTTTTTTTACTGGAAACCCGGCTCTCTGCCAGTTCATCATGCCACCGCTCATATCCAGGACGGTGTAACCTGCCTTGATAAGTTGCCTGGCCGCAGAACTACTGCGACTACCCGAAGCACAAACACAAACAATCTCTTTGTCTTTTGGTAATTCGTTGAGATGCTGCTTGATACTTCCGAGCGGGATCAATTTTGCCCCGGCAATATGTCCGGCTTGATATTCTTGCGGCTCACGCACGTCAATCACCACAGGACGTTTACCGCTCTTCAGCTTTTCATTTAATTTGTGCACATTTACAGAAGGTACAGGTGGTCCAAAAAGCCGGGAAAGCAAATCCATTTTCTTATCTCCATGAAAGGGTTTCTCATCCTTTGATGTGAATACGCCAAAAAGGTTACAAAAATCATGAAGATAACCTGATTATCATCACATTAATATGCAAAAATCTATTTGACCGTAACTTTATTCGCACGCCATCATCTAACCAAACATGCGTCTATATTCCAGAGAAATCGTAACCATAACCAGCCACCTTCGGGTTGCCATAATTAGCCCCTGCATCGACAGTATCGTTGATCTCAGGCCCGCAGGTTTTCTGACAGACTGGAACCAGGTTTCAGGTACTATATGAGTTCGCTTCTTCAATTTAACGATGATGCTTCCAAACGTCTCATGGCGATGTATTTAACCTCGGACATGATCGAGCAGCGAAAGCAAATTCTCACCTCCATGAAGCTTCAGTCCGGCGAACAAGTTCTGGATGTCGGTTCAGGGCCAGGTTTCCTGGCTTTGGAAATTGGCGAAATAGTGGGCTCGTCCGGCCAGGTATGTGGTGTTGACATCAGCGAGACTCTCCTGAATGTAGCCAAAGCTCGCAGCGCTCACCAGCCCTGGGTTGAATTCAGCAATGGCGATGCTGTCAGGCTTCCTTATCGAGATAACTCTTTTGATATTGGTATTTCCACACAAGTTTTGGAGTATGTGCCGGACGTCAATGCGGTATTGGTTGAACTCTTTCGAGTTCTGCGCCCAGGTGGACGCCTGGTTCTGATGGATACAGATTGGGATTCGATTGTCTGGCATTCTACCGACAACGCGCGCATGAATCGTATTCTAACGGTCTGGGAAGAGCATACTTCTGATGCTCACCTGCCCAGAACACTCTCTCACAAGCTACTTCAAGCCGGATTCCAGATCGAATCGCAGCAAGTCATCCCGATGTTCAACCCGGTTTTCGATCAGAACACATTCAGCAACCGCTTAATTGATTTGATTGTCTCCTTCGTAAGTGACCGAAAAGGAATATCACGTGCGGAAGCTGATGCGTGGGCAGAAGACCTGCGCCAACTCGGTGAGAAGGGTGAGTATTTTTTCAGCCTGAACCGCTATTTGTTTATTGCAACGAAGCCCTAGATGACCTCATCAATCCGATCTGCTTGGATATTGCCAACGAACCAGATAGTTGTACAGGTTGTTACCAGCGATAGCTTTATCAAATCTTCATATTTACTTTACGCTACGCACAAATAAAATGGATATTATCGGTTCATCATCATCTTTCACCATAGGAAAACAAAGCATGAAGAATAATATTGGTACACTTGACCGTTTCATCCGCGCCATCTTTGGGCCAGTCATGGTTGCCCTGGGTATATTCTGGGTGGCAGGCGCTTTACAGGTATTGTTGATTTTGCTCGGCGTGATTATTTCTGTCACAGCGTTGATCGGCTTCTGCCCGATTTACCTGCCCTTCAATCTATCCACCAACAAGAACGCTGAAAAACTCAGCGGGAAGGGTGTTATTGCACTGCCAGTCGTTTTGATCTTGGTGCTTGTCGCGGCCAGCCTGGCCAGTACTTACATCACGCGCAAACAATTCCTGGAAAACTACAATGCCATGAATAGCAACTATAAACAGGCCTTGTTCCAGACCGGTCTAAAGAATCGCGACGAATCGATCAAGTATTACAGCCAACTGCAAACTACGTATGCAGAATTCTCCAGCAAATACGCCAGCTATCGCCCCTATGCGTTATCCGGTGATACCCAGTTTAGCGCGGATTTGGCAACCGTGAACAAGATCATTAGCGAGTCTGGCCCGTTGGTTCAAACTGGTGATCTAGCCCAAGCGCATGTCCAATTGGAACAGGTACGCCCGATTTTCCAGGAAATGTTCAAGCGCAATGGGTTCTCCTTGCTGGCCATGAACCTAGTGGATTTTCACGATGTGATGGAAAAATTGATTGCTGATGGCGCAAAGAAGGATGCCGCCGCAACGATGGAACATTATGCCGAAGCTGACCGCCTGCTGAAATCGGTAGAAGCCGAACTTAACGATGCCGATGTACAGGGTATTCGCCAGAGCCTGGATGCACTGCTCAAGTTAGCCCAGGATGGTAAGGTGGATGATCTCACCGCCCAGGCGGATGCGCTCAAAAAGAGTTTTCTCAAGGTTTATCTGATCCGTGGGTAGAACCCACCAGGGAAAAGTTCATTCTCCTTATCTATGCAAACAGGGATGCTGGGCCGCATCCCTGTTTGCGCAAAGTGTTAGTTGACAATGTGACAAACTGGCACTCAGCGCACCAATCAGACTGCTTCAGCATCCACATGTTTTCATTTACTCATGCAATGTCAAGTAAATTTTCGAGATACTCCAAGAAAATTTCTATTTAGCTAAAGGCAATATAGGAACATTTGGCTTGCGTCCCTTTTTTTCTCAATGGAACTTATATGATCAATTCAAAATCAATATCGAAGAGAATGGACCGCTGGGTAGGGATTCTGGTCATACTTGGAGTTGTGGTCACTGCCTTTTATGGTTTTCGCACGATTCGGTCTTTTGCCCAGGTGCAGTTAACAGGGCTGAAGCCTGGCACCACAGATGTAAATGCAATTCGCGGTTGGATGACAATCCCATATCTTGCGAAGATGTACTGTGTATCACCAGATTATCTGTATAAACAAATCAATGTGCCATCCACGGATAACGACAAAAAAAGTCTGGCTGATTTGAACAAGGAGTACTTTTCTAAACAGTCTGGCGCCATATTACCAAAAATCCAAGATGCCATACGCTCGGCACAACCAGCCTGCTCGCAAGGGAAAATTAGCCCATGAGTTCAATCTCCGATTTTCTACTGACTGGACTCATTACCTATGGAGCGCCTCTGTTTGGGCTGGCTTTGCTGTTGGGCGCCATTGGGGTTCCAATCCCAACCAGTTTGATGGTGATCGCTGCAGGCGCTTTTAGCCGTCAGGGGATGCTCAACTTACTACCGGCTGCCGGGCTTGGATTGCTCGGAGCAGTAGCTGGTGATAGCCTCAGTTTCATTATGGGACGCTGGGGTGGAAATTGGGTCTCGCTCCGTTTTGGCGGTTCGTCCGCCTGGATCAGCGCTCAGTCCACTTTCAATCGCAACAGCCGTTTGGCGGTCTTTCTCACCCGTTTTCTATTAACTGCCATCGCGCTACCTGTTAACCTGATGGCCGGCAGCAGTTGCCAATTCCGGCGTTTCCTGATCACCGTCATCGCTGGCGAAGCGGTCTGGATTATTGTTTACGGTGGTTTGGGCTATTTATTCGGCAGCCAGTGGGAACTCATCAGCCAGTTCTTGAGCGATTTTGGCGGGCTGGCTCTTGGTCTGGCGATGCTTGGTGGGGGAATCTACTACTTTTTGCGCAAACGTAGCGATACACTTGTGGTTTCGTCCACGCCGCCAACGCCATAATTAAGCTTGGGGCTTATGCCAGTAAATATGCTCGACAAGAAGCTATTTCTGGCCGATAATCTGGTAGAGTACTGGCATAAATTCTTAAGAAATTGAAAGCAAAAAGGTCAAAATGATTCCATCCCGAATGAAAACCTTTCTTGTCGAGCGATTATCTGAAAGTGTATGGGAAAAACGCCTTATTCGAATTGGCGATTTATGTTTTATGGAGTTCACATCCAACGACGTAGAATTGCTTGCCAAGCTAGGGATTGTGGCGGATGAACTTGGTCCCGACCGTGTAATTTGCATGTGGGATGAAGCATCCGCGCTCGAAATCGGCGGGTATCTTGTGATAGACAATACGGCGATGGGAAAACCAGCATTGGGCGGTATTCGCATGCTTCCTGACGTCACTCCTGCTGCCATCCATAATCTGGCGCGTGGTATGACTTTAAAAAACGCCGCTGCGTATTTGCCCTTTGGTGGTGGAAAATCGGGCCTTGTCGCTGAGAAGGGTCTTACGCCTGAAGAACGTACTGAAGTCATTCGAGGTTGGGCGCGTCTCCTTTTCCCTTATCGTGATATCTACTTGCCTGGTCCTGATGTTGGTACAAATGATGTCGATATGAAAACCATCGCCATCGAAAACGGTATCGACCATGCCCTTTCTAAACCAGTCGACATGGGTGGGAACCGCATTGATCAGCTTGGCGCAGCGGCCGGTGGCGCAGTTATTGCCTTGCAAGCTCTGCTTGAAGAATTACCACGCTTGAAGGCTCTCTCGCAATTTGCAGATCTGATGATCCCAGATGAAGTCACTATACTCATTCAAGGATTTGGTGCTGTGGGTGCGCACGCTGCCCGCATTTTGCGAGATCGTATGTCCTTTGTAAGAGTCATCGGCATCAGTGATGCAGCAGGCTATCTCTATGATGAAGCTGGCTTGCCCGTGGAAGAGCTCTTTGAAAACTGGCAAAAAGATGGCATCGTCACCAAGCCATATTACCTCTTCAAAGAAGCAAGTGGCAAAATAGGCACCCTGGAATATTCTTCTGACCCCAACGAATTATTGCGCAAGGATGCTTTTTGTCTGATCCCGGCTGCACCAGTGGCGAATTACCTGGACATAGACTCTGCATCTCGCCCAAGTATTACGGTTGATCTCATGGGCAAATGGACTGTCATCGTTGAAGCGGCCAATACTTACTCACCCGACCCGGTTCGCCAGGCTGCCCGCGTTCGTCTGGAGCAATCTGTTTACCGTCAGCGCGGAGTGATGATCGCTCCTGATTACCTGGTCAATTCAGGCGGTGTTCTTTTTGCCATCCATGAAAAACTCATCAAGGCCCCTGATGAATTGCGCATTCCACAAGAAATGCTTGGCAACTCTGATGCTGTCAATGTCTGGTTGAAAGCCCATGCTACTGAGTTTGCAGCCCTAGCTGAAATCCGCCGCATTGCAGCCGAAAAATACCGTGAGGAGGCTATGCGCCGCAATATGCGCGAACTGGTTGACTTGCTTAGCGCCAATGCTGATATGTTGCCATGTCAGGCAGCAGAAAACATTAGCTTGCATCGAATTTCATCAATGAAAGATGGACGCAAACAATAAATTATTTGAGATGTTACCAGGGCGACGATGGCTCACGCTTTATGGAGCGATACCACAATTTAAACGTGCGCCTGGATGTATCAAAAACTACTTGGGTTGCCAGGGCAGGGTGACAGTGAAGCGGCTGCCTTGACCGGGCGCGCTCTGCACAGATACGCTGCCGTCGTGCAGCTCGGTTAGTCTGCGCACCAGTGCCAGCCCCAGACCAGTGCCATTATATTGCCGCGCCAGTCTGGCATCCAATTGGACAAAAGGCTGGAATAGCCGCACCTGATCTTCATCTTTGATGCCAATGCCGGTATCCCAGACAGTGATGTGCACTAGCCCATCTTCTCTGTTGCCAAATACATCAATTCCATAACTGCCGCCATTGGGCGTGAACTTGACAGCATTGCTGATTAGATTGGCTAAGATTTTTTGAAAACGGCGCGCATCTACATTGATTGTGATGTTTTCGGGAGTTGTGGAGAAACTAAATTTCAGGAGCTTGGCGGAAGCCTGCGCAGCCATCAATTGCAGACTGTTCTGGCAGATTTCATGCAGTGAGCAGGGTATCAGGTCTAGATCAAATTGGCCAGTCTTGATATTGGAAAAGTCGAGGATATCGTTGATCAATTCCAGCAAGTGTTGACCGCTGTCATGGATCTTGGAAAGATAGGAACCTTGTTTTTCGGTCAGCGGACCTTGCCCCGGCATTTGCATTATCTCCGAGAGTCCCAGAATTCCGGTAAGTGGGGTACGTAGTTCGTGACTCATGGCGGCCAGGAATTCATCTTTCGTGCGACTGGCTTTTTCAAGTTGGAGATTTGCGTTCTGTAATTCTGCGGTGCGTTCCTGTACGCGCTGTTCCAGCTGGTCGTGCGCCTCTTGTAGTGCCTTCTCGGCCTCTTTACGCGCTGTTATGTCTATAAAGGTACACACCACCTGACGTAACTTTCCATCATCATTAAACTCTGGCACTGCATCCACTAACAACCAGACACGATTTCTCGTAGTAGGGCGATAAACGCCCATGATAACATTTAGAACAGGCTGGCATGATGAAATTGCTTGGGGCACAGGATGTGTTGGACCGGGAAATGGCAAACCATCTTCGTGAATAACATTCCAATCTGGGTCAAATGAAGTTTTCCCCAACAATTGATCCTCGGTGACGCCCAGCAATTCCAGTGCTTTCGAGTTGCTCAATAATATCTCTGCTTGCGGACCCTGTAAAAGGACACCCACCTGCATATCCCATACCAGATGCCTGAACTTTTCCTCGCTTTCACGCAACGCAGCTTCTGCCAGCTTGTGTTCGGTTATATCCTGGGATATTACTTGAATACCAAAGAGAATATGCCGCTCGTCAAATATAGGTTGGTAAACGGAACGGAACCATTTCTTGCCTGTCGGCAGATTGAAATCGGTCTCGAAAGATTCCGATACACCTGAACAAAAAACGCGCTGCATGTGTTCTGTAACTGCCCTACCACGCTCAAGACCGAATATCTCCAATGCCGTTTTGCCCATCGCTTCACCGGGCTTCATTCCCAGGTTTTGGACCGACAGACTGTTTTGCATGATAAGACGGCACTCCGTATCAAAAATCGAGTTGACTGTGCCAGAATTGTCAAAGATTAATTGATATCTGTTTTGACTTTCGCGCAGCGCATCCAGAGTTTGTTTGCGTTCGGTGATATCACGAATGTTACATTGGATGACATTGCGATGTCCTACCAAATAAATATTACTGACAAATTCAACATAGAACGGTTGCCCTTGGGCGGTCTGCAGGGGTAAATTGTCATAGCGGATATAGCCTTCTTGCTGCAATTTCAGGAAATTGGTCTGATTGGCTGCCACATCTTTAAAACCGCCTAATTCCCAGAGTGCTTTGCCCTTTAGATCGTCTAACGGAAAACCCAACATATCCTGCAGGAACGGGTTGGCATCCAAAACCAGGCCGGTTTCTGCCTCCAGGATCAAAATGCCATCTTTGGCCGTCTCGAATAGGCGACGATAGCGAAGTTCTGAATCGCTCAATTTCTCGGCAGCTTGCGCCTGTTCTCGATAGAAGCGCAGACTTTGCTGTCGCCAAAGCAGCCAAAGACCTGCACCCGTGCCAATAATAATTAAGCCAAAAACAATAACGATCAACCAGATGCGTTCGCGCAGCGGCGCATAGACTTCAGTAGCATCCATCCGCGCCTCTAGAAACCAGGGCGAATCGGGTACGTTGCGCACCTCAGCTACAACCTGTATTCCACGATAGTCTACGCCTTCAATCATTCCGGTGTGGCCGAGTACAGCTTTTACAGCAGGGGAAGCTGAATCAGACAAAGGCCGGCGCAATGTGAGGGCGGTATTTTGTTGGAATCGAAGGTCGTTCAAGTACAAGGCATTGTCAGTATCTCTCCGGAGAAGGATTGTTTCGGCAGTATTACTAAGCGCCGGCCAGCTCTGGATGAAGGGATAGAGGTAAAGATTGGGATCGATGCGCAATGCAATCATTCCAACAGGATACTTGCCGGTTTGAGCGTCAAAAATAGGTACAAGCAACGTCAGGTGGACTTTTTGATCTGTTTCGCTCCGGTAAAAATCCACCAACGTGATCTTTCCCGTTTGCCAGACCTCGGGTAGCGACTGCATTACTGCATCTGAAACCTGGACTACGCCATCGGGTATCATCAGGCGGGTTTTCCCTTGCGGATCCAGAATACGTATCTGGTCATACTGGCTGCCTTCCAGATATTTTTGCAGCCATTCTTTTAAGTCGGTTTGAGCGCCGGGTGAACCATTCATATAACTCGCTAGCAGCGCTGAAAAGGCCTCGTTTTGGTAAAGGGTTTGGGCATCACTGATCCGTTCTGCGCGCCAATTTACTAATGCATTTACCTTTAGGTCTGTAATAGCAGTCAATTGACTATCTATTGCATTTCGGTATTGTTGTTCATAATGAAAATAATACAGGCTGCCAGCAGTCACAAAGCCAAGCACAGAAAGAATAAATATGGACAGGAACAAAGCGGATGATCGCTTTTCTTGGGATTTCATTTCCATTATCAACCTCAGGATTTCAAGCGCAAATGGCGCAGGGGGTACAAAATATCATTGTTGCTTAATAATTTTCTTGTCCGTTTAGGGGATTTACCTCAACAAGCTGTTGATTATCGGCTATTAATATACTACTATCGGATAAGGTTGTCATTACCGAAGACTGGTCTTGAATGAAAAGCATTCGAGGATTAGTTCTTCATAAAAATGGTTATCAAACTGCCGGAGCATTGACGCTCCGGCAGTTATTTGTAAATCAGTTTCGTTACAACTCTCTCAGCGCTTCCACCACTTTGAGTGTGGCCAGCCGCCGGGCGCTGACCAACGCGCTGGAGACCATCCCGGCAACGACCAGCACCGCCAGGCTGATCAATTCCAGAGCAGGAATTGACAATCCGTGCGCGGGGATGGTGAAGATAACCCCCAGTAGCAGCACGAGCATAAAGGCCAATCCCACACCCACCACAGCCCCAATCACCAGGCTCAGCCCACCAATAGTGGCGGCTTCGGTGAACAAGAACCGTCGCAGATGACCCAGGTTGGCACCCAGGGCGCGCATCGCGCCGAACTCACGCTGGCGCTCGTTGATCATCGCCAGCAGGAAAATCGCCAGCCCAATCGATGTCACCAGAATGGTGTAGAGCCGTTCCATCGCGCCCAGCCCGCCCAGGTTAAGCGAAGTCAGCGAACTGGATTCGGTCTTGACCAGCGTTTCCGTTGTCTGAATGCGCACAGGCATGATGTTTTTATACTGCGCTGACAGCGCCGAAGCTAGCGTGGAAATGCTGGCAGGCTGACCGTCGGTTTTGAGCAGGAAATAATCCACCGCCGGGTTGCCTGAACTCTTGAGCATAAAGTCGCGGTTCAAGATGAAGTCTGAATCCTGGGCAGAGGTGGGGAAATAGACAAACAAACCGACGGTCACGGCTTTGACATCGCTGTATTGCTTGGTGACACGGTTATACAGGCGCAGCAGCACCGGGTCGCCAACAAAGATGTTGTACTTTTCGGCCTGCTCGACCGAGATAATCACCCCGTTGGGGGTGTTTGCCAGAGCGTCCAGAACCTGTCTGGCAGAACCGGAGGCGTAATTGGTGGTGCGGTTGGTCATGGCGTCGATGGTCTGCTGGGCTTTACCGTTAATAAAGAAACTATCCGGCAGGTAAGCGGTCTGGCGAAAGGAAGCCACGTCAATCCCATAAACCGTGTTTTTCTCCGAGCCAACCAGCGCCTGGGTGTCACGCGCGACAGCCGTGACCGATTGCACACCGGGAATTTGCAGCCTGGTGGCAAAGTCGGTAGTTTGCGGGGTGTTGAGTGCGGGCGTGAAGCGCAGATCCGAGCCGACAATATACTGCGCATCCAAACGTTTTTCGCTGGTGTAGGTCTGCTGGAACAAAGCCAGGCTGACCCCAAAGGAGAGTGTCAGGGCAATGACAGCCGTAGCGGCGCTGATACGCGTGGCGCGCCGGGCAACGGACTTGCCAGCGACTTCACCGATTTCGCCAAACAGGCTGCGGAACAGGGCCGCAACCGGTCCTGCAAAGGCGCTCAAGCCGCCTTCCACCAATCGCAAGGTGAGCAGGATAATACCCATCCAGGCAAAGAACGGGGCGAGAAAGATGTAGAACGAGAGCTGCACGGCAGCGGCTTCGTTGGCGGAAGGTTTGAACCCACCATTGAGCTGCGTCACCACCAGCACAACGGCAGAAGCCACGAGCAGGATGACATCCAGCCAGGCGCGTTTCCAGAAGGGTGCCGATTCCGCCCGGCGGGCAGAGCGGCGCTCCTGGGTGATCTCATGGCGCATGGCGGTGAAACTAGGGATAAAGGCCGCAAAGAAGGTCAGTACCAGCCCTGCCAGGAACGCAATGGAGGCTGAGGTGGCGAAGCTGCCCCAATCGAAACCGGACGCAAATGGGTTAAGCGCGCTGGCCACCTGCCCGCCTGCGCTGACCAACAGCGTCAGCAGACCAAAAATCAGGCCCAGAAAAGAGCCGCCGATGGCCAGAAAGACGGAAGTGAAGGCGATGATGCCGCCAATTTGTAGCGGGGTCGCACCGCGCGTGCGCAGCAGGCTGATCTCGCGGCGTTGGGCTTCGGCGAACAGTTCGGCAGCAAACTTGGCCAGATAGGCCGCCAACGCCACGCCTGGCAAACCCAGAAAAATGAACAGGATTTTGGCCGAGAAGACGTCCGCCTTGGCGCTCTTGAACGCGCCGGAGAGATTATCCACAGCTTTAATCTGCCCGGAGAACTGGCGCTCAACTTCGCGGCGCAGTGACTCGGCGCGCAGAGCGGCAAGCGTTGGGTCGGCGGGCAACAGGTCACGGTTGATTTTGACGTGGATCTGCGGGTCATAGATCACCGCGCCGGGAGCCAGGTTGGCGGGTGGATTGGCGGCAGCCGCAGCCAGGGGTGCGCCGAGGGTGGATTGGAACCACGCAGCGTCCACCAGCACAACATCGGAAACGAGCGCGTTTTCGGCTTCAGTGGCAGTGGCAAACAATGCGTCGGCGTTATCCAGGTTCAGAATACCCGTCACAGGCAGGCTGATAGGTTTGTTTACACCGGAAAAAGTCAGTTGGAGTGTATCTCCAACTTTCAGGTTCTGAGCAATCGCCATCGCTTCTGAGACCATCACGCCGGATGGGTCAAACTTGCCTTCACTGATTTGCAGGATATCGAAAGTTTTGAAGTAGGAAGGCGAAACGGCAAACATGCGTCCGGCGGGTGAGGCTTGCGCTGCGCCCAGCTTCTGCGCCGAAGAAAAGTCGGCGGCATAGACAGGTTCGGCGGCGCTCACGCTGCGTTGTGCGGCCAAAATGGGGATCATCGGCGCAATGTTGATGTCCGGCTTTGTGGCATGGGCGACGAGATCGAGTTTGACCGGGGCGATGGCGGTGGTAGTCATCTGGCGGGCAGTGGCGTCCACAAAAAACAGGATACCGGCAAACAGGCCGACGGCGAGCGCCAAGCCAAAGAGATAGGTGGCGCTGCGGCGCGCGTTGCGCGTCACCAGCCGCCAGGCGTAGGTGAGTGTCATTGGATATTTCCTTTTTTATTTGAAATGCGACCATCTTTCAGATAAATGATGCGGTCGGCCTGGGCGGCCACTTCAGGGTCGTGCGTGACCATGACCAGGGTCAGATTATGGGCGCGTTTGAGCGCCAGCAAAGAGTCAATAATGTCCGAGGACGTGGCGCTGTCCAGATTGCCGGTGGGCTCGTCGGCCAGTAGGATGGAGGCGTCATTCGCCAGTGCGCGGGCAATGCCAACGCGCTGTTGCTGCCCACCGGAGAGTTCATCCGGCAGGGAATCGGCTTTCTCGGCCAGATCCACCAGGCGCAGCAGTTTCTCGGCGCGGATGCGGCGCTCGTCAGGCTGGACATCTCCGAGCAGCATGGGGAATTCGACATTTTCGCGGGCGGTTAGGACCGGAAACAAGTCATGACGTTGAAAAATGAATCCCATTTTCTGGCGGCGCAGGGCAGCTAACTGTTCCTCGTTGTATTCGGCCAGATCGTGACCATCCAGCAGAACAGTTCCGCTGCTGGGTTGGTCGAGACCGCCAATCAGGTTGAGCAGGGTGGACTTGCCACATCCGCTCGGACCCATGATGGCGACGAATTCGCCTTTCTGGATCGAGATGTCAATCCCGCCCAGGGCGGCAATCGTCTCGCGCCCGACGCGGTATTCACGCTTGAGATTAATCGTCATCAACGCGATGGCGTCTGTGGAAAGATTAGTGGACATGCGCGGCCTCGCTTTCGAGCAGCTGTCCATCCGTGATTTTGACCTGGCGTGTGGCGCGGGCGGCGACGTTTTTGTTATGAGTGACAATGACCAGTGTCAGGCTGCGACTGGCATTCAGTGCGCCAAGCAGTTCCATGACTTTATCGGCACTGGATGAATCCAGCTCGCCGGTCAGTTCATCGGCCAGCAGCAGTTCCGGTTCGTTGGCGAGCGCAACTGCGATGGAAACGCGCTGGCGTTCTCCGCCGGAGAGCATATTTGGCTTGTGATTTATACGCTCAGACAGACCGACTTCGCCAAGTAACTGGATAGCGCGTTTCTGGCTATCCTTGCGCCCGACCAGCTGCATCGGCAGGCTGACGTTTTCAAGTGCACTCAGGAAAGGGATCAGGTTATCGGTCTGGTAGATAATGCCGATTTTCTCGCGGCGGAATTCGGCCCGTTCGCGTTCGTTCAGGCGCGTAATATCCGTGCCGTGGATGATCACCTTGCCCGCGCTGGGCATGGCCAGGCCACCAACCAGACTGAATAGGGTGGATTTGCCTGCGCCGGAACGTCCGGTGATGGCAATGAATTCGCCAGGTTGAACATTGAGACTGGCATCGCGCAGGGCAACCGTCTCGATCTCGCCTTCCTTGTAGATTTTATATAGACTTTGCAATGAGAGTGCTTCCATAAATTAACCTTTTTTGTGTAGCGAGCGCAGACAACCATCTGCGCTCGCGCTGATTTTTTCTACTGTTATTTCGTGCTTTTGAAGGTCAGGGCAATGTCGCGCACGCCTTCGCGGTCATACTGGTTTTCAGGGGCGATAACGGTCAGGATGGCGATGCGCTCATCGGCCAGCGGCATGTAGTAACGCTCGTTGTGGGCTGTGAATGTTTTGCCGGTGACTGAGGATGTGGCACCGGCGCTAAACCCCAGAATAATGGCATTTTTGACTTCGGTGGAAGCCTTCAGGTCAATCTGTTTGAAACCCGGGAAAGCGGCCGTCACAGCAGCTACATCGCTTTTGGCATAGGCCATGGCATCAATGCCAGCGGCCGGGGTGACAAATTCAAGTGTCATGCTATCCGAACCGCCAACAAATTTCACGCCGTTGGTGACGCTGGTATCCTGAGTCCACGGACCAGGATGGCCGATTGCGAAGCCTTGTGTGGCGTCAGAATAGGTGACGAGTGCGGCTTCCACACCGCCTTCACCGCTATTCTCACCGTTGGCAACGGCAGGCATTTTAGGTTGCAAAGCGCCGCTCCCGGCAGGAGCAACAGGCGCTGGTGTGCTACAAGCAGCTAACGTCAGGCTGAGTGCCAGTATTACAAAAATAAGAGTGCGAATTGGGGTTGTCATTTTTTCTCCATTGAATGTGAATAGGGCTAGATTGCCCGTCTTGAAGAGATGATAAACAGTGCAGATGAAGTCCAGGTGAAGCCTGTCTGTAGGTGTTTTCATGTGAGCTGCAGTGTGTTTTTACGTTGAAGGCGCTTTGCAGGAAAGTGGCGGTGCCTGGGTGGTTAAGGCCACTTTCGCTCTGCCTGCCCTTTTTTTAGAGGCAACAGCCATGGCAATAGTCTCACCACCTTTCGATTGGGCATCCGCTGTTCGGAAATATTATCTTTGTGAAAGGTTCATGCTACCTTTACAAATCCTTCATAATTGGGCGATAACATAGAGAAAGTTACCTGGCACCAATAAAAAATCAAAAAGTCAGGACATCAATCAAGGAGAAAACGAAAATGAAAAAAATCTTGGGTATCGTATCTGCAGTCGTGATCGCAGTGGTAATTTTTGGCGCTGGTTTCGTATTTGCTCAATCTAATGTTGCACAGGCGGCTGGGTTACCGGCTGGTTATGGCCCTGGCAGCATGAATGGTGGCATGGGCGGACGTGGCAGCATGGTTCAGATGCACGAATATGTTGAGCAAGCACTGGCCGACAAACTTGGCATCGCGAAGGCTGATGTTGAAACTGCCCTGGACAGCGGCAAGACCATGTACCAGCTCGCCATAGACAAAGGTATCAAAGCAGCCGACGTGACTACCCTGCTCACCGAAGTCCACAAGACCGCTTTTGCGAAAGCCGTTGCTGATGGTGTTCTGACCCAGGCTCAGGCTGATCTCATGCTGCAAAATATGACGGCTAATGGTTTCACTGGCATCCCGATGCAAAATGGCGCTGGAATGATGCGCGGCAATCGCGGTGGTGGTCGCGGCCAGGGTGGAATGATGGGAAATTGGAATCAGGTCCAGCCCACCACAGTCCCGTAACCAATACTGAAACTGAATCCAAAAGGGGCTGTCCGAAAACGGGCGGCCCCTTCACCGTTTTAAATTGACATGATTCATCGGTAGACCAGATCGGTATGAAGCCGCTGCAGGCAAAATACAAAGGTGGTGGAACGAGCAGCTACCATCCACAGGTGATGATGGATTGGCTGGTGTATGCATACGCAAGGAAGATGTGATCGTGGCGGATCACCAAAGCGCTGAGCGAATACTTGAATTTGATGTGAATCAGTGGGGTCTTAAACCGGATTTGCGGATGTTGAAACGCTTCCGAGATCGGGTAATGAAGGAAGCGGCGCGCAATATCTTTGCTTCGTGCTGGAATTATTGGATGAAGGTGACTTAATCTCCGCAGAACGTAATATCCAAAACTGGCGATCTGATGACCGCCAGTTTTTTTATCTTTTTCCTAATTTTCGGCTGTTCTCAACGAGCTTTCAGGATAGCCGTTGTCGTAAGGTATTAGATTACTTTGTGGAAGGAACGGCTTCGGGGGCTTCTACGCCGGTGTCCGGGCCGCTCTGATCACCGACTTGTTCCTCAACATTGTCAGTGTCGGTAGCGCCGACAGTTTCCTGCCCACCCTTGTCAGCGGCTTCCATGCCAGTATCGGCTGCGTTCTGATCACCGCACTGCTGGTCGACGTTGTCGGTGTCAGTAGCAGAAGTTACTTCCGCGCCGTCGGCCTGTTCTTGCGCGCAGGCATCCGATTTAGCAGAAACGCTCGCGACCTGTTTGTGCGAACCCAGAGCGAATGAGCGGCTGGCAATGGCGCCCATGGCGCCGACCACGAGCAGGGCAATGGCGGCCAGGGCAAAAAAGCGATTTAATTTCATTTTGAACTCCTTATTTATGAATTGTGTGAGCGCCGAATTGCGCTCCTTACAATTCTCATTATAGGGGTTCCAAATGAAGTCGCCATGAAGCGAAACCGCAGTTTTTACAGATTTTTCCCATCATCAACCTGGTGAATAACACCCAATGCCGCCGCCAAACCATAGTATCTTTCGGCTTCATCGATATCGCCAAGCAATTCATAAGATTGACCCATATTCAAGAAAAGCGATGGATAGAATTCCTGGGCGCTATTGTCTTTCACTGCATTTGCCTTATCCAAGGCAACCTGGTTCCAATAAAGGCGGTCTTGATGATTTTCTTGAAAGCGTGCCACATAGTGAGCTGCAACACAGGCCTTATAGTCATCTTGCGTAACTTCCCAGGCTTTTTGATATAACGAACGAGCCTGTTCAATCAATCCTTGAAATTCGGCTTGGGTGCCTTCCATGCAAAGTCTGATTACAGGATTATCGAGATTCATCACTTTTCCAGCAGATACACAACCAGCGCTTGAAGCGGAACCACGCGCAGGTTCTTCAACCCGGCCTGCTCCGCCAATTTCTGGATATTTTTCTCACTCAGGCGTTCATCCAAACCTGGACCAATTTCCTGCTCCTGGTACGGCCATTCCAAAATCGCCACCCGCTGACGGGCAACGCGCGCCGCTTCTTGCATGGCTTTCAACCGGTCATCCGTTTCGTGGAAAAGTAATCCCATGAAGACCAAATCAAAATCGCCATCGGCATAGGGCAAGGACTCAGCAATCCCCTCCTGAAAGTGGACGCCTGCCACCAGATCACGCGCCGCGGCGAGCATTTCGGGATTGGCGTCCACGCCTTCGACTTCCCATCCCATTTTGGCGAAGGCTTCGGCGAAAATCCCACTGCCCGTGCCAACATCCAGCACGCGGCGGATGTTTCCGCCGCGTAAACTAAGTTCAACCACACGCGGCACTTCCAACCATGCCAGCCGTTCGGGACTGCGTAAGCGGGCAATGCCACCTTGAAAACGATGTTCGTGCATAAAAATCTCCATTTAGTGCAAATTGAATTTTTGAAAAACCCAGACTTTGATGAAGTCCAGAGCCAGTAAAGCCACCGCGACCAGAGAGAGCGTGGAGAGAGTCAGCCAGAGCGGGATGGCTTGCATGAGAATCCCAAACGAAGCCAGAGCAATGATGGCCAGAATATCCAGCGCCGAGGCCAACATCATCCACTTGCCAGGATGCGAGTCCCAGAAATGATGACGCTCCCGCACCAGATAAATCATGCCTTGCGCGGTGAAAACCAGCGTGATGAAGGAAAGCGTCTGCAATTGGCCGATGAGCAGATGCAGGAAACTTTGTCCAAACAGGAATATGCCGAAGGTCAGCGCGAGAACAGGCAGAGCCAGAGTCAGAGATGGAATGAGCATGGCGCGCACGTCCCAACGGTCAGGTTTGCGTGATGCGCGGACTTCATCGGTAGCGATGGACATGGTGACGAAGTCGTTGGCGAAAATCAACAATACCACCAGCAGGGGCGTCGTTACGAACGAGCCAGTCAGAATTAAGCCGAGGCTGAGGAAAGCTGCGACCTGGATGGTTTTGATGATTTTGTTGAGGGTGTAGGTCAACATGCGCTGGTAAATCTGGCGACTGACCTGAATGGCGGAAATGATGTTTGCCAACCCAGGCTGGGTCAGCACAAGGCTGGCGGCAGCTTTGGCAACATCGGTAGCGTTGGAGACGGCAATGCCCACCTGAGCCTGCTTGAGCGCGGGGGCGTCATTCACGCCGTCGCCTGTCATGCCAGTGATGTGGCCGTGATTCTGTAACGCCTGCACCAGCGCGAATTTATGTTCGGGCAGCACTTCGCCAAAAACATCACAGGTTGGGTCGGGTATGTTGCCTGCCTGCAACGACTGCGCCGCACAGGAATGGTCGCCAATGCCCACCTGACGCGCTACTGCGCGGGCAGTGGAGAGTCCATCGCCCGTCACCATGATGACGCGGATGCCCAGGCTGCGCAATTGCTGGATGAGCGTAGCAGAATCAGGGCGGGGTGGGTCTTGCAACGAAACCAAGCCGGTCATTTGCATGGATTTTCCGTTCCCGTGCGCGACAGCCAACACACGATATCCCAACGCGGACAGGTTATCTACATCCAATTCGAGAGTGGCAGGAGATGCCGCGCACAACGGCGCTATGGCGTGCGGAGCGCCCTTGGCAGCGCGCAGCGATGCACCATCCACCTGAAAGACGGCTTCGGAGCGTTTGGTTGCCGAGTCAAAAGGCATGAACTCCTGACGCAGATCAAAATCGGGCAAAACCCCCTGTTCCCGCGCCAGTTGCAAAATCGCCAGATCGAGCGGGTCTTGCGTGGATGGGTCACAAGCCATCGCAGCCAGTCGCAACAGACTCTTTTCATCTTGCGGCGCGAAGGGATGCAGGTCGGAAACGCTCAGGCGGTTCTCGGTAATAGTGCCCGTCTTGTCGCTGCACAGTACATCCATCCCCGCCGCTTCCTCGATGGCAGCCAGGTTTGTCACTAACACGCCCTTGTGAGAAAGTTCCTGCGCGCCCAACGCGGTGGCAATCGCGAATGTGGCAGGCAGCGCCACTGGCACCGAAGCCACCAGCAAGATGAGCGCAAACGGCAGGATTTGTAATAGCGGCAGGTGATTTAACAACGCGTAAATCACCACAGCCAGAGCTAACAATCCGTCCAAAATGACTAGCGCCTGCGTCACCGAAAAAATCATTTTTTCGAGATTACTCTGACTTTTGGCTGAGCGCACCAAATCTGCGGTGTGCCCAAAGCGTGTGCGCACGCCGGTAGCTGTGACGAGTGCTGTAGCCTCGCCATGTTGCGCAACGGTGCCGGTGTACCCGTTCCCACCGCTAACTGCTTCCACCGGCAGCGATTCACCCGTCAGTGCCGATTGATCGAGCAGCAAGCGTCCATCAAGCAGCTGCACATCCGCGGGGAGTAGATCGCCCATGCGGATGTGGATTACATCGCCAGGGACAAGTTGCTCAGAGGCGAGAGTCAGCCACTCGCCATCGCGGCGGACCCGGGCGGTAAGTTTGAGCCGCTGGCGCAGTATGGCCAGGGCATCGGATGAGCGTTTTTCCTGCGCGGCGCTGAAAACGGCGTTAAACAAAATGAGCGCGGCGATAATCGCCGCTTCATCATATTTCCCCAAAACGATTTCAAGGATCACCGCTGCTTCCAACATCCAGGGAACAGGCCCCCACAGGCGTTTGAGAAAATCGCGCCAGGGGTGTTTTTTCGCTTCGGGGATGGAATTGGGACCGATCTGTGCCAATAGGCGCTTGGCTTCTGTAGCGGATAAACCTTGCGTAGCACCTTGATTGTTAGTCATGGTAATCCTTAATATGATTTGAGCAGCAGTTTATATTTTTCAAAAGGAAACCTTCTGATCGCCCAATTCGGTAATGATAATTGGAGCATCTGCCTGCCCAAGGTTACTTGTCAATAGACAGCGTAGAAATATTCCGAGGGGATTCCCGTCGTTCCAACCGGTCAAATAAGCCGATCACCGCCAGCAACCAAAGAGTTGAAAAGATGAATGCTCCCAGAACATCGCTGGGGTAATGTACCCCGAGGTACACCCGACTTACAGCAATTAACCCAATCCAAAACAGTGCGAACATTGCCCAAAGCCGATGCCTGCTACGCCAAAGCAGAATCGCCAAGAAACCATAGACTGCCATCGAAGCGGTGACATGTCCGCTGGGAAAACTGAACCCGCTTTCGATAACCAGTGGCGGGAACAACGCTGGCCGGGAACGTGAAAAAAATAGCTTTAAAAGCGTGTTTATGGTTGCGCCACCCGCCAGGCTGATTAAAATAGCCAAGGCTTGTTTATTGCGATTATGCCATATGAACCAGGCGGCAATAATGATTGCAACCAGGATTGCCCCAACTTCACCTGTCTGAGTTATCCAAAACATGGCCTGATCCCAAAATGGATTGCTGAGTTGGTGAATAGCCAGCATGACCGGTGCATCCCAGGCAAAAACTTCCCGAAACCAGACATCCTCGGCCAGGTCGGAGAAAACAACCATGAGCATCAATAGACTCCCCATATACGCCAAAAAGCGAAGAGAAATACTGGAAGGGCCTTTGTTGACTTTGATAATGTTCATTAATTTCTCGATTTGATCCTGTCTGGAATTTTAGGAAACTGTACACAGAAGGTGCTTCCCTCGCCTGGTGTGCTCGCAATTAAAATATCGCCCCCGTGTGCTCGGGCGATTTGCAGTGCAATTGCCAACCCCAAACCTGCTCCGCTTGAGGAGCGTGAGGCTTCCACCCGGTAAAAACGCTCAAAGACATGTGTAAGGTGTTCAGGTAGGATGCCGATACCAGTATCTATTACACTGACGTCGATGCTTTGTTCCGTTTGTTCAGCAGTCAAGGTAATCGCGCCTTTGTCAGTGTACTTGATGGCGTTATCAATCAGATTAACAAACAACCGGATCAATTGGTCGGTGTCGCCTGAAATGACGAGACCTGGTTCAAGATTGTAGGCTAGGTCAACTTGTTTGGCAGAGGCCAATGGAAGCAGTGAATCTGCAACGTCTGAAATTAAAATGGATAAGTCTACCTGCTCAAGCTTTAAATTAAGCCCGTTTTCACCCCTCGCTAGTTTGAGTAAGTCTTCCACGAGCGCACGCATTCGGTCAGTTTCCTCGGCCAGATCATCAAGTGCCTGTCGATATTCATTCACCGGGCGTTTACCCTCGCGTACTACCGAAAGAATGGCTTGCATAGCCGCCAACGGTGTGCGTAGTTCATGCGATGCATCAGCAGCAAATTGGCGTTCACGCTGGAAACCATTTTCTAGGCGCGCGAGCATATCATCGAAAGTATTAGCCAGACGGCTGACTTCATCGCCAGTATCCGGCAGGTTCAAGCGGGCGGACATATCATTCGTGGAGATACGCCTGGCAGCATTTGTAATGCCATCAATCGGAGCTAATGCGCGGGCAGCCAGGAAGTATCCGGCAAAACCAGCCAGGAGGCTCAGCAGTCCTCCACCAAGCAGTAGTGCTGTCAGCAGACTTGTTAAGGAATCCTGTACGTTCCCAAGGCTTTGCATCGCTTGAACCCAACCAACGATGGTGCCATTATCCAATACTGGTAGGATATATACCCGCGTAGGATCTTCATTGCCTGTAGCGGGGATGGTGCGCAGGTCAGCCTGGGTATTCGCTGGATTAATCACTACTGGAATTGATTGCATTGGGCCGGCCGCTTGAAGGATGGTGCCATCTTTGGCACGCACAACCAATGTCAGACCCCGTTCAGTAAAGGCTTGTGCCCCGGTTTCATCTGGGGTTATGACTTCTGGGGGAATGAGCTGTCCATTATTAACATTCAGCATAGCGGCGGTTTGGGAAGCACTCAGAAACAGAGATTCATCAACCGCATTGTGCAGGTTAAGGCTGAGGTTAAAATAAACAAACCCCCCAAATGCTGCCAGAATAGCCAATATAAGAACTGTTGCCCACAATGCGAAGCGAATCCGGATTGTTTTAATCCATTTCATCGAGTGACAGGCGATAGCCCGCTCCACGAACTGTGTGAATGATTTTTTGCTCGAAAGCGTCATCGATCTTGCGACGTAGGTTGCGAATGTAAACATCAACCACGTTAGATTGGTTGAACGTGTCGTAGTTCCAGACATGTTCGGCAATCTGTGTGCGAGTCAGCACTCGTTCCGGTTCGCGCAGCAGGCATTCAAGCACGGCATATTCCTTGGCCGCCAATTCAATGAGTTTGCCGCCACGTCGCACCTGGTGTGTGCGGGTGTCAAGAGTCAGGTCAGCGAATTGCATCACAGCTGATTTTGGGGCTTCACCGGCACGACGGGTAAGCGCGCGAAGCCGGGCAAAGAGTTCCTTGATGGCAAAGGGCTTGACCAGATAATCATCTGCGCCGGCATCCAAGCCAGCTACTCGATCGTCTACCGTATCGCGAGCGGTGAGCATGAGCACCGGTGTGCGGTCGCCGCGCTTGCGCAGTTCCCGGCAAACACTCAGCCCATCCAGTTCTGGTAGCAGGATATCGAGAATGATGACATCATAAGGCGCAGACTCAGCCCAATTCAGGCCCTCGCGTCCGGTATAGGCAGGGTCAACTGCATAGCCGGATTCTTCTAGCCCGCGTTTGACATAGGCAGATATTTTTCGTTCGTCCTCGACAAGTAATATACGAATAAAGCTATTGTAATGGATCTAGATGAAGTCTGGATGAAGTAGTTCGTAGGATAGTTGCTTCCAAATAAAAATTTTACTCGGGATGCAATTGAATTCATTTTGTATCTTTATGAGTTACTTCGCTATAACAAAACACTCCTCCATTATTCTTTCAATGAGGGAGCGTTTTGTACGGTAGAGATGGTATTCTGAAAGCGACATGAAGATTTGGCGAAATTATCCTACGCTTTTTATCCCTAAAATCTGCACAACCGCCGCCTGCCCGGTGTGGAATTTGCCTTCAACGACATTCCGATCACGTTCAACAGCCTGGAATAACTTTAATCCGGCCAATTCCTGGCGCAGGCTGGCAAGGGTCATGAGCATGTCCGGCGAACTTGGACCGCCGGTTTTCATGCCAATCTGACGCGGGGTAAAAGCTTCCAACACAAAGGCGCCGCCCGGTTTCAGGCCGCGCACAACTGCTTGATGCAGTGGAACCCGGATTGCAGAAGGAACATGGCAAAAGATTGAAACAATCACATCCCAATTTTTCTAGTTCTAATGTTTTTTGTGGTCATCGTTTACAGCCAGACATGGAGGTTG
>CAYWXS010000042.1:0-51225 GCA_964462245.1 uncultured Anaerolinea sp.
CTCGGAAAAAACTAAAATATCTATATCCGAAGATTGAAGATTGACAGACTACTAGATGTTGAAATACCTGACGTACGGTTAGATCGAGTATTTCAGCGATTTCTTTTGCAGTTGCGGTTTTTTGTGCAAGGACACCAAGTACTCGCAGCCTGTCAGGTTGTGAAAGGGTTTTTACAAAGTCGCGCATGATTTCATTTTGTTCCATATTGTCACCATTTATCTAATTAATTTCATACTAATCGAAATAATTATACCGGTTTGTGAAAGATTTGTCAATTTCTTTACTGAGCAAGTACTGGAAAATTGTGCAGGTCATTTGGTATGGATGGGGGCCTGTGGAGTATAATTCTTAAAATTGTCTTTTTTCGCACTTTTAATTGGTAATAGTCCGGGTTTAATATTACAAATATCAGAATGATTTATCTTGTTCAATATCTGATTTAAATAACTCTAAACTTTCAGTTGCTCGTGTTTTTTGCAGCTGATCAGTCCAACCTTTTTGGCGGAGATAATCAATGGATCCAAACCTGCACGCATATTTTGAAGGAAAAATTGTCCCATTTGGTGATGCTAAAGTCAGTATTGCCACGCATGGATTGAATTACGGGACCGCAGCATTTGGAGGTCTGCGCGGCTACTGGAATGCGGATCAGAAAAAATTGTTTGTTTTTCGACCTTTTGACCATTACAAACGCTTTTTGGGTTCTGCCAAAATCCTTGCAATGACTCTACCGCATACCACGGAAAGCCTGACAAAGATCACGATTGAACTGCTAAAAATGGATGGCTGGCAGCAGGATGTTTATGTACGCCCTTTGTGCTACAAAGCCGATGCTGGAATTGGTGTGCGTCTGCATGATTTACGCGACGAGGTTTCGATTTTTGCCACCGCTTTTGGTGCTTATGGTAAAAACGAAGATGGTGCGCACGTTACCATTTCTTCATGGCGCAGGGTGGATGATAACGTCATCCCTGCCCGCGGTAAGATAAGTGGTGCGTATGCTAATTCGGCTCTGATCAAGACGGATGCAATTCGCGCCGGCTTTGATGAAGCCTTGGTGCTTGATCATAATGGGCATATCTCTGAAGGAACGGCAATGAATGTCTTTATGGTGCGGGACGGAGTGTTGATTACGCCGCCTGTTTATGACAATATTTTGGAAGGTATAACACGTCGGACAGTCATTGAGCTGGCAAAAAATGAACTTGGTTTGATTGTTGCAGAACGTTCGATTGATCGAACGGAAGCATTTGCCTGTGAGGAACTCTTCCTGACCGGGACAGCCGCCCAGGTGATGGTGGTTTCGAAAGTGGATTCCCGTCTGGTAGGGGATGGAAAAATGGGACCAATTACTGCAAAGCTGCGGGACTTATTCAATGATGTGGTACATGGCAAGATTGAAAAATATAACCACTGGAATGTGGCTGTGGAATAGAAAAATAAAAACGACCTCGAATGAGGTCGTTTTTTTATGTGTGCATTGATAAGTTATTTTTGTTGAAAGCGGATCAGGATCAGGTTTTTCTTGCAGTCTGAGAATGTGGCGAATTTAAATTGTTCTGAAAGCGGTGCACCGGATAAATCATAAAGCTGAATCCATAATCCCTGGCTGGAAGCAACCGGCCCAATCTTCAAGTCGAACTCGAAGCCACTTTCACCATAAACTTTGTTGATGCCCGTCAACGTTGTATTTCTATCGGCTAGGAAGGTCTTGCCAGGGATACTACCCCCAAGTTTAACCATCAAACCTCTGACGGGAGTATTTTTCGAGTCCAATGCTTGTCCGGCTACATACATGGAGTTGCAACTGGTATCGGGGCGGAAGGTTGTGCTTTCGTTATAGGTAATATTGATAGAGTACGGTGCGCCAGTGGGTTTTGGGGTGCGTGTGGATGTCATGACAGTGGTAGGTGTGTAGTTTGGCGTGGCTGTCGAGATTTTGAAGGAAGTCGCACTCGGTAGCAGGGTATAAGTGGGCCTGGGCGTGGATGTATCTGTGGGAGGTAATGTGGCTGTGGGTGTCCAGGTGGCATCGTACCCGATGGGTGTCCAGGTGGCAGTAGGGGGAGGTGGCACAAGCGTATTTGGCGCAAAAGGATTTATGCTTGAGGCTGGGTTGTTGGCCAAGCTGAAAAATAAGAAAACCGCCCCTACCGACAATAAAAGCATCAAGACAGTCAATACATTCCAGAGTAAATCACGATTGGGTTTATTTTTTGAAGCAGATTTCCTGGGTTTTCCGTTGAGAAAGTCGTCGTATTTGCTGCTCATAGGTCCTTCTTTCCTGTGCCAACAGGTTTATGGAGCCAGGACAATGGTACTTTGCTGGCGACGAGTGATTAGCCAATTATTAATGGCTTGGGTTTGAATCACAGAGAGGGCATCAGGTGATAATTCCCGCTCAGGTTGGCGTTCCAAAAGCTTGATGATATGAAAACCGACTTCACTCGAGATAATTGTACTATAAGCGTTAACATCGAGGGCAAAGGCAGCATCTTCGACTGTTTTTGCTGAAATATAGCCACGTGGAAACCAGCCGATATCACCATTTGTAATGGGGTCCACTTGGGCAGCCAATTTATCAAAGTCAGCACCTGCCTGCAACTGGCTGTAATAATTTTTAGCAACATCTTCATTATAGAGCAATATTTGCCGTACGTGAACTTGCTCTGCTGTATTACTGGTAGACATACTAATTTTGTCGCGCATCCAGGCGGCGGCGGTAGCCAGTTTTAGCGATATTTTGAAGCTTTCAGGGCTGTAATTATGAGATTTTTGCCATTCGGCCAGTTTATCGGCTCCACCGATTTTGGTGATGAGCGCATCTAGTCTTTGTTGTAGTGCATTTTCATCCATGGTAAAACCTGTTTCTGCGGCTCCCTGGGATAACAATAACTGTGTAACCAGGTCTTCCTGCACGGTTTTTAGCGCGTCAGGCTCACTGATTGTTTTTCCCATATTGATGTAGACAGATTTGTAGCGGGCTAATTCTGCATTGAATTCATCGAAGGTGATGCCGTCTGCGTTGACTTTGATCGCCATTGGGACAGGTGTCTCGGTGGGCGGTAAGGGAGTGGCGCTAGGAGGAACCGCGGTAGGTGATGCAAAAACAGATGGGAGGCTTGGGGTACCTCCTGAACAGGCGTTGAGTGCTAAGAGAAGGATGATACAGACACGTTTCAGGTTTGACATTCTTATGATTATATCTGATGTATGGGCGGTAAAGCGGTCAAAAACCAATAGTACCTAAGTAGGGTTGGATACGGACTCCAGCTTTTGGCTGAAAACTAATAAATTTATTGGTTAAGTTCCCAAATGATGCGTAGCCCATCCAAAGTTAACCAGGGGACGATATGTTGTATAACCTTTGTTTCTTTTGCTACGACTTCTGCTAATCCGCCTGTGGCGACCACTTTCATTTGCGGACCCAGCTCGTGGCGGAAGCGTTCTACCATGCCTTCAACCATACTGACGTATCCGAATAGCAACCCGGACTGCATGGCGTGAATGGTATTACGCCCGATGACGTTGGGTGGGCGTTGTAGTTCTATACGTGGAAGTTTGGCGGCATGTGTATAGAGTGCCTCAGCAGCCAGGTTAATCCCGGCTGTGATGGCACCTCCCAGGTAATCGCCCTCGGCTGTAACAGCGTTGAATGTAGTGGCTGTGCCAAAGTCGATCACACAGGCGGGGCCGCCATAATGATGCATGACTGCACAGGCATCGCAAACCCGGTCAGCTCCGACGGCTTTTGGATCTTCATATCGGATACGGATGCCGGTTTTTACACCAGTATCTACTACGAGAGGAATTTGTTTAAGATATTCGCGACAAGCCTGGGTTACACGACCCGTCAGAGGTGGAACAACAGAGGATAGAGCAATTCCGGACAGGTCCTGAACTTTGTGCCCGGCATGCTGCAGAAGCCCCAGAAGCTGCAAGCCATATTCATCGGGCATGCGGTTGTGATCGGTAGCCAGACGCCAGTGCCAGCCAAGTTGGTCGCCTTCATAAAGGCCGATGGTCAGGTTTGTATTGCCAATATCAATTACAAGAAGCATTTTTCACCATTTTAGTACGTTGAATATCGGTAGTTTTTTTGTTATGCGGAACTATTTTTTTACAGCATCAATCATTTCCGCGGCGACATCATACCGGTTGAATTGCGGCATGATATAAATTCCCTGTCCCCAGGTTTTGATCTGCGCCACCAATTCGGAGGTGATGCGAATACCTTCTTTAACACCATCATTTCCGGCTTTTTCCATGCGCAGCCGGATAGGCTCGGGGATACTTACACCGGGGACCTCATGGTGCAGGAAGTTAACATGGCGTGTGCTGAAGAGGGGCAGGATACCTACAAGGACAGGTTTTTCCAGTGGACCAAATTCATTGGCGTAGTATTTGAGGAAATTTTCAGCTAGTTGTGGGTCGAAAATAGGTTGTGTAAGGAAGAAATCAGCACCGGATTTTAGTTTGCGTCTCAGGTTCTTAATTTCAATTGCAAAATCCTGCGGGCACAAGTTGAGAGCAGATCCAACAAAAAAGCTGGTAGGTTGGCCAATGCTGGTTCCAGAGTGATCCAAGCCGAGGTTAAAGCCTTGCTTGATCAGCTTGATCAATCCGGATGGGACGATATCGAAATTATCTGCTGCTTCGGGGTAATCCCCAATCGAGGTTGGGTCACCCATGACAACAAAGACATTGCGAATACCAAGGGCATGCGCAGCCAGTAAATCACCCTGAACGCGCAATAGATTGCGCCCACGGGTTGGGAAGTGCAGGGTGGATTCGACCTGCGCTTTTCGCTGAACTATATCGCAGACAGCCCAGGCAGACATGCGCATACGTGCCATCGGGCTATCGGCCACATCGATCACATCTGCTCCGGCTTCAGCCAGGAGTGAGGCACCTGCCATAAGTTTGTGGGTGGAAAGTCCTCGAGGTGGGTCCATTTCAACGGCAATAACAAATTTACCCGCCGCCAGTTTTTGTGAAAGTTGTGTAGGTGGCTCCACCTCGGTCTCCACTTCGGACTGATCCGGAGTTTGGATAAGCTGGTCGGATGAAATAACTAATGCTGGCGCACTATCCATCGCTTTGCGCATAGCGGCGATATGGCGTGGGGTGGTACCGCAGCAGCCGCCGACGATGTTTGCACCAGCAGCCCGAAAAGACAGTGCATAATCGCCAAAGTATTCCGGGTCGGCGGGGTACATTATGCGCCCACTGACCTGTTCGGGCCAGCCGGCATTGGGTTTGACCCAGAACTTCATGTGGGGCGCGGCCTGTTTCATCTGTCCGAGAATTCGCAGTAATTGAGCCGGGCCGCCGGAACAATTAACACCAATTACATCTGCCCCGGTCTCGGCCAGGATGCGCGCGGCTTTTTCGGGGGTATCACCCAGGATGGTGCGTCCATCCCGGGTAAAAGTGACTGTAATGCTGACTGGTACGGAGCAGTTTTCACGGGCAGCCTGAACGGCTGCTCGTGCTTCGTAAAGGTCGGCGATAGTTTCAATCACAATCAAATCTACATTAGCCGAACATAGTGCCCGTACTTGTTCACCAAATGCAGCCAGCGCATCATCTACCTGTACTCGTCCAAAAGGAGCCAGGCGCACTCCTAGTGGGCCAATATCCCCGGCGATAAATACATCTTTGAAGGATGCCGCCGCTACACGTCGGGCGAGTTCCACTCCAGCTGTATTTATCTCAACCAGTCGATCCTGTAAGCCGAATTTTTCCAGCTTAAAACGATTGGCGCTAAAGGTATTACTCAGAATGATCTGGGCTCCCGCTTCAATATATTCACGGTGAACTTCCGCAACAACTGCCGGATTGGTGATATTTAATTCATCGAAGCATTTTTCATAACCAATTCCGCGCGAATTTAGCATGGTGCCCATTGCGCCGTCAGTTAGAAGGATGGTATTGTTTAATAGCTGCCGAAAATCTGGCTTCATAAGCTTACACTTCCTAAAAAAAATCCCAACCGGTTTTCACCGGAATTGCAGAAATTGCAGTTACTTCATCAACTGTTCCACCCGGCTTTCACCGGTGCTGTAATACTTGGCCTGGGCGTGGTGCAGTACGATGGCGGCAGTGGATTGTTCTGGGATGAGCTGATATGCAGCCGAGAGTTGCATGCCAAGTTCTTTTTCCACGGGTAGAAGGTCAAATACTTTGCGATGATCTTCCAGTTCGGGGATGGCCGGGTAACCCCAGGAATACCGTTTGCCCTGACCTTCGGGAATACCCATTTCACGGCGCACATGTTGGTGCAAGTAGTCTGCTGTGGCTTCTGCAGTTTGTACAGCCAGACCGTGGGTAAAATAGCCTTCGGAGTAATTAGATTCGGTCTGAAGTTTATCAAAACGTTCGCTGGCTGCGTGCCCAACTGTGACTACCTGGAACCCAACCACGTCAATTTGACCAGATCCGACGGGTGCGAAATAATCTGAAAGCGCCAGGTGATCGTCATGCGGTTGTCGGGGAAAGTGGAAGCGGGTCAGGGCGTCCGGCGTACCAGTCAGGCTGGCAGGGTTATAAATGATGAGATCATCACCATCCGCCTGACAGGGGAAGAGACCGTAAATAGCCTGGGGTTTTAGCCAACCATCGCGCAGTGCTTCGCGGGTCATCCATTCCAGCCGGGCGTCGAATTCCCTCTGCAGCTTTTCCCATTCGGGGCCGTGACTATTTTTGGCGCCCCATGAAAGGCGGTAAAGTTCGTTGATGTTCAGGCTTTTGAGCACCATTTCCAAGGGCATATCACGCACAACACGCGGTCCCCACTTTTCAGGGTGCTGGATGGGTGCGGGAATGACATTTGAGCGCCTGAATTCAGTCTGACGATGGGCAGGAACCTGGGAAGCACGTCCCATTTCCATATCTGCATCTTTGAAAAGCTGTTCCATCAGTGCGGGTTTGCGTTTGGGGTCAATGAGTTGATCCATTGTTTCCAGGCCTTCAAAGGCATCTTTACAATAGAAAACACCCGGGTTATAAGCCGCGCCGTCCTCGGTAAAAAGAATACGCCGTCCAAAGCGGCGGTTGATTGCTGCTCCGCCAACCAGGACTGGGATTTGGTGCCCACGCCGTTGAAGTTCATTGATAATCAGTGGCATTTGCTTGGAAGTGCTGACCAAAAGTGCTGATAGGCCGATGGCAGTGGCTTTAACCTCGACTGCCTTTGAGATGATTGTTTCGGCTGGGACCTGCTTGCCCAGGTCTATAACGGTATAACCGTTGTTGGCAAGGATGGTTTTAACCAGGTTTTTACCGATATCGTGTACGTCCCCATAAACAGTGGCGATTACGACGGTGCCTTTAGTAACACCTTCAACCTTTTCCAGGTAATTTTCCAGGTGAGCCACTGATTTTTTCATGACCTCTGCGGATTGCAGCACGAAGGGCAGGATCAGTTCACCTGCGCCAAACTTATCGCCGACTTCTTTCATGGCTGGCAGTAAGACGGTGTTGAGTGTCCGGACGGCAACTTCATGGCGGGTTTCGTTTTGTCCGTCTGATTGTGGCCGATTGATGACTTCGTCGATATCAGCTTCCACACCGTCCTTGTGGCGGTGAACGATGCGCCAGTGCAAGCGCTGCTCAGGACTCATGCCCTCGGTCGGGTCGGCCAGCGTGTTTTCGGTTGAGGTGGGTGAAATATTCTCAAAGTGTTCAATAAAGCGTTGTAAAGCGTCTGCCCGCTTGTTGAAGATTAGATCCTCGCACAGTTCCTTTTCGTAGACGGGGATATCAGCATAGGGGGTGACGTGGGAAGGGTTGATGATGGCCATATCCAGCCCAGCCTGAACGCAGTGATAGAGCATGATCGAGTTCAAAGCGGGGCGTGCTTGAGGCGCGAAACCGAAGGATAGGTTGGACACTCCAAGTGAAGTCAGGACGCCTGGCATGTTTTCCTTTATCAGGCGGATGCCGGCGATTGTTTCAATGGCAGAATTGGAAAACTCAGGGTCACCAGTTGCAAGTGTAAAGGTCAGCGCATCATAAACCAAAGCATCCGGGCGTAGACCGTGATCATTCACGGCGATATCATAGATGCGTTTGGCAACTTCAAGTTTTAAGTCGGCAGTTTTTGCCATCCCATTTTCATCGATGGTGAGAACGATAACAGCTGCGTTATGGGTTTTTGCCAGGGCAAAAATCTTATCTGCTTTGGCTCGACCTGCTTCCAGGTGGGTAGAATTGATCAGGCAGCGTCCGGGAGCGGTCTTGAGAGCCACTTCCAGTACATCCAATTCGGTGGTATCTATTACCAATGGTACTTCCACACCCATTTCCAATTTTTTGACAGTTTTGCGCATTAGTTCAATCTCGTCTGGTCGTTCGGTGACTGCGCAGGAGATATCCAATGCATGTGCCCCAAAACTGACCTGTTCACGTGCGATTTCGAGGATGGCATCGTAGTCTTCATCCAAAAGTAGACGTTTGAACTTTTTACTGCCCTGGGCATTGCAACGTTCACCAATCAGGAGCGGTGCCGGGTCCTGCCGCATATTTGTGGCTGAAATGGATGAAGATAGGCGCGGGGTTGGCTGGGTTGGACGCTGTGGGTGTGGGCGGGAATCCAGTTTTTGTACCAATATTTTTAGATGTTCAGGCGTAGTTCCGCAGCAGCCACCCACGACTGAGATATTATTTTTTTTAACAAATTCGAGCAGTGCATTCGCAAATGGTTCCGGCTTCAGGGGGTAGACTGCCTGCCCATCAACATTGAGCGGAAGACCAGCATTGGGGATGCAGGAAACTGGCAGTGTGGATTGTTCACCCAGGATGCGAATGGGTTCACGCATGTGTTCAGGACCGGTGGAGCAGTTTAGGCCGATGACTGCGATCGACATGCCTTCAAGGATGGTAAGTGCAGCAGCGATATCTGTTCCTAGCAGCATTCGTCCGGTAGTATCCAGGGTAACCTGAGCCTGAATTGGCAGGCAGGTACCGGTTTCTGCGAAAGCCTTTTGAATACCGGTGATGGCAGCTTTGACTTCGAGGATGTCCTGGGATGTTTCAATCAGGAGCAGATCTACACCGCCTGAGATCAGTCCAACAGCTTGTTCGCGGAAAATATCTGCCAGTTCATCGAAACCAATATTGGAAAGCTCGGGATCGTCTGCAGAGGGGAGCTTGCCGCTTGGGCCAATGGATCCTGCGACATAACGCGGCTGACTAGTTTTCACAGTGTACTCATCTGCCAGGCGATGTGCCAGGGCTGCGGCAGTCTGGTTGATCTCCAGAGTGCGTTCGCCCAGTCCGTATTCACCCAGGGTAAGTCGATTAGATCGGAATGTGTCGGTTTCCAACACATCTACGCCAACTTCCAAAAATGAGCGATGTACTTTTTCGACGGCTTCGGGATAGGAAATAACGAGGTAATCATTACAGCCATTCAGTTTTTCGCCCCCGAAGTGCTCGGCAGTTAGATGTTGATTTTGCAGGCTGGTGCCCATGGCACCGTCAAAGACAAGCACTTTCTTTTCAAGACCGTCCAGATAACGGCGATTTGTATATTTTTGAATGGTCATATTAATCTCCTCTTCCGATATTGTGACCTGTTTTGCGATAAAAAAACCAGGAAGTATGTAAATGGATTTGTAAAAAACTTCCGAAGTGATGGAACTTCGAAAGTTTTCCATGGTCAGAGCTTCTTAGCCCGTTTTCCAGATGGTATTAGGTGTTCCTTAGCGATTTCTACGAAGACATCCGGAATGGGATCGGTAAACTTCTCTTGAATTAATTTTATCACCAAGCCACAGCTTCACTATCAGTTAATACGATCCGAGCCCAATCAGAAATGTCAGCACAGTATGTTTTATATTCATCCCTGTGGACCCCCATAATTGTTTTGGTCCATATCCTTCGGTCGATAAAGGGCGTACTATCGTGTGATGATATTTTCCAATTTCGATTGCCACTGTCAACAATGCTCCTGGCCAGCTTGCTGATTTCGAGTGGCGATTTGTTCAGGACCAGGAATTCACGTAATAATTTACGCAAAGACACCCAGCCTTCCCGCGATAATTTGCTGGAGTGTTGAAGCATATAGGCCCCATCAGTCAAATGGTGTGTGTTACCGAAATTGGGATCAGAAAATTCCCTGGCCAGGCATTCATCAAATACGATTTTACAATTCACTGCGGAGGTGAATTTTGCGCCACACTCTGGACAGATTGGTAGATTAGCGTCACATATCTTGAGATATTGGAGTTCAGCCGGAGAGGTATTGCTTTGTGAATTACGATCAGCCGGACGGGTCTTTTTAATAGGGTTTGGCAAGCAGCTCATCCAGTATTTGCTTGGAAGAACTTTCCACCACGGCGTGTTGTGACTGCCCATGGGCATCCATCGTCACTACTACCGGGAAATCTTTCACTTCGATGACCCACAATGCTTCCGGTACTCCGAAATCCAGCTTGTAAACGCCCAGAACCTTTTTGACTGATTGGGCAATGAAGGAAGCCGCTCCTCCGATTGCATGGAAATATACCCCGGGGGTGTCTTCGCAGCCCTTGAGTGTTTTTGCTCCCATACCGCCCTTGCCGATGACACCTTTGACGTTGAAGTGTTTCATAACATCGGCTTGATATGGTTCTTCACGGATAGAGGTGGTTGGTCCAGCTGCCACAAAACGATATTCTTTGGTTTCCAGACCGGCAACTACCGGACCACAGTGATAGATGACCGCACCGTGTAATAGTTTTTTTAAGTCTTCATAGGCTTGCAGATCATCGTCTTGCGGGGCGCGGGTTTTTTTGATAAATGTTTCAATCATCCACTTGTGGGCTGCGTCACGCCCGGTGATCATGGTCCCACTCAGTAGGACAGGTTCGCCTACCTTTAATTCGCGGATAGTTTCATCGCTGATCGGAATGGTAATTTCTCGCATAGGGATCCTCTTATTTCACTCGTACTGAATTTCGGTGCCGTTCACCGTCATTTTTCGGCGGCGATACGCCCAGCACATATAGGAAACTGAGACAAAGAAGGAGGCTGGCAGACGATGCATCCCAGCGATCTTGGTTTCGATCACTGTGGTTTGGCCGCCAAAGCCCATGGGACCAATCCCAAGCGTATTGGCTTCACTGGTCAGGCGTTCTTCAAGTTCGGCTAATTTTGGGTCCTTGTTATGGGTACCCAGCTTGTCAAATAACACTTCCTTGGATTTGTAATACGATGAGCCGCGATCGCCACCAATGGCTACGCCCAGAATACCGGGTGCACAACCCTGGCCTTGAGCTTTTTGAACGGCATCCAGTACTACTTTACGGACTCCGGCCAAATCGCGACCTGCACCCAAGCGATTATCGGGCAGCGAATACTGTGCCCCGACATTTTCGCAGCCGCCACCTTTTAGCATCAGTTCAATCGTTAACTGGTCCCCAGCCACTTCTTCAAAATGGATGGAGGGGAATTCATCCCCGCCTAAATTATTGCCGCTGTTCTTATCATACACAGCATCTACTGCATTGGGTCGCATATAATTACGCCGGGTGGCCTGCTCCATTGCAGCGCGGATCTGAGTTTTTAACGTGCGAGTACTCCAGCCTTCTGGATAAAAGACATAAAAAATTGGAGTGCCTGTATCCTGACAAATAGGGGTAGACTGAGCCCGCGAGAGGTCTACATTTTTCAGGATGGTTTCCAGTGCACCGCGGGCTGCCGTACCAGGAGTTTCTTTTTCGACAGCGGCTCGTAAACGTTCTTCCACGTCTGCGGGCAGACTGGTTGATGTCTGGCGTATTAATTCTAAAATGTTATCAGTGAGATCTGGTTGCATTTTTTATCTCCTTGCCGATGATAATAACCAATGATACTCGAATATGATTATTTTTTCATTAATTATTCTTGCTGTCAGCCGGGTTATAAGTGCAGAGTCAGCCAATTATCTCAAAGGAAGACACTCCCAAACACTTTGAGGCAAAATATTGGTGATTCAAAGCTTGAAAGGTGAACCAGTGTAGTTTGATATAATCCTTTAGGTTTGGAAAAGCTATTATCTGTTCTGAAAATTTATTTTCATAATGTCTTGTATGAAAATAAATGTTTTTGATTGTTTGGAAAGAGAGCTGTTGTGATCCCTCAACGCAAGTTCAGCTTTGCACCATTTATTGATTTAATTCTGATTTTTGTCATTGGTTGTGTAACTTACTTGCCCGGCTTGAGCCAGGCGGGGATTTACCGCGATGATTGGTATTACACAATGGACAGGCTGATTGGAGGACCAGGAATTTTTCAGCAAATGTTTAGTATCGATCGTCCAGCGCGCGGCCCTCTATTTGAAGGGTATTTCCAATTATTTGGTGTTAATCCCTTTCCGTATCATATGAGTTCCTTCCTGTGGCGAATATTGGGCGGTTTTACCGCCTTGTGGCTTTTCAGGCTGCTTTGGCCTGGTAAGCGATCCCCTGCAATTGTTATGGCGATATTGTTTGTACTATATCCCGGCTATCTGCGTTGGATGGAAGGTTTTGAAAACCAGCCCAGGATACTCAGCTCGTTTTTGGAAGTACTTTCGATTGCGTTGACTGTGCAAGCCATCCGAACTTCCCGTAAAACGCCAAAAGCCTTGGCATGGGCAGCTTCAATTTTAACTGGCTGGGCGTATATCGCTTTTGTGGATTTTTCGATTGGGATGGAGGTATTTCGGCTGTTGTGCGTTTTTCTAGTTGTTCAACAGGCCGAACCGGGACGTTCTTTTATCAGAAAAAGCGTATCCACATTTCGTACCTGGGCTGTGGCAGCGGTCATTCCGTTTGGTTTTCTGTTCTGGCGTTTGTTTATATTTCAAAATGAACGTCCGGCAACTGATGTTGGATTACAGTTGGGATCCATACTTGGCTCTCCCGTCTCAACCGGGTTGTGGTGGTTGGTACGAATTTTTCAGAGTGTTATCAATGTAAGTGTCCTGGCCTGGGGTGCTCCTCTATTCCAAAATTTGTTTGGACTGCGATTAATTAGTATTATTGTTGGGGTATTACTGGCAGGGTTGGTTGTTTTACTCCTGTTGTCTGTCAATCTTTTTATCGATAAAGTGGAAGATAAACAGGTTGAAGAATTAGTAAATGGCCAGGGTGGCTGGCAAATGGAAGCGATTGTAATGGGGCTGGTCGGGGTGGTATTTGGAGTTGCGCCTGTAGTATTAGCCAATCGATATGTTGCATTCGGTAATTACTCCCATTATGCCCTTCCAGCTTCTTTGGCTGGTGCCCTCCTGGCTACTGGGTTGGTTTATTCTATAAAATCACGGCAAATACAATTAGGGTTGATGTCTGTTTTGGTGCTGCTAGCTGTTCTCACTCATTATATGGTTGCTTCGCAAATCCTCGCCGAAGAAAAAGTAATCAATAATTTTTGGCAACAGGTGGCCTGGCGCATACCTAATATTAATTCGGGTACCACTCTGATGGTCAATTATCCATTTATTGACTATGCTGAAGATGTGGATGCAGTGGCAGGACCGGCAAACTACTTGTATTTTCCCGGCCAAACAAACCAGATCCCTGCGGTTTATGAACTGGTAGCTCTTCCACAAATGGAATACACCACTAAGGATATTGTTGCAGGTGGTGACAAACCTTATGGTTATCGAACGCACATTGGAACAATAAATTACGCTAAACTTCTGGTGATGAGTCAACCTACGGAGAGCTCCTGTGTGCATGTAGTTGATGCACAATGGCCACGTTATACAGATCAAGATTCGGATCAAATTTTGCTGATCGGGAAATACTCCAGGATCGAAAATATCCAGACAGAGGGCATTACACCCCGACCTGATGTCCGTATCTTTGGTCCTGAACCTGTTCATGGTTGGTGTTTTTATTATCAAAAAGCAGAATTGGCATTACAAAAGCAGGATTGGGCTCAAATTCTGAAATTGGGGGATGAAGTAAATCATCAAAATATGCATCCCGTCGATCGGTTGGAGTGGGCTCCATTTTTGCAAGCATATGCCGTCCAGGGTGATGAACAAGCGTTTAAATCGGTTGCTGTAAAAATTGATAGTTCCCCTTTTGTAAGAATACAGGCATGCAATACGATGACCAAAATGCAGAACCTTGGGTATGTTTTTACTCCGCAAATCCAGACGCTTATGGAAGAAAAACTTTGTCGTGGTCAATAGAAAACCAGATCGAAAGAGTAAAAAAATCCACTCTGATTAACGGAGTGGATTTTTTTATGTGGTGGTAAGGGATACTATTTGCTGATTTTCACGCGCATTACATGCCTTTTTTGGCCGCCGAATTTGAATTTGTAATCTTCGTCTCCGCGTAAAAAATCAAATTCAGCGCGTTTATTTTCATTGGCCCACTGAAGTAGATAACCCAACAACACCCACCCCACGGATAGATCCATAAAGCGCCTGTCCAAACCGGAGTTATAGACCCAAACTTTATTGGCATAATCAAAATTCAGGTACGCACAGGCTTTTTCACCATCTACATCCAGAAAAGCTAATTGTAGATAGCCTGCTTTAAAGGCATCCATCGCACTCTGCATCATTTGAGTGCGCATACTGTTGGTCAGGAATGCCGCTTTGTGCGGGTCATGCGCCATTAACTCCAGAAATGCGTTCATCTCATCTGGCAGTTTACTTTCGTCATCAACGATATACCAGTGTACGTTTCGTCCGCTTTCTTCGGCACGACGAATTTTCCGTCGAATTTCGTGCCGTTGTTTTTTTTCTATCCCATGCAAGTAAGTATCAAAATCACCGGGTAATGGAACAAAAGGGCTGGGTTGGTAGATGCATTCATCGTATTCGAGAGCATGGTTTGCAGCGTAATTTTTTAAGGCGGCAAGTGTCGGAGACGTATCTGGCAGATTGTACCAATCCAGGACCTGCCAGGGGTGGGAATAACTGGTTTTCAACCAATCCAGCAGGTGGGTGATGAAGGATTCGTGATGTTCCGGACGGACGATTACATCCAAATAATCGGAAATTTCAATACTGCCCAACAGTAATAACGCAGATTGTGTGTCGCGGTTTGTACCAAGAAATAGGGGGGCAATACCGATCAGCTGACCATCTTCAAAGGCTGTAATAACTGCCAGTTGCGCATCTTGCTGCCATTCTCCACCGCCAAGTGTGTTCCACCAGGTGTGTAAGTATTCGTAACGTAAAAATGGCACATCCGTCACGCCATTTTTGACGAGTTCGTTCCATGAGGTTGCCAAGGGTTCCAGTGTATCAAATGTTGTGTGTAAGTTTAGTTCCATATGTTTGTTTCCTGAAAAGATTTTACCAGTATAATGTTAGATACTTATATGAACGCTTTTGATCTGTCATTCCTCAGTATTTATCGTATCAATGGTCAGGAACTGTCTCTATTGCCAGGCTTCCTGGCTCAAAACCCACCCAAAAAAACTGCACGCGGGCGTGACCAGGATCGCCTCCTGGTATATATGACATTGGGGGGTAATGTCGGTTATTCCACCAGCGAATACGACCAAATCGTAGCCCAAGTATCGGAAACCTTTTACAGTACTTCGGGATCGCTGACTTTTGCATTAAAAACAGCTGTTGAGTCGTTGAATAATTATCTGGTTGAGCGTAATATGAAATCGACCGGTAAGGGGCTTTATACTATTGGTGCCCTTGTTCTTGGTAATTTGCGTGGAAACTTGTTGTATATTGTTCAGGCGGGACCGACCCATGTTTACCACCTTTCGAGTGAAGTGCGTCACCTTTATGATCCGCAACTTGCGGGTAAAGGTCTTGGACTAGGCCAGACAGCTCGCATGTATTTTTCGCAAATTACGGTTTCCTCTGCCGATCGTCTTTTATTATGTGCTTCCCTACCACCCAATTGGGATAAATCTATTAATGATACCCGTGGATCTTCATCGTTGGAGACTACCCGGCGGCGTTTATTGGCGATAGCAGATACAAACGTTAGCGCCATGCTAGTCCAAGCTGCGGATGGACGCGGCGTACTGACTATGCTTAATGCGGTGCAGGACAGCCCAGTTATTGCAGTCAGCACGATTGTCCCTTCTCTTGATCCTGTACCGGGCGCGCAGGTTGGATCTGTTTCTATTATGGATGATCTGGAGCCTATTTTTAAGCTGGGTTCGTCTGACGCAGTTGCTATGCAAGGCAAAAAGACGGATTCAGTTGGGTCTGTTCAGCCGGTCAGCGACGAACCCCAAAATGATCTGATAACAAACGCGGTCACTGTCGAGCCGGGTAATGATGGGCAGAACCATGCAGAAGATAGTGTGGTTGTTACTATTGAGCCGGATGAACAATCTGAGCTGGTGGAATCCCGGCTAAAAACTCCTGCTCCAAGGCGGATGCTTGCCCCAAAAATTGTGATCAAGCCTGAAGTGCGTGCTCAGAGTCTGCAAGTTGTGCGAAATGCAGCTTTGCATATGGCGCAATCCATCCAGAATGGGCGGGTTTTGGTTCAGAAATCACAGGGTCTGATTCAAAAGGCCGTTGTCCGGCTTCTTCCGGACGTTGATGAGCAAGAGTATCCTGGACAATCTGTTTCACGAAATTGGGCTTTGTTCCTGGCGGTAGCTATTCCTATAATATTCCTGGTTATGGCGAGGATTGTTTATTATCAATTGGGTTATGATGCCCAATTTAAAACCTATTATTCACGCGCTCAAGAGTCTGCTATACAAGCGCAATCCGAGACTGTGCCTACAGCTCTACGTGTAGAGTGGCATACCACTTTGGATTGGCTGGATAAGGCAGACCTTTATCTCAGTAAGCCTAACCCTGAATCACAAGCATTGCGACAGCAAGCTCAGACTGCACTTGATAATCTGAATAAAGTTGTACGCATGGATTATTCGCCAGCTTTTGCAACACCATTTGGCAAGAGCGTTCAGATCATGCGAATGTCGGCTTCAGAAACCGATATTTATATGTTGGACTTACCTACTGGATCAGTTTTGAGGGGTGTTTTTAATGGTCGAAATTTCGACCTTGACAACAAATTCCAATGTAGACCTGGAATTTATGATGGTGTACAGGTTGATCAATTGAAAGACATATTTGCATTACCCCGCTCCAGCATGACAGATATAACAGTAGTGGGTATTGATGCGGCAGGTAAAATCCTTTATTGCGTGCCAGATCAGGAACCCCATGCGGCAGTGTTAAAAGCGCCAGGAACTGGGTGGCAGGGTATTACATCCATATCTTATGATAATTACAAACTGTATGTATTGGATGCAGCGGCTCATGCGGTTTGGATGTATGGTGGCGATGACCAGATGGTATTTGGAGAGCCAAAATTTTTCTTTGGAACCCAGGTTCCGGTCATGCTGGAACAGGCGATTGGCATCGCGGTCAATGTGGATGATTTATATATCCTGTACCAGGATGGTCACATGACCATTTGTACATTAAGTCGGATTGATACGTCTCCAACACGCTGCTCTGATCCCGCACTTTACATTGATACTCGTCCTGGTTATCAGGGTGGCATGAAGTTGAATGATGGAATTTTTTCGCAGATTTTCTTCACCACTCCGCCGGATCCATCCGTTGCGCTTTTGGAACCTTTCACACAGTCAATTTTTCGTTTCAGTCCGCGTGCGCTCGAACTGCAGAATCAGATACTTGCTACTGCTGGGAAGGCTAACCCATTGCCAAAGGGGGTGTCTGCCACAGCAATGGCATTCAGCCCAAACAAGGTGTTGTTTATTTTTATTGGTGGGCAGCTATATTTCTCAAACAGTGCTCCCTGAGCAGGAGTTGTCTTAGCCGTTATTACCTAAATACAAAACCCCCATCTCTCTTGAAATGGGGGTTTTGTATTTAGGTAATAATTTATTCGTAAAGCACATTAGGCGTGGTGTTGATGCCACTGTAGCGGTATTTGTCTGGACGGTGGGCAGCGCGTTCAGCGCTGTGTTGGGCATCAATCTTGCGCTGTACATGTGGGGCGAAGTATCCGGCATAGCGCTTTTGGATTTCTGGTAGTTGCCAATCGCTACCTGTAACACTGCGTCGGCAGTTTGGAGCGCCACAAGAGCACTCAAATTCGTCGTAAGCGGCGGTATCGCTCATGGCATAATCAAAGCATATTTCTTCGCCGGGTTGAATGTCTCGCATGGCTACGAGTGCAATCTGCCCCGAAAGTCCTGCATTGGGATTACAGCAGTGGTTAACGTAATCTCCGTTCCCAATTGGACGCGGTACCAGGAAGAGGTTATCTTCTACCTGAATGCATAAACTGCGTTCTCGTTCGGGAAGGTGGATGAAGGTGTCCCATTGATAAACGACACCCCCGAAAACGGCTAGGAGTTCACCCTTTTTTAGAACCTGTTGGGCGAAAATACCGTTTCCATTGCCATTGGCTTTCGGGTAGGCCTGGATTTTAGGCGACAGATATGAGCTCGGCTGATCGTACATTCATAAAACTTCCTTTCATGATGGTTAAATATTATCAGCGTCCCCCCCGATTTCGAAAAAACCAAGGAAAACGCCAACGCCACAATAATACATTAAACTACCAGCATGTAAAGGGTAGGAGAGTAATGATATTTATTCGGAAATCCTTGCATTAACTTATGATATTTATTTTGCCCGGATTACATACGTCATAAATTTGCGGTAATTGGTGATGAATCGGTAGCGTTTTCTGGGATGTTTTTTTTATTAGAAAGAAAGATCATCGTCCAGCTCATCAGTAATACCAGCAAAGCCACCCAGATACTCCACATATCACGTTGAATGGTGAGGGCGTTGCTTTCAGGGTTCATCCAGAACATGATCAGTCCGGCAATGGAGATGACATCCAGCAACAATAAGAAAATAGTAGCCTGAAGATAACTCTCCCATCTGCGAATTAAGTCAAAGCTGATGTAACAAATTGGAATTATTAGTAGGACATAATCATAAGACCAAAGATAAGGTGGTAACAGAACTCCGATCGGGATGGCAGCGCTAAAAGCCATCAATGGGCTGAGTTCATCGTGTTTTTTCCAGAGCCAGCATGTATATAATCCCACCAATGCTAATGCAATCAGACCGTATAAGCCCAGTGCGCAATTTAAGTTTCCGGAACAGGCTAGACGGGTATAACTAAAGATGGTTGGTTGGTTACCAAGTCGCATATTAAGTAAATTTGAGCTTGCGTTGTTGAATTTAACCAACCAGTTAAGATCTTGTATCAATCCGATAATTAGCAATCCGATACCGCCGAGTACCAGCCCTAACAAGGTTTTCCAGTTGCGCTGGAAAAGCAGCCAGATACCAAGCATGGCAACAACGGTGAGCAGCGGGGGTTTAAGTGCCAAACCGGCAAGCATGAAACCCGCCAGAAAAAACTGGCGGGTTTCCAGAAAGTAGAGCCCGAGGGTCAGGAAAACTAAAAAAAGAGCTGCGATGGTGCCGGTCAAGAGCCCAAGGAAAACGTTTCCATTTAGGATGGCTGCAACCAGGACGAAGATTACATACAATTGCCGGTTTAGCCCATCCCAGTGGGTTGCGAGCCAGAGGATGCAGATTGCAATCAATGCCTGAGCTAGGGTATCCCAAACGATATAGGCCTGATCGATGGACAGTAATCCCAACGGTGCGGTCAGGATCGCCAGTGGTAAAGGGTAAGGGAAAATCTTATTAGGGATCCAGGTAGCGCCATTAGAATGATGACCGTTTACCCAATCTGTAGTCGAATAAGGTTGCTCACCAGTCCACTGCATGTGTCCCGCAAGCCAGAACGTAAAAAAACCGTTATTGACATAGTCGACATTGTGCTCGTTATTAATTGCTATCAGTGAGTAAACGGGAATAACCAATAAAAACACCAGAATAATCCACCAGCGCTTGAGGAAAAGTTTAAGGGTTTCCATCATTTTCTGACCAGAATTTTATTCAAACTCATAACGTAAGTGTTGGATGGTGAGCCCATTATCGATCAGTTCGCGCAGGGCATCGACCCCGATCCGTAAATGCTCATCCACAAAATCGTTGTTAACCCTTTCGTCACTTTCGGCGGTTTTAACGCCTTCAGGGGTCATGGGTTGATCTGACACCAGCAGTAGGGCGGCTGTGGGAATGTCATTGAAAAAGCCCGTACTTAGAATTGTTGCAGTTTCCATGTCGACTGCCATGGCTCTAATGCGCCGTAAATAGTCTTTAAATTCGTTATCGTGTTCCCAAACACGCCGGTTGGTAGTGTAAACAGTTCCAGTCCAATAATCTCTACCGTGGTTTCGAATGGCGGTGGAAACGGCTTTTTGCAAGCTGAAGGCCGGAAGGGAGGGTACTTCGGGGGGGAAATAGTCGTTAGATGTGCCTTCACCGCGAATGGCAGCGATCGGTAATATCAAATCTCCGATTTTGTTTTTAGCTTTTAAGCCGCCGCACTTACCCAGGAATAGAACGGCTTTGGGTTGAATAGCGCCCAGTAGGTCCATTATAGTGGCGGCATTGGCACTGCCCATTCCGAAGTTGATGATGGTAATGCGCCCAGCGTTGGCATTTGGCATGGGTTTATCCAAACCGCGAACGCCTACATTGTTCCAATCTGCAAAGGTTTGTACATATTTGCCAAAATTTGTCAGTAATATGTATTGACCAAATTCCCCTAACTCTCGACCTGTATAGCGAGGTAACCAATTTCGAACGATTTCATCCTTTGTTTTCATAATGCTCCCATATCTGGTATAAACCCAGGCGATTGTTTTCTCCGTCTGAGCAGAACGTTTCCTTCACCTGGAAACCAGTTCTATGTGCCAGTGTTTCAAGTTCTTGTGTTGAGAAGTGATGTGCATAGCGCAGCCCTGAACCGCCACTGCGCCAATCAAGCAGGTAGTCGTTCTCATCTACATCTGTGGCTGACAAGTTAATTGTTTCCCAGGGTTGAATACGTCGTTTAAGTTTTTCGCTGTTTAAGAACTGCCAATTTGAATGAATGAACTTTCCTTTGGGTTCTAGCAGAAGCTGAATTTTTTGAAGGATTGACTGGCGCAGATTTACATCGGGGACATGATGAAGAAAAGCAAAAGCTGTGATCAATGAATATTGGGTGTTTCCCAGAAAATTATGCCAGGCAGGGCCGGTTAAATCTGCTGCGAAGAAACGAACTGAAAAGGACCCGGATTGCAAACTTGCTGCGTTTAGTAGCGGTAAACTGAAATCCAATCCCGTATAAGAACCCTGGAAACCAACATGCGCCAGGGTGCGGGCAAATTCGCCATTCCCACAACCGAGATCCAGAATATGTTCTGTCCCAGAAAGTTGCGACATGATCTGGCGTACGCCAGGTTGTATACGCTGCCTGGTAGCAGAAAACTGTTCTCCAAAATTGGTGTAGAACTTGTGATTAATCTCGATCAGGTGTTGGGCGGTGGCAGGGTTCATAAAGAGATTATAGCAAAACCTTGGTTGGAAAAGAGGTAAACAAAAGGGGACGCTAATATTAGCGCCCCCGATATGTATCCTTGGGTTGTAATTATTTATCCGATGTTTTATTAAGCCCGTAATTAGGTCTGCGTCCATAAACCAGCCAGGCATATAGGCCCAAACCAATGGCAGTCAGCACCAGTATGCCTCCTGCGATTCCAAGCAGATTGGTGGTACCAGGAGTATTGGTTGGATCCTGAGGCTTGGTCTGACCAGCAATCTGGGCTCCAAAATCCACATATATTTGTTCACCGGATTTAATATCCAGAGTGTAATTTAGCTGGGTGGTTGGATTGTAGCCTTCTGGAGCAGCCACTGAGATGTTATAGGTGCCTTCAAAAATTTTGTCAAAACAGACCGGGTCGATGCTTGAGGTGGTATTGGTTGTTTTTGAATATTGACCAGATGTCCCTGTGACACTGACAGCGCCATTGGCAATTGTGTTTTCTGTATCTTGATGAAGCGCATCACCATTTGTATCTTCATATAGCAGAACACAGACTGTGGCATCCGGTTGGCCGGGTGTTGGTGTGGCTACCACCAAAGTAGGTGTAGGTGGAGCAGTTTCAGCAGTGGTGGTGGGTCCAACGGATTGGCTCATGCCGATCAATAATGCTTGTCCAACCTGTAATGTACAGGCATCATCCAACCGGTTGAGTGATCGCAACTGGCTGAGTGGAACGCCGGTGAGTGTGGAAATCATCGAGCAGTTTTGACCTTCCTGCACGACATAAATGATACGGCCATCCGGCCCTGGAGTAGGTGTTACAAAGGTTTGAAGATCGGTGGAAGCCTGTACTTTAATTGCTGTGTTTGCCAGTATTGATAGGGTTATAAAAAAGGCGGTAAGGAATAGAAAATGTCTCATAATAATCTCATTATACAACACGCTGCGAATCTATTGGCGTTGGTGATGGGGTATAAAATTTAGACATTCACCCTGCGACATTTTAGAAAGAATTTCGGGACGCATCCAAAGAATTAGCTGCTTTTGCGGTTGGCCTGCGCGGATTGCAGGATTTCATGTGCTGAGCGCAGTGTACCTTCGGTAACTTCACCTAGCATCTGAGCCAATTCCAATAAACGTTCGTCTCCATCCAGTTTTACAACCTGAGATGTAGTGCGGCTGTTCGTGACGACTTTTTGGACACGGAAATGTTGATCACCAAAAGCTGCGAGTTGTGGTAAATGCGTGATGCACAATACCTGGTGGGCACGACCCAGATTCCATAATTTTTGTCCAACCACTCCACCCACGCGACCACCTATGCCTTGATCGATTTCATCGAAAACCAGACTGGGGATTTGGTCAGCCCGTGCCAGCGTATTTTTTAAAGCCAGCATGAGGCGTGAGGTTTCACCCCCGGATGCGATTTTCGCGAGTGGTTTGAGCCCTTCGCCCGGGTTGGGTGCCACCAGAAATTCGATCCGGTCGAAGCCGGTGGCATCGAAAGCTACCCGTGAATCTTTGCTCAAAGGCAGTCCGTTCGAGTCTGCTTTGGTCTGGAAGTCTACTCCAAAGTGGGCGGAAGCCATTTTGAGGTCATCCAGTTCAGTTTCTATACTCTTGGAAAGTTCGATTGCTGTGGTTTTACGCTTTTCTGAAAGGTTCAGGGCATGTTCGGCCAATTCTTTCAGTAAAATCGCTTCCTTATTTTCCAGCTCAGCAATTTTTTCACTGGCGCTGCTGATGGTTTCCAGGTCCGAACGAGCTTTTGCACCAAATGTGATCACTGCTTCGATGGTACCGCCATATTTGCGTAACAATCTGCGCAATAGGTCCACTCGTTCTTCCACTTCTTCCAGGCGTCGGGAGTTAAATTCGATGGTTTCCAGGTAGTCGCGCAGTTCGTGTGAGATATCAGCCACATTTTCCAGTAAGGCTTCTGCCCGGCTGGAAAGCTCGCTTTTTTTCGTATCTACACGTGCCATAGCTACCAGCGCGGTTACTGCTCTACCTAGTTGATCTGTCACGGCTGGTGTTTCGGCTGAGCCTTCATCGAGTAACTGTAATGCTTCCTGGGCATTTGTAGCCAATAATTCAGCATTTGCCAGACGCTCGCGTTCTAAGCGGAGGTCTTCTTCCTCGCCAGGTTTTAATCGGGCGGTTTCAATCTCTTCGACTTGAAAAGCCAGCATTTCAATACGTCGCTTTGAGTCAGCCTGGGCAGCTCTGAGGGAATTTAGTTCACGGCGAATAACCTGAAGTGAAGTGTAGGTTTGCCTGTATGTACCCAGGAGGGCATCTGTGTTTGCAAATCGATCCAGCAGTCCCAGATGTGTGCGTGGATCCAAGATGGAGAGGTGCTCGGTCTGGCCGTGAATATCCACCAGATACTTACCAATTTCCTTGAGCAAGGTCACATTAACGGTGCGTCCATTGATCCTGGGGGTAGAACGACCTTCACGGCGAACTTCGCGTGCCAGGGTTATGTAATTTTCGTCATCTAACAGGTCTTCGCGCTTGAGAATTTCATTAACGACTTCCCGGTTGGCGGCGGATAGTTTGAAAACGCCTTCCACGCTGGCGCGTTCTGCATCTGCGCGCAGAACAGTTGCATCAGCTCGTCCACCCAAGAGCATCTCAAGCGCATCCATAATGATGGATTTACCCGCGCCAGTTTCACCGGTAAAGATGATCAGTCCGGAGGAAAACTCGAGCTCGAGTTTATCAATGATTGCAAAGTTGTCGATGCGAATTTCGGTTAGCATGGGTTATTTAAATAATTGGATCCCGGAAAGACGGGTGTATACAGCTGGGATGGCTGTGACCAGGTAAATTGCCTGAAAGGCAATCGCAAATATATTGAATGAGATCAGGTTGATCAAAAGCATGGGCAGCGCACCCAGTCCAACGGCAACAGTAATGGCAATGAAGAGCGAACGTGACCGGTGGCGATGGATTACGAAACGTGTACCTTCAGCGATGACCATACCTGCTGTTGGTGCAGCGGCAATCACCAGGAACCAGCCAAAGAAACCGATCATGCCGATCAGGCTGATGAGAAAACTGGCAATTACTGAAAGAATGCCAGCAACTATCATTCCAAGTGGGTAATCCCAAATAATGGCGGTATCAAAGATTTTCTGCTGGCTTTTGACACATTCTGGACAGCGATAGCCAACCGGCGATTTTATTGCGCATTTGGGGCAGATCAGTTTGTTACAGCGGCTGCAGCGCAGCATGGTTTCCACCGTGGGGTGATTGGCGCAATAAGTGAGTTTGAGGTTTTCGGTCATCGCGGTAGTCCTATGGTAGCGTTTTGGTTCATGTGGTTTGTCAGGTTTCGATAGAAATAGCCTGGATCTCCGAAACGAATAAATTTAGCAGTGTCTTCACCTGCGCGAACATCCACCCGGTCTTCCTCTGCCAGCCCGATCGGAATCTGACCATCCACACTCATTACCGAGTTTTCACTCAGAACCGTCATGCTGACGGTGGATCCTTCGGAAAGAACCACTGCGCGGTCAACAGAGAGGTGTGGGGCAATTGGGATAAGGAGGATATTGCGAAGTTCTGGAGGTAGGATGGGACCACCGGAGGCCAGTGCGTATGCGGTGGAACCAGTGGCGGTAGATGCAATCAGTCCATCAGCAACGTAGGTGGTCAGGTATTGGTCATCCACGCTGGCTTTGATATGGATTGGACGCAAGTACTGCCCACGACTGACGACAGCATCATTAAGAGCCAGCCAGGATCCAAGGATTTCACCTGAGCGAACGTGTTCTGCGCGCAGCATCATTCGCTTTTCTATCCAGAATTCTCCCAAAAGCAGGTGGTCAATCATTTTTTGCCACCCACCATTATCCACCTGGAATAAGAATCCCAAGCGACCCTTGTTAATCCCCATGACCGGGATGTTATGTGGGGCACATAAATGGCCTGCCCGCAGCATGGTGCCATCTCCTCCTACGGCGATGAGCATGTCAAATTCTCCGGCATGCACACGCTTGCGCAGTTTTTCATCGTAAAGGGATCCGTGAGGGCTGTCCAGCCCTTTTTCTTTGAGATAAGCAGAAATATTCCTGGCTTCTTCCAGAGAATCAATCAGTTTGGGATGGCCTGTAATCACAATGCGACTGGGGATAATGGAGGGCGTCATGAGTAAATTATAAATCGTTAAGTGCGATTATTAATTTGTAATACTAAAATTGAGATGGTAATTATATTTATCTGCCAAGTATGATGTTTTAGATTTGTTCATCGCAGGTATTTCGAAAACCGCATCTGCTGCAGCGTGCTCCAGTTTCATGTGAGCGGTGGACTGAGCCACGGTTTTCGTCCCGGCGCATATCGGCCAGGATATCAAGAAGGGCATTTTCAAGCTCGGGAGTGTAATCTACAGCAAAATCGTGGTTTTCATAGTGTAGGATGCCATAGGGTGGCCGGGAACCAAGACATTTTTCCACTAACAGGCAGTAGGCAGCCAGTTGATATATATGACCATCGTAAGGCGCCTCGGGGGCATTTCCGGATTTCACTTCGACTGGAATAATGTAACCTTTTTTCTCAACAAGGTAATCAGGTTTTCCCGTCAGGCCAAGATCACCGGCGTATAATGGTTTTTCAACTTTGTTTCCCCAGGCTTGGGTATCTGTGTAAATAACACGTCCGCCTGGCAGTCCACTGGTTTTCTGAGTTCGTCCAGATTGCCAGAACAGGAGGATGGCAATAAAAACGAGGATAAGCGCTGCATAAAAGATGAACATCAGGAGCCCAGAAAGTTAATCAAACTGAAGGCTGTTAACATGACGCAGGCCACCAATAGTAAGATAAATCCGAAAATCCGCAGCATTCCAGCAGTCAGAACCTGGCGTCCGTGTCTTCTATGCAGCTCAGTTCCTGAAATCATTTCAGTTTGATTAATGGATTCCTGCCCATGAATGCGATACCACCAGGCACGGTGACAGTAAAGGTATGATCCAATGTCAGAAGCGCGGATGGGTTTCATCTGGCTGTCCACCTGGGGAAATCAAGGATTGAAAATAGCGCATAGCACATTTATTCTATCATGGAAATGAATTTGCTCACGGCCTGTGCCAGCTTGGGAAAAATATTTTCCTGATATTAAATAGTTTAGTGGATGGTGTTGTATTATTTGGGGATGACTTCAAAAATTATTGCATCGTTATCGTGAAAAACTTCCCGTAGACCAGTATCTTTACGTGCCAGATCGATAAAGTTTTTATGATTTAAATCGGTATGAATATAGTTTGCTCCAAAATTTTGAGGGATAACTACTGAAAGATTTTTAACTTCACCCTGGGTGATTTTTTCCCAGAGAGCATACAGATCGGGATTGGAGAGCTGTAGATAGGTGGGGTCCAACCCAACAATATACGTATTATGGGTATTGAAAAAAAATAAGCGTGGAAAGTCATCCCAATCTGTCTGAAAAACGCGGGCATCGGAAGGGGTATTTTGTTCCAACCATGCGGACGCACCAGCATATAGTTGATGTGATTTCGAATCACGGATGCTCTTCTGCGCCAACGGTATGGTTATGCTGATTCCTGTCAGTATGACGAGAAATAAGCATAAAAATGATAACAAGCGCAAGTTTTTAATTGGAAAGGCGGGTAGCTGCTGAACCGGTGACTTTATTAATTCTTTGAAAAAGATTGACCAGGAGTGGTGTTGGTTGTTTTCCTCCAGCCCTGTTGGGTGGCTGTATTTTGAAGGAAGGTTTTGAAGGATTGGTTGCCATGCAAAAGTGGAAAAAATTAACACGAAGGGTGGAAAATATTCCACAAAGCGGCGTGCCTGCATAAGCATAGCCCCAAATAGCAGACAACTGAGAAGGCTTAAGGTTGTGCGTAAATCCATTTTTCGTCCGGAATAACCCACTGCAAATATTCCACTGCAAAAGAAAATTAAAGATGGAAATGAATTACTTAGTAATTGTCCGGTTGAATATGGGTACCACTCATTTCCTACGCTAATGGCTGTTGCGTCTATTAACTTAGGAAACAAGTGTCGGTAGGCAAAAATAATATTGAAGGGGAAGTAAGGGTTGACTAGCATACCCAATAATAGACCAAGCCCAACGTAAATTATTGGACGAAGATCCAATCGTTGTTCGCAGATAACTGCTGCAACGACATATAAAACAGCCAGTGCCATTATTAGGGGGAATGCGTCATATAACCAGACATATAGAAAACTCAAAAGCAATAATCTGAAATATTTACCATCCAACATCCAGGATAGCCCAAGTGCCAGAACCCCCAACGAAAGGGATTGAGCTCTGGGTATGCTCATGCGGTAAATAAATGCTTCCGATATCCCCAAAATTGCCAGGGACCACAACCAGGAATAGTTTATTTTTTGTCGTTCAAATAAATACCAGACTGCCAGAAACGCAAGGCTGGCAAAAAATATCGCTGCCCATTTTGCACCCAGTACCAGGTCACCAAAAGTAAAAGGGATTAAAGCAACGTGAAAAAGAAAATGGTGATCATAAAATTCGCGTGGATTGAGGATGGTCAATGGGAGCCAGGAAAAATTTGGTTTAAGCCCCTCTGTGCGCATTAGCCAGGCCATTTTGATATGGTAAAAGCCATCGTTATCTGGCAGATCCACCGTGGAAAATTGTATGAGTGTCATTACCATAAAAAATATGGCGAAGATAATGATCGGTGACAGGTTGATACGATTTTTCATTGGACAATTCCATCTTTAAGTAGAAAATATGGATCGTCTGGAATTGTACCGGACGATCCATATTTGTTTGGTGGTTTTCTCTAATTAGTTATTACCGTTTTTGTTTGAATTATCATTTTTGTTGTTATCGTGGTTATTGCTGTTATTGTTATTGTTACTTTTGCTACTGTCATTATTATCATTACGGTTAGCATTGTCATTATTGTTAGTGTTGTTATTGTTGGCATTATCATTGCTCTGATCGTCGCTGTTGTCATTGCTGTTCAGATTGGCATTATCATTGCTCTGGTCGTCGCTGTTGTCATTGCTGTTCAGATTGGCATTATCATTGCTCTGATCGTCGGTATTGTCATTGCTGTTCAGATTGGCATTATCATTGCTCTTGTCGTCAGTGTTGTCGTTGCTGTTCAAGTTGCCATTATCATTGCTCTGATCGTTGGTATTGTCATTGCTGTTCAGATTGGCATTATCATTGCTCTTGTCGTCAGTGTTGTCGTTGTTGTTCAAGTTGCCATTATCATTGTTCTGCTCGTTGGTGTTGTTATTCTCGTTTTCAGAAAGCAGGGTGGGCTGGGATGCATCTATAGCAGTTTTAATGGTTTCCTCAATATCTGAAGGAGCAGAAGCTAGCAGAGTTTTCAAAGTATTGTCATAGTTGGTCAGGGTGGAAGTAGCTTCGATTCGCAGGGCTGCCGCTTTGGTCGGATCAGTCTTGGATAAATTATTTATAACATCCAGGGCTTTTTCGATATTAGTTTTAAACAAATTACCAGTATTGACGATGTTGGATGTTTGTCCAGTTTCCAGTAGCGTTTTTATTTCTTCCAAGCGCTGTCCCGCAAAACTGAAATATATACGAGCCTGATCTGCCTGGTCACTTGCCAGACTGGCGCGAGCACTTTCAAGGGAGATTTTCACAGGATAAAGTGCGTCACCTGGTAATGAATTTCCGGAAGCATAAGCTGTAATTCCGCTACCACCAAAAAGAAAGATAACCAAAACAAGGATAAGGGTAAGTGCGCTACGAGCAGGTTGGTTGAGTTTCATAATAAAATTCTCCTTTAACTGATTGAGTGTAGAAATCCAAATTTGCTGGGTGATTTGGTTGCCCGAGATTGATGGATTGGTTGATGAGTTTTGGTTTTCCAAAAATAGCTGAACTTTTTGAATATATTTTTCCCGTGCGCCCTTCTCTGCAAGAGGGTCGCGCTGGGGTGCTGCCTGTGCGTAGTTTTGCAGCATTTTATTCAATAGCGGATCAATTTCATCGTTATTTTTGTTTTTTATCATTTTAATTACCTTCTTGATATCCATCTGCCAACATTTGACGGAGGGTATTGATGGCTCGGTGCTGCAGGGCACGTGTAGCCTCGATTGTTTTTCCAAGTGCTTCTGCCACGTCATTATGTGACCAATCTTCCACAAACCGCAACTCTATGACCTGTCGTTGTTCCGAGGGTAAGCGTCCCAGTGCAGCCTGTACCTGTTGAGCATCCATTCGCTTAATCACCTGTTGGAGAGGGTTGGCATCTGGATCTGAGTGAAATTCAGCCTCGAGAGGTAAATTTGGATAAGGTTGATGCCGGTAGTGATCAATGACCCAGTTGTGAGCTGCACGATACAGATAAGCCTTGACCAATTCGGGTTGTTTTCCACTTTGCACCAAGATTAAAAATCGGCTGAATGTTTCTGAGACACAATCTTCAGCCAGATGTGAATCATTGAGCAAGCGACAGGCATAGCGGAAGATGCCCGGACTATGGCTATCATATAGGTCAATCAAGGTTTGCTGGTCCAAGGTTGCGGTGTTTGACATTGTGAAAGTTCCCATGCGTATGTTGGTCATCTTGATAAATAAGACGTAATATATCCGAAAACGTTACGCTTTTTAGAAAACTGCTCAAAATTGAGTCGTAGAAAAAAATGAAGTATTCCAAAGGGGTTTGTTTCAGCCTTTACGATTTATAATCAAATCATGCCATCTTATCTTTTTTCCTCCCCCATCGATGTGCGCTATGGCGATCTTGACCCACAAGGGCACGTCAATAATGCCAACTTCTTAACGTTTTTTGAGCAGGCACGCATTAACTACCTGGTCAGCCTGGGACTATTTGATAAAACGAATTCATTTATGGACGTAGGAATTATTTTGGCAGATGCACATATAACTTTTCTGGCACCGGTATTGTATGGAATGGATGTACATGTTCAGGTTGGGGTTACCCGCCTGGGTAACAAGTCGCTTACGATGGAGTATCTGATGTTGGAGACAGGGACTGGTATGGAACTAGCCCGTGGATCAACAGTTCTGGTGACATTTGATTATCACCGTCATCAGACCATACCGATTCCTGTTTTGTGGCGGGAGAAAATCAGTAGTTTTGAAAGTTTGCCTGTTTAATAAAAATTTCAAAAAATTTAACCATCTTGCATGATTGGGAGTAAGTAAAATGTCTCTGCCAGTAATTGACACAAAATTCATGATCAAATTTTTAGTCGATCTACTCAATATTCCATCTCCAACTGGTTATACAGATGCAGCCATTGGTTTTACAGAACAAACATTGCGAGCTTTTCCACACTTGACTTTAACGCATACGCGCAAGGGTGCTCTTGTTGCGCGTTGGGAGGGGAAGAAGTCTGATGCTCCGCGTGCACTGACGGCTCACGTGGATACACTGGGTGCGATGGTCAAGGAAATCAAACCCAATGGACGTTTGAAACTCTCCCGTATTGGTGGATTGCTCCTGAATGGAGTCGAAACTGAGAGCTGCTGGGTTTTTACTAATGCAGGCGGTAAGGTGCGTGGTTCCTATATGTTTGATAAGGCATCCTCGCATGTGCATGGCAATCTGGTTAATGAAACCAAGCGTACCGAAGACAATATGGAGGTCCGGCTGGATGCGCGTGCCACTTCGGCAGCAGAGGTACTTAACCTGGGGATTCAGGTGGGTGATTTTGTCAGTTTTGATCCACGAGTGGAAGTTACAGAGGGTTTTGTGCGTTCGCGCTTCTTGGATGATAAAGCTTGTGTGGCTACAATTGTGGCATCCATTAAGGCTCTATCTGATGCCGGGCTGCAACCATTACAAAGTGTCTATTTCCATTTCAGTAACTATGAGGAAGTTGGGCACGGTGCATCGGCAGGCATCCCGCATTATGTGCATGAATTACTGACGGTGGATATGGCAGCCATTGGTGAAGGACAGACTTCAGACGAATACAATACCACCCTGTGTGTAAAGGATAGTGGTGGTCCCTATCACCACGGTTTGAGCCAAAAAATGCGTTTACTCGCAGAGAAAAATGCCATCCCGTTCAAGACCGATATTTATCCCTATTATGGCTCGGATGGTGAAGCTTTTTGGCGTGCAGGTGGTGATGTCGCTGTGGCTTTGATTGGTCCGGGTGTGGACGCTTCACACAACTATGAACGCACGCATACTGATGCCCTGATAGCCACTACAAATTGGATTTCAGCTTACCTGTTGTCTGAATAAACCCCGGTGTACTTTTCCTCGGGTTTTATATCTGCCCGTTGAGTTTTCGAACCAAGGAGTGCGTCATGAAACTGGATGCTGGTTTACCTCCGACTCATCTTTCCGAAGTGGCTGCTATTGCTACCTCTGCCGAGTCTGTGGGATTTGCGGCCTTATGGACCCAGGAAACCCAACACGATCCATTCTTACCGAATGTGTTGATTGCTGAGCATACCTCCTCTCTTTTTAGCGGTACTGGTATCGCTGTTTCCTTTGGGCGTTCTCCCACAACGATCGCTTACAGTGCCTGGGACTTGGCTGCACAATCCCATGGAAGGTTTATCCTTGGACTGGGCACGCAAGTAAAGGCGCATATTGAGCGACGTTTTGGGATGGATTGGCCTGCGTCGGTTACGGGCAAGCTGCGTGAGCAGATCTGTGTTATTCGTTCGCTATGGGATAACTGGCAGACTGGTACACCTTTAAATTACAGAGGCGAATATTATAAAATCACGTTGATGTCGCCTTTTTTTAATCCAGGTCCAATTGAGCATCCAACCATCCCAATTTATATAGCCGGGGTTAATGCTGGCCTGGCACGTTTGGCGGGTGAAATGTGTGATGGTTTTAGTGTGCATCCTTTTCATACACCTTCTTACCTGAAGGAAATAATGCTGCCAGCCATTAGGGATGGCGTGTCCAAAAATGATCGTACAATCCAGGATGTGACCCTGTCTACATCTATTTTCGCAGCGACCAATGAGAGCGAACGCGAATTTTGCAGGCAGCAGATCTCTTTTTATGCCTCCACTCCTTCTTATCGTCCAGTGCTTGAGCATCACGGGTGGTTGGATGTGGGTGAAAAATTATCCAGTTTGGCGGCGCGCGGACTATGGACGGAGATGCCATCCTTGATCAGTGATGATATGCTGTCAGAATTTTGTTCTCAGGCCGCAAATTCGGTTGAACTGGCGGAGGTCATCAAGAAGCGTTATGCCGGATTGGCTGACCGTTTGACTCTCTATATTCCTTTTATCCCGGGGGAGAAGGATTCTTTCTGGATCTCATTGGTGAATGAAATCAAGAAGGAAAAATAAATATGACAGATGTTAAAAGAATACTGGTAACTGGTGCAACTGGTAAGGTCGGACGGCAATTTATTGATCGATTGTTGGAAGATGAGCAGTATGATGCTTTTATTGTTCGTGGCCTGTGTCATAACCGTCTTCTGCCCGAAAGGGACCGGTTGGAGGTTATTCAAGGTTCAATTTCTGATCTCGAAACTGTCTCCAGGGCATTGGAGGGAGTGACACATGTTTTACATCTGGCGACTTGTAAGGAAACGCCGCAAGAAATAATGGATGTGGCAGTCAAAGGATTGTTTTGGCTCTTGGAGACTTGCAGAGTTAGCCCAACATTTAATCAATTTATACTGGTTGGAGGGGATGCAGCGCTTGGGCATTTTATGTACCCGCATCCCATTCCAGTGACTGAACAACAGAAGCATGGTGCTTACCCGGGTTGTTATGCACTTTCCAAGGTTTTGGAAGAAACCATGTTGGAACAATACTATGTTCAATATGGTTTGAATGGGTGTTGCTTGCGGGCGCCCTGGATTATGGATAAGGATGACTTCAAGTACCAGCTTTCATTTGGTGAAGATGTTTTTGGGGGGCCACGTTGGATGGACCTGGTGGGGGTAGAGCAGGCCGCAGAATATGTGCGTACTCAAACCATCCCGATTATGCTGGATCTACAGGGACAGCCTGTAAAACGTAATTTTGTGCATGTCGATGATCTGGTTAGTGCGCTTTTGATGGCTTTGGGTCATCCAGCAGCTCGACAACAGACGTTCAATATTTGTATGGATGAACCGGTTGATTATGGTCAGGTGGCACAATACCTGGCGGAGACCCGGGGGCTGTCTTATGTAGGGGTTTCGACATATTATCATTCCACCTGGCTGGATAATGCCAAGGCAAAATTCCTGCTTGGTTGGCGCCCGGCAGTGGATATGAAAAAAATGATTGACAGGGCTTGGGATTATCAACGTGCCAGTGATGACCCGCGTGTAACCTGGTATCCTGGTTAGGTTGAAAATTAGCTGGTGAGTCGAGGAGAAATATGACGACACTCATTCATGCCCGTGTTGAAGCAGCAGGAAAAGGTCAAAACCCGACTGTTCTGTGCCGGATGGATTCAGGTTGGGCAGTTTTTGGTGATGTTCAGATATTGAATGGTTACTGCTTGCTGCTGCCGGACCCTGTTCCGCCGGATTTGAACGCTCTTCGAGTGGCGGAGCGTGAAATATTTCTGCGGGATATGTCTTTGATTGGGGATGCCTTGTTGGATGTGTGTGGGGCGGCGCGTATTAATTATGAAATTCTGGGTAATAGCGAAAAAGCCTTGCATGCTCATATTATCCCCCGCTATGATGCTGAACCTGAAGAACTACGCCAGGGTCCGATCTGGTTTTATGACTGGGCACAGGCACCACGTTTTGACCCAGAAAAGCATAAAGCATTGATGGATAAGATCCGCTCTGCAATTGAAAGTAGAATGGTCAAAAAGTAATATTTTGCTCATGTGTAATATAAAGAGATAGATAATCAACCTTTGGGGTGGTTATCTATCTCTTTATTGTTATCTGAATGTAACCGGTTCGCGCGTGCAATCAGGGGCAGAGCCGGTGTGATCAGCAGGCTGGCGAAGGTAATGGCAGTCCTGATCGACCAGAGACTAACAACGCCTGCCAGTGGCCCGCTGGCAATCTGACCGAGCGCATCCACCTGTCCGGACATGGAGATGACAGTGGCGCGAGTATCTGAATCCAAACGCTGGTTAACCCAGGCATCGTACAGTGGGCCGATGATGCTGCGCGAAATAACTACCAGCCAAATGGCGCAGATGCTGATCGCCAGTAAGGGAGAAAATGCAAATAGAAATATTGAGGCTGCTAGAAGGCCGGTGATCGCCATCATTGCACGTGCGACCGAGGGGGCATGATTGGCATCCAGACGTTTTTCAACGCTGCGGGTTGCAAAGAAGGATAATAGCATTCCACCTGCATTAACTAGACCCAGGAAGGCGACCGTGTTCATTCCAAAGATGGAGGGCAGGGTAAAGTTATCGACAAGGTACTTTACCCATAAACGGTCCCATCCTTCGGAATACAAGCCGTAAATCAGACCAACACCTAGAATGGCCATCAGAGTTGGACGAGCGCGTACGGTATTCAGCCCCTTCTTGAAAATATCTCCCATGTGCTGCCATGTGTTGCGATTTTCGTTTCGGACCGGGTGAAAGCCGGTTTCAGGCATAAAAAGTGCCAGTCCGAATGCGATCGAGGATACTGCCAATCCGCCGGCGACAATGGGTAGATTGACTGCGATATTACCCAGGGGTACCGCCAACAGCATGCCGACTGCAGAACCTGCAATTTCATAGCGGTTAGCATGTAAAAAGGCGCGATTGGCGGCTGCTTCGCCAACTTCATCCGAAAGCCAGGCCTGGGTTGCGCCGCTGGTGAAGGTGAAGCCTACGCCCCAAAAAATTTGAGCGAGAATGATGGGGGCAAAGGATGGGAAGGAGCCTTCGATAATGAAGCCCAATCCCATAATGAAATAACCGATGATGATGGAAAGGCGTCGTGAATAAGCATCCGCCACTACCCCAGTTGGGATTTCAAAGAGCAGGATGGTGACTTCCACCGTAGTTCCGACAAGTACGAGTTGTAAACCACTTAGTCCAGCGATTGTGACCTCGTATAAGGAAGTCACCAGGAAGATCATTGTGAAGCAAAAGGAGTTGAAAAAAATCAGGGCCAGGTAAAGTTTATATGCATCAATTTTTTTCATGTTGAGTTTTAAACTATTCCTAAAAATTGTGATGCTTTGCGAGGAAATAACGTACTGGCGAGCATGCGAGTTTCATCTTTTTGCCAAAAGCAATCGGCATAAGATTTATTTAGTTCATCCAGCGTACGATGACCGAAAAGCAGCTGGAAAAAGGTCAGATTAGGAAAGCGTAGGTCCCCTTCATTGCGGCTATCTGGTTGCCAAGTGTCCACAATTTTTAGTTTTCCCTGGTCAAATAACAGTCGCAGCCCGCTGCGATAGAAATTTAATTTCAATTCACCACTGTAACCGGGCATCAGCGAATTTTCCAGCCTGCTTTCCAGTACTGGACGGATACGTTGAATAAATGCAGGTAAATCTGGGACACGGATGTACCATGTATAGGGGTTCCTAATACGAGGCAGATTGTCACGCATGATCTCATAAACAGGGTGGCTGCCAGCCAGTGCAAAAGTGAAGGCTGAGCGTCTCTTGCCTTCACTTTCACAAACGGTTTTCCCAAGGTCCCACATCCACCGTACTACACTCGGGGTGACATCCAGCCAGGAAACACCGGCTTTTAATTCAAACATCTGGATTGGAACTGTAATATCCCAGGCAAACCAAGGGTGAGCCATAAAGCCCACAGCTTCACCATTATCAGAACGCTCAATTATATTCCAGACCAGGCGATTGATATTTTGCTCACTTCGTCCGGATATTTCCAAACGCCAGAGTGCATCGTCTCGTACTGCGTATAGCAGACTGCGTTTCGAGGCGTAGTCGTAGACTTCTTTTAGGAAGGGAATGTCACTCGCGAGAGCGGGACGTAGTTTATAAGGTTCCCCGACGGTTTCATCCTTTAGTTTGGGCAGGTTCATCTCAAACCCGCTGCGACTTCCATCCAGGTCGACGCACATTTCGTAACCAAACAGCCGGTAATAATAGGGTATACCGGTGATTGCTTGCAGTAATTCCCCGCGTTCAGTGCTCCAGCGATGGATTTCTTCAAACTGTAACCGAACCAATCCCTGGTTACGGTATTCCAACAGGGTGCCGACCAATTCTGGTCGCCCCACACCGAAGGGGATACCATCATAAGTCCAGGTTTGAGAGATATGGTTTAGTGATGAGATTATTTTTCCGGATGCTTTTTCTTCAACGATTGTGAAATCATTCACTCCGAATGTGGGGTGTGGTTTCTCCAAAAGATCACGAGCCCATTGCCCGATTCTTTCGTCCGGGCCATCCTCACCATGCATTATGGAGTTGAAGTGGAAAAGTTTTTCTGCATCTGCTGGGCTGGAGCGGCGTAAAATCAATCCATTACCAAGATCACGAATAAAAGTTGTCTCATTGTTATTTAACATTTTTTAAGCTCCACCTGCGCCGGGCAGGTAATGGAAGGGAAGTATATGGATAAATCGGTGCCTATTCAGGCAAACAAAATTCATCGAAACGAAAAGCATCTGGTTCATGACAATCAGCAATTATGAATGGCAATAACCAAGCTATATTTCCGTAACGGTCTTATTATAAATTACATGCCAAACTTGGCCAGAGATAGATGGACAGAATTGATATTAATCAGAAGGAATGGAATATTTGGAGGATGAGGGCAAAACAAAAGCGTTCAAGTTGTTTACCCCTGAATGAGACGCTATACCGTTTTTAAAAAATCTGCGGTTTTATCTCCACTGCCAGAGTGGATCAGGTGTTTTGCTGCTGTCTATGGCATGAACCCCCTTTCGCCTGTTTTGTTTCACCTGCCTGGGTGTATACCTAATTATTCAGGTTTTTTGACACCCTGAAATGTTGTATTCTTCTGATCAGTCCTTACGGCATTACATACTCGATGAGCAACACCGGCTGTGAACCGGCGGTTGAATCCCCTGAGAATAGACTAACAGTATCGGCACCATGATCATTATTATCCCCACTCGTAAAGTGCAGTCGGAATTGAGTGGGGCCGACTTTATTGATTTTCGCGATTCCAGCAGGGCTTAACAATAACTGGTACCAACCGCCAGATTGTGCCGTCAAGAAGCCCAGATTTAATATTGTCGGTATTGCCTGGAAATCCGCTGTTTCAAGTGCCTGAGAATTGCCAAAATGACCACTGCGGATATCTGCTTTAAGCTGTCCGTGCGTGCTGAATGGATTCGTACCCGTTCCTCCGGCTTTCTTAACCCGCAGGGTGACTTTCGTGATCCGAGCAGTGTCTGGCAGGCTGGATGTGTCAAAAGATAACAGTGAGATGTATTGCTTGTTAGCAACATCATCTCCCACTTGAATATTACCGCTTGCACTCCGACTGCCACCAATATTACTGTTTTCTGAGGACTCTAATATCCAGCCATCCAATAGAGCCGATGAAATCGATTTATTAGTGCGTTCCAGTACGTAACTCTGACCGCTGATAAATCGGCCATTTGCAGCGCCAGTACCACCCAACGGATGATTCGCACCATCCCGAATGCTGTCATTATCGACAACATCCAGTCGTAAAGATCCTGTCCCCACTCCAGTGCTAACATTCACAAGCCTTGTTGCACCTGTGCCACTCACCCCTACAATTTGCGCTCCAGTGATGCCACTCGCGGTCAAGAAGAAATCTGCAGGATCCACACCTGTAACAACATCCGAGAATGTAATTTTGTAATTTATCCTGTTCACGTTTGTGGGATTAGCATTAATACGCTGACTGGAAAGCACAGCAGGCACTCTTGTAAAAAATGCTCCCTGAGGGTTGCCCGTCACGCGGGTAACGTTTTCAAAATCAATAAGGACTGAATTACTTATCGTTCCAACAGGTACACTTGCGATACCCCAGGCAGGGAAATCTGGGATGGCATACGTTGGCGCACTGTTAACCCAAGTTCCCACTGGACGAAAATTTCCGAGTACTGGGCTCACAAAACGGGGTTGTAATCCATTGATGGCGTTATCTGCTTTGAGTTGTGTTTCGTTACAATTTGGATTTATGTTCTGACAGGCAGCACTACCTTCAATTCCAAGTGGCATGTTCACATCACCATTCCAAATCAAATTGCCACGAATCTTCAAATTGGCATCCGCCACAGCGGGATCTGGTACCCCGCTTGATGCAGGGTTATGGAATGGTTCGGATATCGCAAAATGCTGCCATTGACTCCGATAACCCGCCGGGTTATAGATCACGTTATTATAGATATAGACATTCTTATTGGGGATACGAATATAGTTGGAGCCATCATCAACCGCGGTGGTACCCCAGCCGCCGTGATTTAGATATTGTTGGCAACGTTCGCGCCCTGTGTCACCTGGAGATCCATCGCAGGAACGACTCCCAAATACCACCTCCAGGAGATGGCTCCGGCTGCCTACCCTGTAGAGCGTGTTATAGGCCATCAAAATATCGTACCCACCATTGACACCCAAACCAGCACCCTCCGTGTCGTGGATGATATTGTTCACGACCTTAATGTCGTAGGCCTCATATTGAATCCAGGGGGATACCATAAACTGAAAGCCAGTGCCCTGGCCAGTGGTGAAACCACCCGTTCCGCAAGCAAAGATAGAATTAGCTTCAACCCGTATATAAGCTGAGCCACCTTTGACATAAGCGCACCAATCGCCCGCATTGTGGATCTGATTTCCGACGATGTGTCCATATTGAACAGCAACAAAATCTATGGCATTATCCCAGGCACCGGAAATATCACTGTTTTCGATATACACGTATTGGGATTGGTTGATCTTTATAGTCTCCTGCGCCTGTTGTGCCCCACCCGAAAGGTTCAGGTTGCGTAACAAAATGTGGTTACACAGTTCACAATGAAAAGCATCGCCATTTAGTACTATTTTTAAGTTTTCGAAATATACATAGTGAACATCATACATATTGATAGTTTCTTGCAGAATAACTTGTTGCCTGGAGCTACCATTTCCCCGGATTAGAATGGGAGCACTATAAGCCCCATATTTTTTTTCCCAGTAGTTAGGGATCATCGCACTCGTGTAGGTACCCGGTTGTAAATTAATTCGAGTCGCATGGCTCAGTGGTTTTATGCTGGGGATAGTCTGCCATGCATGAGTAAGTGTCCTAAAAGGAGAGGTTGCACTGCCTGTATTCCGTGTATCATCACCCCTGAGCGGGTCCACCCAGATATCTGTATAAACAGGGTTGCCGGGATTGTATAAGCTTAAATTTGAGGTATAGGGGTCCGTATTGTCAGCTTGTTGTCCACCAATTGCCGATACAGCTTGAACCGCCCCTAACGAATTCAAAATTAAAAATAATATCAATCCAATGCGTAGAATAGTTGATCCTGTTTGCATATCTATTTCCTCATTGACGGATGACATTCTGCAGGTGCTATTGAGAAATCCGGTAGAAGTGGCACGAAACTCAAACCAAGTATAGCAAATATGTAATACAAAATGAAACAACCTTGCATATTTGACAGCAAATTATTGCGGATGATATTTATTTAATCTGTCAGGCAACGTTCGGGTAATGAGTAAAGTTGCAATAGAAACAACCCTTTAGCTTAAAAGGGCGAATAAAACCTGGGAATAATAAAATTTGGTTGGGTTTTGGTGCATAAAAATAAAGCCCATCCACCCGATAGGGTAGCACATCTGAGCCTATTTGTTTTTTGTGCAAATTAATGTAAAAATGCTTGGTATTCGGCAATAAAACGTGCAAGCAAACTGGAATTAAGTTCCAGGGTAAAAAACGAGCAGTGTTATGGCCAGGACCATGCTGAAAATGACAGGCCAAAATAGCAGCTTTGGTGGGAGCGCATCATGGTGAAGAAATTCTGCATTTATTCTGAGGGTGCGTAATAGAGAGAGTAACCCTACAATGAGAACAACAATGTACATGAAGATCAGCAAGTATTCAAGGTAGACTGTTCCATTCAGATCCAGACCTGAGCGCAGGGTACTGTGTGTTATGGCGATTACGAGGAACAATGCTGCCGAAATGGAGAAGGATTCGGTTGGTTTTTCAACTGGGAAAATTAGCAGGCCAAAAATTTGTGCCAGCAAAACACAGATGATTATGCCATAAGTGATGACTGGCGAAAGTACAAGGCGCTCGATCTGGATCGTGAAATCCAGGACCGGGTACTTATTTTTATAAATTTGAGTTGAACTGCCGAAGGTGGTATTGTAGGTTTCCTTGGCATAATCAAACCCGCTGCCCACGACTTCCCAGCCAATCGGTGAGAGGTTGGTTTTAATGCCGGGTTTTTGAGCGGGTGACATGTAAGAGTAAGAATCAAAGTCTGGCACCATGACAGTGTTGATTGTGTAATCACTGGGTTCAATCAGGATATGGACGTTATTTTTATCAAGTGGGTATTGGTGGAAGTTGAACTGTTGGTTCAATTCCACATTGAAGACCCAGCCAACCACCTGTTTGCCATTACGCACAAAATGGTAGACCTCGTTGAGGGACGAGTTGCCGATTGCATCGGGGAAACGCGGCGCAACGATACTGGTTGCGTTCATGTTAATTGGAAAAGCCTGCCAGATATAACCGCTGAGCGTTGCGCTGTTATTGGATATGCTGATATTGTCTATCAAAACACCGGTGGGTATCTGGATTGGAGCTTCTACGGTGGTTTGACCGGTTTTTGATGCGGCTTGAAGGGCGGTGGCTACGTTTTCATAATTGACCATAGTGTTTCTTTTTTCAAGTGAAATGGTATTGATCAGGTACCAGGTCCAACATAAACACAGCAAGATTAGCAAACTGCCAACCAGCGAAATAGCCCATAAGCGCCAATACGTCTTTTTATCAGGGCGGATTAGCAGGGTAGCCAAACCTAGCAGGCCAAGCAAAAGAGCCAGACCAAGATAAATAAAATTTATAAATTTTTGGTTGGAAGGCTTATTGAGAGCATTCTGGTAGACTACGGTTACCAGGGTCCATTTGGATGCGGGCAATAACCTGAAGGTTGTCCAGGATGATATCTGGTTGGTGGATTTGCGTTCGATATAGAAGTTTTCCCCGTTGATCTGGCGCTGGGCAGCGCCACCATGGGGCACATCTCCCATCATCTTAGCTGCGTCGAGGATGGATTTATTGATCAAAGCCGGGTTGGGGTGATAGGCAATGGTGCCATTATCCGTCGCCAGCAGGCTGTAACCTTCCTGTCCCAGGTCGAGTGACTGCATAAAGGCTTTTAAGGTCGTACTGACCGAGTGGGTGGCTGCAACCACGCCTGCCAGGGTTTTCACGCCAGTAACAGCATCGGTATGGAAGAACGGGGCGCCATACAATATCACCCAATCCTGGGTCGCTGCTCCGTATTGCCGGATCCACTGCCCCTTCCCTGCCTTGATAATTTGCTGGTACCAGAAGGAATTGGCTTTGGCGGCATCGGAATAATCATACTTGTCCTCCACCTGGATTAATTCATGCTGCCCGGTTTGGGCCAGGGAAAAATAGGGGCCATAGAGTTTTTTTCCGGGGAAGACATCTGGGGCAAAACAGACCACCGCCCCAAATAAATTCGGTTTTTTGTCAATAACCGCCTTAAGGGCCGGCACAACATCCTGATAAGCGACTTTCCCGGACGATAGCTGGTCAGCCAGGCCGTCGACAGCGGTCTTCTGGTCGGCCATTTCATCGTTCATTTTTTTTGCGATGGCATCTGACTGGGTTTGCGAATAAGCCAGGCCATCTGCATACTCTTTCTTTTGGTTCACCAGGTAGCCTTGCCCAATCCAGAGTGCGATTCCAAAACCGACCAGCATGGATATAGCGGCAGTTATTAAAACAATGAGCGAAGTTAACGAGGGCTTTTGTCGAATGGCACTCATGATGAACCTTTTTACGGAGTGAAATATGAAATCTAAAAAAGTATATCTTCTAGAAACCAATCAAGTTTTTTGCCTTTGATCTACCTGTTTCAGAATTTGCCAAGCCTACAGAATGCCTGGTATTATACCGCGGACATTCTGCTGGCGAAATTCAGCACAATTCAGGATTATTGCCCCTATTATTCTCAGTCATAAAAGTATTTACCTATGTCTCTACCCGTGGCACAGAAGGATACAAAAATTGCAGGCTGATAGGATTAAGTGTTTAGTAATTGGCGAATATCAGCCATCGCTTGCTGTGTACTGCGGAAGTGAACACCGTGCATTCCCATGACTTCACAGGCACTGATATTTTTCTCAACATCGTCCACAAAGATGGCCTGCTGGGCTTCCACGCCTAAGTTTTCTAGCGCATATTGATAAATACGTGCGTCAGGCTTGGCAATTCCGAATTCGGCTGAAATAGTGATGAAATCAAAAGCATCGTCAAATTCCTGGCTGATGATCCAACGGCGCAAATCATCCCAAGCGTTACTGATCAAACCAGTTTTATGGGTTTTGCGCAATGAGCGTAGTAAGTCGATAATGTCTTGATCTACGCGGTCGCCGCTGAAAAAAGCAGTACGAATCCGCGGCATTTCTGTTTCAGGAAGATTGAGACGACGGGTAACATCCAGCCAGTGTTCTTCCTCTGTCACTTTTCCAATTGAGGCCAGGGCGGATGTTTTGCTTTCAAACACAAACCTGTCGATCTCTTCATAGCTCATCCCGAATTCGCTGCCCAGGATGGCTCGTGGGGTCTTATCCTCAGTACGGAGGATGACCCCACCGAGATCAAAATAGATGGCTTTGATACTCATAAAAACTAAGCCTGTGTTTCAAGCATTTTTTTATACATTGGGTTGAGTAAAAAAGCTTTTTTTGCCAGTTTTGTAGAGCGACGGCATTTGGGGCAATGAGCATCGTAGTGGGCGTGACTATCTTGTTTGAAGATCTCGATCGCCTGGTTGATTTGTTCATTGCTAAGTGCAAACGGCATGGCGCAGAATGAGCATTTTAGTTGCATAATATTCTCCTTGGGTGAGTCCGCTCTTGCGAGAGGAGTAATTGTTTCAGGAAACATAATAAGTGTAACTTAGATTTTGATTTTTTTACTTATCTTGTTCCAGACTAGCCCGGTATTCCTTTTCATGGAGTACTTATTGGCTGGCAATTTGCATGCCGACGTGTTTGTAAAGTTGGGTCGCACCGATTGAGTTGGCTGTGTTGATCAGATTACATAATTTTTCCAGGTCAGTCCAGGCAGGGCTAAGTTATTCATGTTAATTCCTGTGTACCTAACTCCAACCCGGGTCGTATTTCTTTTTCATAATTATCAAACTGGCGGACAACATGCATGCCGGCTTGCTCGTAAAGGTGTAAGGCTCCTGTCAGACTGCTAGCATCCACCGTAAGAGATGCGCGTTTTTGTCCGGCATGATAAAAAGCTGTGAAGGCATGTTTTAATAAGAGACTGCCCAAACCGCGGTGACGCCAGGCGCGTCGGACTCCAAGCTCGTTGACAAAGCCGCTCTCCGGGTCTGCTTCAGATGTGGGACGACAGATGCACACACCAGCTATCTCATTCTCATCCAGAGCAATAAACCAAAATTTTGGGTTATATCCTGGTTCATTGATCAGGTCATGCTTGAATTCAGCAAAGCCTTCATCAAAAGGTTGTTCTACAAAGTCAAAGTGATCCCTGAATGCATCGGAAAAAGCCCGATAGACAGCTTCAGTTTCGGTATCAGGGTGAAAGGGACGAACGATGATTCCTTCTGGAGGAAGGGGCAACTGTGGAGGAGAATTGAGATCTGTCTCCATCCGATAAAACGAACGAAACAGTCTCCAGCCAAGTAATTGATAAATTTCCTCGCCGTGCGTGTTGCGATGATCTGTACCGGTGCGCAGTGTTACCCGTATATGGGCAGGGACTTGACTCAATACAGATCGGGAACGGTTTTCTGCCCAGTTGAGCATATATTGCCACAGTTTCGAATCCAGATAATCGGGGTGCACACACACTGAGTTCCAGGGATGAACTGGTGGTTTTTGAGTAAGCCAAGTTTCTGCCAGTGCCACCATTTTTCCGTTGGTATCAAAAATAGTGTACATGTCAGTCTCGGGGTTAAAACCAGGATTCTGCCAATCCTTATGAAGAAATTCTGGATCGGTTAGCTCGTTATGTCCGTTAATATGTCTGGCAAAGGCATTAATCAACTCAAAGGCAGATTTGTAATCAGACAACTTCCCGGGACAGGCAGTTAGCCCGTCCGGGAGCTGTAATTGAAATGTGGTATTAAGTTCTGTTCTCATAAATTAACCTTTTGATTGTTTTGGGTGGGTTTGGAGGTGTTCAACCTCCGGGCTAATTCTTTTTTCAAAGACCCAATAAATTTGACTAGCTTTTGAGATGGTTCCCTGGCTTGGTTCAGGCAGGTTGTGGAAAACGAGCGCCTGAGAAGGCAAATCGATTTGTCCCAGTACAGGTTGCCAGCCGAGGTTTTTACATAACATTGGGGCTGTTTTTTGGTTGCTCAGGGCGAAGAAACGGGGAATATTCTTTAAGTTTACCGGAAGATATTCCAGCCCCAAGCGCAGGCGGGCTTCCGCCCAACCAAGTAGTGCGGTGCCGATTCCACGACCTTGATAATCAGGGTGAACGCAGCCCCAAAGCCAGGAGTTACCTGCCGTGGTACTGGATGTCCAAACTTCGATGTAACCAATAAGATGTTCACGCTGGTCAAATATAAGGCGGATATCCAGGGCTGGGTTAAATCTGGAGCTTTGCCAATACTTTCGCATCCCGGAAAGAAGATTGTCTTCAATCCGGGAGGAATTGATGAGACTTTGTTTGAAAAGATAAGCAACAACAGGTATATCGTTGAGTGCAGCGCCGCGAAATGTGTAGCCTTCGGGCAAGTTACGGATAGCAGATTGGTAATAGAGAGCCATGGAGGCCTCCTTTTTGAGCAGTAAAGCGGGACTGGTGATATTGTATCCCGCAGATGTTGTGATTAAGATGGCGGGGAGTGCGAGAAAAATTCCTCTCGTAGTATTCCCATATAGATCAGATCCCAGCGTTGGCCTTCACGCAGCAGGACGCCTCGTTGTTGGCCTTCGAGTTTGAAACCAGCTTTTTCGTAAGAGTGAATGGCGCGTTGGTTGTAGCCAAATACGTCCAGAGAAACACGGTGCAGGTTTAGCTCCATAAAGGCGTAGTGTAGGATAAGCTGCATGGCCTCAGTACCGTACCCTTTACCCCAAAACTCGGGTTCGCCGATCCCAATTCCAACAAAAGTGTCACCGTGCACACTTGTCCTGTAGTCCAACCCAACACTGCCAATCGTCCGATTTTCTGCAATGGTTCTAATTTCGAATTCATACAATAACCAATCTTCCAGGTGTTTTTCAATCCATTCGCGCGTATTGTGGGTTGAGATAAGTGTGGCAGGGTCCATGTCTGCCAGGCGTAAATATTCGCTATTATTGCGCCATTTTGACCATAATGGCGCGGTTGTCTCGGGGTTGATAGCTACCAATTGAACCAATTTGCCAGCTAAAAGATTTGGATTTAACATGATATTCTTCCTTATTTACTGTTTCCATTCGTTGGACAGCAATCCAAAATGACAGGCAGCCCAATAACGCCCATCGCGGGCTAATGCTTCGCGCCGGCGAACTTCTTCACGGAAACCTGCTTTGGTAAAGAATGCCATGGCAGCCGGATTATATGCGGGGATAAGCGCACTCAGCCGATAAAGGTTGAGTTCGGAGAATGCATATCTTAGCAACATGGTAAGTGCTTCAGATCCAAAGCCTTTGCGCTGATCTTCTGGTGAGCCAATACCCAAACGGATCTGTCCGCTGCCATTCGGCCATGAAATGCGGAAGAGTTCGCCAAAACCCAACAGCCGTTCATCAGCCCGGTTGCGAATGCGAAAATGGAAAAGATTCTTTTTTTCTTTGATTTCTTTCTCAAGTGCTTCATATTTTTTCTTGAGTTGAAAAGGTGAGAGTGGTCGCATGGGTTCTGTATACATCATGCGCATAAAAGCCGGGTCGTGTGTCCATCCGGATTCTATTTGTGGGTCTTTTTCGTAATCGTGAGACCCAAGTTGGATAAGTTTTCCTTCAAAGAGTGGTGCGGAAATGTTCATAATAAAATCCTGTCGATAGTAAAAATAAAAATAACGGCCACCGGGTTTGCCCAGTGACCGTCAAGTGTGAAAAACTGACAAAAAAGCCACGGGCATTTGCGCCGTGGCCAGTGTTTACGTTAATTCGCGTAACTTATCTGGAAGCAGGCGCAATCCAATAATTAACAGCCATTCTACCGTCAAAATTAACAGTGCTGGTGAATGCTGAGGGGTCGTGAGAACTGTATATCATGCAGAGCGCCTCCTTTCTGTATAAGATTAATTTCTGTTAAGAGTGTATCACGCTGATTTTTGATCGTCAAGCCCATTTTTGAATGGACAATCTTTTACTTCGACAGGGGTACTAGGGCTTGTGTAAACGGAAATAATGTTCTAGAATGTGAATCTGATGAAGGCGTCTTGGCAGTTTTGGCGCATACTGCCTATCACCTGGGTAAGATTCGCCAGGCTTTATGTATTCTTGGACAAACAGGTTTCTATAATGCGAATTCTTAGTGTAAATATTGGGCAAGAGCGAACCCTGCAGAATGGCAGGAATCTGGAAAGGACAGGGATTTATAAAATTGCTACCATTCAACCAGTGGAAGTAAATTCGCTTGGGCTGAAAGATGATTTTATTTTCAGCAGCAAACATCATGGAGGACCGGATCAGGCGGTTTATATCTACGGCAGCATAGATTACGATTGGTGGTCGAAAGAACTGGATCGTAAGATAGGTCCTGGGACATTTGGCGAAAATCTGACGATATCTGACCTGGAAAGTGCGGTCTTTGCGGTTGGAGATCGTTTGCATGTGGGACAGGTGGTGCTGGAAGTGACATCTCCGCGCATCCCGTGTGGCACTTTGGCTGCGCGGATGGGTGATCCTCTGTTTGTCAAACGTTATCGGCTGGCCGAACGCCCGGGTTTGTATTGTCGGGTTATTCAACAGGGAGTACTTCAGGTTGGTGATGATGTCGCCCCGATAAAATATTTTGGTGATCGACTTTCGATCCTGGAAGTATTTCGTGGTTATTACGACAAAGATAAAAGCAAGACATTGATCGAGCGATATTTACAGGCTCCGGTTGCTATTCGTGTTCGGACCGAGCTTGAACAGGAGCTCAAACAGTTTTTGGAACAATCCTAGTGGCTTTTTGAGCGTTTTTATGCTTAAAAGACGGTTCAAGGTCAAACTCTAATCATTTTCATATACCGAAAGCTTACCCTTTTTTGGTAAAATGAAAATTGACCGATCTGGTCCGAATGATATGCTGGGACAGTTCGCCCTGGCTTAGGAGAATTTATATGGCTGGCATGGAACGCTTTACACAGCGGGCACGAAGAGTATTGAGTTTGGCGCATCAGGAAGCTGAACGCGTCCATCAAGGATCGATTGGAACTGAGCATTTGCTGGTAGGTTTGATTGAGGAAGAAGGCGGCGTAGCGGGACGTGTGCTGCGCGAAATGGGTATGGAGTTGGATCGTGTGCGCGAGATGATTTTGCGTCTGGTTGGAGAGGGTAAAAATCCTCCCGGCGAGAAACTCGAGCTTTCCAATGATACCCAACAGGTGTTGGAATTTGCAGTTGATGAAGCTCGTCGTTTGGGGCATCATTATATTGGAACTGAACATTTATTGTTAGCCTTGGTACGCACCGAAGGTACAGCTGTGGAAACACTGCGCCGTTTGGGCATCACACCTGATGAAATCCGTCGGCAAATTCGCCGCGTTTTACAGGAATCTTCCACGAACACCCCGCCAGCACAGCCTGTAGGTGCCCCCAATCGTCCAGAAAAAGAGAAGGGCGAAAAAGGCGGCAAAACCCCAATGGTCGACCAGTTGGCTACTGATCTGACTTCCAAGGCTGAACAAGGGAAGTTGGATCCTGTTATTGGACGTCAGATGGAAATTGAACGAGTTATTCAAATTCTGGCCCGACGTACCAAGAATAACCCCGCATTAATTGGTGAACCAGGTGTGGGCAAAACAGCGATTGTAGAAGGATTGGCACAACGTATTATTGAAGGTGATGTGCCCGCTCCGCTGATGAATAAACGTGTATTACAGCTGGACGTGGGTTCTCTTGTGGCTGGGACGATGTATCGTGGACAGTTTGAAGAGCGCTTGAAACGTGTAATTGATGAACTGAAGCAGTCTGGTTCGATCCTGTTCATCGATGAAGTCCATATGCTGGTTGGTGCGGGTGCCGCAGGTTCATCTGTCGATGCTGCAAATATTTTGAAACCAGCACTCTCTCGAGGCGAACTGCAGGTGATTGGGGCAACCACCCTGGATGAGTATCGCAAACACATCGAATCTGATGCTGCACTTGAACGCCGTTTCCAACCGGTGCAGGTAGATGAACCTTCTGAGGATGAGACCATTCAGATTTTGAAGGGTATCCGTCCTGCATATGAAGAACATCACAAATTGGTTATTTCGGATGAAGCCCTCGAAGCAGCGACGCACCTTTCTGCGCGTTATGTTACCGAACGCTTCCTGCCGGATAAGGCAATTGACCTGATTGATGAATCTTCTTCGCGTGTACGCATGTACAAGTCGCCTGCTGCAAAACAGGCAAAAGACTTGTTTACCCGTTTGCGTGAAGTGCGCCAAAATCGTTCCTTGGCACAGGAAGAAGGGAACGTTGAGGAAGTACGCTCCTGGCAGGAGCAGGAAATCGGAATCGAGAATCAACTGGAGCGGATGCGAACAGCTTGGGATCGGGCCAACAGCCCGGTTGTAACCGCGGAAGACATTGCGGAAGTGGTCTCAATGTGGACTGGTGTGCCCCTGATGCAGATTGCCCAGGAAGAATCTGAGCGTTTGCTGCATATGGAAGATGAACTCAAGGGTTCAATCATTGGTCAGGATGAAGCTATTGAGTCGATTTCACGTGCTGTACGTCGCGCACGAGCCGGACTGAAAGATCCGCGTCGCCCGATTGGGTCGTTTATTTTCCTCGGTCCGACAGGTGTCGGTAAAACTGAATTAACCAAAACTCTGGCAAAATTCATGTTTGGCAGTGAAGATGCTGCCATTCAGTTGGATATGTCCGAATTTATGGAACGCCATACTGCTTCACGTTTGGTGGGTGCGCCTCCCGGATATGTCGGTTACGAGGATGCTGGTCAATTGACCGAGGCCCTGCGTCGCCGCCCGTATTCCATCGTTGTATTTGATGAAATTGAGAAGGCACATCCCGAAGTTCATAATATGCTTTTGCAGATCATGGAAGAAGGGCATCTTTCAGATGCTCGCGGACGCAAGGTCGATTTCCGTAATGCCATTATTGTAATGACCTCCAATGTTGGCGCAGACATGATCAAGAAGCAGGCTTCGCTGGGCTTTTCACTGAAGCGTGATGAAGAAACAGAAGATCGCCTTTCTTATGAGGATATGCGTAAGAAATTAACCGAAACGCTTAAGCGTGCTTTCCGACCCGAGTTTATTAACCGTGTGGATAGTGTGATCGTATTCCGTTCATTATCCAAGGAAAATATTCAGAAGATTGTTGGATTGGAACTTGCGAAGGTCTCTGAGCGACTTAAGGATCACAGTATAAAGTTGACAGCTACCCCTGAGGCGTTGACGTTGCTGGGTAACCAGGGTTATGACCCTGATATGGGCGCCCGACCGCTGCGTCGGGTAATTCAACTCAAGGTTGAGGACCAGCTTTCGGATAACCTGCTTTCTGGTAGTTTTGTGGATGGAGATAATATCCAGGTCGAGGTTGACCCTGATGGTGAAGTGGTACTCACCCGCTTGGAAGCATTGGAAGCCGTGGAGCCTGAAACTACTCCAGAGCCGAGTGCGTAATCAATAAAAACAAATTGGGGCGACCAAATGGTCGCCCCAATTTAATTAATGTTGTGGGTGTAGAATATTTATAAATTTGGTAGACGAGCCGGAGTAATGAAAATGAAGGAGCGTCCAGCAAGGAACACAACTCCCACACTCCCAGCGTATTTGGCAGTTCCAGCGGGGGAAGTGCAGACCACTACAGAATTGGTTTTGATACCGGCTTTGGCGTTACAGTATAAGCGTAGGGTTTTACCCCCCACTAATACACTTCCTTTCAAATCGGCTCGTTTAATATTCCCTACCATCTGGAATTTAAAAGTGACACCTTTTTCTTCCAAAAATTGAACGGAAGTAAGGCTGACTTGAATGGGCGGTGTTGGTTTGAAGGCACTGGTGAACATAAACGACATCAGCGATAGAATAACTAAAAAAGAGATCATTTTTTTATGCATGAAATTTCTCCAATAAGTAGAATAATTGTACTAAAGTATTATACGCTTTTTTCATAGTGAAGTGAATAAATTCAGGTTAGGAATTCTATCTTTTCGTTAGGCTTTAAGCCTATTCTTAGGAGAAACCGAATGAGCAAGTTCGAGATTGCTACCTTAGCAGGGGGATGCTTTTGGTGTCTGGAAGCTATTTTTGACCAGTTGATTGGTGTAGAATCAGTTTTATCTGGTTATTCGGGTGGTCATCTTGACAACCCCACATACCGCCAGGTGTGTAGTGAATCAACTGGGCATGCTGAAGCTATACAAGTGACTTTTGATCCGGATGTGATTACATATAAGGAAATCTTAAATATCTTCTTTGCAATACATGACCCTACCACACTTAACCGACAGGGAAATGATGTTGGCACATCCTACCGCTCTGCAATTTTTTATCACGATGATGTCCAAAAAAATTCAGTTCTCGAGGTAATGCAGGAATTGGCTGCTTTGAACCTATGGCCCAACTCGATTGTAACTGAAGTGACACAATACAAAAAATTCTAGTTCTAATGTTTTTTGTGGTCATCGTTTACAGCCAGACATGGAGGTTGCA
>CAYWXS010000043.1:0-50798 GCA_964462245.1 uncultured Anaerolinea sp.
AAATCCTCATGGAGGAGTTTCTCAAGCCAATGAACATTAGCCAATACAGGTTGGCTAAAGATATTAGCGTTTCATCTCGGCGCATCAACGAAATTGTTCATGGCCTGCGGGCTATTACTCCAGATACAGCGCTCAGGTTATCGCGTTTTTTTGGGCTATCAGAACGGTTTTGGATTAATATGCAAACTCGTTATGACCTGGAAGTTGAAAAAGACCGCCTTCAAGACCGCCTTGATAAAGAAGTGCATATTTACGCAGTGGCGGCATAAAAACCAGAACCTTTGCAATCTAAAAAACTGCCCAACACCCCGTTTACCAGATAAATGCAAGGCGTTGCCAGCACTTTCGGGAAGTCTTCTCCAACGGCGGAACCGTAGCACCATAGTTTAACGACTGCTGGTTTTATCCGCCACAGCATCCTGATGATCTTACCGGAATTCCCGCCCTTGCCGGTACCTCGCAAAGAACGTGCGGGGCTTACAACTGACATTGGCCTGCTCTTTGCGCATTATCAAAACTACAGTTACTTTACTTTTAGCGAATTGGGGCATTAAAGTGGCTTCCAATCAATCACAAGCCGATACCCCTGCGAGGATGCCCGAATAGTCAGCTGCGACAATTGATCCAGCACAAGATCAGCATCCTGCGCCAGCAGCTCCTCGCGCGTATGCGTGGACGTAATCCCGATCACGCGCATGCCGGCCCTTTTCCCGGCAGTCACTCCCGCCGGCGCATCCTCCAGCACCACACAGCGGGCGGCAGCGACACCACAACGCCTGGCACCCAGCAGATACGGCTGCGGATCAGGCTTGCCCTGGCTGACATCATTGGCCGTCACCAGGTGAACAGGAATGGGCAAATTTGTTTTCTTCAGGCGCGCTCTCACCAGAGCCTGCGTGCCCGAAGTCACGATCGCCCAGGTATCCTGCGGGAGCGCTGCCAGAATCTGAGCCGCTCCGGCGATAGCAAAGACCCCCTCCGTATCCTGCGCTTCGCGTTCCTCAAATAGCTGCGCCTCCTTGACTGCATCCAGCTGCGGCGCTACGATTTTCATGGTATCTATGGTGCGGATACCATGCGCGTTTTGCATTATTTCATTAATATCCAACGCGTGGTCATCCGCCCAATTCTGCCATAACCGCACAATACAACTTGTAGAATCGATCAGGACACCATCCAGATCAAACAGGATTGCATCACATTCAAATTGTTTCGGACCCAAAGACATGCCAATCTCCAAATAAATACCACTTCAATGCAATTCAAGCCTGTCTAAAAATCCGGAAAGCACCTGGATATACTGTTGCGTTTGCTCCAGGTGCGGCGTATGTGAGCTCTCCTCAAAGACCCGCCACTCCGAATTTCGGATGCCACGCTGAAGAACTTCATTGATCGCCGGGGTTGACTCGTCATAACGGCCCGAAAGAATCAGGGTGGGCAGGTCGATTTCACCCAGGCGCTGCTCAATATCCCAGTTTTGGAGTGTGCCGGTGCAATAAAACTCACTTGGACCCCACATACTGCCGTATACATCCGAATTTTCGCCCAACTTACCCAACGTTCGCAAAAAACACTCGGGCAATGGCTTCATACGACACACGTGGCGGGCGTAATACAAATTTGTGACAGCAAGATACGCTTCGTCGTCGGTTGTACCGTCAGCCTCATGCTTGTCCAGGATGGCCTGTTCCGCCAGGGGTAATTCAGAGCGCAAGCGGTTGGCTTCCGAGATCCAACGCCAGGTGCTGGCCGCCGAATTGGAAAGTATCAGGCTGTGCACACCCTGCGGTTTGGTCAACATGTATTCCAGGCCCAGGAAGCCGCCCCAGGAATGACCGAATAGATGCACCTGATCCAGGCCCAAGGCTTTTCTGACCTGCGCCAACTCGTCCACAAACGTCTCGATCTGCCACAGGGCCGGGTCATCAGGTTTGTCAGAATTGCCACTCCCCAACTGGTCATAAAATATCACCCGGCGCCCGCTTTGCGCAATCGCTTCCAGCGGCTCGAGGTAATCATGCGTCATGCCCGGCCCGCCGTGCAGGCACAGCAACGGCGCTTTGTCACCCGAACCCGCTCCTGCCAGCATGCGGTACCAGGTTCGATATTGCTGAAAAGGAACAAACCCTTCCTCTATAGAACCGTCCATCTTGACTCCATGATATTGCATAATTTCAGGCGGGCATCTTAAAACCACACTGCTTGAGGACGCTCTTCGGAAACTCAAAACGCACAGTTTTTAAGGGATCCACCACCTGGCAAAATTTGAGCTGACCCACCAGGCTCATCAACATACCGGCATCATTGATCGGCAGTTTGACAAGCCCGGTTAAAAATTGGGCCATGCCTTCAATCGCCCCCTGGGCCGCCAGGTCTACATTCTCAGCCGAATAAATGACCGCCACCAGCTCGGGAGTTTCCACAAAAGGCGTGGGCAAGCCCGCCAGCGCCACCAGCTCGGGCCGAAAGCGGATGCGCCCTGCCGTTTCGGCACCGCACACCACAATCTCACCATCGCCCATGGCGGCATGCATATCACCCGCGCCAAACAAAGCCCCCGTCACCCCGACCGTGAAATAGACACGGTTACCCTGACTGATCAGGGTGCAATCCATGTTGCCACCGTGCGGACCAGGAGTCCCGTTCGCCACCGCACCCTCGGCGGGCGCGACCCCAAGCACGCCGATCATGGGCGTTTGGGGCACGCGTATCCTACCTTTAAAGATCAAATCATTTCCATCCCGGCGCAAAATCGTCGTTTCGGTCTGGGTGATCAGGCCGCCCAGCGCGCCCTCACCCGGCATGGTGACCATGCTGGACTGTTCCGCGATTTCCACTTTCAGCAAATCCACCCGCAAAATATCACCGGGTTCAACGCCTTCGATAAAGACCGGACCGGTGGCAGGGTTGATGTGCTCCCAATTAAGATTGGTGACCAGGTCATCCTCAGTCTGGAGCTGCCCTTCAAAACAATCATGCGTTTCCAGCGTCACAACTTCGCCCAGCTGCACGCGCGCAACCGGCGGGTTGTCTGGATTGAATGCAAAGAATAGATTATCTTTTGAAATGGTAGTCATGAACACATCTCCTTTTAATAGTATTTTACCCCCGGCTGTGTCTGAAACCCAGACAGACTATTGACTACTATAGGCTCGTATGAGTGGGTTTTTTGGACTGCTTCGCAAAGTAAGAAAATCTATCACCACTGAGACTTTGCGAAGAGCTTTAACCACGAAGAACACAAAGGTCACGAAGAAAAACTCAAAGGAAAGCGGTTAGGCATGGGTAAAAGACTAAGAAATGGTTTCCCTTTGTGTTACTTTGTGACCTTTGTGGTGAAGAATTTGCCAAAAAATGGACGAAAAGCCAGCTTGACAGAATACAAATTTGCTTAACTTGTGACTGTGCGCTCAGTGGTAAAAATTTCGCGAAGCACGCAGCCATTCGGCTTGTCCCTGTCAGCTTAACGCCACAGGATGGTTTGCCCAGCCCCAATTACAAACCCATCAAGTTTAGACAAAACGTCCTGCCACCCTAAAATAGTGCGCTGGATCATTCGCCTATGATTTTAACTAAAACCCGTTTCGCGCGCTGACCATCAAACTCGCCATAGAAAATTTGCTCCCAGGGACCAAAATCCAATTTGCCCTTTGTGACAGCCACCACTACTTCACGCCCCATGATTTGACGCTTTAAATGTGCATCCGCATTGTCCTCACCCGTGCGGTTATGCCAATATTGGCCGAGTGGTTCGTGCGGAGCCAGCATTTCCAGCCAGGCGTCGTAATCGTGGTGCAGCCCACTCTCATCATCGTTGATGAAGACCGAGGCCGTGATATGCATCGCCGAAATCAGAGCCAGTCCTTCCTGGATCCCGCTTTCGTGCAGACATTCTTCAACATTGGAGGTCATGTTTACAAACCCACGCCGGGCCGGGATGTTAAACCATAATTCTTTGCGGAAAGATTTCATAAATCGTTATTCCTTGCTGGTCAGCATTTTAATGGATGAACAGGTAATGTCAACTTCGGTCAATGACAATTAATACCCTTGCGGGCATCAGGGTGCTTCTTACTTTATCAAAAAATCTCACCTCAGCTCACTTCTACGCTATTCTTCCAATTTCAGCGTCACGGATTTACGCTTTCAAAAAACCGTTTTCAAATGCGCCTGGGAACATAAATTTCTTTTCGCCCTGATTGAAACCGATGGTGATAAAACCTGCGCCGAGTTTGATCACTTGGCCGTAGCCGAAGATGTTGTGCTGCACGGTCACGCCGATCGCAACGTTGGATGTGTCCACTTTGGGTGTTATATCCTTCTCCACATATTCCGGTGCAATGGGGGATTTTATGCCGAATGTGGCTGTGACAAAATCCGGCATGGGCGCTATGACCGGGGCTGGCTTTTTGGGTTTGGGATGTTTTGGATACGTGACCGCTGCTGAAGGCTGCGCCTTCCCATTTTTATTCTGGATGGGTTCTTCCTCCAGCTCGTCATCATCTTCGGGAACGACCATGTAGGGCACTTCCGGAAGACCATAGGCCGAGGCTTCGGAGGCTTCCATCGTTTTCTGCTGATTGTAGAAGAGCGATTCATATTCACTGCGCTTGATCACGGTATCCCAACCACCGATGTCCTCGCCCTGATGCTTATCAATGCCGGTATAGGACAGGCTGGAATCTTCATAACGCTTGAATTTGAAAATTGCGTCATTCATCAGCGAGCCGTTGAAGACATTCAACGAAACTAAAAGCTCAAAATCTTTGACATCCAGACCTGTGACTTTTTTGAAAAGACCCGGTTCAAGCTGTGTGATCACATCCTTGAGCGAGCGTTCGCGGTAATCGGTCAGATACATGAAAAGCGGAATACGCGTGGCAAATTTGATCAGCTTTTCCTGAATCTGTTTGCGAATGGACTTGTATTCTTTTTCTGCTTCGGTCTGCTCTTTTTTCTCCTGCGGTGTAAGGTCGCCCGTGCCTTCCTTCTTCGCCTTTTTAACCGCTTCGGACTTGTTGATGATCGTCTCGATTTGGGAATTCAGGCTGCGGAAGCCTTCAATTCGCATCAGGGCCGCCATGGCATCTTCGTTTGCCATCAGACGGGCAAGCGTCTCATTGTCCACGTTGACCAGCAGCGCCGATTCCCAGCGCTTGGCCAGGAGCGTTGCCGAGGTACCGGCCATGGCAATATCCAGGACATCCTGGGCGTTGATCTGCCGCATGCTGCTGCCGTCATAGGCCAGTACCGGCAGAAAATTGATAAATTCCGCCACTTTCTTTTCCGGGTTGCTCTCGTTGACATTCAAGCGGCAGCTGTAATCGGAAATCTGCTTCAGCGCACGATCCAGGGCGAAGTCGAACAAATAACATTCGTACTTCATAATTTCGCGTGTGCCCGCACCCGTCGTGATTTCCCACGGGCTTTGAACCCGGAAAGCCGCCTGGAAATAGGTCTCCGGGCTTTTGAGATTGCGCAGCATGAAGATACCCGTCCAGGGCCGGACGGTGACGCCTGTCGTCAATTTTCCGCAAGAAAGCGTGATCGTTTTCGTGGAAAGCGGGTCGCCCATCGATTTCTGGACCGGTTCAAGCGCATCCACGCCGATTCCGGCGCCTGGACCGGCGCAGACGTTGATGGTGTACGCGTGGAAAAAGGTATTTTGTTTTTGGGCCAGCAAGTTGGACATCGCATGGCAGGAGGCTACGTTCGGTAAAAACCAGAAGGTATGCGAAAGCACATTCAGCAGGCGCGTATCTGAAAAGGGCATGGGCGGACGTTTGTCCTGCCCGAGTTTCATATCGTCCACACTGGCCGGCAGGTACGAGCCGCGGATCAGGTCGAGCCATTTCTGGACTTCGTTTTCGTAAGCGAATTTTGCTTCTTTGGCTTTGCCCTTGGCCGAGAAAAACACGTTCAGATCAAATTCATTGAACTCGCCCTGTGAAGCAATTTGACGGATGCTATCCGGCACGCGGTAGGTCAGCATGACCATGCGCGGCAGGGCGGCATACGGATTATCAGAGGCGTCGCCCCAGTTTTCCTTGGCACGCTGCTCGTCAGAATAGGTCCAGTTATAAATCTGATCCTCGATAAACTCGCCGCTGTTGATGGCGCGGAAGGGCGTACCGGATAGGAACAGATAATTCGAGGTGGTGATCGGCAAAAAGGTTTCGTTGTAGGCGTTATCAGCCTCGTCCTTTTTGTAGGTTTCCAGATCGAAATCGTAATCTTCATCCTCGTCCGGCTGCTGGAACAGCTTTTTAGCGTTGTCGCGCCAGGCCCCAAAATGGTACTCGTCGAAAATCACCAGGTCCCAGTTGGTGGTATGCACCCATTCGTTTTTCGCCTTGATGCCGCCGCTCTCGTTGGTGCCGAGATAATCTTGAAACGAGCCGAAACACACCAGCGGGCGCGAAAGATCGGCTTCTTCGTAAGTCAGGCCGCCGCGGCAGATGAACTGCCAGCCCTCAAAATCCACATGCGTCAGCAAGTCTTCTTCCCAGGCAGCTTCGACGGCGGGCTTGAAGGTCAGCACCAGCACCTTTTTTAAACCCATGCGCCTGGCCAACTGGTAGGAGGCAAAGGTTTTACCGAAACGCATTTTGGCGTTCCACAAAAATTTTGGCGCGCGCTCAGGATCATCTCTTTTCGCAGACGCAAAATATTCGATGGTTTTATCGACCGCCTCTTTTTGTTCGGGACGCATGACAAAACTGTTGATGCGGTTTTCGATATTGGCTGTGCCGGTTTGGATGGCAAGAATGGCAGCTTTCACCTCCTCCACACCACAGCGATACCATTCGCCACCGGCCACGCTCACCTGTTTCTTGCGCAGAACACGGTGAACGTCATGGTCGCTAAAGCAGGTGCCATCGTTGCGCATGGCCGACTCAGCCAGGACGACTTTATAAGGCAGCATGCCGTCCGGACGTTTGGTGGGGTACTGCTGCGCCACACGTTTCTCTACGTCTTTTTCGGTATAGCCCACCTTCAGCAAACCCTTGTACTGCGGATTGCTTTCGGAATAGGCATAGATCATCGGGTGCGATGCGGGGCGTGGTGGGAAAAACTCGTTAGCCATTATCAGCATCTCCCGATTTCTTTATTTCCTGATCTATTCGCTTTAACTGCTTATCAAAATCTGACTCAAACAACCTATCCTGCACGATCCTATATTTTTCAAATTCAGATTCCGCATGCACTCTGGCTATTTCGGCAGTCACTTTGCCTGCATCCTGCAAAACAGCACGGTCAGTTGCCTGTATGAAGCCATTCAAACGAGTTTCCCAATCTTGCATAGTCAGGGGAATGTGGCGCATCGCCATATCTTCGGCAATAATCATTTGCAGGTTGTAATGCTTAACTTCGCGGCTTACCTGACGTGAACCTTCGGCTTGAACTATTCGGAAATTCCGAATAGTTGCCTGTTGTGTGAGCTCAGCATCCACAAAAACTTTGGAAATATGTTCATTGATGGTGTGAACCTCAACTCCGTACAAGGCTGCAAGCATCTTTTGCGTGAGCCAGATGTTTTCATCTTCATAGCGCATTTCAACGCTTTCGGGCTGATCCCCTGTCGCAGCGATGTAAGTCAGGTATTCAGCGGCGGCTGAACGCATGTCTCTTTCTTCGGAACCCTTCGTTTTCCTCATGCATGCCGCCTTAAACCGTCCGGACGTTTGGTGGGGTACTGCTTCTCTACATCCTTTTCGGTATAGCCCACCTTCAGCAAACCCTTGTACTGCGGATTGCTTTCGGAATAGGCATAGATCATCGGGTGCGATGCGGGGCGTGGGGGGAAAAACTCGTTATTCGCCATTGATTTCTTCCCCTACGTCTTCTATTTCTTCTTTCTCGCTCATTAAGCGAATCTTTGATTCTATATATGCAATCTCATTTTCGGTTAATTCGTAACGTTTGTAGAGTTCAGTTTCTGTCCAGTTTAAATTCATGTCCAGTATAGGAATAAAAGTATAGGTGTCTTTCGTTATACCGTGTGAGTACATGAGAAGCGACATCAGAAATCGGAAGAACCGGGTTTTCATGTATGCTAACAAGTTCTTGGCCTGCTCTTCTGTAGGATAACTCCCTATAACTAGGTATGTTTCTGTACAGATAGTTCCAGGTGGCAAAATCACTGTCTTTGAAATAACTCGGCGCATTCCATCAACGCCTGGATTCCCAGCATGTTCATGCCCTGAACGAGACGAGATTACTTTATATTTATCTATCATTTCTACCCCCACGGTAATATCCTTCCTCTTGTAGGGGCCAATACCCTTTTGCCAATATAATAATATGTCTCCCGTACTTTGTGGCTTAATGAATGTTCTCAATCCAAAAGGTTTATAGGAAGATACTTGTTCGTTCATTCTCGTTTCTTCTTTACTAAGAATTTTCCTGATAATAGATACTGCCTGGCTTTGCCTGATAAATATATCGAACTCATTAAGATTTCGTTTCGTAATAGTTTCGATACCATTATGTACATTCACTATCTCGCACAAGCCTTTATTGTCTCTCTCCCATAAAAAATAACAAATACCACCGGCGATATCTACACCAGGGAAAATTTCATTTGCGTCCTCAAAGTCAACAATTTTTTGTATTCGGTCATCATTTAGCATTTCCTTACGAAAATCTTCTAGCCCTTTACCGCCACCAAACCAGCGTGATGGGATAATCATCGTCAAATATCTTGGTGCGAGTTTTTTTGCTTGATGAACAAATTTTTGATAAATAGGTGACGCACTTCTACCAAAGCCCCCATCACTCAACTGATACGGCGGGTTTCCGATAATCACATCAAATTTCATTTTGAATAACTCCTCCGGCTTGCTGGTGTGAATCAACTCGTAAGCATGGGTTTCCAGCGCCTCATCCCGGTCATATTGGTCCTGTGATGCGCCGCAGAATATGCACTTTTCGTTTTGCCAGCGGTGGGGGATGTGCTTAAAGCGGATATTACCCTGGGCGTCGTCAAACCTGGTGACCGAATAAATACTGTTGGGGTATTTGCTGCAATACACGCCGCGCCGGGAAAGTAAACTGGTCAACTCGGTGATGGCGATGCCGTAAAGTTGTTCATGAAAAATGTGGTCGATGCGCTGCTGCAGGTCGGGGATCAGCGGCTCAAGCCCTTTCAGCAGCCGCTTGGCAATCTCACGCAAAAATACGCCGGATTTACAGGCCGGATCGAGAAATTTCGTTTCTGGACTCAGGAACAGTTCCTGCGGCAGCATATCCAATAGCTGATTGGCGACTTCCGGCGGGGTGAACACCTCGTCATTCGACAGGTTCGCCAGGCACGAAAGCACGTCCGGGTTATATAATCCGCTGTAAAAATCTTCAACCATTCTCTTGCACCCTCCTGTAATGGGAAATATATTTTCCTAAAAACCTGCCCTCGTCATCGGGCTTATCCACCTCTGGCGTGGCAAACAGTGATTGCTGCGCCGGTTGTGATGTTTTCGCCTGCTGCTCTTTTCCAAAAAGGTCACGGCCGGCTTCATCCCCCTGCAGCAGATTATCAAAAGTATAGTCGCTGCGCTGCAGGTTAAAACCGGTCACGAAGGCCCATTCGGAAAATATGATCGGCTCATAAGTATCGTTGCCATGCGGGTCGACATTTTTGAGACTGAGCGCATTGCCACAGACAATATTGCGGCTGAAAATGAATTTGACCGCAGCCCGGCAATCCGCGCTGACTTCATTCTTTAAGACCGCCTTATATTCCTTGTCCCATATCGCAAACATACGCGCCCGGCAGGCTTCCACGTTATCCTGCAACAGATCGACGCCGTAGATACTGGTCGCAGCCAGCACCGCATACTTTTCATAATCGATCGGACTTTTTCTATACTTCTTTTTTACAATAGCAAGTTTTCGGTTCAGAATTTCCGCCAGAAAATTACCATCCCCGCAGGCAGGTTCCAAAAAACGCGAGTCAATCCGCTCTGTTTCCTGTTTCACCAGGTCGAGCATGGCATTGACTTCACGCTTATTCGTGAAGACTTCGCCATGATCGGCGACTCTTTTTTTGGATGTAACCTGTTTTTCCATGATTTATAAGCCTGGTTTTTTGCGTTTTGAGTCAAGAATAGATATATTATGCGTTAACGGCCCTGATGATTATATCCTTACAATTCCAGTCTATGGAGTTGGTTTGTTGACCTTAATCCGCTCCACCGGCCGCGTGCAACGTGCGGCGCATCCAGATAAATCTGGACGCTAAGATGCAGCGGATGAATCCGCTTTTGCCCGATTGACGCGCAGCGGGGGTTATTTTTGACCGGGTGGTATTGGCGAGTCCCCTGACGGGGATTATTTTTTGTTTAACATCCAGCCTTACACGCGCCAATTCGTCCGGCGAAGAGCTCAACCACATCCTGCAAGCGCTCGAATAAGTCTCAGCCTGCGCCACATCCATGCTGGAGAGGACCAAAAACCTGCAGCAGATTGCGGTACAGTTCAAATTGAAATAATTTTCCTATTTCCTGACCCCACAAAACCACTATAATGAATATAGAATAATCACAATAAAAAACTGAGAGGAGCTTCCCATGCCCAAATCCTTTGTCTATTTTGGCTTGCTGATATTGGCCCTCCTATCTTCCTCCACCCTGGCAGCCAGTCCGCAGGCTGTCAGCAATGATCAAATCGCCATCACCGGCACGGTCTATTACTGGACCCTCGAAGATGTTGCTGCCGATAGCTTTTGCGAAAAAACAGACGACTTCAAAGAATTTCAAGGGGGCAAATACCTGCCATTACGAAACACGTATATCGAATCTGAATATGTCCGTATTGGCAGTGATCCAAACTCGTATACTCACGACAACGGGTATTACTATTTAAAAAACTCTGGCCTATCCGAAGGCAGCTACGACGTCAACCTGGAAATCCGCGCCAAAACCATCATGAATTCCCGCCTGACCTTGCTTGGAAGCATGGACACAGTTGTGTCCATTTTCGAGGACAGCCTCGATGTCTATGCCGTCAATGTCGAATCGACAGCCTATTCCATCCACACCGGCGAAACTTTCAATCTGGATGTCTATATTGGCGGGCCTAAGAATAACATCATTGGCAGCAATAATTCCGGTCTTGAGGCCCTCACCTCCTTCTGGCTGGCGCAGGATCTCAGTATTTATTTTCGTAAAGTAGTCCAATTAGCCCCCAACGCCAGCGAACTGCCCTGGGATGTCTACCTGAAATATCCGCGTTCAAAAAGTTTCTACCATCCCTTCGGGCTGCCCACCAAGGGGCATATCGAACTATCCAGCGCAGAATTATTCCCCAGCCAGATCATGGATTCCATGGGCACATGCACAACCTACAATATCACCTCCAACTGGAAATTGCTTCAAGCCACCTCCCGTCATGAATACTCCCATCAGATCATGGATATGGTCTATGGTGAAATGCCAGCTGATGATACCGGTAGTCATGCGCCAAACGTTTGCACCAACCCGCAGACAGCCTGGGTCGAAGGCTTCGCAGAATTCCTGCCTGCTTCCATCTTGAACTGGCAAACCGTCGAAGGCGTCAAGGATCTAAGCAACCTTGAATTTAATTACAACCCTTATATGACCGAAGACAGCAGGGGGATTATCAATGCACCTTTTAATCCGCTGTTTCCTCCACAAACTGGCTTGGGCTCAATTGACTGGCATTACCGTATCATGCAGGGCTGCACCCAACCCGAAGAGAGCGAAGGCGAAGTGGCTGCCGTTCTCTGGGATATTTTCGATTCGGCTGGCTGGGAATATCTCCCCGAGAAATTCCAGCCAGGTTCCCTGCCTTCTGGAACGGCAGTTATCCCGCCTGCCACCTGGCAAAGACCCCTGCGCTGGTACGACCGGATTTCTGATGTTTACCTGGAAGATTTCTGGAAAATTTTCAAAGACAAGCCCTGGAACCTGGTTGGCAACCATACCGCCAACACCGACAGCTTTTGGTCGAAGTGGCTGGCTGAGTTCAAAAATGACAAGGTTGCCATTCATGGTTTGAAAGCCATCCTCTTCAACCGTGGCATTGACACGCAGCCGAAGCCGGAACATGCGCCTTCCATTAAGACGATCAGCATCGATACCGCCACCCGTAAAATTAATCTGACCATCAGCGAAGGAGACGCTGAAGATCGGGACTTCCTGTATGTCAACGTCGGATATATGAAACAATTGACCGATACAAAAATGGATTATTACTACACCGAAGACAAGCCGGTCAGCAGTTTGGCAACCAATTGGCAGAAAGGGCAGCTCGATATCAGCCTGGATATTCCGCGCGGAAAGCTGGGCCGGGTCAACGGAGTCCTGCTGCACGACAGCATGTTGGTGGATTATAAAAGCGAAAATATCAGCGTTGTGGAAAAACCTTTCAACCTGGTGTGTGCCAGCCGCCTGTCAAACACCTTTGCAACCGCAGTCGCCATACAGGGCAATTTTGCCTATGTAACCGATATGGAAAGCGGCCTGTACATCTACGATATCTCCAAACCACTCGAGCCAGTCCAGCTTTCCCTGCTGCGCTCAGACATGAACTTGAACGAGACTCCCTGGGGTGGCGCTATGGATATTGTCGTCGATGGTTCTTATGCCTACATCGCTGCCTACTCTGGCGCCCTGGTGGTCGTGGATATCAGCGACCCGGCTAATCCGGAACTGAGCGGTTATGTCGCGCTTGGCGGGGATCCACGCGCCTTAGCCATTAACGCAAAAAAGGCTTATGTTGTCAATGGTACAGGCGGCATGGCCATCATCGACATTACCTATCCAAACTCAGTCGGCCAGGGTCAGTCTTTGGATACTGCTGGAGCCTTTGATATTACTATCCATGCGAACGAGGCGTATGTGGCTGTGGATGGGGGTGTCCAAATATTTACCCTGGGCGTGTTCCCTTCTTTGAAAGGAACCATGAGTGTGCCCGGAGATGCTGTTACGGGTGTAACTGTCGGCGAGAATGGCCTGGTCTATCTTGCCACCCGCAATGGCTCCGTACAGGTCTACGATATTTCCACCTGGGATCCCGTCTATGCCATCCTGATGGGTTTTATGTATCAGATTCCCGATCCAGAGCGAGCCTATCCCATCCAGCTCGCTAACCTGGTTGTAGGCGGGCTGCCAGGTCGGGTGCTGCTCTCTGGCAGCAGCCTGTATGGCGCGGGTGGTGTTTACGATGTCAGCCAGCCTGAGCTGCTCTACAAATTGGCATCCCTGATCGGTGATGAGTTTGCGCTAAAAGGGGATGTGCTCTATTCAGCCGCGGGGTCGGATGGCTTATTGGTCTATTCGCGCAGCGCCGCCGCCACAGCAGACAAATGTGGCTTGGGTGGCGAGGAAACAACCAATAAGTATCTAAAACCAGCCGGCATCTGGCAGGGAAATGTCAACGATATGGCTTTTGCCAATCAGTATGGCTTTCTGGCTGCGGGTAAAGATGGCTTGATTGTGGTTTCGGTGAAAGACCCTGCCAAAATCAGCAAAACCAGCGTCTACACCAGCGGCGATGCCCCTGATAAGCTCAATACCATGGGAGTGGATATCGACTCTAATGGCTCGATTCTCTACCTGCCATCCATGAGCGGCAATCTTCAGATTTTGGACATCGCTGATCCGAATAACCTCAAACGACTCGGTTTGGTGGATTGGAACCGCTATGAGAAAGTCGGCGCCTGGCAGGATGTCGCCTCAGCCCGCAAATACGTTTTTGTGTGTGCCGGAACGGGTGGCTTGCGCGCGCTCGACGCTCGTGAGCCGTCTGACCCGCCCTGGAAAGGTACTTTCACCACAGAAATCAGCGATTGCACCGATGTTGCCGTCTCCATGCCCATTGTCTACGCCCTCGGCTTTTCGAGCGGGCTGCAGGTATTTGAGTTAATGGGACGCGATTCGAATTCCATGCCAGAATTTTTCAAGTCCTCCAGTTGGACTTTACCGCAAGGCATTTCCGGAACAAATTATTCATCGCTTTACATCGATGAAACCCGCAAACTGATGTATGTCTCATCGCTCTGGAATGGCGTCACCATCCTCGATATTTCCAATCCCTACCAGCCTCCGCTAGAGTTGGCATCCTTTGATCCGGGGCGAGCCTATGGCATGGCGGGCAGCGGGAACCTGCTGTATGTGGGTGATGAGCTGGTCGTGCATATGATCGACGTAAGCGATGTTCGCAACCCCAAAAAAGTCGCCGAACAGCAGCTCACCGACCGGTACGGCCTGGAAATCTCCGCCCAGGTTTTGAAGGTCTACGACGGTTATCTGTACGTAGCTACCAACCAGGATACCCTTCAGTCCTATCAAATCCTCCCATAAGTGATTAAACTCCTTCCCCCACATCCCCGGGGATGTGAGGGAAGCTCGAAATGGAGGTCGAGTTTAGCTTTTTGTCATACCTACCCTGGATTTTGCGCCCAGGCGAATAAAAACCGTTTGTTTCCTCCGTAAAAACCCCTTTGCCTACCTCTGCCTGGCATGATAGGAGGGGTAAGCTGGCTAAAATTGGGGTCTTCAGGAAGTGGGCCTACAAACGCTGTCTCTCGCAAAAGGCGCAAAGATCGCAAAGAAGAGCTTTTTTTAAGGAAAAGCCCTGCGTGCGCGAAATGCTTGAAAACCACGACGAATCCCCCGCGTATACTGTTAGGATGCTTTGCTGATCAGCATTTTATTTTTCAGACAACCAATTTGATAAATGGTTTTTTACACAAATTAATCGTTCATTTGAAATTTGACCTATTGCGCCAAGAAGAATTTCACCCGACACAACGGCTAAACGCCCAACCCGAATTACGCTCGCAACCTTTAATCCGCTTTCCCCAAAATCATTATCGTTTTCATGTACAATCTCATCAAACCCCACAATGTATTGGCGAATTTGTGACGAAATCATGCAAACCAACCAATCATCATATTCGCCAGGCAATTTACCCAATAAAAGTGCAGGGCGCAATTTACCTCCTTCAAGATCAGATTGCGGAAAACGAAATACAACAACTTGCCCCGCTGTTTTCATGAAAAAACCACCCGTAAATCAGAAAGACTATATAAGACGGGCTCATCGTCCATGTCACGCATTGCCGAAGATAATGATGAAGAAGCCCAATCCTGTTTTTCTTGTTGTTCGGCTTTCATTAGTAAATATTGAATGAAATCGAACAACTCTTCCTGAAGAGAATGAGGCAGTTTTAGTGCATATTGGTGAATTTTTTCGTCCAGTGTCATGGCTTTTACTCCATCCTTCATTTGCTAAATACGAAGCTGTCTTTATTAATTTTACTCCAATAGCGACCGGATTTTGAAACTCTGTTGGGGGAAGGTGGCAACGATGTATTTGACGAAACCTTTCCATTCATCTACCTTGCACACGGTCTTATGCGGAATAATAACAACTTCCCACACTCTGGCTTATGGTTATTATAGCAAATTATCATCACTCATTGCATTACACAAAGATATCATGGAAATAATAATCCTCAATCCCTACCCGAAACTCATTTCAACATCATGCAAGTTGTCCTAAAAGCAACACGGAAAATCAGATGGTCACTTTGATTTAGACCAAAAATTTTTTGGCATAAGCTGGCTAAAATTGGGGTCTTCAAGAAGTGGGCATACAAAGCCTGTCTCTCGCAAAAGGCGCAAAGATCGCAAAGAAGAGCTTTTTTTTAAGAAAAGCCCTGCGACTGCGTATGTGCAGTCTTCAGGTAAAAATGGATTTTCCCCGGCGGAATCCGTCCGGCAAGTTGGCTCTGATTAATAAAAAACTGTGTGCAAGCTAGTGCTGACTAAACCCTGATCTAGCTAAAACGCTCCGAAAAAATGTCAAGCTTGTTTTGAGAGTGTAGAACTACTTTAAAGCAGGCTTCTTTTCACCACAGCGCATTCCAGATGCTTTTACGAACGGCAATCAAATGAATGCGCTTGCTTTCACAAACCAGCGTGCCCAAGATTCGGTCCAGGGTATTCAAGAACACTCCCCGAACGGTTTGTTATAGGCCCACAATTATCGGCCATGCTACTCAAATAACTCCGCATGAGAGCCAGTGCGAATCAGTCGGAGTTCATTTCCAACAATGGCATAAATCAACAGCCAATCAGGATTAATGTGGCAATCTCGCGTACCGGCATAATTACCTTGCAAAGCATGATCTTTGAACTTCTCGTCTAGAATTTCGTCCGCGGCAAGTTTTGCTATCACGGTTTTTATTTTATCCAGGTCTTTGTTCTGTTTTTGAATGAGTTTGAAATCTTTCTTGAACTGGTTTGTGTAGTTAATCGTCCGCACATGGTGCCTTGTCATTATGCGCCCAAATCATCAAATAGCGCATCAACGCTTTCTGCTTTGTGTAAGTTTTGCCCAGTTAATGCATCATCGATTGCTTGCCGAGTTTTGGCATTTGGAATGGCGACGGCAAAGGGTAAACCCTGGCGCATTTTGACCTGCTTGAAGAACAGGGTAATGGCCTGGGTCATGCTCAGGCCGAGTTCATCAAATACCTTTTCGGTTTCTTGCTTAAGGACAGGATCAATTCGCGCAGTGATTAATGTAGATTTAGTCATATATCCTCTTTTGTATAGCAAATGTTATACATATTATAACATAGCGTGTTTACACAAAACGAGTAATATCGTTTTTAGCAATTATTGCTTTAGAAACCACTCCACAACACGAGCAACATTCTTTGCTCTAACCCTGGTGAATACACCTTTTAGCAGCAGAAATCCAAAAGGGTCCGGCTTACCTCCCAAAACCCAGCTAAGCAGCCTCAATCACATTACCTTAAAAGTAGGCGTGAGCGCCGGATAGAGTCCCCGATAAATCGGGTAAGCCCTGGCGTAAGCCTTCACCTGCTGTGCATCCGGCAGGGTACTGCCTGTAACCTGGATGGCCGCTTCGCAGGCGGCTGGCACGCTTTCATATTGGCCCGCGCCGACAGCCGCCAACAGAGCCGCGCCGTAGGCCGCGCCTTCAGTCGTATTAACCGTCACCAACTCGGCCTCCAGGACCGAGGCCAGAATCTGACGCCAGAGCGCGCTCTTGGTGCCGCCACCCGAAGCGCGCACCTGGTGGATCTCACCCAGACCCGCGTTCTGAATCAGCCCAAAACTGTCCTTCAGACCAAAGGCCACGCCTTCCAGCACGGCGCGCGTCAGGTGCCCACGCCCATGCCGCACCGTCAGCCCGATAAACCCACCGCGCGCCAAAGGGTCCGGATGCGGGGTGCGCTCGCCGCTCAGATAGGGCAAAAACTGCAGCCCGTCGCTGCCAGCCGGCACAGCCTCGGCCTCCTTCAACAGATCATCAAAGCTCAAGCCCGCTGCCAGCGTATCACGATACCACTGCAGGCTGCCCGCTGCCGAAAGCATGACCCCCATGAAGTGCCACAGACCCGGCACGGCATGACAAAAGGCATGCAAACGGCCTTCAGGCTCGATCAGCGCGGCAGGGGTGCTGGCAAAGACCACACCGCTGGTGCCGACTGTCAACCCGACGATGCCAGGGCTGACCACGCCCATACCGACTGCGCCCGCGGCCTGGTCGCCGCCACCCGCCATGACAGGTGTTCCCGCCAACAGACCGGTAGCAGCTGCCGCAGCCGGGGTCAACCTGCCCGTGATTTGCGGGCCCTCATACAGCGGCGGCATCCAGCCGCGTGGGATATCCAGCGCAGATAAAACCTCATCCGACCAATCGCGCGCTTTCAGATCCATCAGCACGGTCCCGGCGCCATCCGCCTTGTCCATCGCAAAATCCCCGGTCAGCTTGTAACGCACAAAATCCTTGGGCAGCAGCACATGCGCAGCCCTGGCATAAACTTCGGGCTCGTTTTCCTTGACCCACAGAATCTTGGGCGCGGTGAAACCGGTCAGCGCCACGTTGCCGGTGATCTGGATAAATTTTTCGCGTCCAATACGTTGGTGGATTTCATCGCATTGGGCCTGGGTGCGCTGATCATTCCACAGGATGGACGGACGCAGCACCTGTCCAGCCTGGTCAAGCAGCACCAACCCGTGCATCTGACCGGTCAAACCGATGCCGCCGATTTGGACAGGGTCCACGCGCGACTGCTGCAGCACAGCCCGGATGGATTGCTGAGCGCCTTCCCACCACAGGTCGGGATGCTGTTCGCTCCAGAGCGGGCGCGGCGTTTCAAAGGAATAGTGCATGGAAGCCACTGCGATCACCTGTCCAACCGGATCGATCAGCAGGGCTTTGGTGGCGGTGGTCGAGACATCGATACCGAGAAAATACATAGGGGTTCTCCGCTGTCCTTGCAGCGAGCGTCTGGTTGGCCCAGACACCCGCTGCCTGAAACTCCTGTAAGCTTATCGCGTTCCGGTCAAAATATCAAAGGTTAACTGGTCGAGCCGTTCATATTTCAATCCACGTTCGGCAATCGCCGGGCGGTCAAAGACCTGGGCCTTGAGCGCGGCGGCTTTTTCTGCGCTGTACTTGCCGAGCGGGAGCTGACCAGCCACGTTGATCTCGGCCAGGATGGCCTGGACTTCGGCGTCCGCGTTGAATTGGGCGGCCTTTTCCTTTAATATCATATAGGTGCGCATGCAGCCGCGCGCAAAATCCTTGACCCCTTCAAAATCCTCGGTGCGGTAGGCGTGCGCATCGAAATGACGCGAGCCTTCATATTTAACATCTTCCAGGAACTTGACCAGATAGAAGGCAGCCTTGATATCACGCGAACCAAAGCGCAGGTCCTGGTCATAGCGCCCAGGGTACTGGTCGTTCAGGTCGATGTGAAAGAGCTTGCCGGATTCCCAGGCCTGGGCCACGCCGTGCATGAAATTCAGGCCGGACATGTGTTCGTGAGCCACTTCCGGGTTGACACCCACCATCTCGGGGTGGTCGAGTGTGTTGATGAAGGCCAGCATGTGACCGGTGGTGGCGTTGTAGATGTCGCCGCGCGGCTCATTTGGCTTGGCTTCCAGCGCGAACTTCAGATCATATTTCTGATCCAGCGCATACTCGCAAAAAAAGTTCATGGCCTCGCGGCTGCGCTGGATCGACTCGACCACGCTCTTGCTCGAATCGGTCTCGGTACCCTCGCGTCCGCCCCAGAAGACATAGGTCTTTGCGCCGAACTCCACGCCCAGGTCGATGGCATTCATGGTCTTTTGCATGGCATAGGCGCGCACTTTGGCATCGTTGCTGGTGAAGGCGCCATCCTTAAAGATCGGGTCACTGAACAGGTTGGTGGTCGCCATCGGCACAACCAGCCCGGTCTCGGCCAGCGCCTGGCGGAAATCCTTCTTGATGGCTTCGGCCTCGGCCAGGGTGGCATCGATCGGGATCAGGTCGTTATCGTGGAAGTTGACGCCATAAGCGCCGACCTCGCCCAGCAGGCGCACCAGTTCAGCCGGGCTTTTGTGCGGGCGGGTGGCGGAACCAAAGGGGTCGGCGCCGCGGTTGCCAACGGTCCACAGACCGAAGGTGAATTTCTGGGCAGGGGTGGGGGCATAATCAGACATGGCAAACTCCTTGGAATGACACAATTTAGCGAATTGAAAATTAAATACTTGTACTGCTTCGCAAAGCGAGAAAATCGTTCACCACTGAGGGCACTGGGCACATGAAGATTTTAACAAAAGATTTTAACAAAAGGTTTTCTCTGTGTTCTCTGCGTGCTCCGTGGTAATTTTTCTTCAGCCTGCCCGGGTTAGCGAATATGAAATTCGAGACTGACCGGCTGGGCAGCACCCAGGGCCAGGCCACGCGCGCCGGGCGAACAACTGCCAGCCGTCAGGCGGTATTTCCCGGGCTCCAAACTTTGGCGGCCGTTTTCATCGAACTGCATCAGCATTTCGGGCGCAACTGCTAATTGGACGGTTTTACTCTGGCCTGGCCGGAGGCTGATGCGCCGCGAGCCAATCAGCTGGCTGATGGGAGCGGGCAGACGGCTTTCGAGCGCGCTTAGGTAAAGCTGAACGACTTCATCCGCAGCCACGTCGCCCGTATTTTGGACGGTGATCGAAACTTTGAACGTGGATGGGTGGGACGACACCAGCTTTAGATTGCGATATTCAAAACTGGTATAGGATAAACCAAATCCGAATGGGAAGAGGGGCTCTTTTTCGGCATAGCGATACGTGCGCCCGGCCATGCTGTAATCTTCAAAAGGCGGCAGGTCAGCTGTGGCTTTGGGGAAGGTAAGTGTCAGCTTGCCGCTCGGCACAGCCGCCCCAAAGAGCAGGTCAGCCACGGCCCGCCCGCCTTCCTGACCGGGATACCAGACAAACAGGATGGCATCCACCAGATCAACGATATCACCCAGGGCAATCGGGCTGCCGCCGGTCAAAACCAGCACGATGCGCGCGCCGCGCATGGCCAGGTTGCGGATGAATTTCTGCTGCACTTCGGGTAATTCAATTTGGGCCCGGTCGCCACTTTCAGCGGTCAGGATCGATTCGCCCTCTTCGCCTTCCATGAGCGGGGAAGTGCCGGCGCAGACAATGGTCAGGTCGGAAGTAGCAGCCTCGGTCTCGGCCCAATTGAGCGGAGCAATGTTCTCCTGAGTCCACTGACAGCCAGCCCGATATTCCAGCTTAATCCCCTCGGGCAGACGGCCAACGATACCTTCCAGGAGCGTGGTCATGTGATCATTGATGCCGTAATAATTGCCCAACAGCACATCCAGGCTGGCGGCGGCCGGGCCGGTGACAAAGATACTCTTAATCTGTGGCCCGATCGGCAGGCTGGCGTTGGTGTTCTTGAGCAAGACTGCCGATTGCAGCGCGGCGCGATAGGCCAGGTCACGATGTTTTTTGGAAGCGACGACCGACATGGGTGTGGCGGCATAAGCAACCTGATCCTGTGGATCAAACATGCCCAGCTTGAAGCGCGTGGCCAGGGTACGCGAGAGCGCCAGGTCGATATCAGCCTGCGAAACCAGCCCCTGCGCCAGTGCTTCGCCCAGGTGGTCAAAAGTGCAGCCGCAGGAGATATCACAGCCGGCTTTGAGCGCCAGGGCAGCGCTTTCGATCGGGCCAGCCGTGACATGATGGCCATTATGAATATCGGTCAGCGCCCAGCAATCAGACGTTACATGTCCGGCAAAACCCCACTCGCCGCGCAGGATGTCCTTCAAGAGCAGGTCACTGGCGCAGGCTGGCTCGCCCAGCACACGGTTGTAGGCGCCCATGACAGCCTCCACACCCGCTTCGGTTACCAGCTTTTTAAAGGCTGGCAGGTAGGTGGCATACAGATCGTGGCGGCTGACCTGCGCATCAAAGACGTGGCGCAGTTTCTCGGGGCCGGAATGGACCGCAAAATGCTTGGCGCAGGCGGCAGCGCGCATATAGCGCGGGTCATCGCCCTGCAAGCCGCGCACAAAGGCTGCACCCATTTCGCCGGTCAGATAGGGGTCTTCACCCCAGGTTTCCTGCCCGCGTCCCCAGCGTGGGTCGCGAAAGATATTGACATTTGGTGACCAGAAAGTCAGACCCTGGTAAATGTTGGTTTGGCCTTTTCTGCGCAGGGCCTCATGATACTTGGCGCGGCCCTCATCGCCTATTGCCGTGCCGATCGCCTTCACCAGTTCCGGGTTCCACATGGCAGACATGCCGATGGCCTGCGGGAAAACCGTGGCGCGTCCGTTGCGCCCGACACCATGCAAGCCCTCACTCCAGAAGTTATAAGCCGGGATGCCCAGGCGCGGAACGCCATCCACCGGGTGGATGAACTGCCCAAGTTTTTCAGCGAGTGTCAGGCGCGCGAGTAAATCCTGCACACGTTCAGCGAGTGGGAGCGTGGGGTCGAGGTACAAAACTATATCCGATGTGCTGTTCGCATTCATGAAAACTCCTCTTGGAATTTCTTAATTATACTGGTCAATATTGGGAACTTGGAAATAAAATGCTTGGACGATTTGGCAAAGTAAGAAAATCGTTCACCACTGAGAACAGTAGAGAACACGGAGTTTTTTTTATGTTTTTCTCAGTGGACTCTGGACGCCCCGTGGCGCGTAGCGGTCCCGATGCTCTGCGGTGCGCAGCGATCCCAATTCCTGCACGGGAAAAAAAACAAAAAATGCTCTTCCTTCGTGCCTCTTCGTGGCCTTCGTGGTGAAAAGGTTTTTCTCTTCCGGCTTGTCCGAGTTAGGAACTTGAAAGTTAAATGCTTGTACTGCTTCGCAAAACAAGCATATCTATCACCACAGAGAGCGCAGAGCGCACGGAGATTTAAAAAATGGTTTTCTCTGTGATCTCTGCCTGCTCTGTGGTGAAAAAGAACTTCGCTCAGCCGTTCGGCTTGTCCGGATTAGGAGTCACAATCGCCACGGCATAACCAGCAAATTCCATTTCGCCAGTACTGGTTTTCCCGGTCAGGTGATCGAAGGCGGGCCACGGGACGGAAACGGTCTGGGGTTGCTGGGTGTGGTTAATAATGAAGTAAACCGGTTCCCCACTGCTCAAGGTCCGGCTGCGCACTTCAATTCCGGGTGGGGTGCTGAACATCTCAAGACCGGTATCTTGGAGAATTCGATCAGTCAAAGCCTGCTGGCTGGCGTCATCCAGAAAGGTGCCTATGCTGTAAACAAAACCAGCTCCGCACGGATTGACCGCAATCGCCACCTGATCATCCAACCAACCATTGCTGACACCAAAACGCGCCAAAACTGTGGGGGCGTTTCCATCTAAAATCTGCAAGTGTTCGGCCCAAATTTGCGAAGTACCCTCAAACAACTCGGACGTAACCGGCACTGGCTCAAGCAGCGAATAATAATCGGCCACTTCCACGCCTGCCAGTTCAGCCAGTGGACCGGGCTGGCGCTGGGGCAAGAGCGCGTTATGCCGGTCTTTCATCCCGGTTCGCACCGTCAGAACTAGCCGCCCGCCGCGCTGGACAAAGGCTTTCAGTTTTTCTGTACGAGCCGGATCGAGCACCAGCAAGGCAGGCGCAATAACCAGGTCGTACTGATCCAGCGCGGCATCGGCTGAAATCAGATCCACATTCAGGTTGCGGGCAGCCAAAGCTCGGTACCAATGTTTCAGATGCTGAACATAATCGAACTCACTGTTATGGCGTTGAAATTCGATTGACCAGCGGCTGTCGTAACAGTTCAGCAAGGCCACTTTGCTCTGGATGGTCGATCCGGAAAGTAAATCTGCGACCTGCGAAAATTCCTGCCCGATGCGTTTTGCCTCGTCAAAAAATGGACGCGGACGCCCTGCCTGGTCAATCAGCGAACCATGATACTGTTCCTGCCCGCCCAACGCAGAACGCCACTGCCAATAGAGAAAGGCATCCGCACCATGCGCCACGGCGTGCCAGGCCATGGCGCGCGCTTCACCACGGTTGAGCACGTTGTTGGTTTTAGACCAGTTGACATTTCCGGGCTGAGTTTCCATCACCCAGAAATTCTTTTGTTTGAAGCCACGCGTCAGATCGTGCATGGCGCCAGAAGTGAGGTAGTCGATGTGACCCGTGCCGATGTACCAATCCCAGGACGCAAAATCCAGGTCACGCGTCAGCTCATAATGGTCAAAAGCGCCGAACCAGCCCATAAAGTTGTGCGTCACCCAGACGGACGGTGCCAGGTGCGGGCGCAGTTCATCCAATTGCGCCTGCTGGAAGTTCTGATAAGAGCGGGTCACAAAATGCCGGAAGGCCAGCATCAGCCCCGGGTTATGCGGGCCAATCGGGATAGGGATTTGAGCCCAATCAGAATAAGTCTGGCTCCAATAAGCGGTCGACCAGCGCTGGTTCAGCTCATCGAGCGTGCCGTATTGGGTCTGCAAAAAGGCCTGAAATTCGGTGCGGCAGTGATCGCAGTAGCAGACGCGGTTGTATTCGTTATCCAACTGCCAGCCGATCACATGCGGCGAAGGACCAAAGCGCTCGGCCATGGCACGCACAATGCGCCGGCTGGCGGCGTGAAACTCGGGCGAGTTGACACAATAGTGACAGCGATTGCCAAATTGCGCCTGGCGTCCGCTTTCCTCAGTCGCCAGGGTGGCAGGGTATTTTTGCGCCAGCCAGGCGGGCGGGGCAGCGGTAGGCGTGCCTAAAACAGTCGCGATACCTGCCTCGGCCAGCATTTCAATCGCTTTTTCGAGCCAGTCAAAGTTGAACTGGCCCTGCGCCGGTTCCATGCTCGACCAGGCAAACTCAGCCAGGCGCACGACAGTAACATGCGCAGCTTGCATCAGGCGAATATCTTCAGCCCAGCGTTCCTGCGGCCAATGTTCGGGATAATAAGCAGCACCAAAGTGTAGTTTTTGCATAGCAGTCTCCGACCCAATCAAGCTAAAAGGGTAATTTCAATCGAATTTTCTGTCTTTTCCGGCGTCACCAGCGTGCCTTCAAGCGTAGCTTTCGTGCGAGCGCTGGATGCCACTTGATGAAGATTGACCAGTAAAACCTTCCAGGCTTTGGGCGCACCCTCGCGCCGGACGTGGAGTTCATCTTTCTCACGCGTAAACTCGAAGGTCGTCTCGGTCTGCCCCAAGGAAGAGGGTATCTCCACCCGGATGCTTTTTCCGCTTTCAAGCTGATAAACCCGCAGGGTCAGATCATCGCTGTAATCATAGTCGGGCCTGTCGGTGCGATTGCCAAGCGGGATGACCGAATTTGGACGCGCCAGCAGGGACAGGCTCAAAAAGTCGTGGGTTTCGCGCACCCAGCGCGCGCCTTCCACTTCTTTCCCGTTCAGCAGGTTGGTCCAACGACCAGCGGGCAGGTAATAATCGACAAGGCCCTCGTAATTCAAGATCGGCGCCACCAACAAAGAATCGCCCAGCATATACTGCCGGTCAAGATAATCGCAGCCCGGGTCGTCGGGGAATTCGAGCAGCATACTGCGCATCATCGGAGTCCCGTTTTCATGCGCCTGTCGCGCCGCTTGAAAAAGATAGGGCATCAGGCTGCATTTGAGTTTGGTGAATCTGGCGAGCACATCCACAGCCTCTTCATCATAAGCCCAGGGCACACGGTAAGATGAACTGCCATGCAGGCGGCTGTGCGACGAGAGCAGGCCAAAGGCCGCCCAGCGTTTGTAGACGTCCGCCGAAGCGGTCTGTTCAAAGCCGCCGATATCGTGGCTCCAGAAACCAAAGCCGGACATTCCCAGCGATAAACCACCGCGCAGACTTTCGGCCATTGATTCAAAGGTGGCTGTGCAATCGCCGCCCCAATGCACCGGGAACTGCTGCCCGCCCGTGGTTGCAGAGCGGGCAAACACCACCGCTTCGCCTTCCCCGCGGACCTCCTTGAGCAAGTCAAAGACCGTTTTGTTATACAGGTAGCTGTAATAGTTGTGCATTTTAAGCGGATCGGAGCCGTCATAATAGACCACATCGCTGGGGATGCGCTCGCCAAAATCGGTTTTGAAGGTGTCGACACCCATCTCGAGCAGGGGCCGCAGTTTGGATTGGAACCAGGCACAGGCCGCCGGATTGGTGAAATCCACCAGGCCCATCCCGGTTTGCCACATATCCCACTGCCAGACCGAGCCATCCGGCCTTTTGAGCAGGTAACCAGCCGCGGCGGCTTCGTCGAACAAGGACGAACGTTCAGCGATGTAGGAGTTAATCCAGACGCAGATGTGCAGGCCATGTTCCTTCAGGCGCCTTAGCATGCCAGCCGGGTCCGGGAAGCAGCGTTCATCCCAGGTGAAATCGCACCAACGGAATTCCTTCATCCAGAAACAGTCAAAGTGGAAGACATGCAGCGGGATGCCACATTCCGCCATTTGACGGATAAACCTGGTAACGGTTTTTTCGTCATAATCGGTTGTAAACGAGGTGGAAAGCCACAACCCAAATGACCAGGCGGGTGGCAAAGCCGGGCGGCCCGTCAGCGCGGTGTAGCGGCTGAGGACTTCCTTGGGGCTGGGGCCGTAAATGATGAAATATTCGAGCGCTTCACCTGGAACGCTAAACTGGACCCGCTCGACTTTTTCGGAGGCCACTTCGAAGGAAACTTTCTCCGGATGGTTGACGAAGACCCCGTAGCCGCGGTTGGTTAGATAAAACGGGATGTTTTTATAGGCTTGTTCACTGCTGGTGCCGCCATCCTCGTTCCAAATATCGACCACCTGGCCGTTTTTGACAAAGGCTGAGAAGCGTTCCCCCAGCCCATAAATACATTCGCCCACACCAATATTCAACTGCTCATGCATAAAACGTCCATCGGGCGTATCCACAAAGCCCATGCCGCGCCAGGAGCTGGAGGTAAGCACGCGTTGATCCGCCTTATATTCCACCAACCAGGTTTTACCCTTTTGAACACGCACGCTTAACGCGCCGCTGGTCAGGCTGGCGCACTGCTCATCATTTGAAATAAGCGGCAGAGGCTGCGGTTGTTCGTTCAGGATAAATTCGGGTTTGCGGGGCAGTCCGCCTTTGTGATGCAGCATCTGCACCCGAATGACATTTTCCATTGGCGTTGAAAAACGTATGGAAAGCGCCGGCGGGCCGAGCGTATCACCACGGCTGGTTATTTTTGAGGTGGGTGCAAAAACTGTGAACGCCTCCGATTCCAGGTCGACTTCGTAAACCTGCGCCGGGAAAAAGGGGGTCATGCCCTTACGCGTTAGCCAGTAACCGTCTGTAAATTTCATTTTGCGCTTCCTTTTGCAGATTCAGGTGAAAGGTTGCAGAGGTTCAATTTCTGTAAGCATCTATAGGCAGCCCCATGCCGTCCCACAAGCAAGGCCGCTTTTAGCAGTTTTAACGAAACGCATAAACAGAGCACTTCGATTAAAATATATTATAAATCACCGGAGCGAGCCCGGCGCATCCGATGTCCCGCATCCAGATAAATCTGGACGCTAAGCGACAGCGGATGAATCCGCTTTAGCCCAATTTACTCGCAGCGGGCGTTACACTTTAGCACGGGGCGATTTATCGCCATGTAATCGCCATGCTGTCCACACCCAATAGACCATCCCTTAAAACCGAGGAGAGTCTTATAATAAATGGCGCATCCGTTTAATTTGAGCATTCTGGCAATATGATTTTCAAAAAGGATTGATATGAAACAGGCTTCCCTTGAAGGATTAAAGTGGTTTCAAAATGCTCGTTTTGGCATGTTCATCCACTGGGGTTTGTATTCAATGCTGGCGCGCGGCGAATGGGTCATGCACAACGAAAAGATCCCCGTAGCCGAGTATGAACCGCTCGCGCAACAATTTAACCCAACAAAATTCAACGCCGCTGAATGGGTCAGCATTGCAGCAGACGCAGGACAGCGCTATATTGTCATCACCAGCCGCCACCATGACGGTTTCAGCATGTACGACACAGCCCTGAGCGACTACAAAATCACCAACTCACCCTTTGGGCGTGATCCGATGCGCGAACTGGCCGAAGCCTGTGCCCGGCGCAGCGACATAAAGTTGGGTTTTTACAGTTCCCTGCTGGACTGGCACCACCCCGCCTATCGTTTCCGCGAAGAGAGCGGCCTGGCCTGGTCGGACTATCTGGGATTTTTGCATGGTCAGGTGCGCGAACTGTGTACCCAATATGGCGAAATCGCCAGTCTCTGGTTCGATGGCGATTGGCCCGACCATTTGATGACGGCTGATAACGCATATTTCGCGGCTGGCGGGTCATTCGAGTACGATAAATTGTACGACATGATCCACACGCTCCAGCCGGATGCCGTGATCCATAACAACCGGCACGGCGAACCGCTGCCCGGGGAAGATGTTCAGGGTTTTGAGCAAGATTTACCGGGCCAAAACACGGTCGGGTTCAACACCACCAAAATATTTGATTTACCCATCGAAGTCTGCATGACGATCAACGACAACTGGGGCGTGCATCAGCAGGATGAGAACCACAAATCCACACAGCGTTTAATTCGGACCCTGGCGCGCTCGGCAAGCGTTGGCGCGAACTACCTGCTCAACATCGGACCGACAGCCCAGGGTGAGATTTTGCCCGTCCACGCTGAAAGGCTGCGGGCAGTCGGTCAATGGTTGGCCATGAATGGCGAATCGATTTATGGCACACGCGCTGGTCTGATCCCCCCCGCCCAGGACGGCTCATTTGTCAGCACATCCCAGGGAAAAGTGCAGTATATCCATGCCCTGGATTACATCAGCGATTGCCTGACGCTGCGCGAAGTGCCCAGCGCGCTAACCAAAGCGACCCTGCTCAGCGATGGCTCGCCCGTCCAATTTACACACAAGGCTGAAACCAGCCTGCTCACGCTCTCCCCTGCACAGCGCGACGCAAACGATACCGTCATCCGCTTGGAATGAGCAACTCGTTTCCGAATCGCAGTCCAAACCGCTCAACATAAATCGTGGCAAAATAACACTGGGTTATGCAGTACCCGGTGTTATTTTTTTCACTCAAACTTCCTGATCCACAGGGGTTCGCAAACATTCAGTTTTCGTATCGACTCACTGTCCTTCGGTGTGGAACTAAACCATCTATATTTTGCCGCATAGACGAACAAAAATCGGTGGTTTGCCTGGCAAGTGGATTTTTGGAGCACGATTTCCGCGTGCAAAAATCCACAAAAAATATCTTCTTTCTCTTCGGGGAACCAACATTGTTCAGTGTGGCTCTCCCCGTGAGTAAATACTAGCAAACAGCTGAGGGTAGCTTTACCTGGGATGATTCAGGTAAAGCTACCCTCAGCAACTGGATCGGTGTGAATCATTTGACCTTATATAAAGGCCGCCGCCACACCTCATTTGCCACGAGCGCTGTACGTAATATCCACCATTTCCAGCGTGAGCCCGACCGGCAGTTCAAAGTAACTCTGCACCGGCCAACTTTGCCCGGCAGCCAATGGTTTGGCATAGACTACATCCGAATTATCTCCCTTGACAATGCGTCCTTCTCTGACCATCACCAATTTACCGGTCGCTCGCTCCCTGACCGACACGACGATGCTGGTCTCAGACACCTTGACCGTGTTATTGTTCTGCACCTGCATGGAGGCAGCGAATCCCTTGCCCGAGGCTGCAACTTTTGTCTCGCGGACATCCAACGTCAGCAGCGGCTCGGTAGATTGGCTGTAGTTATCAAACATCACAGCACGCGTGACCTGGCTAGCCCAGGCCTGGTCAAGTTTCAGCCCGCCCGGTAAGATCAAGGGAAATTGGATTGGACGCGTTTCTCCAGGTGCGAGCACACTTCCAAGCATGCTGGTTTTAAACATGCCAATCACCTGCCCGGCCTGGTTATACCCGGCCCAATAGGCATTGACGTCCTGCCACTGGTCTGTGGTATTTGTGGCTTCTGCAAAGGCGATCATGCTTTTATCTGCTTTTACCAAAAATGGGGTGGAAGCAAATTGAAACGTGATCGGTTCTGGAAAGATTTCGAGAGGCTCTGAGTTGACGATCAATTCGTAACGCTTTAAGTCGGAGGCTCGCACGCCCGCATCCGGTTTCGTGATCTTAAAAGCAGCATCGATGCGGAACGGAACCGCCTGCCTCGCTGCGATGTAATGTCCGATCAGGTCCACGCTGGAAACATGCACAAGCTCATCGGCAGCGTTGTACCAGAGCGCCACCGCCCCGCGGGTAGCGACTGGCTGATCGGATGGGTTGTATAACTCGCCGGTGATAAAGGTTGAAGAATCCTTCGGAAAAGCCAGGCTAAATAACCCGCGCGGCTCGATTGGCTTAGAAAATCGCGCAGCCGCTGAAGCACCGGCTTGCGCCTGTTTAAACTTCAACACTTCAGCACCCAACTGCGCCCCATCCGGAACAGCAACCGAGACCGAAGCCATGAAGAACACGCGTTGCCCAGACCCTGCGAACGATGCAGTTGTTTTGCCAAGGCTCACTTTCTTGCCAGCGCTCATGAAAAATAAGGAAATCTCGATATCTCCCACTGGGTTGGCAGCAGTATTGCTCAACCAACCCAGCATTTTCCCATAAGGCGTTGCGCTGCCGACCAGAGATTTTATAGGTAGATAAGTCAGATCGCTGAGGACCAGCTCGGCCAGCGTTACTGGCACGATTTGGTTAATAACTCGCGTTGGGCTCGACGTGGCAGGCAGAGGGCTTGCCGTAAATGTGACAGCCAGGGGCGGTGTACTTTTTTGCAGTGGCGTGATTTCAGGGGTTTCCAGCGCACTCGGAAGAGAACAGCCAGATAAACCCAGCCAAAGTGCAGCATACAACATCATCCGTTGGATCAACTTATTCATAAAAACCTCTTTGCTTGCTTGGTGCTGAATGGCTGTTTGAACCGCTTTGCTTCGCAAAGCCTGCGGGTCAAGCATGAAATTCTCCAAAACTTTTATAACAGCTCATAATAAATATACACAATAATATACCGAAAGTTGGGATCGTACCGGAATCAGTTTTCAGACTGTTAGGCTGCATCTACCCGCTTGCCAGAATAAGAAAAAAACAAATCGCCACGATCACCGCTATCACCACCACCGTACTCCAGACGACATTGTCACCGGCACTCCCACTCCCGCCGCTGCTGCTTGTATAACTACCCGATGAATCATCGCGCGTATCCGGCAGGGTATCATAGGTTGAAAGAAAATGATTCTCCATTTCCTGTCTTTTACCCTTCCATTTATCCTTGTCGCGATCGAATTCTTCCTGAGCCAAAAAAGCCCCTTCCAGCCAGTTATCATCATCATTGTTATCCATCCCTTCCTCCTTGATTATAATTCTGCCGGTTTTGAAATTAGCACAGTAATCCACCTCATCCATATACGTCAACAGCCCATCCCAGGTTTCAGCGAATTCTTTAAAGGGGTCAATAGGTACTTAAGCGGTTCATCCCCACGCATGTGGGGAAAACTGCGCCTGGCCACCGTCAAGCAATACGCCAAGCGGTTCATCCCCACGCAAGTGGGGAAAACAGCCCGTGGCGACAAAGTATTATATTTAATTTCCGGTTCATCCCCACGCATGTGGGGAAAACTGATTTATTACGCGTTCGAGGTTGGGCTAATCCACGGTTCATCCCCACGCATGTGGGGAAAACAATCTCAGCTTCTTTCCGTGGTGCTGAAGCAGGCGGTTCATCCCCACGCATGTGGGGAAAACTCCCAGCCGCCATTCTGCCAGTTCCCGGCGGCGCGGTTCATCCCCACGCATGTGGGGAAAACGAGTACGCGCTAGAGGTACGGTGAGCAGCGAACGGTTCATCCCCACGCATGTGGGGAAAACCCCAACGCTAAACCGATCAGTAAACCACTTACGGTTCATCCCCACGCATGTGGGGAAAACTCCTGTAAATACCTCAGCGCTTGCGTCACTGGCGGTTCATCCCCACGCATGTGGGGAAAACATAAGACGGTTTCGTCTGGTGGTATGGTTATTCTCGGTTCATCCCCACGCATGTGGGGAAAACTCCTGCACCCACCGCTATCTGTCGGCCATCGGCGGTTCATCCCCACGCATGTGGGGAAAACGCAACGTTACGCCTAACGTCATCATGTCGCCCGCCGGTTCATCCCCACGCATGTGGGGAAAACTACTATCCAAGCATAACGGAGGAAACAATGGATCGGTTCATCCCCACGCATGTGGGGAAAACGCCCCTGCCAGAATTGCATCCGCCACGTCTGCAAGCGGTTCATCCCCACGCATGTGGGGAAAACGCAAGTAATCTTCGTGGACGATCTCGGCATACGCGGTTCATCCCCACGCATGTGGGGAAAACATCCGAGCAGCCATCATCAACCCGACTGCAGACGGTTCATCCCCACGCATGTGGGGAAAACGGCTGATGCGCCTACACCTGTGATAATTGACTGCGGTTCATCCCCACGCATGTGGGGAAAACGGTTTGCTGGAACGTTCCCAGCGGGATCCGGGCCGGTTCATCCCCACGCATGTGGGGAAAACGTAAATAATGCCGGTCTATCAATCTGCAAAATACGGTTCATCCCCACGCATGTGGGGAAAACTCGGCGGTGGTGCGTTTTCCTTCGGCGTGTGCGGCGGTTCATCCCCACGCATGTGGGGAAAACAACTGCGAGAGGGCTGGTTGCGCATCACGCCACGCGGTTCATCCCCACGCATGTGGGGAAAACCTGCTCAGCGACTAATTCACGCTCTTCCCGCTGCGGTTCATCCCCACGCATGTGGGGAAAACGCATCCGTTGGACGACATTTTTCCCGAAACTGCGCGGTTCATCCCCACGCATGTGGGGAAAACGACAGTTAACGCGCTGGTATCGTTACCCGCCCCGTCGGTTCATCCCCACGCATGTGGGGAAAACTTTGACGATACAAGAGGCTGGTGTACCTGTCATCGGTTCATCCCCACGCATGTGGGGAAAACACCTGCAACCGTAGTTTTACCAGAAATAAGAGACGGTTCATCCCCACGCATGTGGGGAAAACGGGACTTGGACAACGTTGAACGGTCTATCTATCGGTTCATCCCCACGCATGTGGGGAAAACGCCGCTTGAATAAGCGGGGTTTCACGGATAGCACCCGGTTCATCCCCACGCATGTGGGGAAAACGTTGAGTAGCGATAATGCTATTGGTCGATAACTCGGTTCATCCCCACGCATGTGGGGAAAACTCATTGTCATCATTTTAGCCATGTGCGTTATCTCCGGTTCATCCCCACGCATGTGGGGAAAACTCAGTAAGCCAACAGCAGCGGGTTAGCATGATACCTGCGGTTCATCCCCACGCATGTGGGGAAAACTTGGTGCGGTTGGCCATCGCCTAAGAACTTGATGCGGTTCATCCCCACGCATGTGGGGAAAACGATTTTGATAGGGCCTCACAAAATGCCCGTTCGCGGTTCATCCCCACGCATGTGGGGAAAACTTTTTGGCGGCCTGTACTCCGCGCCCGTTCCAACGGTTCATCCCCACGCATGTGGGGAAAACGTAACCGATAGCGGTAATGGGAAACATAGTCCGGTTCATCCCCACGCATGTGGGGAAAACACATGCTCATGCGCCGTCACTCCCGTAAAATCGCGGTTCATCCCCACGCATGTGGGGAAAACAAACCTACCATCGCGCAGGAGAAAATAACAATGGCGGTTCATCCCCACGCATGTGGGGAAAACGAAAAACGTCTCAATCCTCCAGGATGATCTTACCGGTTCATCCCCACGCATGTGGGGAAAACTTGCTTGCGCGTTCCATGTCTTTAGCGTTCATCGGTTCATCCCCACGCATGTGGGGAAAACGCACGGCTAGATTTTTGAGACGGTCCGATACATCGGTTCATCCCCACGCATGTGGGGAAAACCTTTTATAATCCCCGCCCCCTTTGCCCTCATAGCGGTTCATCCCCACGCATGTGGGGAAAACACCTGGCGGCGTGGTGGGATGGGGTGAACAGGTAGGTTCATCCCCACGCATGTGGGGAAAACCCTGCATGAAATGAGCAAAACCACTCAATTTATGGGGTTTTTAACATCAACAGTCCTTCCATATCCACAATCTCCCTACGCACATCCCCCCATGTGCGCATTGAAAAATGCTGTTCATTATTTGTATTCCAGGCTTGAAAAACACCACCTTCCTCACATTTCTGACAACATTTTTCCCATAACTTATCCCGCACCATTGCATTGACATGCCCAATAAATACACCTGGAGAAGGTTCTAATAACCAACGGCTTAATTCTCCTCGTAAACGTACCGGAACTTTTTGTAATAGTATCACGACCATTATTCACCTGCCTGCCAATCTTGCCAACCTTCTTCTTCCAACAAAGCATCCCACAATGCAGTCGGCATGGCCGGATCAGAATCGAGTTGATCAAATTCTGGATTTATTTTTTGAGCATCAAGCAATTCATCAATATCAGGCAATATTCGCTCCAGCAATCGCGTTTCTCGAAATCGTTCACGGCAGGCACGCCGAGTATAACTTTCCGGAGAAGTCGGATATTTGGCTGTCATCTCAAATGCCACAGGTATCGTAATTTCCGTTTTGTATAAATCAGCTATATCATATACAAAAGACAATTGTTTACCTGTGTGAATAAAACCGAGTGCGGGAGAATAACCTCCTGAAACAATAGCTGCATGACAGATACTATTCAGGAGCGAATTGGCAGCCGAAAGTGCACGATTAATTGGATCTCCACTATTCCAATTTTGCCGATCGTATACGCGCCCTTTCCACTCAGTACCATATTTTTGACTTGCCTGCGCATATGCCTCCTTCATTCGCACACCTTCATACCCTCGAATTTGAGCCAGGCTTAACGAAGAATCTAGCTGGTGGTCAAAACGCTTATGATACATCCGCAAGACCACTTCTGTACGCTTTTCAAGATTACTTACAAGCTCTGATTGCCTGAGCAGGTGATGTGATTTACGCGTTTCGCCAGTTCCCCAGGCATAAAAGCGCGTCATCTCTTCTCCCGTCCACAATATAGTGACACCATTATCGGCCAATATCTTGATTGCTGCATGTGTCACACTCGTGCCGGGACCCAACATTAAGACACACAGAGCTGCGGCTGGAACATGCATACTCCCATCTTTCCGCAATACGGCAATGGCAGAATCGCTGCGTTCAATTACAGCATGTTCCACGTACAGATAGCTTAAACTATCCCTCAGTTTGGGTAATTCATGTAAATCGATCATGGCTCTTTTTCCTTTTCAAAGGATGGATTTAATTGTTAAGGTGCGATTGGAGATCAACCAGATTGATAAGCAATTCCCGCATCTCCGGCAAGTTTTGCCAGTCAACCTGGTTTCAGTGTGACAACACTAACCGTAAAAAAACTAGGCGTTCAGCGGACCAATGGAAAGCAGGCCGAAACCTAAGCCCTTGCCACTACCAATGCCCTGATCAATTGATTTAATTAATTGATCAGGATTCTGCACTTGCAAAATACCATCAAATTGAGCCGAAACAAACTTAAGGGTATGCTTCACATTTTCGCGGAACAATTTCCCGTTCACCTGAGTACTGTCAGCAACATTGGCCGAAATCAGTTTCGCCCCTGCAATCTCCATCTTACGCTGCAACCATTGCAGTTGTTCAGGCTCTTTTTGAAGGCCCACCCGTTTATGGCTATCTTGTGCGTGATTCTGGCTCAAACGCCTTGTTGGATTAGCCCGTAATCGAAAAGCTAACATTTGCCCGGCACTTAAGGATAAATTCACTTCCTTAACCGCTGGATTTTGGATGAATTCGGGCAATGCACCATTCTCAAGCAGATAATCTTTGCCAGGTTCAAGTAAAAATAACCAATTTGGGTTCAACATGGATTGGACTAGAATACTTGTGAGACCTGATTTTTGGTGAATATCCAGGCGATACAAAACGCGCTCAGTCTCAACAACCTCGCCGGTAAAACCTTGCATAACAGTTCGGTGCATTTCGTACAGGTTTGCCATTTCGGCCCGTACCTGCCGAGAATGTGGATTGAGGATCAATCGTGAAAGAAACATCAAACCACCTCCAGGTCCGGTGAAATGAAATGAATGGATATCCGACGCGAGGCAAACCTACGGTTCCCAGTCGAAAATGAGATGGGTTGGTCGGAGCGAACGATTGTGCCAGCCGGATCTTCCAAAACCAAACGTAAATTTTCCAGAGCGACACGTTCATTCAGCAAACGATATTTAGCTAGAGCCTCTTCCAAATCCTGTCCAATCCGCAGGCCATCTTCCAACCAGGTGGGTTCGCCAGGCACAAAAGCCTTGCGACCCAGAAACAATGGCCAGACCGGATTGCGCAAAGCGTTATGCACGCGGTCCAACAAAGTCAAATCATCGGAGGCTAGACCCACCAGGAAAAGCGCATCCGCCAGGTAATAACGGGTTGACAATTCGGTATCCTTTACCCCACCACCGGCTCTGATTACATTATTAGCAGTGTGATAATCACTTTTAAGTAACCCATCCCGATCCACACGTACTCCAAAACGAAGATTTGCCAACGGCGTCAGGCTATGATCATCTTCGCGATCAATTCCAAGGGCGGCACATACCAGTCCCAGCACCCCACTCTTCGATGGTTCCAGACCTGTATCGCGTACGCCAAAACGGCTTTGTACACCCCAGGATTGCATCGGCCCACTCAAGCGTAGCAACAGGGTATTCATCAATTACTCCAATCCTATCAAAAGACTCTCAAGCCACTCTTTTCGGGTATTTTTGACAGCAGATTTCAAATTTTCCAGGACCGCTTCATCATTGATGACGAGTGCAGACGGGATATAATCACCGTCGCCATAGGCTTTGACCAGCCTGCCCCAATATCGGTCCAACTCCATAATGGAATGTGCAACATAGCCACCTTCTTTTCCAGGTTTAACCGGTTTTTCAAAGGCGTTGGCCAATGACCAGGATTCGCCATCCTTACGCACCACCCCAAGGACAAAATCAGGGGGGTTCTGGGCTGCAAAGGAATTTTGCTTACCAGTCGGTACCGCTTTTAACGTAGCCAGGAGAAAACCTTCAACGGTTTTTCTCGCGAGGTTTTTATCCCCACCGAGATTGGATACCAACAAATTCCAATCAATACGGGCATACCGGTAGAAGCAAGCGCTGTTAAAGGCCGTAACACCCATCATAGCTGAACCAGATTCGTCCACTTTTTGCAGATCATCAACCGCGGTGAAAAAATCCATATCCATGTTGACTCGATGAGTAGAAATAGCATGCGCTACCTGGCAGGCAGCATCCAATTTCACCGTATTTGGTTTGCGTGCCAGCATCCGGCCAAACAAGGCAACATCAGGCGCACTTGTAAATTCGCCCATATTTTTTACCAACTTTTTGACGAGATCAGGAATGGCAGATTCCCCACTCTTCGCCAGACCATCAACCGCAAACTGAATTTCATCATCATCCATATAAGCCAAAACACTGGATCGTTGAGGCTCTTTCTTGTCCATATCCCCCAATAATTCTTTGGAAAAAGCGATAGCCAATTTCTCAGCATCAGACTCGAGCAATCCGGTCTTAAGGAGTTTTTCGGTGATCTCTCGCGCCAACCATCGAGTGCGAACCCCAGACTCGACCATCGTTTTTTCAGCAAAAATTGGTTCGTTTCGCAAAGCACGTTTAATGCATTGGGATGAAATTCTGGCCCTGCGAACTCCACCAAAATCAGTATCCTTTGGATTGCCAGTATCATCGCGATTTAGATTAGAGGGAGCAAAGTTTTGGAGAATGTGAATTTCGATGAACATGCTATTTTTTCCTTTTAAGTTGAATATTAGAGGGCGTTATCTTGATCAACGTGGGAAGTATTCCAAAAAGAACCTGCCCAATTTTTCTGCACATGCCGGTCGTCGTCATCCCATTTCTGCAAATCCCAAAAAAGCTGATTCCAATTAATGGGGATATCCCTGGATTTGAGGAAAGCAACAGACTGCCTTAAATAAGCGGGTAAATCTTCCTGATTGGCGGCTAACAATATGGAAAACCGTCGGTCAAGGGCATCACTGTTCTCACCTTTGGGATCACAAGCACGCATTTGCATCCCAAAGTTACCCGAACCTGCAGACATAGGATGGAAGGAAAACAAAGCCGCCACAAGATAATATACCCAGGATATTTTTGAAGGCGGATTAAACGGTTCTACATAGCGAAACATATCGACAGAAGTACTGGGATCTTGACCAAGCCCTCGCCGTAAAGTTGCAAGAATGCCGCGATCTTCTCTCTGGGCCAACCCCTGCAAATAGAAAATGAATGGATGAATATTTGGATCTTTCATGTAGTTGCCTCCTTTTGGATTTCGGGAAATAGTTCTTTGAGTGAATAACGCAATACCCCACGCGCCCGCACAGCCGCTTTTAAAGAATTAGGATCCGTTCCAGCGGCACTAACGGCTTTCTCCAGGCATTGCCAGGCGGTCTCGCGCAAGGTTGTGTTCCAATCAAACATAGCGGTAGGATTTTCAGGAAGATTTCCGATCAAATTAAGAAAAGGAATTTCGAGATGCTGCCAAAAAGAGCGCTCAGTATTCCAATGAGATGTCAGCTTTTCTGCCTGATCCCTGCTAATGCGATCAACTTCTTTCCATTTTTTCCCATCCGACTTGGGGGATACCACCAGCAGCGCCAGCCCCTGAACAGCATAACGAAGCGAAAACCGGGTTCTTTCGGATAAATCCAATGCCTGTCTCAAATCTGCAATCAAGTTTTCGTTTTCCAAATAGCGTAGAGATAGGGGTAAATGTTCTTCCCTGAAAAATTCCACCTTCGCCTGATCATTTGCCATGCCAAAAGCCATCAATTGGAATTTCTGATGCCCCGGTTCATCCAGACGATCCACCAACCAGCTAAAGGGTTGTGGCGGTATACCATGAATATTTTTTATCCCTAAAAATGAACCACTGTCCCGCCACATACTCCGATCTTCTGTAAAGCGCATGCTCATCCAAAACTCTTTTTCTTCATTGTGACGGTATGCTTTCATCGGATCCTGTATCGAGCCATCCAATCGCAAGCCAGGGGCCATGGTCATCGTCCGCACCACAGGTTGGTCATCTTCCAATTTCAATAATATTCGGCGGCTTTGCCAGGTCAGATAGTCAAGATACCCCAATGGAATTTGGCGTTCGGGTTCAAAGGGATTATCTTTTTCCCAGGCAGGTTGGTCGTTTGATTGAGTCGGTCTGACCTCGTCGTCAGGGTATGGTAAAAGATTAAGGACAAGCGTTTTGTAAAGATTTTCGCCTTCAAGAAAAAATAATATACCCCTGCTCCAGGGCCCATCCGTAAATGGTGATCCGGATAAAAACAAACCTGCCAGGCCAAAATTTTGGACGGTGATAAGCGCTCGAGCGGCATTGGATGGCTGAAGGGAAACTCCAGTGCCCTCGGTATGGTGGTCAAACAAAGCGGCGTTGTGTCCTGACGCCATATCAAAAACCAGGCTGATGACTGATTTTGTCTTGGCACGCTCATCTCCTACCTGATAAAACGGCCTTTGCGGATGGAATAAATCAAAACGATCACGCCATTTATTCAAATATCCTTCGATCATTGCCATATCGAAGTTTTCAGCAACCCAAAGCCTGCTCCAATCCGATTTCCGGCGTGGCCCACGCATGGCGCTGTGAATGACCGCCAGCAATAGGCGATACAACGAAGCAGTTTCCAGAGGTGAATCTCCATGAATTCCGCGCAGTTGGTGCGCCTTTGCAAGGGCATCAAGCAAACTCAGGTCTTCAATATGCCCATCAATATGAAGACAGGGAATCCACTTTTGATCGACAAGATTAAAAGAATTACTCATTTATCCTCCACTGCGATGATTTGTAATCCGACTTCCTGGCTGATTTTTAACATAAATTTTGACCCGACCGGATGAAATTCTCCGTTTTTATCGAAAACGACCGAATAATGAAAACGCAGAGCCGCAGATTTAGCCCATTCAAGTCCCATTCCCTCAGTCTGTCCGGTAAAATAATTGACAATATCCCTGCGTTGCACATTAACAACACGACGTAAAAGCTGCCGGGTGAGATGGCCGTTGGGTATTTTATCAAACAGAACCGGCGCACCCAATCCATCCGGTTCAAGAGCTATCCCCGCTGTAGTTTCATGCAGACAAATCAAGGCTACACCGGGTTCAGCCAGGCGAGTCAGGGCACGGAAAGTCGCTCCAACCTGCGAATCATCTTCTTCCAATTGCTTGGTGGTTCGCGTTAACAAAAATTCATCCTCCGGGTAACGAATTAATCGGCTCAAGGCCTGTTCTATTCCCACGGCCAATTGTTTTTTATTTTTCAGATCAGACCTTTTCAAGGCTTGAGAAAAACCTGACGAAAATAATGTTTCATCCAACCCAGAACCATAGACAGATTCAATCAGAGCAGCAGTTTGTTCTGGCAATACGAGCTGGTTCAGATCATGCAAAGTTTGCCAGGTGCGTAAAAGAGTTGAATCGTCATAAACAAATGAATCAAGGGCAAAATTTGGTAGAGCATCTCGTAATTCAGGAAGCGCAATAGCCAGCTTAGAGATATGCAGCCCTTCCGGACGAAACAAATCATTGTGACGATGCCTGTGCAAACGTCCGGCTCGTTGAAGCAATAAATCCACCGGGGCAAGATCAGTAATCATGTAATCAAAATCCAAATCCAGGCTTTGTTCAATTACCTGGGTTGCCACAACAATTGCCCGCCGGGGACGATCTGGATTGGGCTGATTCGGGTGATCTTTGTGTTTGCCAAAAATGCTTAAAACTCGCTTTTCTATGATCTCCCGCCATTGAAAGGGGAAGCGGGCGTGAAACAATATCAAATTTTGAGGATCAACAAGTTCCCTTGCTTTTATTGCAGCGTAAATTTCTTGCGCCCGCTGAACCCGATTGCAAATAATCGCTATACAACCACCCAGTTTGATTTTTTCTGCCAGGTGATCAGCAATTTGTTCTGGCGTTTGCCCAATCCAGGTCAGAGTTATTTTGGATGCTTGGGGTGAAGGCAGGGGCAAGCAAGCTACGTTTCCGGCAGAGACTGTGGTCAAACGCGGATATGGTACTTCTTGTAACGTGATTTGCTGATCTCCCATCCATGCGCGAACCAATTCGTGCCGGGTAGAATCTGGTAATGTAGCAGAAAGCAAGATCACTGAGGTACCTATCGATCGAAGCCAACGCAGAAGTCTTTGAAAAAGCGTTGACATATAGGTATCGTAGGCATGAACTTCATCGAAGATAACCACCTTCTGTCCCAAGCCAAACATACGAACAAAGAAGTGATTTGTCTGCAAAACACTCATAAGCGCCTGGTCAACAGTCCCAACGCCAAATGGTGAGAGCATGGTACGTTTACGCGGCAAAAACCAACTTTCGGCATTTACATTTCCGCTTAAACTTCCATCATCCTGGGCAACGCCCATCTGGCGGCGGGTGTCCCAGGCTTCTTCAAGCAGAGCCATGCCATGTACCAGATGTGTGGTGATGTTCTGATCCGGATATCGGTTTTGCAAAAAATCAACAAAGCGCTCATACATCTGGTTGCTGGTAGCCTGGGTAGGCATGGCAATATATATGCCTTTGCCCTGGCATTTTTCCAGCCAGTTATTGGCGAGATAAAGAGCCGCTTCAGTTTTGCCAATCCCGGTTGGCGCTTCAAGAATGACCAGGGCTGGCAAATCCATTTTCATCCCGGCTTCAATGGTGTGCGCTTGAATATCCCTGGGAATTGATGCCTGGGGAAACATTTCTGCAAATGATAAATTTCGGCCATCCGGCTGCCAACCGATCCAACCCAAATCATTCAGGGCTATGCCTGCCAGCAACCTGGATTTAGCGACATAATTTAAGGGCAGAACGTTCACAGCAAATGGGAAATGTTCCGCCATTGAGCCAATCCAATCGGCCACGCTGACCAATCCGGAAAACAAGGTCAGAAAAGTATTTAATTCAGCCTGGTTTTCCTCCTCAGCCGGCAAAATAACGGTCTGAACAGGCTGATAGATTTCTTTCAATGTTAAGAAAATTTCTCTTCGTGCTTCGTCCCACCGACCTGTACCTTTATCAGAGTTTTGTAAAGCTGGTGATTGAAGTCGGTCATTTGTTGGCCATGCTCCATGATGTCCACCCAGCGCAAAAGCAATTTTCCGGGCATCCTTTTTGCTCAATCCCGTTTCTGATGGCAACAGTTCCATGACGGCCCAGGTTGACATGATCCCATGAGGAGCCGCTGACAATGCCGGAGTTGGGAAAACAAATCCTTCTTTTTCAAGGATTGGAATGATTGGGAGATATTTTCTTTGAAATCCAGGTGCTGCTTTGCCTAAATCGTGGAGCGAACCCCAAAAGGCAAGCAGGTTACCCGTTTTATCAATATCCACTCCAAGTAAATCAGAAAAGGTTATCCTGGTTTGCTGACTTAACCCATCTTTCCACAGAGCAAGAATACACTCCCCTACGTCAATTAGATGGCAAATCAACGGATGCGTTTGGCCATTATTTTCGCGGTTTGTTTTTGCCCAAAGGGAAGAATAAACAGGCGTTGTCATTATTAGTCTCCATTTACATACATTGAGACAATGGCTTGTGCGTCACGTAAGACATTGTCCCGCAGTTGACTCGGTTCCAAGATGCGAGCATGAGAGCCAAACTGCATCACCCAACGTTGAACTTCACCTAGGCCGCCTGTCTGCAATCGAAGAATCACACTTCCATCCGGTAGTTCTTCAAGTGGAGATTGACTTTCATGCCATCGTCTTTCCCTAATCCAATGAGATTGATAAGCGTCAAACCGAATAGCTACATCTACTGGTTCCCCACCCCGCTCAACCTGAAACGCGCCCTTCATCCATTCCTGAGCTGAAAAATTCGGCACTCGCTCAAATCCCTCCTTCAGGATTTTCCACCAATCAACACGGCCAAGGTGGAAACTACGCATTTCCTGGCGGTTTTGATCAAAAGCAAATAAATACCAATCACCACGATTGTTATATAAATGATGGGGATTGATGGTCCTTTCATTCCATTCACCTCGACTGGCCGTGTAGTATCTTATGCGGACTTGAAGTTGTTTTTGGATCGCCTGATTCATTGAAGCCAGCAATTCCGGTTTGACGCTGGGTGCTGCCGGTGCGGCAAATGTGTAATTTTCCCTGAGATTTTCCAGGTCAATCTGGATATGATTCCCGAGGTTGGAAGATAAGCGGGTTACAGCCGAACGCAGCGGTTCTTCAAAATCCGTCCCCAAATATCGCTGAGCTACTTCCATACTCAGAAAGAAAGCCATCAATTCTCCTTCCGAGACAAACATGGATGGCAGAGCCCAGGTAGGGTTGGTGTAATACCAACCACCATATTGGCGATGGAATTCAATTGGCGCACCGAGACGCGCCGCCATAAAGGCTTTGTCCTGGTAAATTACGCGCTTGCTGACTTCCAACTTCTCAGCAATTCGTTCTGCGTTGGGATACATCCCAGCCCGAATTTGAGCGTCGATGAACATGAATCTTTCCAATTGTTGCCGCTGTGACATAAATCCATCCTAGAGTAAATTTACAACAGGCGTTTTTTTCTTATACACGAATTCTAATTTACTTCAGTGCACACACTGTTCACTCGACAACCCAATATTTTCGTTTTCTGACTTTTGTTTGGCCTATTTTGTCCGGATAGGTGATTAAAAGAATAAATCCCCCAAACACACTGATTATACGATCAATTATGGTCTCAAATTCTCTAACTTAGAGAATACAATTTTTCTTTCAAATCTCCCGCATAATATATAAATAATCGTTACTACTCAGCCATACTCCAAACTTGTCATTTCCGCAGGGCATCGGGACGATGTGCGAACCAGCGCTGCTCCGAGTTAGGCCCGATTTGCTAAGCAAATCGCTCTTGTGGGGCTCTCGCTGGTGTGGCGATCTCCTCGCCAATACAAAGATTGCCATGCCCGGCAAAGAACGCCGTTTTCTCAACGGACTCTGTTACTCTGTGTAACGCTTTTACTTCACTCTGAGAACAAATGGTAAATTTCGGCTTCGCGTAACATTTCGGCTTGTCGAATGGTAAAATTTCAGTATGTCAGAAGCTAAGAATCATTTTTCGGAATACCTGTCCCAGGCTGCCCACGGAGAACGCTTTCAAATTATGCACCGTGAGCGTCCGAGCCCCCTATGAAAGACGGTGATGTTAAACAATTTATTGAAGACATCCACTACGAAGATTGTGCTGTACTCTATAACGATAGAAAATATTTCTTCAATGGTTGTTGTTTTTACATGAATGATAAAGGCAAGAAAGAGGTTAGATTTGAGTTATATCTTATCAATGACGATGACAGCGCCGAAGCAGATTACTACTCTATAACACGCTCAACTGCAGAGAAATGTATTGAAGAATTCCTGACTGCCCGATTTTTTGAAGGAAAAACGTTTTACGAAGTGGAAGAAGAAATGACCTGGATCGATTGGTAACCAAATTGTAAACAGTCGCAAAAAAGCTGCTGATAACAGAAACATCAACTCCAAAAACGCCATACCATCCCGCGCAGTGATCGGGACCATCCCGTGCAGTCATCGGGACCATCCCGCGCAGCCATCGGGACCATCCCGTTCAGTCATCGGGACCATCCCGTGCAGTGATCGGGACCATCCCATAAGCATTTGCCTGACCGCTTCTCTTCGTGCTTCTTCGCAAAGCGGCCTTAGTGGTTCAAGCACTACCAAAAATATCAGGAGAAATCTCCCTCCCTGCGCGAATTCTATTGCTTTTCAGATAATGATTTTGAATCGTAATGGCGGCTTCAACCGCTTCACCCCTCCAAACGGTGAAACCTTGACTACAACTCCAAACAAAAGAAACCCAAAAGAATTACCCACGGAGAAACCAGCAATGTCAAAACTCCTCCGGAATGTTACCTGCTTAGTAATCATCATGCTTGCACTGACTGGCTGCAATGCAACGGCCCAAGCGCCCCTGCCTGCAATCTCCACGCCGGCAGAACCAGATACCACGACCCCCTCGACCCAACCAACTTCCACACCCACACAGCCCGTAGCCATCCTCGCCGCCGATCCTACCCAGAGCCATGCAGTGCTGCCAGCAGGAGCCCTGAGCATTGTCGCTCTTGGAGACAGCCTGACTCAGGGCGATGGAGATGAATCCGGATTAAACGGCTTTCCAAACCGACTGGCTGATTTGATTGCTGTCCAAAGACCGGGGACCAAAGTCATCAACCTGGGCAAATCCGGCTGGACCGCCAACGACCTGATCCATGGCGTCAACGGCGAGCCTGCAACCCTGCCGCAAGCCCTGGAAGCCAAACCCGATATTGTCCTGGTTTGGATAGGCTCTAATAATTTATGGTATCTATACGAATATGGCCCTGAGCCAATGACTGCCGCAGCGGAACAACAAGACCTGGAAGAATTCGCTGCCAGCATGGATTCGATCTTGGGTCAGTTAAGTGGGTCAGGCGCAAAAATATTCGTCGCATTGCTGGACGACCAATCCAAACGCCCAGTGGTTGCCAATCCGCCCAACCCGGCCGAACCAGCCTTCAGCGCTATCACACCTCAAGATTTAGCGCTGATGTCAAAGCATGTTAGCGCTTTAAATGAAATTATTAAAATGAAAGCAGCGAGCTATGCTGCGGTCACCGTCGATTTTTATCAGACCGACATTTTCACCAATCCGGCCACTTTGTACAGCGATGGCAACCACCCCAACACTGCCGGATATGAAATAATTACGAATATCTGGTACAAAGCCATCGAACCGTACCTGACTCGCTAACGGAGCCATCGGTAAGCATTATCGGGCAAGGTTCAGAAAACCCTATTTTGTGGCAATAACACCTTTGCAATTTAGTCAAAATTTAGGCAAGGCGCTTCGCGTGCTGTTTCATTTGTTTAAACTGGCATTTGACCCCCTCCCTGCCCTCTTCGCCAAGAACATGCGAAGCGAGAGCGGCCCCAAATTCCCAAAAGCATGAATTTAGAGGAGGAAGTTCCCTTTTGGAAAGTTTTGCCTGTCTCCTTCCCCTATTTTCGTACTTTGAAAATGGGGCTGTTTCGCCCCCGTGCTCTCCGGGGGAAGGTCGGGATGGGGGTCGATCCCGTGCGAATATCGGGACCGTGGGACGAATCAAAATGCGCCATTATTTGTAAAGCAGGTTTTTACGTGATGTGAACCGTAACCGTTATCGCTTTGAATTCTACCCATCTTTTTACATATCGGACACTTAACCGCCCCAGTCCACTTACATGTCTCACAATTTTCGCTTCGAACCATCAAATTACCCTCCAATAGTTCCCATACTCACAATTTGGAGTGAATGCCTGTAAATATTATAGATTGCCTATTTTTCAGAACAGCAAATTTTTGACTGAAGACGGAATAATCCGAAAACGACATCGCGAACCAATTGGATAAATCCATGTTTTCAATCGTATGAAAAACGACGTTCATTTTCATTCTTCTAATTTGAGATGCTATAATGCTTTCCGTTCAGCTGGATCGAATTGGAAACTTCATCCAGCATTTGTTACCATCGTGAATGGTAATGTCACTCCCCGACACCACCAATCTAAAGCATCCATGAGTAAGTTAGGAGAAAAGTTATGCCTCGTATCCGATGTCACTATTTAGACTGCACGTTCAATGATGAACTTTTTTGTTCTGCAGCTTCCATTGAAATTAATCCTGAAACAGGGTGCGCCACGTTCTCTAATGGCGAAATAGTAGAAGATGGAAAAATAATTTTAGATGAAGACCTGGAAGAAGTGGATGAAGAAGATGATGAAGATGAGGATTTGTGGTCCGAGGATGACGAAGAAGAGGAAGACGAAGAAACATACTAATTTCTAGAAAATAATTTATTTAGTAATTATTCGCCCCCCGTCCAACCTCCCTTTTAAACCTTCAGATATTCACTTCTGGAGGTTTATTCGAACCCTATCATCATCACTTTTTTCCTGACGGTTACAAATTTCTTTCAAATGGATCCTACTAAATAACCTCATGCCCGCTTACCCTTAAAAAGGCGCATGGGCTTCGATGTGGTGACAAAGAATGTTTTGTTGTGAAAGTGTAATTCATCAAACGACGGAGATATGCGGCATTCTGGTTACTCTTCTATAAAATTTGACAACGGCCCCAAACACACCGAAGATACACCTTTGGAAATTTCCCGCACGCTAATAACAACATGCTCGCCTGCATGCAAGCCAAATTCCTGATCTGGCTCGTTGAGCAATACACATTCAAAGCGATTGTCATCAATCGAGTTTTCCAAACGTCCCCATACCACTTCTCCGCGATGTTGCGTATCTGCGGGGAGAAGAAATTTGACGTCGTCTGGATAGCCTTCTGCTCGCAATGGATGCAGCAAAGGCAAACATCGCAATGGCTCTGCCCCACTATGATGGTAAATAGGAAGCCAGTCAGGATATATTGGCAGCCCGAGCCGGTTGCGTTCATTATCATCCAGCAACGCGATATCCATACCAGCCAGCAGGTCATAGCGGACTTTTAGCGACTCATTTTGTTGACGTGGGCCGCCAATGAGCAGCACCGAACCGTCGAGATTCAAATTACAGAATCCATCCACATCCATACTGACACCGGCTGTGTGGTCAACGTAAACAAAGCCCAGCACATGCGTGCCGCTTGTTCCAAAGTGACGCTGCTCAGAAGCGAGTTGCCCTAAAGGGTCAGCGGCAAGTATCCATCGGTCAATCCAGCTAAGATATTCGTACTTTTTATCGTTCATCTCGAAACTCCTTGTGTCATCGCAGTATAACCCAGCTTCGCCGGATACCAGTCACCCAGTTGTATTCCAATTTTTTTCCAGCTCAGGTGTGTTCATTTTTCTCCTTTCTTCTCTTTTATTGTATTCATTTTCCCCAAAACTTTTAACCACACCCTCGCGATTCCAGCTTGACAAAGTTTACTAAGATTGTCATAATATTTTTATTCAGTCCGCGCGCCCACACATACGGACTGCCACCCGCGCCGACCCGGGTTGTTTTCCTTGGGGAACCATATCATTTGTGATTGACCGCGTTGAAAAAGGAGACCGTTATGCCAACCCAGATTATCAAAGTTTTCATCTTTAAAACGAAGGAATATGCATCCTCGCTTTCCCAGGCCGAGCAGAATGCCATGCTTGAGAAAGCCGCCAATTTACGCACTCAATTCGGCGCCCAGCAAATCGGGAATGGCTTCAGTTATTGGTCCAATGAGGCCTGGCAGTACTTCGGAGTTGAAATGTATCCCAGCATCGAGGCGGTCCTCGGGCACAGCCAGAAAATGATGGAGATTGGCTGGCCCAGGGGGATTGAGGCCCAGACATTCTTGGGGACCAGCGACAGCCCGGTCACACCGGTCACCGAGAAAAGCGGGTTCCTCAAGCTGTGGTTTGCCGAATTCACCGCTGATGGTTACGCCGGCGGTGAGAAGGGTTGGGAAGCACTGGTTCAAAAACGCAATGAATTCTACCCATCCTTCAACGTTCGCGACCATGTCTATGGCAAACTATTCAGCGCTGAACAATTTACTACCTTTGGCCTGGAATGGTTGCCCAGCATCGATGATGTGATCGGCTGCCAAAATAAGCTGGAGGGGATCCAATGGAGCAGGTATATCCGCGCCAAAATTTACCTGGGCGTGCCGGTCTAAAGCAAGCAATTTTGAACCATCAGACCTGTGAATTCTTGGCGAGCTGCATGGGCAGCTCGCCAGTCTAAGTTTGGTTTCCTGTAACTGGAAAGGTCTACGGCCCATGCAGACCTTCCCGTGAATAAATACGCAGCAGGCGGGCAGCTGCAAATCTACAGACGAACCTCGAGCCACACAGTCACTTCATCACCTTGATCAAGGTTTTCTACCCTTCGGACGTTCGCCCTGATCGGCACAACATAGCTGCCATCCTTGGCAAACAAGGAGGTTGTCCAGCGCGTCTGGCCAATCTTGGCCTCGACCGGGATCATCCCCCAACCATAAGTCACCAGTCCCGAAACGGCTTTGAGGCTGCTGGCTTGCTCCACTGGAACCGTGACAAAATAAAATGGGGATGGGCCGCGCCAGTACCAAATGATCCCGCTGAACTCAATGCTCATGTTCGCTCCGCACAAATCGCACCCAGCGCGCCTGCTGGTCAAATTCAGCCACCTGCCAGCCATTATTCAGCCAGGCCGTGCGATGACTCTGGATTTTAGGATAAAAATGCTCATCCAGGTGGGCCAGTTCAACCTGGTGAACATTTTCAAAATCAACGAGCAGAAGTTTTTGATTCATGCTCCACCTCGGTGAAAGTTATTAACGATATTGCGATTTGACGGAAGCAACCTGATAACTTGAAGTCATCTTCATTTGCCTGAAACAGAGGATGGCGATTGAAGAAAGACGTAATTCGTTATTGTTTCATTTCACATCCACAATCAGGCCCTTTATTCGATTCGGAACCGCTGGCTCTCCGTCTATTACCAGGTACAACCATTGGTATCCAACGCGCCATTCCACATTCGCGGTGGTCTTGATTGTGGCGGTTTTCTGATTTAAGCGAATGACTTCACCAAACACGTCATTGTTCTGCCTATCCGGGAAACCGACTATATCACCAACGCTGAGTTGACTTTTGTCCAACCCCGTTTTTGGCGAAACATTTAAATCGGTATTCACTTCATCAAGATTGACCCAATAAAATGGGATGTTCCACCGTTGGCCGTCATGCGTATTTTTTACCAACAATTGCGTCCGCTTGAGTTCAATGACGGTAGCTTCGATCAATCCGTTCGCTGTAGGATCGAAATAGCGAATTAGTTGACCAGGTTTCAAACGTTTTCTGATCTCAGCCACCTGTTGTGGATTTTCCAATTGGTGATCGATCGCAACACTCAATCTGTACAGATCAAATAGCGATGCCTGTTTCAAAGTCTCTAAGATATTTGAATAATCCATTCTATGTTCCTGCTCTGCTATTTTCAGGGTTGTGGTTTGCTCAAATCGATTTTAGATACAGTAACTCACTCGGGGCAATAAAGATCCAACTGCAGGATCGGATACAAATGGTCCCGCGTCAAACCTGCTTGAAAGGCTGGCTCATTTGTACCTGAACGCGTTGTGGTTGATTCTATGTCGATTGGGGCATCCTGTTTTTCAACCATTACTCTCGTTATATCCATCCAGAAGCTCCAAAAAAGCTTCTACAACCTGCGGATCAAAGTGCGTGCCACTCTGTTCTATGATGTATTTACGCGTCTTTTCCGGGTCCCACGCCGCGCGGTATGGGCGGTCTGAGCGCAGCGCATCCCACACATCCACAACCGCAAAGATGCGCGCCACAAAAGGAATCTCTTCACCTTTCAAGCCGCGCGGATAACCGCTGCCGTCCCATTTCTCGTGATGGCAGTAAGGAATATCCAACACGGGACGCAAGTATTCAATCGGTTCCAAAAAATTATAGGCATACTCGGGATGCCGGCGCATGATCTCCCATTCACGTTCGTTGAGCGTGCCCGGCTTGAGCAAGACCGAATCAGGAATGCCCATTTTGCCGATGTCGTGCAAAAGCGCTCCGCGTCGCACATTTTCTAATTCATGTTCGCCGACGCCCAGAGCTTTCGCCAGTTCAACTGTCATTTGCATCACGCGCCGAGTGTGTCCTTCCGTTTCCTGATCACGCAGTTCCAGCGCGTGCGCCCAGCCTTCCAGCGTCGAATCATATGCCAGCACAAGCTCAGCCGCATCTTTTTTGGATTGTTCGTGTAAAGTTGCACGGTGAAGCGCGTTGGCGGCAATATCAGCAACAGATGTAAACAAGCGAACTTCGGCTTCAACAATCTTCGATCTGCGCCCCATCCATATAAAACCAAACAATTGGTCTTGAGCGATCAACGGCGCGCCAATACAGCCTTGAATATCATCATTTGCCCATTCTGGATAGACAAGGTTTGGATCGGTTTTTAAATCATTGACGAAATAAGGTTGCCGTGTCTGGCTTATGAGGGCATTGATACCGGTCCCGCTTTTTTGGCGTGTGCCGGTCAGTGCTGCCCAAATACCATGTGCTGCTTCCATTACTGTGTCCCCAGTCAGCGGATCAATGATCTCGATTGAGACTGTTTCACAATTGAGTAAGGCAACCAACTGCTCAACGATCGCCGGGAGCATCTCATTGCGCGAAGGCGCGCTTCGTAAGGCCGCGCTCAATTTAGCGATGGCTCGCAACTCAATTTCGTGTTGTTTTCGCTCGCTGACATCGCGCACAATATTCATGATGGCTGGTTGATCTTCATATTGGATCAGTTGAGAGGTAAACTCGGCATAGACCGGGCGCCCATTTTTATGCAAAAGCACTGTTTCGAAATTGACAACTCCTTGCGAGTCAAACTCGGATGCTCTGGCCTGCAATTGCGTTTGGGTCGTAAATGGTTCAAGCTCTATCGGTGTTAGCT
>CAYWXS010000044.1:0-16907 GCA_964462245.1 uncultured Anaerolinea sp.
TTTGCCTTTCTTCACCCTTTCCCTTTTCAGGAATTTAATTGTGGGTAATCACCAGATGCTTTTCGCGTGCCAAGCTTTTCGCGAAACATATCGGCGGATTTGAAGATATTTCGTTTAAAAAAAAATAATTCGAGAATCCCCTACAAAGCGATCCTGTACATAATAAGCCGCACAACTGAATATTTCTGCGCACTCCGACTAATAAGGGCATTAAAAACGCTCTGGAAGGCATTACAGCCCTCATCCTGAACATCCATAAAGAGCTTGCTGCCGAAAACTAAAAAAAGCACGCAGTCCTGTCTATAAAGCGATTGATTAACTGAGATATTTTCCAGCAGGAATAGTTTATTTTTCATTTCAATCAAGCGTATGATGGATAAGCGCTGTTTGTTATAATAGATTATCATAGAGCGTGAAATAATGCGCAAAAAGGAAAATATTATGGATTTAATTGATACACCACACCCCACAGACTTCATCAGAGAAGCTGTTTCAGATGATTTACGGTCAGGACGTTACAGCTATGTTCGCACAAGGCTGCCTCCAGAACCAAATGGATATCTGCACATCGGTCATGTCAAGGCTTTCTTAATTGACTATAACGTTGCTCACGAAAATAATGGTGAACTTTATCTACGGTTTGACGATACCAACCCTGCCAAGGAAGAGATTGAGTATGTTGATGCAATAAAAGAAGATGCTCAATGGCTCGGTATCCGCTGGGCAAAAGAGACCTATGCGTCAGATTATTTTGAAAAACTTTACGCCTGGGCCATCCGCTTGGTTAAGCTTGGAAAAGCCTATGTTGATGATCAATCCGCCGATGAAGTTAGTAAAATGCGCGGAACTCTTACAGAACCGGGAGTTGAAAGCCCGAACAGAAATCGCAGTGTTGCAGAAAATCTGGATCTGCTGGAACGCATGAAAAATGGCGAATTCCCAGATGGAACCCGAATTTTGCGTGCCAAAATTGATATGAGCCACCCCAATATGGTCATGCGAGACCCGGCCATGTATCGTATCATCCATGAACCTGCTCACCACAGAACCGGACGGAACTGGTGTATTTACCCAATGTATGATTGGTCACACGGACAGAACGATTCAATGGAAGGTGTTACTCATTCGCTCTGTTCAATGGAATATGAGATCCATCGTCCATTATACGAATGGTTTTTAGATCAGCTGGGTGAATTTAAACCACGTCAAATTGAGTTTTCCCGTCTCAACCTGACGTATGCCATGATGAGCAAACGCAAACTTAGAAAAATGGTTGAAACCGGAGTTGTTACTGGTTGGGATGATCCGCGCCTGACAACCTTGCGAGGCATGCGCCGTCGCGGGTATACATCCACAGCCATTCTGGATTTTATTAATAAAATAGGCGTTGCAAAAAATACAAGCTGGATTGACTTTGCCCTCTTGGAATCTTGCGTTAGAGATGACTTGAACAAACATTCTTTACGCCGCATGGCAGTCCTAAATCCACTAAAAGTCATCATCGATAACTACCCCGACGATCAAGTTGAAGAATTAGATGCAGTTAACAATCCCGAAGATTCAAGCGCTGGAACCCGAAAAGTGTTATTTTCCAAGGTTCTCTATATTGAACAGGATGACTTCCGTGAGGTTCCGCCGCCCAAATACTTCCGGTTGTATCCCGGTAACGAAATTCGTCTGAGATATGCCTATTTCGTACGATGTGTCAGCGTAGAAAAGGACAATCAAGGCAACATTACCGAAGTCCATTGCACATACGATCCCACCACACAAGGTGGGGATTCTCCGGATGGTCGTAAGGTGAAATCAACCATTCATTGGATATCAGCGTCTCACGCGATCCCGGCTGAGGTACGATTGTATGAACGCCTATTTACAAAAGAGAACCCCGACGAGGGTGATGACTTCTTATCCTTTGTGAATCCGAATTCACTCGAAATTCCCAAGCAAAGCTTGGTAGAACAATCACTGGCAGATACAACGCCTGGAGATAAATTCCAATTTGAACGAACTGGTTATTTCTGTGTGGATAAAGACAGTCAACCCGGCAAACCAATATTTAACAGAACGGTAACACTTAAAGACACCTGGGCCAAGATTGAACAAAAACAAGGGTAAATAAAGAGCGGAGGTCATAAAGACCTCCGCTCTTTATTTAATTCATATTTTCCAATAATTGGATTGCGTAGTTCAACCGCTCCAGTACTTTCTCTTTTCCAACAATTTCCATGCTTTCAAAAAGTGGCGGACTTACCATTTGTCCAGTCACCGCCACACGTAGAATACCAAATACCTGATTGGGGGCCAATCCAAGATCCAATATTAACTGGCGCATGGGGGGCTCAACCAAAATATGGGACAATTCCGGCAAGGATTGAAGCAAAACATAGGTTTTACGGGCTACGTCTGCAGATTGGGCTGGCGTAAGATTCTTTGCCACCAATTCGATTGGGTTGATATCCACCTGCTCTCTAAAGAACCAGGCAGCAAATGATATACAATCATCAAGGGTCACAAGTCGCTCCCGGATAAGTGGAACAATCTTCAAGAGTGTAGCATCATCCACATTTAAACCAGCGTTAATAAAATAGGGTTTTACCCGTCTGGCAAGATCTTCAAGGGAGAAACGTCGGATATGCTCGCCGTTGAAATAATCAAATTTTGCAAAGTTAATGGCTGCTGGCGAAGATGTCAAACGCTGGATATCAAATTTTTCTATCATTTCCTGCAACGTGAGTACATCTTCAGTTTCACCTGCACCCCACCCCATTAGAGCCGCCCAATTAAGCAGACCTTCAGGTGTAAAGCCAAGTTCCTCCATATCTTTCACAAAGATGGAATATCCATCTTTTAGCGCTTCAGCGGATTCGCGTTTGCTCATTTTGCCTTTGCCACTGGGTTTGAGAAAAACTGAAAGGTGCAACCATGCCGGTTCTTCCCAGCCAAAAGCACGAATAATATTTACGTGCAACGGAAAAGTACCAAGCCATTCTGACCCTCTGAAAACATGAGTAATTTCCATCAGGTGGTCATCAACCATGGCTGCCAAATGATAAGTTGGCCAACCGTCCGATTTCATCAAAACAGAATCGTCCAGCAAGCGATTCTCAATCGTGATTGCTCCGCGCAACAAATCCTGTGCCGTGGTTGAACCATCTTTAGGCATTTTAAATCGAATTACGTACTTTTCACCGCTGGCAATCCGCCGCGCTGCTTCATCAGGGTCCAGGTCACGACAAAAGCCATCGTAGTGAGTATTGATCTTTTGCTTTTGTTGTTCCTGGCGAACACGATCCAGCCGCTCGGAAGTACAAAAACACGGAAAAGCCTTACCCATCTCAACCAATTTTTTTGCATGTAACTGATAGATTTCCCACCGGTCTGTCTGACGGTAGGGACCAAAGGGTCCCCCAATATCCGGTCCTTCATCATAATTCAGGCCAAGCCAATGTAAACCATCAATTAATTCCTGTTCTGCCCCAGGGACAAAACGTTTCTGGTCAGTATCTTCTATACGCAAGATAAATTTTCCGCCAGTTTTCCGGGCCAGCAAGAAGTTATAAAGTGCAGTTCTAGCACTTCCCAAATGCATGTGCCCAGTGGGGGATGGCGCAAACCGTACGCGAACAGGTGGAATATCTTTCACGAAAACCTCCAAAAAATTATAATTCCAACGCCTTATGACGCATAATAATGCTTTCGACAAGGCCAATGGCGATCAAATTCGCCAACAGAGAACTACCACCGTAACTTACAAATGGAAGTGTCAGACCTGTTGCTGGCAATAAATTTAGATTAACTCCAATGTTTACAAGCGCCTGAAATGCAATCAGTGTGGCTACGCCGTAGCAAATCAGAGCTCCATAGGCATCCCTGGATATGCGGGCGGCCCAAAGACAACGCCAAACAATAAAGGCAACCAGACCAATTATCAAAACTGCCCCAACAAGCCCTAATTCGTGCGCGGTCGTTGAGAAAATAAAATCAGACCAACGAACTTTCAAAAAACGGAGTTGTACCTGTGAACCATGCCCATAACCCTGCCCAAATAAACCTCCAGAACCGATAGAGATAAGCGCCTGCTGAATATTGTAAATATCACCATAACGAGCATTGGGATCTGGTGTAATGAAATTTAAGATACGCTTGACCTGGTAATCCTGAATGATCTGAAAATTTATCAAGATCGGAAAAGTAATTGCAAGAACCAAGGCTCCAATCAATGCATAAGCCAATAGATGTTTTACCGGTACCCCAGACATCCACAACAGCACAAACCACAATACCATTAAAACAATTGAAGTGCTTAAATTCGGTTGTAAGATAACCCAAACCGTAATACCCATCGCCATAATTAGACTACGAATGGTCCATTTTGGCCTATTCATCTCATGTAAATGCTGCACAAAATAATGCGACAGAGAAAGAATTATGACTAATTTTGCAAATTCAGAAGGTTGGATAAAAACAAGAGTTGTCTGGAACCAACGTGAAGAACCAAACAGAGCACCCCCAATGACATTGAGCGCCAAAAGAACAATGATCATGCCAAAGTAAAGCGTATTGCTAACTGCCGACCATAAGCGATAATCTATACCTGCTGTCCCCAATAAAAAAACAAACCCAATCAGCGCAAAAATAATTTGCCTATTGACCAATGGAGTAGTAACGGTTAACTCATAATTCCCGGCAAGAGCTGAACGAATCATGGTAATACCAATAATTACCAGTATTGTAACTGCCCCCAATAACCAGAAATCGAAATAACGCCAGAAACCTCCACGCATACTTTTCTTCCATCCAGGAGAATTAATAATATCCTGGAAAAAACCAATTCTAACCTGAGCGACGACGCGACGCCAGGCGTAAAGGAATATCGGCAATCAGTCGTTGAGATCGACCTTCTTGCTCCACCTCAATCCGAACACTACCTGGTTCAATGTCAATATATTTTGAGATGGCAGCAATCAAGTCATCTTTTAATGCTTCAAGAGCTCCGGGACTGATGTCTGTGCGATCGTGAATCAACACCAGCTGAAGTCTTTCTTTAGCGTTTTTTGCACTTTGCTTTCCAACAAGCCTGTCCAGGAAGCTCATTTTACTTTCTCCATCCTAATTTACCAAAGCGATCCCATAAGTTATGTGATTCAAGATCAAGGAATGGAACTTCTTCACCATTCAACCGCCGAGAAATATTACGAAAAGCTTGTCCAGCCCGGGTTTTAGCTTCCATCGCCAAGGGCAGGCCTTTGTTAGAAGCAACAATAACGTTTTCATCTTCCGGGACAATACCGATGACTTCAATCCGGAGAAGATCATATACATCATCTACGGAAAGCATGTCTCCGCGTTTAACAAGACTTGGATTGAGCCTATTGATTATCAACGAAGGCGCTGATTTTTCTTCAGCCTCCAATAGTCCAACCACACGGTCGGCATCACGAACGGCTGACATTTCAGGATTGGTAACAATTAAAATTTTATCCGCTGCAGCGATCGAATTTCGGAAACCTCGTTCGATACCAGCGGGAGAATCAATTATTATCCAATCAAATTCCTCACGGAGTTCATTGCAAAGACGTACCATATCACTGGGAGACACTGCATTCTTATCACGTGTTTGAGCAGCCGGAATTAGAAAAAGTTCTGGTAATCTTTTATCACGGATCATAGCCTGGCGGGTGCGGCAACGGCCTTCAACAATATCCACAATATCGTAAACGATACGATTTTCGAGACCCATAACCACATCCAGGTTTCGTAAACCAATATCGCCATCGATACAAACTACTTTTTTCCCTTCAGCAGCCAATGCTACAGCAATATTCGCAACAGTGGTAGTCTTTCCAACCCCACCTTTACCAGAAGTAACAGTTATCACTTTTGCTGTCATCATCACTCCAAATTAACCAGGGGTCCATGTTTCAGCCTGTAGCTGATTATCTTTAATTCGAACAATTTCGGGCTGGGGTTTTCCGCGACGAGTCGGAGAGACAGCGATTTGCCCAGCTATACGCAATTGAGTTGGGGACATATCCAACGCACAGACAGTTGCTGTACGATTACCTTTGGCACCCGCATGTACAACGCCACGTAGACGTCCCCAGACGATAACACTGCCGCCAGCAATCACTTCAGCGCCTGGGTTAACATCGCCAAAAACTACAACATGACCAGCATACTCGATTCTAGTTCCGGATCGAATAGTTTTATTAACCCACATAGCCGTTTCTTCGTCATTTCTGGGGGTCAGCGGCGTTTCAGGAGACCGTGGGCGGGTGACACGAGTTGCAAGACCTAATATCTGAGCTGTATTTTCTGTGACTGGTGAAAGACTCAGTATAGCCCACAACATAATGCCATGTTCTGAGAGCTTATCACGCAAACTAGAGAGTTCGACAGATTTTAATGCCAGATTGCCAACGTCCAAAGCAAGCCGTGCACCCTGGAAAAAAGCAGGTTGCTGCTGAATACGTTCCAGCAATGCGGCTTGAACAACAGGCCAACCTGCATCGCCAAGCGAAACAAGCAGTCCATCACGAATACCTTTTATTTGGACAAGAGTCGTATCATTCATAATTAATTAAGATTAAATTATAGCACAGCATCATTGTGTTGTACCCTGTTGGGCTGCATCAATGGCCTTTAACTCAAAATAGGCTTCAAGTACTCTTCGAACAATTGGAGCAGCTACACTGGCCCCTTCTCCACCGTTATAACAAAATGCAACCACCACAATTTCCGGATCTTCATAAGGGCCATAAGTCACTGTCCATGAATGTGTTGGCCATGAACCAAAATTACAGCGATTTTGAGCCTGGGCAACATTGTCACAATACTCTGCCGTACCCGTTTTTCCAGCAACCGGTATGTCAAAAGGAGTTGTAAATTCTTGTGTCCGACCAAAATATACGGCATTTAAGGTACCAGTTGGCTCAGATGTTACAGCTAAACGCATTCCCTCTTGAATTTTCTGAACTACATCAGGTCGAACTGTTTTCTTAAGCCCTGTTGCTGTACAATAAGCGCCTTCACACTGGAAATCATTGATAATCGGATCGGTTGTGATATCCCATTGGTTATGACTGACAAATGGCGAAATCTGCCAGGCACCTTCACGAAAAATTGCCTGTCCTTTTTCGTCAGTCCCACACCAACCCGCAACAATATCTTCAAGCAAATTCTTGCCCTGGCAATTTTTAAATAAGATTTGGTTCGAAATACCAAAACCGGTATCGCACCAACCAGATTCAAGCTGCCCATTACTATTTTTACTCGAACATTGATGATAAAGGTTACCATCATTATCACGCCAAACAATCAGGGCTTTACCATTTTCATCGGTAATTTCGCGAACAAGCGTTGGTTGCACATGCTTACCATTGTTGGCAATTGTCGCCGCTGAAAGCAATACTTGTAGTGGGGTCGCCAAAACATAACCCTGGCCTACACTCGCAATATATGTATCACCAGTAGACCAGTTTTCGCCACGATTTATACGTTTCCATTGCGGGGATGGTATCAAACCCTTGGCTTCACCTAGTAACTCAATATTGGATTTCTGGTCATAACCTAGTGCACGTGCATACTCTCGCAAACGCTCGATACCAAGCCCTTGTTTGATTTCGTTTTGGTAACCACCGCCCAATTTGTAAAAACAGACATTGCTGGAATAGGCAATACAATGTAAAAAATCAATCGTACCAAAACCTGCTTCATTCCAATCAACAAAAGGACGCTGGCGCCCTGGATCATTTGGAGAAAAAGACTCGGTTAAAACCAACTGACCAGGAGCCTCAATTATTTGATCCAGAGAAACTACTCCCTCATTAAGCGCACCAGTAGCCGTTGATAGTTTAAAAACCGATCCTGGGGGAAACTGGTCGGAAACAGCGTGATTCAACATTGGCTTGGCAGGATCTTCAGCCAGTTGATTATAATAATAAGATGGGATAAAGCGCGCAAACCGGTTATTCTCAAATGTTGGAAAAGAAACCATCGCCAAGATTTCGCCTGTCTTGGGATTCATGGCTATCACAGCGCCAGTAGTAATACGAATTCGACCAAAAAAAGCATTCCAATAATTAATTTCACCCAACAAAGCTGCATCAGCTGCCTTTTGTAAGCGGGTATCGATAGTTGTAACCAGATTATTTCCGGGAGTTGCCGGTATTGGAGGTTCAAGATTACGCAGCTCCTGTCCCGCCACGTCTCGTTCAACAACACGTGTACCTGGCTTTCCAGCAAGAATATCCTGAAAATATGCTTCAACACCTGAATAACCCACTTTATCCCGGTTGGGCTCAAACCCTTGTTTGACATAAATCGCTTCATCCCGGGCTGGAATAGGGCCTAAAAAACCAATCACATCAGCAGTAAGATAACCTGTGGGGTATTCCCGAATGGGTTCAATTTCGACGCTTACCCCGGGCCAGTCCATGGCCTTTTCGCGAACAACTCGCGCTTTTTCCTCGGAAATATTGCATTGAATTTTCGCGGCACTATATGGAGCAAGGCTATCTTGCAATTCGACCATTTGGGAAATACCCGGTCCCGGTACACATGCAGAAACAAGTTTGGCATCTTCAAGCGTACCATTATTTACTGGCACACCCGTCAGAGCAGACAGTTCCCGATAAACCCGCTGAATATCTGCCTGATCATTGGGCAAATTGGCCGGAGTTATCACCAGGTTAAAAGATGCAACATTTCGAGCTAGTATCGAACCGTTACGATCATAAATAATTCCACGTGAGGGAGGAACACTGATTGTATTCGTCCGATTTTCGTCGGCCTGGGCTAAACGAGTATTATATTGAATAACCTGTAAATTAATAAGCTGAGCAATCAAAACTGAGAAACCAAACACGAGAATTGCATAAAATGTAAATACTCGCCAGGTTTCTATTTTTGTTTGGGGAATAACAGGGGATGTCATACCATGTCCTCCAACGGATACACCCATAACGCCAAATCACTGATCAATGAGTGGACTGGGAGTGCCAGTAGAAAATTTAAAAAGATACTTGGTAATGTAATAAAAGCCAGTGCATCGCCAAATGGAAGGAGAGTGCCACTCAAAAATAACGCCACATAGGTTATGAAATGCAGTAGCAGAGTGGAAAAGAATATAACCGTAAACAAGGCCAACAGAGGTGTATGCCATGTTTGACGTAATACATAGCGAGCCAATAATACCGTCAAAACATAAGCAAACATAAGCACAAAAGGGGGAAGACCAGAGACAAAAGCACCCAATAAACCAGCCAGGGCTGCCCAATGTACAGAAGATTGAACTTGTTGTTGAAGCGCCCATGTAATTAATAGAAGCAGAATGAGATCAGCCGAACCAGATATCAAAGTAATCCGGCTGACGACGGCAGTCTGTAACATAAAGGCCAAAACCAGTATCGGTATAGCGATCAGATTTTTCATGTCAAGGGACAACAGGAAGAAGTGGCGTAATATCCACTGGGCGGAAATCGGTAATAATGAGCACGATCTTCAACTTCGTAAAATCCACCACTGGCTGAATAAAAACTTGTTGAAACAAATCAGAATCTCGCTTGCGAGAATTTAACACCTGACCAACAATTAAATCCGCCGGGAAACCGCCACTTAGACCGGAAGTTAAAACCAGATCTCCTGGTTCAAGAGTAACATCTTGCGTCACCAGGTCAAGTTGAAGATCACCTGAAACTGTGCCGGTCAAAATAGCTTCCTTTTTGGCTTTTTCCAACCTGACATTGACAGCTGAGGCTGTATCCGTTATCAACTGCACACGAGCTGCACTATTAATGACTGCGTCCACCCTTCCAACTAAACCCTGATCAGTGACCACAGGCATACCACGGCGTAATCCCTGGTTTGAACCTTTATCAATGATGATATAACGCAAAAACGGATTGGGATCACGTCCAATTACAGAAGCTGCTGAATATGAATTTTCAGGATTTGATCGGGAAAAATTAACCAATGCTGCGAGAGCATCTGCTTCAGAAACACTATTTTGCAACTGTACAACTTGTGCCTGCAAACGTGAAACTTCGGATTGCAATTCTGCATTACGCTGACGTAAAACAACAACATCACGTGGCAAAGTTAAAAACTCCTGAATAACCACAAATCGGGTGAATATCCAGGATTGAGTTGAAACAAGCAAGGAGTTAAAGTTATCGGATATAAAACCTAGAGACCCACTCAAGGCCAGTGCAAGGACACCAGCCACCAACAAAAAGAGAAACGTTGTTTGGACAGTACGGGAAAAAGAATTTCTCATATTAATGGTTCAAAACCAAGTATCGGTCAACTTAAAGACCGACAAGGTTCAGGCGGCATGCCGAGTCGAACCACGCTCCAAGCCTACCAGATAGTGTCGCATATTCTCGAAATTACTCAAGACAACACCGGTTCCGCGTGCTACGCAAGTTAGAGGATCTTCAGCTTGCCAAACACGCAAATTCAGTTCATCAGCCAGGCGATCCGCCAAGCCTTGTAACAAAGCTCCGCCTCCAGCAAGACATATCCCTGTATCCATCAAATCCGCAACAACTTCGGGTGGAACTTCATCAAGAGCATCACGGATCGTATCAACAATTACCTGTATCGAGCCAGATAGTGCATCACGTACCTCAACCGAGGAGACTTCAATCGATTCCGGAAGACCGTTTACAAGGTTACGCCCCCGAGCTTCAGCTGTTTTCTCTTGAGGTAACGGATAGGCAGAACCAATTTTGATTTTGATTTGTTCGGCTACGCCTTCACCAATCAGCAAATTATACTTGTTACGAATATACTGGACGACATCTTGATCCATTTCGTCACCGGCTACGCGCAATGAACGAGATACAATCACACCGCCCATTGCCACCACTGCAACTTCGGTAGTTCCACCACCGATATCCACAACCATGGAGCCCTTGACATCACCAATCGGTAAGCCCGCACCAAGAGCAGCAGCAATCGGCTCTTCGATCAAAAAAGCTTCTCGTGCGCCAGCGGACATTGCGGCATCGTAAACCGCTCGCTTCTCCACTTCTGTTACCCCAACTGGTATACCAATAACAACGCGCGGGCGAGGCAAGGGAACAATACTTTGCTCATGAACCTGTCCAATAAAATAGGTCAACATTACCTGGGTGACATCAAATTCAGAAATAACACCATCACGGATAGGTCTGATAGTAATAATGTTGCCTGCTGTGCGTCCCATCATCTCCTTGGCTTTTTGACCAACAGCGAGAGGCTCACGTGAGCGTTTTTCGATGGTCACCCAGGAAGGTTCGTTAATGACAATACCGCGATTCCGGACGTAAACCAAAGTATTTGCTGTCCCCAGGTCAATACCTATATCCAAAGAAAACAGGCCTAGCAGCCAGTTAATGGGATTGAATGCCAATGTTTACTCCTTCGAAAAAAAAGCAATAATTCCAAAAAATATATCAAAATATTATACCATGTCGGGACATTGGTAGTTTTTATGCAACTATTCTGAAATTTTTGGGTTATAAATTAGAACGTAATTATTCATGGGAGAAAAACATGTCAAAAGTTGCAATTATCACTGATAGTACAGCTTATATTCCAAAGGAATATTGCGAACAATCGAAAATCACCGTGCTCCCTCTCATCCTAATATGGGGAGATCAAACTTTTGAAGATGGGGTTAGTATTCAACCAGAAGAATTTTACAGTCGACTGGGTAAGTCAAAAATATTACCCACAACATCCCAAGTATCAATCTACAACATGCAAACCACCTTTTCTGAACTTATTGATCAGGGCTACGATGTTTTGGGAATATTTATCTCGTCCAAATTATCAGGCACAATACAATCTGCAATTCAGGCACGTGAAGCATTAGCCCACGGCAAAGAAAAAATACAGATCATCGATAGTCACTCTACTGCAATGGCTATGGGTTTCCAAGTCTTATCAGCTGCCCGAGCAGCCATGGATGGTGCATCTTTAATCGATTGCTCAAATCTTGCTGAAAAAGCAAGAACGAACACGGGTGTATATTTCGTTGTTGATACACTGGAGTTTTTACATCGTGGGGGAAGAATTGGCGGCGCTCAACGATTATTGGGCACTGCGCTCAATCTCAAACCCATTCTTAGCATACAGGATGGAAAAGTTGAAGCAATGGAACGTGTGCGCACAAAAACCAAAGCACTGGACCGCCTTATAGAAATTATTGCTGATAAAACAGCAGGCAAGTCATCTGTTCGCTTAGCTTGCCTGCAAGCAAACGCGCCCATTGAAGGCAGAGTTATATTGGACCGGGCAACACAATTGATCAATCCAATCGAATCGATTTTTACGAGTGTCAGCCCTGTAGTTGGTGCTCATACAGGACCCGGTACTATTGGCCTGGCTTATATGGCAGAAGATTAATCAAGTAATCCAAAAGCGATCCAAAGTATTACTTTTTATTAAATTTTTTAAATATAATTACCTGGAAGGGTCGTAGATCAAATTCGCTCTACGACCCCTTAAATTTTATAAAAGCAACTTGAAATCCCGCAATCAGATGGGAACGGGTATAATCCGGATATGATCAACAAGCCCGATCCACTTATCATTGGTATTGCTGGAGGCTCTGGATCCGGTAAAACCACCGTTGCCCAGGAAATCCTTAATCGGGTTGGCCCCGACCGGATAGCATATCTGCCACATGATGCCTATTACAAGGACCTAACTGGGCTACCACCCGTCCAAAAAGCTGAAGTGAATTTTGACCATCCAAATTCATTGGAAACAGAACTCTTAATCCAACACGTCATTCAGTTGAAATTGAGAAACCCAGTTGATCTACCAGTTTATGATTTTTCAACCCACAGCCGGACAGAAAAAATAATCCCCATCACCCCACACAGAGTAATTGTAGTGGAGGGAATTCTTATTTTCGCTGAACCAGACCTACGCCCATTGTTTGATTTAAAAATTTTCGTGGATACAGATGCGGATTTGCGGTTTATTCGCCGTCTGCAAAGAGATATTAGCGAACGTGGACGTACTCCAGAGATGGTCATAAAGCAATACTTAAAGACTGTACGACCAATGCATCTTGAATTTGTTGAACCTTCCAAGCGTTATGCGGATGTTATCATCCCTGAAGGCGGCTTTAATGCCGCCGCACTGGATATGGTTACAGCCCGTATCGAAGAAATGTTAAGATAACTCACCAAGAAAGAAAATTTTCAGGAGAAAAATAATGGCAAACCAACAATGGAATACATCACCCGAAATGGGAATTGACCCCAAGAAAAAATATAGTGCAACCATTTCAACCGAAAAGGGTGACATGGTCATCGAATTATTTGCAGATAAAACCCCAAAAACAGTTAACAACTTTGTCTTTCTGGCTCGCGCTGGATACTTTGATGGCACAATCTTCCACCGGGTAATTTCAGATTTTATGGCACAGGCTGGTGATCCAACTGGTACCGGCCGTGGTGGTCCAGGATATCGCTTTGCAGATGAGTTTCATCCAAGCTTGAAACACAATAAACCTGGCATTTTATCAATGGCAAATGCAGGTCCTGGCACAAATGGCTCACAGTTTTTCATCACTCACGTGCCAACTCCTCACCTGGATGGAAAACATTCAGTTTTTGGTCAAATTTCGAGCGGAATGGATGTACTTCTATCCATCCCGGATCGGGACCCGATGCGCCCGCAAAGCCCTTCCGTAAAAATCAACTCCATCACAATTACCGAGATCGATTAATACTGCATGACAGCCAAAACCCGCACAACTATCCTGCGGATTGTCAGCTTACTGGCCGTTATCGCGATCAGCGTATGGATTTTCAGTATCCGCGATAAAGCCAGCGAACTGGCAGCTTTTGGCTATCCAGGCATTTTCATCATATCAATCCTGGCAAACGCTACTGTCTTGCTGCCTGCGCCAGGAGTAGCCATCGTTTTTACAATGGGAGGGGTTTTTAACCCTCTCATTGTAGGAGTTGTTGCTGGTGTGGGAAGTGCCATTGGAGAGCTTTCAGGATATATGGCCGGGTATAGTGGACAAGCTGTTATCGAACGTGGAAATATCTACAACAAAATACACCCTTTTATTGAGAAGTATGGGGCTGCCACAATTTTCGTATTGGCCGCAATTCCAAACCCTTTTTTTGATCTGGGTGGTATTGCAGCAGGAATATTGAAGATGCCTGTCCGAACTTTTCTATTCTGGTGTATTTTGGGGAAAATTATAAAAATGTTAATATTTGCATACGCCGGAGCAGCATCCATTGACTGGCTGTACAGATATATAGGCTAAAAGAAGTGGGCTATGAGCGATTACTCAAAAATTGACCAATATTTATCCGATCACCTTAACGAAAGTATCGTGGAACTTTCTCAATTAGTTGCCCAACCCAGTGTTGGCGCCCAAAATTGGGGAATGCAGGAATGCGCAAACCTGGTTTCCGAAATGTTAATAAAACGCGGTTTCAAGGTGGAAATAATGCCAACGGCTGGTGCACCAGTTGTCCTTGCAGAGCGTAAAGGAAGAAGCGATAAAACTCTGCTATTTTATAACCACTATGATGTTCAACCTGCTGAGCCTCTGGATTTATGGGAAACGCCCCCTTTTGAGCCCTCTCTTCGAGAAGGTAAATTGTTTGGGCGTGGAGTAAGTGATGATAAGGGACACATCACCAGCCGTCTATTTGCTTTGGATGCAATCCTGGCACAAAACGGCGAATTACCCTGTAATGTGAAATTTATTATCGAAGGTGAAGAAGAAACTGGCAGCCTGCACCTACCCGCATTTATTACTGCCAACAAGGAAAAACTTTCAGCTGATGCTTGTATATGGGAATTTGGCGGTGTGGATCATCGTGAAATCCCGATGCAGTATCTTGGTCTGCGCGGTATATGTTATGTTCAGTTGTCGATAGAGACTGCTTCAACAGACATCCACTCCGGGTTGGGAGGCTCAATTTTCCCAAATGCAGCCTGGCGATTGGTCTGGGCTTTAAATACCCTTAAAAGCCCTGAAGAAAAAATTCTTATTCCTGGCTGGTATGAAGGGATTATTCCGCCAACTACCCGCGATCGCGAATTATTTGAACTTCAGCCAGATATGGCGGATGATTACAAAACCCGTTTCGGCGTAAAAAAATTCCTCAAGAATCTGTCTGGTGGTATTGAACTCCAAATGGCAGAGGTTTTTGAACCCACTTGCACTATTTGTGGATTGACCAGTGGTTACCAGGGAGCTGGCTCCAAAACTGTTTTACCAGCAATAGCCTCAGCCAAAGTCGATTTCCGACTCGTCCCTGGACAAACCATCGATAGATGTCTGCAACTGCTGAGAACCCACTTGAATACAGAAGGTTTTTCGGATATTCAAATTGAATTCCTGGGTGGTGGACCTGCAGCAAAAACAAACCCGGATGACCCTTTCATTAAACTTGTTATGGATACAGCTGAAGAAGTATTCGAATCTAAGATGGAGTTAATCCCAATGGTGGGCGGTAGCGGACCCAACTACCCTTTTGTTCATGAGTTAAATTTGCCGGTAGCTACTGCAGGGTTGGGATATCCGGATACGCGTGCTCATGCTCCAAATGAAAATATTCGAATCGACCTATATTACAAACATGCCAGACACATGGCTCGTGTACTCGAAGAATTTTCGAAGTGACTAACGCATAAACTGAGATAGAGGCTGCCTGATCGAAATTTAAAAGAAAGTAAAAAATACACCGATAATTTGGGTAGAATTTGACGCAAAACATTTATATTGGTCAAATCAGAGATATAATTAAATAATTAATTTATTCGAGTCCAAGGAGGCTTTAATGCTTGTCGGCGAACGAATGTCCAAACCTGTTACTACCATCTCTCCTGATATGCCCATATCTGAAGCACTTAACTTGATGAAAAAAGAACACATCCGCCGTGCACCGGTGGTCAAAGATGGGAAACTGGAAGGGATCGTTTCAGATAAAGACTTATTAAACGCATCACCATCTCCAGTAACGACTTTGAGTATTTGGGAAATGAATTATCTACTAAGCAAAGTGACTGTTTCACAGGTCATGACAACCAACGTAATGACAGTCACTGAAGACACACCCATCGAGCAGGCTGCCCGAATCATGGCAGATAACAAGATCGGTGGTCTGCCAGTAATGCGCGCTGGACATGTGGTTGGAATTATAACTGAGACAGATCTTTTCAAAGTGTTCTTGGAATTACTTGGCGCACGTGAACCTGGTATACGCGTGACGGCGCTGATTGAAGATGAACCCGGACAGCTTGCCCATATCACTGAGGCAATTGCGTCAAAAAAAGGGAATTTTATCTCTTTCGGACAATTTACCAGTGAAAACCCCGAATTAAAGATTCTAACCTTTAAAGTAAAAGGGTTGACAAAAGATGAAGTAAAAGATGCCATCAATCCGGTGGTAAAGAAAATTCTTGACATAAGAGGTTAAAACAAAAAAATGGTCTCTATATTTTAGAGGCCATTTTTTTATTTTATCTTGGTCTACGTATGGAAGGCTTACGTTTTTCTCTAGTTTGAGAATGCGCGTCAGATGATCTCTCAGATTGGCCACCTGATGGGCGAGTTCGCCCAGGAGCTTTGCCAGACCCAGAAGGTTGTGACGTTCTTCGGGATCCACTACCAGAAGGTGTTCCTCCAGTTCGATCTGAACTACGAACAGATCCGGAAGGTGGACCACTTCGGTCCGGACCTCGGCTAGTACCTGAAGGAGAACCTGTTCGGTCCGGAGCCCGACCCGCACCAGAAGGTGTCCTCTTTCGATATGGCGTTCGACCAGCTCCCGAAGGTGGTCCATTCCGGTCCGGACTTCGGCTAGCATCAGACGGAGAACCTGTTCGGTCTGGAGCCCGACCTGCACTAGAAGGTGTCCTCTTTCGATATG
>CAYWXS010000044.1:17007-50474 GCA_964462245.1 uncultured Anaerolinea sp.
GACCAGCATCAGACGAGGAACCTGTTCGGTCTGGAGCCCGACCTGCACTAGAAGGTGTCCTCTTTCGATATGGCGTTCGACCAGCTCCCGAAGGAGAACCATTTCGGTCCGAACCTCGACCAGCATCAGACGAGGAACCTGTTCGGTCTGGAGCCCGACCTGCACTAGAAGGGGATCTTTTCCGATCTGGTGCTCGACCCAATTCAGAAGGTGGACCACTCCGAGCTGGACCACGACCAGCAACTGATGAAGAATTTTTCCGATCCGAAGTTCGATTTGAACCTGCAGACGAGTCATTCCGGTCCGAAGTTCGGCCATCCCCAGAAGGTGGAGCAGTCCTACCAGAGGCTCTACCCGAACCAGATGGTGGCCCTGTTCGACCAGGGGCTTTTCCATTTCCAGAAGGTGGAGCTGTCCGACCTGGAGCTCTTCCATTTCCAGAAGGTGAACCAGTCCGACCAGTCTCTTTTCGGGATTCCCTTACTCGAAACTTACTGGGAGTTTTCCGTGTCATATCAGGATAGGGAGCCAGACCAGGTCGATCTTCTTTTAATGCCTTTACTTCGACAGGTGTAAGATAACGCCATTCGCCAGGCTTTAGGTCACCCAATAAAAGGTTGCCAATCCGAATACGAACTATTCGAACAACTGGTAAAGCCAACATCGCACCAATTTCTCGAATCTGCCGTTTGCGACCTTCGCGCATGATAATTCGTATCCAGGCGCCTTTTCCAGACAATGATTCAGTCCGGACTTCGGCGTGTTGTGTCTTGTATCCATCTTCAAGTACAACACCTCGTTGCCAGGTTGCTAACTGTTCTACGTCTGGTTGGCGAGCCAATAAAACACGGTATTCTTTTGAATGACCATGTGATGGATGCGTTAATTTTTGCGCAAGTTCACCGTCATTGGTCATTAAAATAAGACCCTCGCTCTCGAAATCCAGTCGTCCAACCGGATACAAGCGTTCGCTGACGTCAATGAGATCACGCACCGTTTGGCGGGAATCCCCTTGCTCTGCATCCACCGTTGAAAGTACATAGCGCGGTTTGTGCAAAGCAATATACACCTTTTGCTCTGCCGGTTTTATTGCGCGACCATCAAGAGTGACTGTGTCTGAGGCTGGATCTGCCTTCTGACCAATCACTGCCGTAATGCCATTGACGCGTACACGCCCGGCGACTATATATTCTTCACAATCCCGCCGGGAGCCAAGTCCGGCTTGAGCCATTATTTTCTGTAATCGTTCTTCCATATTTTCCATTATAACCGAGGGCTGCCCGAATAAGCGGTTAATAAATCAGTTTTGGCCAAATTTCTTAACAAATCCGCAAATTAATCCCGTTTTTAATTAATTTCAACACCTGCTGTGTGGTAGGATTGAAAGATTTCAAAAATAAAAGGATAAATAATGATTAAATTAATTGCCATTGATCTGGATGGCACAATGTATACTTCCGACCGGGTCATAACAGGCCCAGTCCGGGAGGCACTTGTACATGCAAAAGAAAACGGCTTGCAAACTGTCATAGTAACAGGCAGAGGCCGGCGGGGTGCGGAAATTGCTCTGGATACATTATCGATGGATTTTCCTTATATCTGTTCCGCTGGTGCCCTTTTGCGAACAGGTAAAATTGGCAAGACCGTCCATGCATGGACATTCCATGAACACGAAGAATTCATGCAGGTCATCAATTTTTCCCGTCAAAATGGAATTGGGATAATTGCAGAACCTGAGGAAGGTGCGCCTTATTGGTTCGGTCCAGATTCAATGAATGAAATAATGGATCCGCTTACTGCCAAAGAGGCAAATAAAAGCATACGCTCATTCATGCCAGAAAAGGATCTTGATCAACCCTTATTAAAAGCGACGATTACAGCAGACCCGCAGAAATTGTCGGAAGCAGAAAAAGTAATACGAGCAGGTTGCCCTTCAATACATCAGGTATATTCTGGTATTCAATATATTGATTTAACTGCCATTGATGTTAACAAAGGAAGTGCGTTAAAAGCTTTTGCAGAGTATATGGATTTAGATGCATCTGAAATAGCTGCAATAGGTGACCAGGAAATTGACTTGCAAATGCTTCAATATGCCGGACTGCCCATTGCCATGTCAAATGCTGTGCCCTCCTTGCTAAGTACTGCAAAATGGGTAGCACCATCAAATGATAACGACGGTGTTGCCTGGGCAATAGAAAATATTTTGATACAAAATAAAAAACGTTTCCAATAAGTTGATACACACATCACGCATATATAATCAAGAATAGGAAAATATTATGCTATTTGACCTTCCTCTCGACCAACTAAAGTGCTATATGCCAGATCGAACAGAACCTGTTGGCTTTGACTCATTTTGGGATAATTCCCTGGCTCAAACTCGTTCCCATCCGCTTAATCAACTATTTATCCCGGTAGAAACGGGCTTGAAGCTAGTCGAGGTTTTCGATGTGACCTTTAATGGTTACAACGGACAACCAATAAAAGGATGGTTCATAATACCCAAAGGTATTCACACACCAATTCCTTGTGTTGTGGAATACATAGGTTATGGCGGAGGAAGAGGGTTACCTCATGAATGGCTTCATTGGGCCAATGCCGGTTATGCCCACTTGGTTATGGATACACGTGGACAGGGTTCGACCTGGCGGACCGGAGATACACCTGACCCGGAAATGGATGGGGGCAATCCACAGATTCCAGGCTTCATGACCCGCGGCATTCTAAAACCGGAAACTTATTATTACCGTCGTGTTTTCGTAGATGCCGTTCGAGCAGTGGAAACCGCCAGATCGCATCACTTGGTCGATCCACAACGCATTGCAGTTACTGGTGGTAGCCAGGGGGGAGGAATAGCCTTGGCAGCTGCCGGGCTGATTCCTGATATCTCCATCGCCATGCCAGACGTTCCCTTTTTATGCCATTTTCAGCGCGCTGTAGAAATTGTGGATTCGGACCCATATAATGAAATTGTACGCTACTGCAAAACTCACCGCAAAAATATTGACGTAGTGTTTAATACTTTATCCTACTTCGATGGAATGAATTTTGCCGTCCGCGCGAAAGCAACTGCTTTATTTTCTGTCGGACTAATGGATACCATATGTCCACCTTCAACCGTTTTTGCCGCATTCAATCATTATGCCGGACCAAAAGAAATTCGTATTTGGAAATTCAATAATCACGAAGGTGGGGAAGCCTTTCAAAGCTATGAAAAAATAAAATTTGTGAACGAAAAACTTGTATGACAAATCATTCAAAAAATACGATCTGGCTACTTACGATTGGTGCATTCTTTGCCTTTTTTGTTTTTGGTTTTACGGACAATCTTAAAGGACCAGCCCTCCCAGCCATACTTCAAGATATGAAATTCTCATATTCACAAGGCGGGAGCATTCTCCTTGGAATTTATTTGGGCTTTATTACAGCCACCATAACTTCTGGGCCACTGGCCGACGCAGTAGGGCAAAAGTTTGTACTTGTACTGGCTGCTATTTGCCTGTCTATTGGATTATCAGGTTTCGGTGCCTTTTCTTCACCCACATTGATGACTATCTCAATGGCTATCCTTGGTTTTGGTCTCGGATCACTTGAACTTGGTTGCAATTCCTTGATAGTTGAACTACATTCCTCAGACAAGGGTCGTTATCTCAATTTAATGGCGGTTATGCATGGATTGGGTTCGATGCTTGCGCCGCTTTACGCAGGTTGGTTACTTTCTGGTAACTCAAACTGGCGTGCGATTTATCAATGGGATTTAATTCCGGTTGGCTTACTTGTTCTCTACTTTTCCCTAACCAGTTTCCCAAAGAAAAAAACGATTAACAGTGAAAAAGTTGATTTCAGGCTTATCAGCAAAACAGCTTTTACCCCTGAGATGCTGTGGTACTACGCAACCATCACGCTATATGTCACAATTGAATTGGGCATCGCATCTTGGTTGGTGGAATTTTTACAGAAAGAACGCCAATTTTCAGTAGCACAAAGCAATCAGGCGCTTTCCGCATTTTTTGGATTAATAATGATTGGACGCTTTGTCGGAAGCTTCTTTGTAGAACGACTTGGCTATCTAAAATCTATTCTTGTGAATATGTTGGCAGCAAGTTTTTGTATAGCTCTTGGACTTTTTGGACCACCACAACTATCCTTCCTGCTTCCGGGCAGTGGCTTTTTTCTTTCAATCATATTCCCCACCATTACTGCGGCTGTGTCTGATGCACACAAAGAAAATATAAATACTATTTTGGGTGTTTTATTTACTTTTGCCGGCTTTGGGGGTGTGATTGGCCCCTGGTTGGTAGGCTTCGCCAGCGATCTAGGAGGAATTAAATTTGGCTTCAGTATAAATTTATTTTTTGGTCTTCTGACAGCCTGTGCCGCCTACATACTGCTAAAAATAAAAAGAAATAAATTAAATCCATCAAATAATCCAAGCAACCCAATAATTTAATATATTATGAATAATCCTCGCATAAGTACCCTCGATGAACACAATACATTAAGACAATTCCACTGGGATGAAATTGCTCAACAGAGCTCAGGTAAAACACTTTTCAACCGGGAATATCATCGCCGCTTAATAGAATTATATAAGTTGCTCGTTTCACCTGGTTTATCCGTACTGGAAGTTGGATGCGGACGAGGTGACTTGTTAGCCGCTCTTTCACCAAGCCACGGAATGGGAATTGATTTTTCAGCCGAGATGATCTCACAAGCACAAAAGCTGCATACAGGATTGATATTTAAACAAGTAGATGCGCATAAAATAAATTTGGGTGAAAAGTTCGATGTGATCATACTTTCGGACTTGATCAACGATGTTTGGGATGTCCAGAATGTACTTGAACAGCTCGCCCCTATCTGCAAACCTGACACACGCCTGATCCTTAATATTCACAGTCGCTTATACCAACCCGCTCTTAATCTGGCGGGAATCTTAGGTCTAGCAACAAAATTATTACCCCAAAACTGGTTAACCCCACAAGATACAGAAAATTTACTGAACCTGGCAGGCTTTGAAGTCATTAGGCATCAGCAAGAAATCCTTTTTACACTACCAATCCCATTAATACGAGATCTATTTAACAAAATATTAGTCAAAGTTTGGCCGTTTAATTCCTTTGCCTGGACAAACTTGCTCATCGCCAGGCCTCAACCTGTCATAAATTCAGAAAATCCAAGTGTCAGTGTTATCATTCCCGCCCGCAACGAAGCGGGTAATATAGAATCAGCCTTTACCCGTCTTCCAAAAATGGGCAGCCACACAGAAATCATCTTTGTTGAAGGTCATTCGAAAGATGACACCTTCGCCACCATTGAACGTGCAATTCAAAATCATCCAGAATGGGATGCGCGTCTATTCAGGCAAAATGGAAAAGGTAAAGCAGATGCAGTGCGCGTCGGCTTTGAAAAAGCAAAGGGCGATATATTGATGATCCTGGATGCTGATCTGACCGTTCGTCCTGAAGAATTACCTCGTTTTTATCAAGCCCTGGTAAATGGTAATGGTGAATTTATTAATGGGGTGCGACTTATATATCCCATGCAAGAACAAGCCATGCGCTTTTTAAACCTTCTTGGAAACAAGTTTTTTAGCCTGGCATTTTCCTGGTTATTGGGTCAACCGATAAAAGATACGCTGTGTGGCACAAAAGTATTGCGAAAATCCCATTATGAACGCATCGCTGCCAACCGTGCTTACTTTGGAGAATTTGACCCTTTCGGTGATTACGATCTTATTTTTGGGGCAGCCAAACAAAACCTAAAAATTGTTGATATGCCCATCCGCTACCAGGATCGTACATATGGCTCCACCAACATCGACCGATGGCGGCATGGATTACTTTTATTTCGGATGCTGGCCATTGCCGCCATCAGGTTGAAATTTATTTAACCTCTAGACCAGATAGATACATGGCATGCAGTTTGCCAAGAATCAGGAAACCCTGTTTGGAGATTACCAGACAGGAAAGAACTTCCAGCCGCATTCTCCAATATAAATTCTCGTGGCAATTAAAAATGAATAAAGCTCCCCGTCTATTAACCAGCGGGGAGCTTTATTTAACCCAGCTATAATATGTGAACCATGCCACATACTTTTCCCATTATGCTTCACGACTCAACCAATAATTGCTGGATGAAATTCGAGTATCCCATGCAAATCATCACCGCAACCAAGCTGGAGGATGTGTTACCAGCGTTGGAAACTGTTGAAAAACTGGTGAACCTAAACAATTGGTACGCCGCCGGCTTTTTAAGCTACGAAAGTGCACCTGCGTTCGATAATGCCCTGATGGTTCATCCAGATAACGAGTTTCCATTGCTATGGTTCGGTTTATATTCCGAACCTCAAAGAACTAAGGACCTTCCCTCCAAGGATGGTGAATATCATCTTGAGAAATGGATTCCAACTACCAGTCCGGAATTATATAACTCAGCCATTCAACAAATTAAAAATCAAATAGCAAAAGGTAATTCTTATCAGGTCAATTACACGTTTCGTCTGAAAAATCACTTTTCCGGGAGTGCCTGGTCGATGTTCGTGGATATGGTCAACGCCCAGGGTCCCGGTTATTCTGCATTCCTGGATATTGGGAAATTTACTATTTGCTCAGCCTCCCCAGAACTGTTTTTTTCACTTAACGATGATGTTGTAACCTGCCGTCCAATGAAGGGAACGGTAAAACGTGGCACCACTCTGGCAGATGATAAATCCCAAGCAGAATGGCTTCAAAATTCCAGTAAAAATCGTGCGGAAAATATAATGATCGTGGATATGATCCGAAATGATCTGGGAAGGTTGGCAAAAATTGGGAGTGTAACCGTACCAGATTTATTCGCAGCTGAACGTTATCCAACTTTATGGCAAATGACATCCAGGATAACTGCTGAAATTAGCGAGCCTGTCAGCTCTATTTTGAAAGTCCTTTTTCCGTGCGCCTCCATCACTGGCGCACCTAAAATTAGTACAATGCAAATTATTTCACAACTGGAAACAACACCCAGACGAATATATACCGGAACCATAGGATATCTGGCACCAAATCGAAAGGCTCAATTTAGCGTAGCAATTCGCAGCGTACTAATCGATCAGGAAATTAATAAAGCCGAATATGGATTGGGTGGTGGCATTGTATGGGATTCGACCTGTAAGGATGAATTTGCTGAAGCCTTATTAAAAGCTCGTATCATTACTGAGCAGCGTCCTGAGTTTTCTTTGATCGAAACAATGCGCTGGACACCGAATGAAGGTTTCTTTCTACTCCGGGAACATCTACAACGCTTGAAAGATTCTGCAGAATATTTCAATTTTGTATTTGATCTGGAAAAAATCACTATCCATCTCAATAACGCTGTCAACAATCTGGTTGACCACCCCCACAGAATACGATTAATACTTGACCGTGATGGAAACCTGAGCAACAAAGTTTTTCAAATTCAAGAGCAGATTCAAGAATCACCTCTACGATTGAAAATAGCCGCAGAACCGATCCGCTCGGATGATATATTTCTTTATCATAAAACCACCCAGCGCCAAGTTTACGAATTAGCGCGTTTAAGCCAGACTGATTGCGACGATGTAATTCTCTATAACGAATCCAACGAAGTGACCGAAACCAGTATAGCAAATCTGGTTTTCGAATTTAACGGACAGCTCCTCACTCCGCCAATTGCTTGTGGATTGCTTCCTGGCACTTTGCGAGCTCATTTATTGAATGTGGGGAAAATCAAAGAAAAAGTGATTAAATTGGCCGAATTACAGGGTTGTACACAAATATTTCTTATCAATTCCGTCCGTGGATGGCAGCAAGCACAGATTGTCGACCAACAAAATATCAACTTCAAATAATTCTTTCGGTTATAAGGTACAGTAAATGCCCAACCACCTCGCACACGAAAATTCACCCTACCTGCTACAGCACGCTAACAATCCCGTCGATTGGTATCCCTGGGGCGATGAAGCCCTGGAACGCGCACGCAATGAGGACAAACCCATATTTCTTTCCATAGGTTACGCTGCTTGTCATTGGTGTCACGTTATGGAACACGAGTCGTTTGAAGATGAAGCAATTGCAGCCATAATGAATGTCAGTTTTATCAATATTAAAGTAGACCGTGAGGAACGCCCTGACCTTGACAGTATATACATGGCAGCAACCGTCTCCATGACTGGCTCTGGAGGTTGGCCTATGTCCGTTTTTCTGACTCCGGATTTGCGTCCGTTTTATACTGGCACCTACTTTCCGCCCACACCCCGTTTCAATATGCCATCTTTTCGTGACTTGTTGATGGGAATTTCTCAAGCCTGGTACAAGCAGCGGGACGAAATTAACAAAGTAGGATCACAAGTATTTGAGCATATACAAACCAAAAGTAGTAATAAAGGTAAGGCTGCCTGGCCACTAACCCACTCACTGTTAGCTAATGCGACTGATCACCTATACCAAACCTACGATTGGGGATTTGGTGGTTGGGGAGAAGCACCTAAATTTCCTCAACCCATGACGATCGACTTCCTCCTGAGCAGAGCAACACTGAATTCGCCTGAAAATAATTTTGAAGCTCGTCAAAAATACCTTAAACCTGTCCAGCATGCGCTACTTGCCATGGCACGCGGTGGGATGTACGATGTTGTTGGAGGTGGTTTTGCCAGATATAGCGTTGATAATTTATGGAAAACACCTCACTTTGAAAAAATGTTGTACGACAATGCCCAACTCGCCCAGACCTATTTACATGCATATCTTGTAACAGGCGAAATTAAATTTCGACAAATATGCGAAGAGACTCTCGATTTTATTTTGCGTGAAATGACTCATCCCTCCGGTGGTTTTTACAGCAGTCTTGATGCAGATTCCGAAGGTCAGGAAGGCATATTTTACACATGGGACTATCACGATATTGAGTCTGTGTTGGGAAGTGATTTCGAGTTTTTCAAAACAGCCTATGGATTATCACCTATCTCAATAGTAACTGGTAACCATGGACATGGGTTTGAAGGCAAGCACATCTTGCAACGCGCACTGGATGACAAAGCACTCTCTACACGGTTTAACCTTGATAAAGACGAGTTATATTCCCGCCTATCGACCTGTCATAGACAACTGCTTTCTGCCCGAAATCAACGGATTCATCCTGGTACAGATGACAAAATATTGACAGGTTGGAATGCTCTTGCCTTAACAGCTTTTGCCGAAGCAGGAAGATATTTATCACGACCTGACTATTTACAAGCTGCTACAAAAAATGCATCCTTCCTATTGAATAATCTCCAAAAAAATGGATGCCTATTACGCTCCTGGCGCGAAGGCTCTGCAAAGCATAATGCCTACCTGGAAGATTATGCCAGCCTGATCCTTGCACTCCTTGCTCTCTATCAATCCGAGCCAGATACAGATTGGTTTATAAAAGCAAAGCATCTGGCGAATGAAATGGTAGAACATTTTTCTGACCCGACTGGTGGGTTTTTTGATGTCCGCGATGACCACGAAGCTATTTTATTGCGACCCAAGGATTTACAAGATAACGCCACCCCATCGGGGAACGCATTAGCGGCACATGCACTGCTGCAACTCTCAGAGTTTGATGAAAAACCAGAATGGAGGAAAATAGCCGAGGAAATGCTGGTCAGCATTCTAGAGTCTGCCATTCGTTACCCTACAGCTTTTGCCAAATGGTTGTGTGCTGCAGATTTTGCCCTGGGACCGACTCGTCAAGTAGCAATCATAGGAGACTCTGCTGACACAAAGACTCAAGCGTTGCTATCAACACTATGGCAGGAATTTAATCCCAGACAGATTACTGCTATCTCAAAATTCCCCCCTTCTGCAGGTGCTCCTTTATTGTTGAATGATCGTCCTACAATAAAGGGACAACCAACGGCTTACGTCTGTCAGGGTTTCGTCTGTCAACAGCCCGTATGCACAACCGAGGATCTTTACACCCTGTTGAAGTAGAAAAAAAAAGCGGAAGCCCCATTTTTCTTGTAATGGGACTTCCGCTATACTTCATTTTCAATCGCTTGCAACGTACATAACCAGAATTGGAAAACGTTTACCGATTTTCCGAAATATTCCGATATTAACTCAACCCTAACTTACAAGCACGGTCAGAACCTTGTTTTCGCAAATCATGCCCCAATAAAACACGTTCCAGATTTGCCGGTAAATGACGCATACGTTTACCAGAAGCATTAAATATAGCGTTTAGTATGGCGGGAGCCGCAGGAACCATACCGGGTTCACCCAGATTTTTAGCACCGTATGGCCCATGTTCAAAAGGTTTTTCCACAAAACCGCCTACGATATCGGGGACGTCCATAGCTGTCGGTATCAAATACTCATCAAAATTTGTAGCCTGAATAAATCCATTATCATAATCAACTCGTTCCATCAAAGCATAACCCAAACCCTGAGTAATACCACCGTATAACTGACCCAGAGCGCCTTGTGGAAAAATAACCGTACCAGTGTTGTGAACAGCCCATATTCCGGTAACTTCCACTTTGCCGGTGCCATTATCAACTGAAACCTCAGCGACCTGCGCCCCAAAATGATAAGCGAAGTATGGTTTGCCATGCCCATCCTCAAACGACCAGTGAATGGCTGGCATATCCCATCGACCACGTGCTGAAAGCGAAATACCCATTTCCCGCGCATGATCCACTACCTGCTCGAATGTTGCAGGTTCTTCATTTGGACCAATAAAGTTTTCACCCACACGTAATACCTGTGCATCTTGGCAATTAAAAAGATTCGCAGCAGTCCGTTGGAGTAGGCTATCCAAACGCATGGCAGTAACCTTGGTAGCATTTCCACCCAGGACAGTAGCTCGGGATGCTACCGTTGGGCCACTATCTAGCGCAGATTCTGTATCCGGCCGAGGCATTGTAAACCGATCCGGATGCAAACCAAGCGTCTCTGCAGCAATCAAGGTAAAGACAGTACGAGAGCCCGTACCATAATCAGTCAGACCCGAAGTCAGCGTTAGCGTGTAGTCTGAATTGATAATCAACGTTCCCACAGCAAAATCTGCACCTTCGGCACCCAATGACATCCCATGAAAAACAGCTGCAACCCCTATGCCATGCCGAATTTCTCCAGGTTGGATTGGTTCGCGGTTGGCAATTGCAAAAGCAGCCCGCTTACGGTCCCAATCTGATAATTTACGAACTTGCTCCAAGCATTCAACCATGGAAACATCGTCACCAAGAGGTTGACCATGTGGCGTAGAATCTCCGGGTCGAAGACAGTTGTGAAGGCGTAAATCAATTGGATCCTGGTTAATCCGATCAGCCAGCTCATCAATTGCCTGTTCGATACCTGCACAAACTTCAGTATTTCCAAAACCACGAAATGCCCCTGCATAACCATTGTTAGTGTAGGCGACATCCGTATCCACATGACACGCATCGTAACGATAAGGTCCCATAGCATGAATGCTGGAACGCCATGCAGTAAATGGGGTAATAGCAGCATACGCACCGCTATCAACAACGTTATGAATCTTACTTGCGCGCAATGTACCATCTGCATCTGCTCCGAGTTGGATATGCATCTGCATCGCATCACGCTTATAAGAAGCGATCATCGACTCTTCGCGATCCATTACCATTCGAACAGGTCGACCTGTTAGCAATGCCAATCGCGCGACTTGTCCGGAGGTTTGATACATCAAGTCATCTTTGCCGCCAAAAGCACCACCCACCTGGGGCTGAATCACCCGCACATCTTCTTGGTTCAATCCCAGAGTCTGACAAAGGTTATTCCGATTAACAAAAGGACTCTGACAGGATGCATAGACTGTAACACCCGTACCACCGGGCATGGGGATGGCTAACGCACCTTCAGTCTCAATATAGGCATGCTCCTGATGCATGGTGCTGTAATTTTCATCCAGCTGGATAGCACAATTCTGGATAACAGAATCAGGTTCTCCTTTTCGCACTATATAACGGGTTAAGAGATTGCCTCTTGGCATCTCTGGAGCATCCCAAGGTTGCTCTCCAACAATTGTCGAACCTGGTTCAAGTGCAGCCACCGGGTCGAAAACTCCGGGCAAGGCTTCAAGCTCAACTTTAATAGCTACCAGGCCTTTCTGAAGAGATTCTTCATTAATGGCAGCAATTGCAGCAATGGCATCACCTACGTAACGAACCCGGTCATGGGCCAACATATACATATCCTGTACAGGAAAACCAAACAGCCCATGATTTACAAAATCATCGCATGTTATAGCAGCCAATACTCCTGGTACCTTTAAAGCAGGGGAAACATCTACACTGACAATCCGGGCATGTGGTAACACACTCCGCAATGCGCGGGCATGGACCATACCAGGAATACGATAATCTGCCACGTATTTGGCGGTACCCATAACTTTTTCAAGCGCATCCACCCGTGTTGCAGGTTTACCAATAAATTGTTTTTCAGACATGGCTGCTCTTCTCCTGCCGGCTGGCTGCCGTAACCTGTATTGCATCTACGATCTGTTGGTATCCGGTGCAACGACACAGGTTTCCTGCAATTGCCCGGCGGATATCTTTACGATTGGGATTCGGATTTGATGAGAGAAGGGCTTCACCCGCCAATACCATCCCGGGAATGCAATATCCACATTGAACCGCGCCATGGTCGATGAACGCTTGCTGCAAGTCGCTTGGCCCCCCATCAGGAGCATGAATACCTTCAATGGTGGTAACCCGACGTCCAATCACCTGACTGGCAAGAACAAGGCAGGAATTTACAAGGCGGCCATCCAAGATAACTGAGCAAGCGCCACATTCTCCGACTGCACAGCCTTCCTTCGTTCCGGTCAAGTTTAGTTCATCACGAATAACACTCAACAAACTGGAATCGGATGGTGCTTCCACTTCCACGATCGCACCATTCAAAAAGAATGAAATCTTCATGCCTGCCTCCGGTCAACATTCGTGTCCGACCCAAATATTTTTATTAATGCTCGAATAGTCATTGCGACCAAAGTAGGTTCTTTGAATTCAGAGGACCAGCGCCGCCCAGCGAATAGTGCCATCTCTTCGACTGCACAATGAGCTGCTTCCTGATAAAGTTCCATACTTGGAATGTTACCAGTCAGGCAATCTTCAACACTCTTAAAATGACAGATACGGGGAGTAGCAGAACCAGGTACAAAACGAGCTTCGACAATTCGGCCCTCTTCATCCGTTCGCCCAATTGCAGCGATTGTTAATCGCGATATTGCCATTGCATTTCGCCTGCCAAGCTTAAGAAAAACGCTGCGACTACCAGCTTGGGGAACACGATAACGAAATGATACCAATAACCCCCCACTTGGGATCTGCGTTCGATTGGGGCCGAGAACCAGATCAGAAACCAGCCAATCTGTTTCACCCAGAGGTGTAACAACCTTCGCCACAGCATCAAGACTTACCAAGGCGGGTAAAGAATCGGCACAGGCAGCCGCATTAGACACATTGCCACCCAGGGTACCCATATTCCGCACTTGTACTGCCCCAACTTGCTGGCAAGCCTGAACAAGAACAGGCGCAGTTTGTGCAATCAGCTGATTTTCTATGACCTCGCTAAAAGTTGCTGCTGCGCCTATGGTAACGAAATCGTCTGTCTGTTGAATATTGTGGAGCGCTTGGATCTGGGTAATATCAACCACACGGTCACAATAAGAAGGGTTGTGACGGGTAACTAACATCAAATCTGTGCCGCCCGCAAGTGGGCAGCTTCGAATACCAGGTTCATTCAATAGTAATACTGCCTCAGCGATACTGGACGCACGGGTAAAGCCAAACCGCTCCATAAAAAACTCCTCGAAAAATGTTAATATTTGTTTTCAGAAAAACAAATACCGGGTACCGATCCAAATGTCTGACAACATCATATTGCAAAGGGTGATTTTTGTCAATTTTCAAATCGATTAAACTGTGCTAAAGTATTGCATGCTGGAAAGCATGAAAAAAAACGCATGCAATTATTTTCAATGAATATCCTGTAGGCTTTCCATATCGATCGTTATTTACGAAAGCGTTGATACGCTTCAGACAGTTTGAAATTATGGAAACTGAATTTGCTCAGCTTTTTATACCCTGACCAATAAGTCTGTTTTGTAACATCACTTCAGCCTGGAGAAGGTTTATGCCAACTGAGATCGATAGACCTGCTGCTCAACTAAAAAGAAAAAAACTAATTGACTGGAACGAGATCCTGTTTAATACGACCCTGCCAATCCTAGCAATGCTCAGTGCATTTCTAATTGGGGCGGTTGTTCTACTGTTTCTCAAAGTAAATCCGATTGAGGCGTATGCGTCCATATTTTCTGGAGTTTTTGGAAGTATGTCCGGATTTACTCAATCCCTGGTGAAGGCCACACCACTCTTGTTTGTCGGGCTGGGCATCTGTATTGCTTTTCGCGCTAGCGTAATCAACATCGGTGCAGAGGGGCAAATCATTCTTGGAGCCCTGGGAGCGACAAGTTGGGCACTGATATTTAAGACCTGGCCCGGTTGGCTCCTTCTGCCAACCACCTTGATCGTTAGTTTCCTGACAGGTGCTTTATGGGGTTTTATTCCTGGTATTCTCAAAGCACGCTTTCGCGTAAATGAAATATTAAGCACAGTAATGTTGAATGCGATCGCCATTCAACTCATGAACATGCTGGTACGAGGGCCATTGATCGACCAGGCAGGCGTTACAGCAGGTACTTACCTTGCTCAATCGGAACGCTTACCTGAAGCCGCATGGCTTCCACGCTTAATCCCTCAAACTTTATTTAATACAGGTACTTTGATCGCTGTAGTTCTGGCCTTCGTGGTTTACCTGTTTTTATGGCGCACTACCATCGGTTTTCGTATTCGGGCGGTAGGGTTAAATCCGGATGCATCCCGTTATGCAGGCATAAACGTACCTTTTTACCAGACTTTATCATTGACCCTGGCAGGTGGCTTGGCTGGGTTGGCAGGTGCGGTAGAAGTTATGGGTGTACACCATCGTTTATTGGAAGGGATCACCAGTGGGTATGGCTTCTCGGGAATCGTCGCTGCCTTGTTTGGAGGATTACATCCACTTGGGGTAATTCCAGCAGCGTGGTTATTTGGTAGCTTACTTGTGGGTGCTGATAAAATGCAGCGAGCAGTGCAAGTACCATCAGCACTGATTGATATGTTACTGGGCCTGGTTGTACTATTTGTTGTAGGTTCAGCTTTCATCTCCAAACGTTGGGCTATTCGACGAGCTGTGGCCGCATCCAAAGTGGAAAGCGAGGCGAAATAATGACTGAAATCTTTTCACAGGCTGTATTTATTGGAATTCTCACTTCCGCAATTCGTCTGGCAACCCCATACTTATTCGCAGGTATAGGTGAAGCCTTTGCCCAGACATCCGGGGTTTTCAATCTGGGTGTTGATGGAATCATGCTGGTGGGTGCATTTGCAGCTTTTTATGTAACATTGATGACCGGAAATGTGTGGCTGGCTGTTCTGGCTGCTGCCTTCGTTGGGTTATTGATGGGTTTACTAATGTCGTTTATCAGCGTTACACTTAAAGCCGAGCAAGGCATCAGTGGCATAGGTCTTTACATGTTCGGTCTGGGTCTTTCATCCCTTCTCTTCAAAGTTCTGGTCGGCAGTGTACAAACAATCGAAGGATTTCAAGAAATCAAGTTACCCTTCCTGGGTGACATCCCGGTTATTGGAAAAATCCTTTTTCAACACAGCCTGCCAGTTTATGCTGCCTTTTTGTTGGTACCCATCGCATGGTGGTTCCTCGACAAAACGACATGGGGGTTAAAAATCAAAGCAGTTGGACAAAACCCTGCTGCAGCTGATTCGCTTGGTGTAAATGTCAATCAGATTCGATATTTCAGTGTTTGTGTGGGTGCTGTCCTGGCGGGTCTGGCAGGCGCATCACTTTCAACCGCATTGGTCAATCTGTTCCAGGAAAACCTGACAGCGGGTCTGGGTTTTATTGCTGTAGCGCTGGTTTATTTCGGCGGTTGGCGCCCAGTGGGCATCCTGGTAGGTGCGCTTTTATTCAGCACCGTCAATGCAATTCAATTATGGATGCAGGTACTCGGAGTAAATATTCCCTCCGATGTGGCAATCATGTTGCCTTACCTGTTAACAATTGCAGCTTTGGTAGCGGTTACAAACCGTGTACGCCATCCAGCTGCTCTAAATAAGCCCTTCGAACGGGGCGAAAGCTAACACTATTCAAAGTAAGGAGAGAAAATGAAACAGAACAGTTCGTTATTAGTTGTTTTATCAGTTTTAGTGGCAGCGATGTTATTGCTGTCCGCATGTGGTCCGGCTGCCCCAGCCGGCGGCGACAAGCCTGCTGAGACCAAGCCTGTGCGTGTGGCTGTAATTATGCCTAGCGCCACAACCGACATGGCTTTTAGCCAATCCATGTATTCTGCGCTGCTTTCAGTCCAGAAAGATATGGGCGGCGAAACCAAAATGGAAATCAAATACTCTGAAAATATGTTCAAAGTCCCGGATGCAGCAGCAGCTATTCGCGATTATGCCACCCAGGGTTTTGATATTGTTATTGCTCATGGATCCCAGTACGGTTCTTCCGTCGAAGAAATTGCCAAGGATTTCCCCAAGACAACTTTTGCCTGGGGCACCGACGTCAATACCTTTGGCCTGCCCAATGTTTATGCCTATACTGCTGCCGCCCAAGAAGGTGGTTATGTTAATGGCGTTCTGGCTGCAAAACTAACCCAGAGCAAACAAATTGGTGTAACCGGCCCAGTGGAAGTTGGTGATGCAAAAACTTATATCGATGGTTTTGTCCAGGGCGTCGCCTCAGTTGATCCCGCCATCAAAGTAAACAAAACTTGGACCGGTTCCTTCTCAGATGTAGCATTGATGACCGAAGCTGCCAAAACTCATATCTCTGCTGGTGCAGACATCCTGACTGGTTCATCCCAGTCTGTAGTCGGTTCCATCGGTGCCGCAAAAGACAATAGCAAGGTATTATGGTTCGGTACCCAGTCTGACCAGGCTTCCCTGGCCCCCACCCTTGTTGTTGCCAGTCAGGTTTATGATTGGACCGCAATGGTCAAAGAGATTATCGCCAGTCGCTCAACAGGCACTCTGGGCGGAAAGACTTACACCTTGCAACTCACGAATGATGGCCTAAAGATTGCCTTCAATTCGGGATACGCATTACCCGCCGATGTCAAAGCTGCCGGTGACAAGGCTATCGCTGATATCAAGAGTGGTGCAGTCGTAGTAAAACCGTAATTCGCTCGTATTTTTCCCTGTGACCGCTTCTACTGAAGCGGTCACAGGGAATTTTCAACTCGAACCAGTTCCCCGCAAAGCAAAATACAGCCCAATAAATATTCTGGTTGTTTTCGTGAAAGGCGGCACTACCGTGACAACAACAAATCCATCCAACCCACAAAAGCGCATCCAATCCGTCGAAATGCGCAATATTGTAAAACGATTTCCTGGCGTTCTTGCCAATACCAACGTCAACTTTGAGGTGAAAGCCGGCGAAGTTCACTCATTGCTTGGAGAAAACGGTGCCGGCAAAAGCACCTTGATGCGCCAGTTGTATGGACTTTATCAACCGGATGAAGGTGAAATTATCGTCGATGGTAAACCGTTAGTCTTTCATTCACCAGCCGACGCAATCCATGCTGGCATAGGCATGATTCACCAACATTTCATGCTTATCCCAACGTTGACCGTGACAGAAAATGTTGCCCTGGGGTTAAAATCATCCCGGGCACCTCAATTAGATCTGGATGTAGTAGCAAAGCGTATAAAAGAATTGGCACAGGCCTACGGCTTGAAGGTCGATCCTACAGCTTACGTCTGGCAACTTTCTGTTGGCGAACAACAACGCGTGGAAATCATTAAGGCGCTCTATCGCGGAGCAGGCATCATCATACTTGATGAACCCACGGCGGTATTGACCCCACAGGAAGTAAATGATCTGTTTGTAACGCTTAAACGGATGGTACAGGAAGGGCATGGATTGGTGTTCATATCGCACAAACTGCATGAGGTGATGGCGATAAGTGATCGCATCACTGTTCTGCGAGATGGCGCGATGATTGGCACCTGCCTGGCCAAGGATATTACCCGCGACGACCTGGTTAAGATGATGGTGGGACGTGACGTCAAACCACTGGCAGCCCAAGCCATAAAAGCAGGTGACATTAGGCTAAAAATCGAAGGATTGCACGCGATCGGAGATCGCAATACCGAGATGCTGTGTGGAATAAACCTGGATATTCGGGCTGGAGAAATAGTTGGAATTGCTGGCGTATCTGGAAATGGACAGCGCGAACTGGCTCAATGTCTCTCCGGTCTCCGTAAAGTGGCTTCTGGTTCCATTCATCTAGATGGTCAAGATATTACTCATATGCCTTTGCTAAAACGAATGGCCGCTGGACAAGCCTATATTCCTGAAGAACGCATGCGCGATGGCGCCATCCGGGAATTTAGCGTGCAGGAAAATCTATTCCTGCGTGATCACTCCGCACCAGAGTACACCCACGGTATCTTCCTGGATTTTGCTAAAATGTCCGCCCGCACCCGTGAAGTAGTAAGCGCTTATAGCGTGAAAACACCCAGTATCGATACGCCCATCAAGAATCTCTCGGGTGGCAATATTCAAAAACTGATCATGGCCCGCGAGTTATCGCGTCGACCAAAAGTACTGATAGCAGCCCAACCCACCCGTGGAGTGGATATCGGGGCAACAGAATATATTCATCAACGCTTGCTGGAACAACGTGCTGCTGGAACCGCAATCTTATTGATTTCAGAAGACTTGGACGAAACACGCACACTCTCTGATAGGATCGCTGTCATGTATGAAGGTAAAATTGTTGGAATTGTGGGACGTGATCAGGCAACAGTAGAACAAATTGGTTTAATGATGGCTGGAATTTCCATGCAAGATGCATTACAAAAATAAGATTATTTGATACCAAGAAATAAAAGGTGAGGGACTATCCAAAATTATTGGATGGTCCCTCACCTTTTATAACAAGCTTAATAAAATTGAAACATGAAAAAAATCTAACCTTCCAAGCCTGTTTTATTGCATGGGTAACGGATTTTATCTCCTGATTCACGCCACATCATTTTTTTTCTTATGGGACAATTTCAACATCACAATCAAACCGCTGGTAGTAAGCTGAAATAATGCAAAAATCATAATGGAGAAATCTCGTTGAATTAGTGAATATATTCCCCAAACCAACCCATCAGCAATAGATAACAGCCATGTCCCCAGGGATAAATCAGTCAGATTTCCTTCTTTATATGCAACCAGTAATTGGGGAATATTTGCTGCTAAAACACTAATAGGAAGAGCGATGCCAAGTCCAATTTTTCCTCCAAACAACCCAGCCAAAATTACGACTCCCAACCAGAGCGGCGCAACTCTAAATTCATTAACCTTTCGGCCAAAACGCAAAGCTAAAATCGTGATGAGAGCAAAGATTACACCAGAAGAACCGGTAGCAAAACTGACATAGGCTTGCGATGTCAAAAAACCATAAGCAGCCCATCCAAAACTAACAATAGAACTGGTGGCAGCAGTATCAACCGAAACACCAAATGCCTCACGCGCACGGTACAAGCGGAAAAATTGGGGTAATGCACGAATCAAACCAATTAGTGTACCGATGGATCCCAAAATGGAAACTTGAGTCATTTGTTTTCTTTCTAATAATTCAACACTTACAATTTTATTACTTTGAGGGAAAAGCATTAACATTGTTCAAAAGAAGAAATAACAAAACTGTGGTTTATTTCAAAAGCAGATTTTGAAATAAACCACAAAATATGGTGAAGTTTTCACGAATAAACAAAAATAATTATACTACACGCTTGCCATACCAGAAAAGTTTCCAGTCACCTTTACTGTTTTGAAGAGCGAGGAACATATAGAGCGCGCCTGCCCAAAAACCCATAGTCATCATCAAAACGATCCAAATAATGGATGGTAGGAAAGTTTTTTCACGAAAAACAATCCAACATGAAAAAATGGTAAAGCCCACGTATAAATCGACCAGAGAGACAATGCCCCAAGGTAAGGCAAGAAGCTTTGAACCTTCTACAAAAAAATCTCCGCTTGAAAAAGCATAGACCAAAATACCTGTCATAGCAAGTAAACCCATCAACGATATAAACTTAGCAATTTTCATCTGATTTTCCTAATTAGTTAGATTTAGCTTTTTACGCGTAGAACAATCAACCAACCGAACTCATTACCGCAAACCCGTAAGCACCTGGTCCAATGTGAGCTCCGATTACAGGGGTAATGTCTGAGACTAAAATATCATCCACAGGGAGAAATTCCTTAGCAAGAATTTTCAACTCAGCTACACGATCTTCAGCATTCGTATGCACAATAGCCACCCTTTCAAGCTGACCGACACCTCTCAACATTTCCAGTAGCCGACGTGAGGCGCGTTCACGGGTACGAACCCGTTCCGTGCCTGGTCTACCCTCAAACATCGTCAGAATTGGTTTTATTTGAAACAAACCGCCCAGGTGTGCTATAAAGCGATTCATTCGGCCACTCCTTTTCAAAAATTCAAGGGTATCAATGGCAGCAAAAACATGGATACGATGAACTTGAGCATTTAATGTGGCTAAAATTTCAGAAATGGATTGACCTGCATCCGCCATCTTTGCAGCAGTTTCAACCAAAAAACCCGTACCAAGACTGAGCTGTTGCGAATCAAAAATAGTAACTGGCACTGATTCCGTCTCTCGTGCAGCCATACGCGCCACATTCAATACACTACTTAACGACTCAGAGATATGAATTGATAAAACCGTACTGGCGCCATTGGCTGCCAACATGTCATATACTTCATGAAATTTTTGAGGAGATGGGGCCGCTGTCGTCGGATGAATTGAGAAATCCGGTAATTTCTTATAAAAATCCTGACGGGTCATATCGATACCATCGAGATATCCCTGAATACCTACGTTAATAAATAATGGAACAACCTGAATTCCATAGCGGGAAATAGTTTCAGGCGGTAAATCACAAGTACTATCGGTAACAATTCTGACAGACATAATAATTCCTACTAATAAACCAGAATGACACCCAAAATAATTTCAACTACCAGGCTGATGATATTGGATTGAGCATATGACTTATCAAAAACGATAGAGAAGGCTCGCGCCAACGCAATTGCCAAATATCCAAATCCAAGCATTTGGAAAGCAGGTGCACCAAGGAAGATTGGTGCAATTCCGAGAGCAATGAACAAGCCACCAAATATAGAACGAATTTCAGATACACCACGTACATCATTGGGTGATAAACCAATAAAAGCATATGCTGCAGAGGGTTTCACTAAGGCCAATAGACCTGTTACCGCAGTTGCAAGTAAGGCAAATATTTGAAGAATCAAACGAATATTCATGTTAATTCATCCTTTTCTATCTCACTGTTTCAGGGTCTTTATAATTAATCTGATCAAGAGAAACCCATATATCGGCATTTGTTGGGATATCTGCCATGGAATGACCATAGTGTACAAACCTTACAAACCCTGATCTGTCGATAATAACCTGGGCGGGCATTCTTCCAAGTTTGAATAAGTTTACTTCCTGCCCATACAACTTCAGGACACTCGCTCTCGGATCTGGCAAACCGATAAATGGAAGTTTGTGCTGTTTCCAATAATTTTTAAAGGACTGGGCGTCTTCCGGACCGACAATAACCACCTTGGTTTGCCGATTTATAAATTCTTGATCATCCAGGCGCAACTGCGCCATGTGCTTTTGGCAGAATGGTCAGGCAAAACCCCGGTTAAAGATCAATAAGATATTGGAATGTCCTTGAAAATCAAAAAGACGAAAATGTTCGCCATTGAAATCTGTTAAGGTGAAATCTGGAGCTGGGGTGTTCAGGATAACTTTTGGCATAAAGGTGACCTCAGTGAAGAAGTGAATTTACAAAAGTATTGACTGCATCTACAAAAATAACAGGTTGCTCTTCATGCGGCAAGTGACCCGCCTGTTGAACAACCACCAAGCTAGCATTAGGCAACTCTTCCGCCAAACGGAGACTTTCACGGGTTGGAACGATGCGATCATCCTCTCCGGTGATCACCAACACTGGCAATACCAACTTATCGAGCTGATCTTTCAAATTGGCGGGTTGACTTGCAATAGTTAATTCCCAGAGCGCTTTGTCCCAATTCTCGACCAGGAAGGATTTTTTATACAAGTCCCTCGTCAAAGTTGGAATTCGTGAAGGATCATGCCAGGCAAGATTTAGAAATTCATCTCCACGTGATTTTAATTGCCGGGCAACAAGCGGTCCCAAGTGATGCATTTGAGCACTTGTGAATAATGGGCGAAGCCACGATGGGGCACCCCCTCCATTATAAACAGCTGGATCGACCAATATTAAGGCTTTAATTCTTTCACTATGAGCCAGAGCAAACTGCATGGCAAGCGTACCACCAGCTGAATTTCCAACAAGGATGGCTTGCTTTATGTCAAAATAATCCAATAATCCGGTCACCAATTCCACCTGGGCTTGCGGAGTATATGGATTTGCTCCATTCCAGATTAGTGGACGTTCAGTCAGGCCAAAAGCTGGACGATCAAAAGCTATAACCGTCCCAGACATACTCAGGGGTTGCATAACAGCATTCCATGAATAAAGACTTGCACCAAATCCATGCAACAAAATTAATACTGGTTCTCCCTGACCAAATTTCTTATAATGAATGGTTAGCCCATTAATCTCAATAAACTGACTGTCACTATCAGCTAATAATTTAGGGGAACGCAAACCGACAAGAGGTGGAACCGGAACAAGAAATGGACCAAGTAAGATTAGCAGTATAACAAAGAGGAAAATTACTAAAGTGATGGGCAATATTCTCTCCCTAAATAGACTTGGTAGCATATCGTCGATTGATAGGCAAAAGATAAGAAATTAACAATCCGATAGAAATTAATCCAAAAGTAATCCACGTGGGAATAAATACCGATGGAATTCCTGCATGCTTGAAGGATATCCCTGCAAGTGCCCACAAAATTACTAGGGTAAAAGCTATATCTCGATAGGTAAAAATCATTAGCGTGGTAATTGTGAACACAACAAACAACACAATCATCATCCAGATTTCTGGAGGCAAGCCAAAACCGTCCCATTTAAAGTAGTCCAAGAGATCCGTGACATTTGCTACTGTGGCAACTGTAATCCAACCCAAGTAAATACTAAAGGGTAGTTGGGCCGACCATTTTTCAATAGCAGGGACAGAAACTCGACCGATACCCAAACCTTTATAAGTAATAATAAGTGTCAATAGCAAAACCAACATGGCAATCAAGGTCAGCGGAAATTGTTCATAATGCCAAAAAAATATCCATGCACTATTTGCAAGACCACCTACAGAAATAAACCAACCAGTTGCACGTAAACGTGGATTATTACTCTGAGATGGTAGTGCCTGAAATATAGCGAAGGCAATTAAACCCAGGTAAATCAGCGCCCAGATGGAGAACACATAACCCGCAGGAACAAAATATACATGAAACCGATCTGAAATTTGCCCAGTATTTTGCCCATTAATTGGTAAAGCATTTGCTAATCCATTGACAACCAAAGTAATCACAATGGAAAAAACCACAACAATCTGCCGGATGGTGTCATTCAATTTATTCATTAATTTTTATTTCCAAAACCGTATATTTCCTCCCCTGCAAAGCTGAAACCAATGCAAACATTTTTTTCATAAGACCATATTTTTTGTCAAGCATGTGGTCAACTTTCTGATTGACATCTGCGCCTGCCAGTTCACGTGCGCTTGCAGAGACCCAATCTCCAAGCAAAGCACCATCCGCCTTGCATACAGCTATGTTAACCTGTCCATTATTGCGAATTCTTTTGACCTTGGCAGAATTATCTATCGTGCGCACGTAGACCATCACCCCATCCTGAACGAACCAGACTGGAGTTTTTACTCCCGAGCCACTTTTTCGAAAGGTTTCCAAATTTATATATTGTTGATTCGTTAATTGAATTGTCATGTTATTTTCCTTTTATTAATTGGTTTTCTGATTTCTGTCCAAAAGGTAAAGTAGATGCTTTTTTTGAGCATTATTTTATTTTGAGTTAAGCAATTACACTGAGTATTTGTTTCTTGTACAGATATTGTACAGTATTTGTATAGCATTAGCAACAATTTCAAGCTTTTCTAATGGAATGTTAATAGCAATATCAGAAAAATATCCACCCAAAATAGGATAAGAGGTTCTAGATTATCCAACATCCCCCCGAAATTTTTTATGCCTAATTCGGTCATCTGAATTAGGCACAAAAAACGATACTCGGGCTATCATGAAAGCCCTATCGATTATCTTGATTAAACCGGATAACTATTTTTAACCCGGGAAGCATTTAACCACAAACCAGAACCCAGGGTAAAGAAGGCAACCAATCCAAGAATTATTCCAGATGCCAGCCAGGATCGACCTTCAAAAATCCGCTCCTGAATAATTGCTTTCAAGGCTATGATCCACATAACCGCAGCGAATACAGTAAAAACCTGTAATACCCAGAGAACCCAACGCTTCTTGATGAACAATAAAAAAGGCACCAAGAAACACAATACTACCGGGAGAAAGCTACTCGAGCGTAAAAAGTGAGCTGCAAGAAGTAATGCTGAAATGACCAAAGGCAGGATTCGCAGTTTCATCAAAATTTCCTTTCGAGAGAATACTCGAATTATGCACCAAGATCTCAATATTTTATGTAATTTTAGTCACAGCCAACAATCAATTATTTAGAGAGAACCGTTTTAGCATTACTCGTCAAACCGGTGCGCCACTTACGCTTATCGCGAGCAAGCAATTCATCAGCAGAACGCGGTCCCCATGTACCTGGTTTGTAAATAACCAATTCAGGAGAATCCGCTTGTTCCCAACCTTGCAAAACCGGGTCAATCAATTTCCACGCAGCTTCGATGGCATCTGAACGTGTAAAGAGAGAGGCATCACCTTCGATAGCTTCCAACAGGAGCCGTTCATAAGCATCCGGTAATAACGCACCCTCGAAAGATGAATGATAAAGAAAATCCATATCCACTGAACGCATATCCTGATCAGAATCTGGCACTTTTGCTTCAAACCGCAGGTGTATACCTTCATCGGGTTGAATGGATAAAGCAAGAATATTGGGAGTGAAGTCTGCATCTGCTGGTAAGTGAAACATCAAGTGTGGTGGACGCTGAAATTCAATGATAATTTCCGAAACCTTACGATTCAAGGCTTTTCCTGAACGTAAGTAAAAAGGAACGCCTTTCCAACGCCAATTATCTATATATAACTTTATAGCTGCAAAGGTAGGAGTCTGCGAACCAGGTCCAACACCCACCGCATTACTATACCCACTGTACTGACCCCGAACTGTATCATTTAAAGCCGGGGGACGTATACTATCCAAAACTTTCGCCTTTTCATTACGGATAGAATCGGCATTAAAAGATGAAGGGGGCTCCATCGCCACCAATGCCAACAACTGAAGAATGTGATTCTGGAACATATCCCGGACCACTCCGGCGCTATCGTAATAACCGGCACGATGACCCACATCAAGATCCTCTGCAACTGTGATTTGAATATTATCTACATAGCGACGGTTCCAGACTGGTTCAAAAATGGTATTCGCAAAGCGAAAAAAAAGGATATTTTGCGAGGTTTCTTTACCAAGATAGTGATCAATACGATAAATCTGATTCTCATCAAAAACGGAATGCAAAGCATGATTAAGTTCCTGGGCAGAAACAATATCCACACCAAATGGTTTCTCTATAATAATTCGTCGCCAGCCGTCCAGTTCATCCAAGGATCTAGACATATTTGCAGCGCCTATATAACCAGCTACAGGTGCATAAAATTCGGGGGCTGTGGCAAGGTAATACAAACGATTTGTAGGACCACTTTCCATCTTCAACAAGAAATCATTCAAAACCGGGAAATCATCCCCGTGCTCCAGGTTACCCTGAAAATAATGCACGCGCGACGAAAATTTATCCCAAATTGATGCATCAAAAGTTTCAGGGCTGACCTGAACAACACCCTCACGCAAATAATCTCGAAAAGTCTCGCTGGTATAGGGACGCCGGGCAAAACCTACAATATTCGCGCATTCACTCAAGCGACCTTTCTTGAAATTATTATATAAAGCTGGAATAAGTTTACGCCAGGTCAGGTCGCCAGATGCGCCAAAAATAACAATAGATGTCGATTCACATATTGGATCCATTAGTCCGCCTTCTTTACAGCGTGTCCGCCAAATTGATTACGCATGGCGGCCAGGATTTTTGCAGCAAAACTCTCATCCTGTCGGCTAATAAAACGGGCCTGCAATGCAAGGGTTATTACAGGAGCCGGAACATCCAACTCAATTGCCTCAGCCACAGCCCAACGACCTTCACCACTATCGGCTACCCAGCCCTTAATATTACTTAATTCGCCATCCTGATCAAGAGCAAACGATGTCAAGTCTAACAACCAGGAACGAACAACGCTACCTTTTTGCCAGATATGGGCTATTTGTGCAAGATCCAGGTCAAAATCCTTTTTTGCTTTCATGATCTCGAAGCCTTCAGCATAGGCTTGCATCAAGCCATACTCGATACCGTTATGGATCATCTTTGTAAAATGGCCAGCACCATGCGGACCAACATGACCCCAACCTTCAGAGGCCGCGGGTGCCAGGCTTTCAAAGATTGGGCGAACTGCCTCTACTACTTCGGCTTCGCCACCAATCATCAGACTATAGCCTTCCTTCAAACCCCAAACACCGCCGCTTGTGCCAACATCCAAAAAACTGATTCCTTTTTCGCCAACTTCATCCCCATGCTTGATGGAATCTTTATAATTAGAATTACCCCCATCAATGATCACATCTCCCATAGATAAATACCCGGCAAGTGCCTGAATAGTTTCAGAGGTAATTCGTCCTGATGGCACCATAACCCATACTACTCGTGGAGCAACGAGTTTGGAAGCTAATTCTTTTAGAGATCGCACACCCTGTGCGCCAATTTTCTCTATCGCAACGATGGCTTCCTCGCTTACATCGTATGCAACAACTCGATGTCCGTCATTGATCAGACGCGTGACCATATTTGCGCCCATTTTTCCAAGGCCAATCATTCCGATTTCCATTCAATTCTCCAGGAATTTTTTATTTTTTTATACAATAATATTTGAAACTTAGCGCTGAATGGTAACACCATCGATACAATCTGGTAGTAAACTGGCAGCGGCTTCATCCACCAACCACCAAAGGTTACCATTCACTGGCTGAATTCTTTGAGCGGGAAACTTCGAAGAATCCCTCGCACCACATATCGTATTAGCCAAAGCAGATGCTTTTTCAATCCCGACAGCCAGAAAAACTACATTAATGGCTGAATTGATGACATCAGGTGTAAGGCTAACCCTTTTTGCCGGTCGGTCTTGATAATTGGCATTAACAGCCACTGTAGGAACACCGCTCAACTGGCTGGAACCGGGAAATAATGATGCCGTATGCCCATCTGCACCGAGACCTAGTAACACAAGGTCGAAACGTGGCCAAATATGTCCATTATCAGCAAAACCGCTCAACTTTTGAGCGTAATCTTCTGCCGCAAGACCCGGTCCAAGTTCGCCTAAAATACGATGGATATTTTTCTCGCTAACAGGAACATGCGATAGCCAAGCTGTGTACGCCTGGTTATAACTGTTTTCCGAATCATCAGGTGGAACACAACGCTCATCTCCCCAGAAAAATTCCACCTTTTCCCAAGAAATGGACTCGCGATAAGGCGACTGCGCCAAAATTCGATAAAGCGCTACCGGCGTTCCGCCACCCGATATGGCGGTCATAAATCTACCTCGAACCAATACTGAATCACGCAAAATGTCAGCAAATAACTGAGCTGCAAAATCACTCAACGTGCGGGCATCAGGGAGTATTTGTATAGTTATCATGGACTTATTTTATCAAAATAATAACAAAAAAAGCCAAAATGGGACTTCTTTACCAGCGGTATAATCGATCATCGTTGAAGAAATATTATGATGACCCATCAGAGTGCTGACCCTAACATTGTTCAAAGACGCAACTTTCGCTATGCACAGATAGACGCGATTGGTGTCAGTATATCGAATGTAGCTGCACCTTTCCTACCTGTTTTTTTAGCTCGCCTGGGCGCCAGCAATTTTCAGGTTGGATTACTGTCATCCATGCCAGGTATCACTGGCCTGATACTGGCAATTATCGTTGGGCGTTTCCTGCAAACCAGAAAAAATATCATACCCTGGTTCAGTATTTCGCGATTGGCATTCATCGCATGTTATACGCTGATCGGACTGATAACCATCCTCCTTCCCAAAAACTATACGATCATTACTACATTAATCATTTGGGCTTTTGCTACATTACCTTCCACAGCGCTGGCAGTAGCATTTTCAGTGGTCATGAATGAAATCGCAGGTCCGGAAGGTCGTTATGCCCTACTTAGTCGTCGATGGGCAATTTTTGGGTTGACCAGTGTTGTCTTCACCTATGCAGTAACGAGAGTCATCGATTTGGTTGCTTTTCCACTCAATTATGGTCTGATGTTCCTGGGACTGTCTGCGGGAGGGTTGATCAGTTATTACTTCTCCAGCCAAATATCATTACCAGATCAGACTCCCCCTCCGTTAACAAACAACATATCGATTCTGGAATCTGCAAAAAGTTACCTGACTCTTCTCCGCAGTGCACCTGCTTTTGTATCGTTTTCGAGTAAACGCTTTGTTTACCTTTCTGCGCTGGCATTAAGTGCCCCCATCATGCCTCTATTTTTTGTAAATAAATTAGGAGCCAGCGACAGTCAGATCGGTACGATCAATATGACGATGACATCGGTTATGCTGGTGGGATATTTTTTTTGGCCCTGGATTTCCAGGAAATGGGGTGGGCGTATTGTCCTATTAACCACCTCATTAGGGATGATTTTTTACCCAGCTCTTACCGCAGCAGTTCCCAGTGTCAAAATGGTGATAATCTTTGCGGCAATCTCCGGATTATTCCAGGCTGGGCTTGACCTGGTATTTTTTGATGAACTGATGAAAACTGTTCCCCCCGAATATAGCGCAACTTTTGTCTCCCTCGCACAATCAATGCAATATCTTTCCACAATTATTGCACCTATGCTCGGAACATACCTTGCAGATTACATTGGGTTAGGCGGAGCACTTTGGTTGAGTGCAGGGTTGAGATTAATTGGGTTCTTACTTTTCCTAAAACCAGACAAACACAAGTAAGCTATCAAACACAAAAACGGGGTCGAATTTTTCAATTCGACCCCGTTTTTGTAAATTACTTTCCCAAGCGTGCCCGTTCTTCAACAGCCACGCTTTCATCAAGCTTTTTAAACAAAGGAACCGGCTGGTTCAAGGATTGCCCCGGTTTCAACTCACTCGCATGCCAGAAAACAGGATTTGATACAGATCCTAAAGTGGGCGATACAGGCTTGTAACGTAATACAGTATGCTCTCCAAGCGAATCCTGAACAGTTTCAACAAATTGCTCTCCAAAGAGGGGGTTCTCGTATCCAAAAATTCCGTGCAATTTTTCGCTTGAAAAAGGCAGGATAGGCGCAAACAAAATTTTGAGCGAGTCAATCGCTTTTAATGCAGTGTAAACCGTCAGCGCCGCAGCATCCCGGTCAGTTTTTATACTCGTCCAGGGAGCATTGGCATCAATGTAACGATTAACCTCGGTGGATAAGCGCATGGCCTCGCCTAATGCTGCCCTTAAATGGATAGCATTGTATTCGTTGCCAACAGTAGTGAATCCATTTTCAATGCTAGCCAGGAGATTCAGATCTGCCTCGCGGAGATTGGATGGATCAATATTCGGGACCTGCCCATCCCAGTTTTTGTAACCGAAGGAAAGCATACGGTTTGCCAGGTTACCCCATGTGGCAACCAGCTGGTTATTATTAAGAGCTACAAACTCACTCCAGTCCCAATCACTGTCCTTATTTTCTGGCATATTAACAGTCAAATAATACCGCAAGGCATCCGGATCATAACGCGATAGGAAATCCAGACCCCAGACCCCCCAGTGATGCGAACCGCTGATCTTTTGTCCTTCCAAATTCATAAATTGATTTGCAGGGACATCATACGGCAAAGTTAACTTAACACCTTTTTCACCATTAAAAATCTCAACAAACTGGTCACTCACCCCCATTAACTGGGCAGGCCATAACGAAGTGTGAAAGAAAATATTATCCTTACCGATGAAATGATAATGCTTGGCTGCAGGATTGACCCACCAATCCTTCCAACTACCACCCGCTATCTGACTCCATTCAATCGCAGCAGAAAGATACCCAATGACCGCTTCAAACCAGACATACAGGCACTTGTCATCCCAACCTTCCACCGGCACAGGAATCCCCCAGTCCAAATCCCTGGTGATGGGACGTGGCTTGAGACCTTCGGCTTCAATTTTCCCAAGCGATTCGCCTAATACTGTATCGCGCATATGATCCGAACGATCGCGAAGAAACTTCTTTACATCAGGTTCCAATTTTGAAAGGTCAATATAAAAATGTTCTGTGTCGCGAAGCTCTGGTACAGATCCATCGACCTTGGAACGTGGATCAATCAAGCGGGATGCTTCCAAAACATTTCCACATTTATCACATTGATCTGAACGAGCTTCTTTGTAGCCGCAAATATAACAAGTACCTTCCACAAAACGGTCAGGTAGAAATTTCCCGGCAGAAGGAGAATACCATTGCGCCTCTATGTTCGTGAACAAAAAGCCATTCTTCTTGAGAGCAAGAAAAATACTCTGTGAAACCTTAAAATGATTCTGAGTATGAGTAGACGAAAACAAATCATAGGAAATTCCTGCTTTTTGGAATACATCCAAAAACCCCTGATGATATTTTTTATACACAGTTTCAACCGAAACTCCTTCTTTATCGGCAGCTATTGTAACCGGAGTGCCATGTGAATCTGTTCCACTTACCATCAAAACATTATCACCCTTTAATCGATGGTAACGAGCCGTAATGTCCCCAGGTAAATGTGAACCGGTGATGTTTCCTACATGAATCTCCGCATTGGCGTACGGCCAAGCGATGGCAATCAGGATGTTTTCAGACATAACAACCTCCATTGAAACAAAACAAAAATTAGGAAATTTTATAATTTAAAGAAAAAAGCTGGCTTACGCCAGCAGTATTGGGTAGACGGCGCAAACCGCCTCACAGTTCAACTGGCATTGAACTGCAAGAATTGTCGGAAGGTGCACATCAACCTGAAAAACTTGTTCATATGATTATTTTACTACAACCTGAGATATTTTTTCAATCAGCTCAAATGCTGGAAAAACTGAATTAAAAAGTTTCGGATCCGGCTATCCATCCCCATTTCACAAACTTGATATTAACTTAATAAAACAATATCAAAAATAAATTGGCAATCCTGAGTAGAAATTTACCCAGAACTTACTTTTATAAATAATCCTTTAATTGCCTAGCCCGGCGTGGATGCCGTAATCGTCGTAAGGCTTTCCCCTCAATTTGGCGGATACGCTCTCTGGTCAGCCCAAATTTCTGACCAACTTCTTCGAGTGTATACGAATTTCCATCATCCAATCCGAATCGCATCTGAATAATACGAGCTTCACGTGGCGAGAGTGTGGAGAGGACTTCTCCCAGTTTTTCCTTTAACATCGATTGGTAAGCGCTCTGCAGAGGTGTTGGGCTAAACTCATCTTCAATAAACATGCCAAGTTCTGACTCTTCATCATCCCCAACAGGACTCTCAAGAGATAGAGGCAACCAGGATACTTTCAGTATCCATTGGATTTTTTTTACAGTCAAATTTAATTCGAGTGCCAACTCATCAATCGTTGGAACCCGTCCAAGTTTTTGCTCCAAAGTGTGGTTTGTCTTATAGATTTGGCGAATACGATCCGCCATATGAACAGGCAAACGAATAGTACGGGATTGATCAGCGATTGAACGACTGATCGTTTGTCGTATCCACCAGGTGGCATAAGTGGAGAATCTGAAACCTCGCTTAAAGTCGTACTTGACGACTGCTTTCATCAACCCCAAATTACCTTCCTGGATCAAATCCAACAAGGCAATCCCATGTCCGGTATAACGTTTGGCAATACTCACCACCAGGCGAGTGTTAGCCTTGATTAGATGTTCACGAGCAGATTGCCCTGCTATCACCGCTAACCCAAGTTCATTTCGCCGTTCCATCGATAATGGCAACTGTTGAAGCTCATTCTTGGCGGCTCTCCCCACTTCAATACATTTCGCAATTTCCAGCTCTTCTTCCTGACTTAACAGGGGAACACGAGCCATATCCTTAAGATATAACCCAACTGTATCTTCGGTTATGACAGAATCAATTGGGTTAGCCCATGATTCATATCCCAATTCTGGAACAGGTGATTCAACAACAGGTGAATTATATTCTCCATCCGCATCCAGGATATCCACCCCCCTACGCCTGAGAACAGTCATTATTACCGACATACGCTCAGAATCAAAATCTGGCGCAACCTCCATCAAGTCATCGGTAGTCAAATAACCCTGCACACCAGCCTTTTCAAGCAAGATGTTGAGGACTTCTTTACGATGAATATGCCCTGAAAATGCCACGTTTAATCCTCCTGAGGTGCCGATGCCGGGGCTTTATATGCTAACTGGATTCGTCTTTTTCCGGATTATTCTCGAATAAACCCTTCAATGCCAGGAAAGGAGAATCAATTTCCGGCAAATGACCACAATCTCCAAGATTCAAATTTTGACCACATTCCTGACATAAACCCTGGCAATCTTCTCTACAAAGTGGCTTAAGCGGAATTTCAAGAATAGCAAACTCACGTACCAATTCTTGCAAATCTATATGCGAATCTTCCGGAACCAACAACTCGGATTCGGTAATATTTTCTTCCTTAAAGGCAAATAATTCAGCGAATTCCCAATTAATTTGTTGTTCAAAGTCTTCGAGACAACGAACACATTCAAGTGAAATTTTCCCACCAAATTTTCCTTGTATGATCAACCCTTGAGGAGTACGTCCCACATTGGCCACACCTTCCACTTCGACCAGATTAAGATCGTCATCTTGATATTGAGGGAAATAAAAATCAAAATCGCGGTTATAACCAATCGGGGCATTAATTATGAAACCAACATTCAGCAGAAGGGGTTTTCTAGGATTAGCCACCTTGTTCACTTTTTCAAAAGAATTTTGTATTTCTAAAAATAAATCATGTTTATTTTAGCACGAGCAAATCTGCAAGTCAATCAGGTTTTGTTTCATTGTTTCATGAAATTAGTACTCCATAGTACACCTTAATACTTAAAAACCGATAAAACAAACTGTATTAGGACTTACGCAAGAAGCATTTTAACGTCGGGTGACTTGAGTTGTTGGCGAA
>CAYWXS010000045.1:0-49834 GCA_964462245.1 uncultured Anaerolinea sp.
GCGGCGTTCACCGTTCCCGCTCTCCGCCCGGAGAACGAGTGGGCGTCAAAATGGCTGAGTGCCGTACCGCCACTTCACTAACGGTACGAAAGAGGGCTTTCGGGCTTAAGCGAATGGCTGCAGGCAAGCCTTGCCAAATGAGTTTCCTGCGGCGACACTATCAATTGGCTACGCACGTAGATTTTCGTTTGTCGATTCTTTCGGACGCGGGTTCGATTCCCGCCATCTCCACAATAAAAAAATCTTCAGGTTTTTCTGGAGATTTTTTTATTTATGGTAATAAGACTAATATACCTTTATTTCACAGGTTGAAATTCGGCCTACTTATGCTAAAATGAGTAAACTTTATTCTAGGAAAAAGACTAAATACTGAAATCGGAGGAAAAGCAATGAAATCGTCTCGTCCAATCATATTCATAGTAGCATTTATCCTAATTGTTGGATTGGCTTGCAATTTACTTTCCGCAGCCCCTGCCGTCAATGCTAACGATGGTAGTGTAAAGCCCACGTCTGAGCCTGTTGCAACTAGTGAACCTGCTCCAACCACCGATACCAAGGCGGGAGGTGGTAATACCTCGACATTAAGTGATGCCCAAAATGCTGTCATTCAAATAGAATCCCAAGGAACTTTTATTGACCCGCAGGTTGGGCTGGTTATGAATGGCGCAGGCCGTGGTTCAGGTTTCATAATCGACTCATCTGGCCTGGCAGTCACAAATAACCACGTGGTCACGGGTTCTGCTCTGTTAAAAGTTTGGGTAAACGGTGTCCAGCACAATGCGAAAATTCTCGGAGTTTCTGAATGCTCCGACCTGGCAGTCATCAAGGTGGATGGCGGTCCTTATCCTTACCTTAATTGGTACGAGGATTCAGTAAAAACCGGACTGGAAGTCTACGCTGCTGGTTTTCCTTTAGGTGAACCTCAATACTCTTTGACCAAGGGTATTATTTCCAAAGAAAATGCAAATGGACAAACAAGTTGGTCTTCCTTGGATTACGTATTGGGACACGACGCCACCATTAATCCAGGCAACTCTGGTGGTCCCCTTATATCATCAGATGGTCGAGTTGTTGGCATAAACTATAGCAGTCTGGCTTCTGCAAATCAATACTTTGCTATTGATGCGAAAACGGCTAAACCCATCATAGAAGAACTCACCAAGGGGGTTGATATTGACTCGATTGGTATTAATGGTACTGCCGTCATATCGAATGACAAAAGCTTCTCTGGAATTTGGGTTGCGTCTGTAAAATCTGGTTCGCCTGCCGATAAATCCGGCGTTAAACCTGGTGATATTATCTACCAGATGGAAAGCCTGGTTCTAGCAACAGATGGAACCATGAAAGATTATTGCAGTATCTTACGAACACACAAACCGGAAGATACCCTCTCTCTCTCTGTTATTCGATATGCCAGTGGTGAACTTTTAGAGGGTCAATTAAATGGCCGCGAATTGGCAGTAACAAAAAAGTTTGACGTAAGTGGCGGTGGAAATTCAGGTGGAAACGCCGGGGGTAATACTGGCGGTGATGCCAAGGATTTCTTCACCGAAAATTTTGACGGAGACATCAGCAACTATTCATATTTTGAGTGGCACGAAAAGTACGATTCCGCAACTACGGATGACACTCTCATCCCCACTACCAAGGATGGTTACCTGGTCTTTGATATCAAAAGCACCCAAAAATATGTTTACGTAACCTACAATCCATTTAAATATACCGACGTACGCCTGGACTTGAAAGCGGACAACCGTGGTAAAAACAGTAATTCCGTATCCCTCGTTTGTCGCTATAGTGACGAAGGTTGGTATGAAGTCAATGTCCAAAATGACGGTCTATATTCCATAATGACCTACATCGTCAACGATGGGAAGTACTACAACATCTTCAATGGCGGTTCCAACCTTATCAAACAAGGTCGCGATACAAATGACTACACATTTATATGCAAGGGGGACGAACTTACTCTGGGCGTAAATGGAACGAAAGTGAAGACTGTCACCGAAAAGAAGTACAAATTACGTGATGGTCTGGCTGGATTTGGTGTATCATCTTTCGAATCCTTGCCAGTCCTTGTTGAAGTCGATACTTTTGAAATTGGCAAACCCTAAAATATTTTCAAACCAGAAAAAATAAAAACAGGCTGTTGAACAGCCTGTTTTTATTTTTTCTATGGGACGTTAACGTATTTCTATTATTTATGAATTATCCTTCGGCTATATTAAAAACAAAAAATAAATTAATAAAATATAGCTTACATAAATAGATTAAGGAGACAGCCATGGGAAAAATCATAGGCATTGACTTGGGTACAACGAATAGCGTTGTTGCCGTAATGGAAGGTGGACAACCTACAGTAATTACAACCGCAGAAGGTGGGCGTCTTTGTCCTTCAGTCGTTGCATTCAATAAAAACGGTGAACGCATGGTTGGTCAAACAGCCAAGCGCCAGTCAGTTATCAATTCAGAAAATACAATTTACTCAATAAAACGCTTTATCGGGCGTAGATTTGAAGAAACAAACGCCGAACGAAAAATGGTGCCTTACACAGTAATTGAAGGACCATCAGATGATGTGCGAGTTAAAGTACCACTTACAGGTAAGGAATACAGCCCACAAGAAATAAGCGCTATGATCCTTGCCAAATTAAAAGCCGATGCTGAAGCATACCTGGGCGAAAGTGTAACCGAAGCGGTCATAACTGTACCAGCTTATTTCAATGACACGCAACGCCAGGCAACTAAAGATGCAGGACGTATCGCAGGTTTGGATGTCAAGCGTATCATCAATGAACCAACTGCTTCTGCTTTATCCTATGGACTTGATAAAAAAGCTAACGAGGTCATTCTGGTCTTCGATCTCGGTGGTGGTACCTTCGATGTTTCAGTCTTGGAAGTTGGTGATGGAGTAATTGAAGTAAAAGCCACCAACGGCGACACCCATCTGGGTGGTGATGACTGGGATCAACGGGTCACAAGTTGGGCCGCTGATGAATTCCAAAAAATGGAAGGTATTAACCTTCGTAACGATCGCCAGGCTCTACAACGACTGCGCGAGGCTGCTGAAAAAGCAAAGATTGAACTTTCCACAATGATGGAAACTGAAATCAACCTCCCATATATTACTGCCGATGCGAGTGGTCCAAAACACCTTGTACTAAAACTGACTCGTGCTAAATTCGAACAAATGACCGATGATCTGCTCAAACGATGTGTGCACCCGTTCGAAAATGCGCTTAAAGATGCAGGTTTAAAAGCCAGCGAACTACACGAAGTCGTATTAGTTGGTGGTTCCACCCGTATGCCTATGGTTTCTGACCTTGTCCGTAAATTAACCGGCAAAGAACCGAACAAATCCGTCAACCCCGATGAAGTTGTTGCGGTTGGGGCTGCCATCCAGGGTGGCGTGCTCGGTGGTGAAGTTCGCGATATTTTACTTCTGGACGTAACTCCACTTTCACTTGGTGTGGAAACCTACGGCAGCGTAATGACTCGCATGATTGAACGTAATACGACCATCCCAGTTAAAAAGACTGAAGTCTACTCAACTGCTGCAGATAGTCAGACAGCCGTAGATATTCATATTTTGCAGGGTGAGCGCCCAATGGCTGGAGACAATATGTCTCTGGGTCGCTTCCGCTTGGATGGAATACCCCCAGCTCCCAGAGGCGTGCCCCAGGTTGAAGTCACGTTTGATATCGATGCAAATGGTATCCTGCACGTTACTGCTCGCGATAAAGCCAGCGGGAAGGAACAAAAAATCACCGTTACTGCTTCGACCAATTTGAACAAAAGCGAAATTGATCGTATGGTGAAAGAATCTCAAGCCCACGAAGCTGAAGATAAAAAGCGAAAAGAATTGGTGGAAGCCCGGAACCTCGCTGATAATCTAATCTATCAGACAGAAAAATCATTGCGCGACATGGGCGAAAAGATTAGCTCAGGTGAGCGTGGCGATATCGAAGCCAAGATTAATGATCTGAAATCTGCCCTAACCAGTGAAGATGCTGCTAGAATTCAAAAAGGCAGTGAAGACTTACAAAAAGCTTTCTATGCAGTAAGTGAAAAACTTTATGGACAGCAGGGACAACCACAACCAGGTAGTGACGCCGGTCCGAGTACTCCCCCATCCGGAGATGGGGATGTAATTGACGGCGAAGTTAAAGACGCATAGTTTTCATTCAACCAACTATAAAGTAATGGGTGTCTCTTTAGGGGCATCCATTATTTTTTAATAAATACGCTTTATAATAAAAAGCATGTCAAAAATATCCCACCCAATAAAAATAATTATTGTATTTATCAGTGTCCTTGCTCTTGCATTGATTGTTTACAATATCCCCTTTGTTCACGAGAAGCTCTCATGGCGGATCGATGATATCCGAACTCAGATCATATATTTTTTTAGGCCTCCAGAGCAAGCAGTATTCGTTCCGGAACAGCAAGCGCAAATCAACCAGATGGTTACAGCTACGCTTGAAGCAATGAAGAACGCAAAGGCTACCTTTACTCCAAATAACAAACCTACCTCCGAAGGACCCACATCTACTCCCACACTTACTCCTGCACCCTTACCACCGACATCCTCAGTACAAAATATCACTTACGTAGATCAACATGGCCGCTGGAATTATTGTGGACCTGCTAATATTACAATGGCACTCAATTTTTGGGGTTGGAAGGGGAACAGAGATGATGTTGCCAAAATAATAAAACCTGGCCTAAATGATCCAAAGGTTGAATTCATTGAAAGAGGCAAAACCGATAAAAACGTAATGCCATATGAAATGGTAGATTTTGTCAACGATAATACCGAATTTAGAGCCTTCCAACGCTTTGGTGGTGACATAAATCTTCTCAAACGTCTGATATCGGCCGGATATCCTGTCTTGATTGAAAAAGGTTATTACGAACGAGATTACATGGGAAAAATTACCTGGATGGGTCATTACCTTTTTGTCACCGGTTACGATGATCTACAAGGTGGTTTTACCGTTCAAGATGCATGGCTTGTGCCAGGAAAAAACCTGCTAAGCAAATATGATATTTTTGAACAAGGATGGCGTGATTTTAATTATTTGTTCATGGTAGTTTATCCAATAAATCAAGAAAAACAAGTTTATGATTTATTAGGAAACTGGGCAGATCCGCAATGGGCTAACCAAAATGCATTAACACTTGCAAATTCCGAAATCAAAACATTGAAAGATATTGATTTGTTTTTTGCATGGTTTAACAAAGGTACCAGTCATGTGCAATTACTGGAATACGTGGATGCCGCTAATGCCTTTGATCAAGCCTTCAGTATATACGCTACCCTTGGTCAGGATGAAAAACAACGTCCTTACCACATGATGTGGTATCAAACCTGGCCATATAAAGCATATTTTTATACTGGTCGCTATCAGGATGTGATTGATCTGGCAAATACCACTCTTCTCAAAACAATCGATAAACCCACCCTTGAAGAAAGTTTATTTTGGCGTGGCATGGCTCAACAAGCCATAGGTAATACGAGTGGTGCAATTGATGATTTCAAAACCGCCAACCACTTCAATCCAAGAATGACGGCAATTATTCAAGCCTTACAATCGCTAGGCATTCCACCCGAAACACCAACAAAATAAACTCTGGAATAATATGCGCATATTACACTTCGCGGATGCTCACATTGATATGGCTAATTTCGGCCGCCATGACCCAGAAACCGGATTACCATTTCGAGTTCTGGATTTTTTACGATCTCTCGACACAATCGTGGATACAGCCATAAACGAAAAGGTGGATATGGTGATATTCGCTGGCGATGCTTACAAAGATCGCACACCCGCTCCAACATTTCAACGCGAGTGGGGCCGACGGCTTATGCGCTTATCTACAGCCAAAATCCCAACTATAATATTAATCGGTAATCATGACCTATCGCCTTCTTCCGGTCGGGCTCATGCTTTACAAGAATTTGACACACTCAAAGTACCTTATCTTTATGTCATCGACAAACCAAAATTTATAACGCCTCAGGATATTGGTCTCCCCATTCAAGTTATCGGACTTCCCTGGATATCAAGATCTGGATTGATGTCATCCCTTGACGATGGACAAATTAATCCTGAAGAAATCTATTCCAAAATTGAAGATTTGTTGACATCCTTAGTAAAGGGATATCTTGAAAAAATTAACCCAGAATTACCGGTCATCCTGACTGCTCATGCCTCGGTTCAAGGCGCCTCGTTTGGGGGAGAACGCATGGTTATGCTGGGAACCGATCTGGTTCTTCCAGGATCATTAGTTAGAGACGGTCGATTGGATTACGTAGCCCTTGGCCATATTCACAAGCCACAAAATTTAAACGGCCCCGGACCAGACCCCTGTGACAAAACTGCGTATCAACACCCTCCCGCCATCTATCCAGGGTCGATAGAACGTGTTGATTTTGGAGAAGCTCATGACGATAAATTTTTCGTCGTCGCAGAAGTTAATCGCGGTCACACATTGGTCGAATGGAGACAACTTAAGCAAGTAAGACCCTTCATCGAAACCTATCTTCGGTTGGAGAACACCGAAGATGTTACAGCACAAATAAAATCTCTTCTACCGCCACTCAATAAAATTAAAGATAGTATTGTTAAATTAATAATTGAATACCCTCGCGACTTTGAGAAGCTTATTAACGAGATTGAAATTCGCGAATATTTAAACAGCGCGTTTGAGTTCCAGCTCATCAAGCGCCCCCAAATCGAAACGAGAGTTCGGTTGTCTGATGGACAAAATATTGCCAGCCTTACTCCTTTGGAGTTACTCGATAAATATTGGCAGGCAAGCCATGTTAATAATCCGGAAGCTATCCTTCTACAAAACCTCGCTAATCAAATAATTAGAGAAGATACAAACAATCCACAATAATTTTTCTACTCGTCTTGAATTTGGATTTTTTCAAAAATTAAATAATAAAGGGAATGCCAAATGCGTTGGATCTATATTTCGCCTCATTTTGACGATGCTGTACTTTCTTGTGGAGGGCTTATTTGGGAACAAACCCAGGCCGGTATCCCCGTCGAAATTTGGACAATAAACGCGGGAGACCCTCCTCTCGAAACGGTGTCTGAATTAATTACCAGGGTGCATGCGATGTGGAAAACAGGTAGCCCTCAAGAAACTGTTCGCCAGCGTCGAATTGAAGACCAAAACGCCGCCAAGCAAGTTGGGGCAAAATTAATTCACTTTCCAATGGTTGACGCAATATATCGAAGCTCAAATTTGGGTGATTTTTTTTACAAACAGGATGTATTTGATCCTATTCACCCGAAAGAAATAGGTATTGTTGAAGACGTCGCCAACCTATTAAAAATAAACATAGTTGCATCTGACACTATTATTTGTCCGTTGGCTCTTGGTAGGCACGTCGATCATATCATCGCACGAAAAGCAGTTGAAAGTATTGGGTGCAAGATATGGTACTATGCGGATATCCCATACTTGTTTCGACACGTGGATGAATTAGAACCAGCCACCTCAGGAATGAGTGCAGAAATATTTTCCATTTCTGATAATGGGCTCCTGGCATGGCAAAAAAGTATAGCTGCTCATAATTCTCAAATTTCCTCCTTATTTACTGATATTGATGATATGCGAAGCAAAATCCAGGAATATAGAAACTCAGGAAATGGATTCTCACTTTGGCGTCAGGGTTAAAGTAAAATCTATTTTCATGCTTTTATTAATTATAAATTTAAAATAAATGTGGTTAGTTAATTGGTCCGAATCATAATCGGCTTGATTTCATGCTAAATTCATGATATAAATGACTAAGTTAGTGAAATTAATTTATCTTATCCAACGTTGCATCTCTACCAAGGGATGCAACATATCTTATAAACAGGGTTTGTAAATATGCCGGCTACGTATTTGACAAAAGATGGGTTCCAAAAACTTCAAGATGAGCTCGAATTCCTCCGAACTGTTAAACGGCAGGAGGTTGCCGAGCGCTTACATGAAGCTATGGAAGGTGGGGAATTGATTGAAAACGCCGAATACGAAGCTGCTAAAAATGAGCAAGCTTTTGTTGAAGGTCGTATTCAAGAACTGGAAATTATCCTGGCAGCTGCTCACCTTATTGACGATTCAGCCGAGCATCTGGATCCAACCCTGGTTCAGGTAGGCGATACGGTCTTAATTCAGGAAGATGACGGTTCGCCTGAAGAATATACTATTGTAGGCGCAGCTGAAGCAGATCCTCGCGCTGGTAAAATATCTAATGAATCTCCATTGGGTCGAGCGCTAATCAATCATCACCCAGGTGATGTAGTGACAGTGGACGCACCTGGTGGCACTTTTAAAGTAAAAGTATTGAAGACCACCTGAAAGACTGGGGCAGTCACTTTTAAGCCCCGCGAACACTCTGCAAAAGCAGGGTGTTTTATCGCGGGGCTTTTTTTATATCTCCTTTGGAAGGCTTCTTTTTATGACTGAATATAATTCACTGGAACAAATCCGTTTACAAAAAATTTCTGAATTGCGTGCGGCAGGGGTTGATCCGTACCCCACCCGGGCAGAAAGAACCCATACAGCTGCCCAGGCAATTTTTGAATTTGAGACAATGGAAAAGACCACAGAGCAAGGCAACCAACCTGCAGAGGTAAGAGTCACACTTGCAGGACGCATCCGTGCTACACGTGCCATGGGTAAGTTGACATTTGCCCATATCGAAGATGTTTCTGGGAAAATCCAAATCTTCTTGCGTATTAATGAACTTGGGCAGGAACGAATTAGTTTTTTTGATAAGATGTTCGATATTGGTGACTTTGTCCAGGCATCTGGTGTAATGATGCGCACCCGTACGGGTGAAGCTACATTACATGTCCATGATTTTTGTTTGTTAGCAAAAGCTGTTTCACCTCTTCCTGCTGACAAAGATGTAACCCAGGAAGATGGAACTGTTATTCGCTATGCCGCCTTGGAAGGTCCGGAACTTCGTGCCAGACAACGCTACGCTGACTTGGCGGTAAATCCTGATGTACGCGATAATTTCAGAAAACGAGCAAAGATAATCTCCTCTTTACGCCGCTTTCTCGACGAACATGAATTCTTAGAAGTCGAAACTCCTATTCTGCAGCCAATCTATGGTGGAGCTGCTGCACGCCCATTCACTACCTTTCACAATCAACTAAAACAACAGCTCTATTTGCGTATTTCTTTTGAGTTATATCTAAAACGATTGCTGGTTGGAAACCTGGAACGAGTATATGAAATTGGTCGTGATTTTCGAAATGAAGGGGTTTCATTTAAGCACAACCCGGAATTCACCCAACTCGAATTTTATTGGGCTTACGCTGATTACCTTAAGGTAATGGTATTAACCGAACAAATGGTGTCAACAGCCTGCAAAGAAGTAAATGGTACCTATAAAATTAACTACCAGGGTAAAGATATCGATTTTTCACCACCATGGAAGCGCATAGAAATGCGTCAAGGCATTTTAGATGTTACCGGTATCGATATTTACGCACATACTGAAGCAGCCAGTCTTTTCTCTGCAATAAAAGAAAAAGGCTATAATCCTCCTACTAGAGCCACTCGAGGAAAATTAATTGATTATTTAGTCGGGGAATATCTGGAACCGACTCTTATACAACCTACTTTTCTTTACGATTACCCACGTGACATTTCGCCACTGGCAAAATCGAAACCTGGTGACCCACTAACAGTTGAACGCTTTGAAGGATATGTTGCGGGCTTTGAATTATGCAATGCATTCACTGAATTAAATGATCCCCTCGATCAGGAACAACGTTTTCTCGAAATGGGCCGGGATTATACGGCAGAAGACGAGGAACTCAACCTGATGGATGATGACTATCTTCGAGCCATGCGATACGGAATGCCCCCCAATGGTGGTTTTGGGATGGGTGTGGATAGACTCACCATGTTGTTGACCAACAAACACTCCATTCGGGAAGTTCTGCTTTTCCCACATCTACGCAGCGATGAGCAAGGTGGCACAGAATCTGCGGAGTAGACACACCGGACGGCGGTACGAGTGTTGCACCCTCGTACCGCCGTCTTTCAAATAAATAGATTTGTTAATTAAAGAGTACAAAAAATATTCGCGAAATCAGGTTTTTTCGCTGGATTCCCAAATACCGACTCTACCTGTAGACATGAAGAGATGTTTTTCTCCATTTCCTGGTGAACCTTGTTTCAGCATATGTTTTTGACCATTCCTACCCATTTCGACAATTAGATACTTACAAACATTTACAAGCCATTCTTTTGTTTCATTTTTCTAGTATTCTAAATTATTTTTTACAACTTTACCGGAATATTGACGTATACAATGTATTGGATCCTGCACTGAAACACAATTTTTGTAAACCAGATAAGCAATATACCTTGACTGATCAGAATATCGAAGAAAAACTCTCAAATAACAACAGGTGAAGAATGTCATCAGAAAATAATTGTCCTTTTTGCGGTGCCCCACTGGGAACCAATCCCGGAAATACATGTTCATCATGCGGCAATGCCTTACCTTTTTCCTCCAATAGTGCGCCTACAATGATTAGCCATAAATCTGACTTTAACAATAGTGCAGAAGTAATGGATGAAATCAAGAATTTAATTAAGGAAGATAAAACTGAAGCTGCGGCGGAAATAGCAGCAGCCGAATTTGAATTAAACGCTGATGCCGCCAACAGAGTGATCGAGCAAACTGCGGTCGACCTAAAATATTCTGGCGCCAGTGACGCTCTTCTATCTGAACCAGAAAAAACTTCCAACCAAGTTGAACCAGAAATTATCGACGCCCCAATTAATGATAATATAGAAAACCCCTCTAAAAAACGCTTCTGGATAATCGCTGGAAGCATAGCAGCGGGAATTTTCCTCTGCTGCTGCTGTTGTCTCGTAGTATTTGCATCAATCCCTGCTTTGATGCAAAAATTGTTCAAATAAAAAAAGGTCCAGGGCTGTATTAATCAAGCGATACAACCCTGGACCTTTTTTCATACACTTCTACCCATATCGACCGATCTTAATTATCGAACTGACATTCCCATATTTTTTGTTTATAACTTCAGTCAATATTTAATTGATGAGCCGCAGCTTTTTCCATCAAAGCAAATATCTCTAATGGCTCAGGTTTGCTCACATCCCTGACCAATGAAATTGCTTCTTGGGGACACTTATCTATACATACACCACAGCCCATGCATTTTTTTATATCTACTTTCATTAATATATCAACTGTACTCAAAGCGCCAAACTGACAATTATCGACGCAAGTTCCACAAGCAACACAGGTATCTTCATTAACCATCGCCATGTAACCCGATGAGGCTAGCATCGGAGTACCTGTTTGATGAGCATGGATCGCTCCACAACAACATGAGCAACAATTGCAAATGGCATAAAAACGGCCCAACATGGCATCCTTAAAGAAGGCATGGTGTACGTGACCACGTGCGTCTTCAGCATCGATTATCGCCACGGCTTCACTAGGAGAAATCCATCGGGTTTTACCTGGATTATGCTCCACAACAAAACTAGCAAATGGCTCGCCAACAACCAGGCAAACATCCAATGGCAAACAAGGATTCGGTTTTGCAGAACGACATGGGCAGTTCAATGCAACAATATGATCGGGGTTCTTCAAAACGATGGAGCGAGCTCGCTTGTAGGGGATAACCTGCTCTAAATCAGGAAGATTAATATCCTCGTTAATTTGAACCAAATGCCTGGCTTGTTCAAGCGGTAGAGCTTTTCCATGATAAGTATCAGCCAGGTTAATCGACTCTGCACTATTGTTTGACGGATTTCTCTGGGGCAAGTACTTCTCTACCCAAGAAAAAATGGGGGCTATTTTTCTTGCTAGAGGATGTTGCCCTGTACCGATTGCAATATATAAATGTGTCCAACGTCCATAAACATAACCATGGACAAAATCCAAAAATGAAAACCCTTTGGTCGCACGTGCCTCATTCATAAAAGCTGCAGTTGACTTTTTTATAAATAATGAACGGAAATCCATAGAATACTCCAATGAAAAATTTTCAACCTTTGATAAATATTTTGACAAAGTAGAATTTTTATCTCGATCCCCACACCTTGAAATCCTTCAAAATGGACCCGCCAACAAATTCACGTAAGATTGAATTATCAGGGACCCATTCCATCTCAACTGGTAAAAACCACTCTAAAAAGGCCAGTAAACGTTTTGTTTCAATATACTCCGAGGTCCCATGTGGCACTTGACGAAGGAGCGGCTCAATCAAGGGGCGCAATACTGAAAGCTCATAAACAAGGGCCGAATTGAACATCACATCTGCATTTTCCTGATATGGAAAAATGTGCTTTTTTTCACCACGCCTCACAGATTCCCATCGACTGAGTGTCTGGGCGGCAGTATATCCCCGCTCGCGGGCGTCCCTAACAATACGCCGGATCAAGCGAGAATCGGTAGTTGAAACACGATTATGCCGATCGAGGTTAAGTTGGGTCAAGGCAGAAGCATAAATTTTATATGATTGATGTTTTAAAGTATCAGGAATCAATCGAGGATTTAATCCGTGAATACCTTCCAAAATAATAATCTGGCCCGGTTTGAGTTTTACTATATCACCAGCTTCCTGCCGACCTTCTTTAAAATTATAATGGGGGACCTGAACTTCATAACCGGCAATTAAATCGTGCAATTGTCTGCCAAGCTGGAGTAAATCCAAAGCCTCAATTGTCTCAAAATCATACTGACCGTTTTCGTCTCTTGGTGTTTCTTCACGATTGATAAAATAATTATCCAGTTCCAGCGCATAAGGCGAAACACCGAGCGCGAGTAACTGTACTGCCAAGCGACGTGAAAATGTAGTTTTTCCCGAAGATGTCGGGCCTGAAATCAAAACCAGGCTGACTTCTTTACGCATTTCTACTATTTGTTTTGCAATCAAAGCAATGTGCTGCTCATGCAAGGCCTCCGAAACCAAGATGATCTCCCGACTCCTGCCAGCCTTAATCGCGTCATCCAACGCCCCAACACTTTCTATTCCAAGACGTTCCAACCAATCACCATATTGCTGAAAAGCATTCAACAATTGAGGATAATCTTCCATTGGCGCTAACAGTGTAGGTGCATGACGGCGTGGATAACGCAAGATAAAGCCGCCATTGGACCCAATAATCTCAAACCACCTCAGATAACCAGTTGCTGGCACCATATAACCGTGGTGATAATCCACATGTTCGCCAAGTTTGTACAATGTGACGTATGGTTTACTTCTATGTTGAATTAAACGGACTTTATCATCAAAGTTTTGGGCCTTAAAATATTCAATTGCCCCTTCTATTCGCTCTTCCCGTCTAATTAAAGGCAAATTTAAGGAAACCAGGCGACGCATTTCACTTTCCAGGCAAAGTATCTCTTCCGATGTTAGCGGGTCTCGGCCACGAACGTGGCAATAATACCCCCCTGAAGCCACAGAATGATCGATAAACAATGAAGCATCCGGAAATAAATTTGAAAAGGATGCTTCTAATAAAAAAGTTAATGAACGTCGGTAAATTCTAGCTCCATCTGAATCTGCCATCGTGACAGGTTGGACACGGGATTCCATCGTGATCGCAAAAGTTAATTCATGCAGCTCACCATTGATAATAACCCCAACAACTGGAGCGGGTAAATCGGATTTTATTATTTCCAGAAATTCTTCAGCAATGGATCCACGGGGACCTTCAAGTGTTCGCCCATCTGGCAGATGAATTTCAATTGTCTCACGTTGTTCACTCAAGAATATTTCAGTCATATCTACTTTCAATTGGAAGTCTTTGTAAAAATTTATCAGGTTTTTTAGCAAACTCGGAAAGGGGAAGTTTACCAGATGTTAATTCAAGCAGGGTTTCGGTTAGTAGACTATTCACCGGTGTTGGAATACCATATTTTTCCCCAGCACGAACTACTGCCCCATGTAAATAAGAAATCTCACTTCTACCGCGGCCTGAATACAAATCTATATGAAATGAGGGCATTTTTGCCCCCCTTCCTGCCCCTGCAGCCTTGCTTAAAAACGGTTTGGACAACCAAACCGGTAATTGAGTCGCGAACGCTAACGCTCTGACCGGGGTACCAGGCAAATCCACAACACCAATTCTTTGAGCTCGCATGACAGCCAGGCATTCTTTTAATTGGTCAATTTCTAGACGATACAGATCCTCATTTGAAAATACCTCCGCTGCTGTCATATCCAAAATTGCAGATGTTGGATTTGACAACAAATTCGTGAGCATTTTCGACCACTTCATATCAGCGGCTTTGGGAAATAATCGTGCGTGAAGATGAGCTTCATTAAATACATTTACGAGTTGACGTGACAACGGATGTCCATCCGCGACACCTACACCTCTTAATTTTTCCAGAATAATGTCTCCGATACTTCGCCTACCTATAGCAGAAGTCACTGTCCCAGCAATTACTCTACTTTGACCAAGTAATTTAGCTATCGCCGGCTCGTTATCAACGCCATTTTGTAAACAAAGTAAGGGAGGTAACTCATTCACGAATAAACTCATACCCTCCAGCGCTGCTGCTGTATCATACGATTTGAGTGCAAAAATCGCTACATCAAATGGTCCAAATGATAGGGCTTCTTTCAATGAAACAGCAAATTCCACGGCAGGCGAAGCAAGCGAAAACTCAGTTTCTCCAGTCCGACGAGAATCGAGAGCCAAATTTAGTTTCAATCCTTTTTGTCGCAGTAATTCTGCAGCGTCAAGTTGCTCGACGAAAACAACCTTGTTCCCAGCCAAAGCCAGGGAACCACCTATATATGTACCAATCGCACCAGCGCCAAATGATAATATTTTCATATATGATATTTATCCTCGAAACCGAGAATCTCGTTGTAATGTCAATCGCAACCCGTCTTCCAACGAGATTGATGGCTTGTAATTCAACTTTTGTGCTGCAAGGGTCAAATCAGCACACATTCTGGAAACGCCTGAAAGTGTTTTGGGATTATAAATGACATCGGCGTTTGCGCCGGTTACATCAAAAACACTTCTGACAAGATCACGAACTGAGGTTTCTCTACCGCTGCCAACATTTATTACTGCGCCATCCAGGTTAGGCGCGGTTGAGGCAGCTACAAGTGCAGATACGACATCATCAACATAGACATAATCTCGTGTCTGATTGCCATCCGAATGGATCACAATTGATCCATGATGAATAGCTTGCCGAAGAAAGTAGGGCACAACAGGCGGGTGAGAAGCGGGCAAATGTTGACCAGGTCCATAGGCATTAAAAACTCTCAGGCTGACTGTTTCGATTTTCCATAAATCCCCAATTGTGCTTACATAATACTCAGCTGCCAACTTCGAGACAGCATATGGAGATCGAGGGTTGGGATGTACACTTTCGCGCATCGGTTGTTCAGTTTGATCACCGTAAATCGCACCTGATGAAACCAACACTACTCGCCGTACGCCCACATCTCGCATGGCTTCCATTAAACTGACTGTACCACCTACATTAACAGCATTATATTCTCGAGGATATAACACCGATTCTTGAACAGAAACCCTTGCGGCCAGATGGTAAACACAGTCAACTTCTTGAAGGAGAGTCCATAATTTAGGGCGATCATTAACATCCCCCCTGGTGAAATGGACATCCGGTACGAGTGACTGCGGATCACCAGTAGACAAGTCATCTAAACCCCGGACTTGATGTCCTTCACGCGAAAGCTGATTTGCAAGTGCGGATCCAAGAAAACCTGCGGCCCCGGTAATAAGAAAATTCATTTATCTTATTTCTTTCATAATATAGAATATATGGAATTATAGCATGAACCCAATAGCGGTTCTATCTTATTGATCGAAACCAAATTGCTATTTATTGGTTCAGCACAAAAACAATTTCCGTGATATAATTATTAAGTTAGTTAACAGTAGGTTACGTTGGTTGATTGAACAACGACAACTCACGGGTTTTCTGTGGTTTGTTTTTTTTCCCTCCGATGGAACAAACATCAATTTTTTTCTTATTGCCCAAAGGAGGCAAATATTATGGCTGATCGAATTCAAGGTACAGTAAAGTGGTTTAATGGTGACAAGGGCTTCGGCTTCATTGCACGCGAAGGTGGCGAAGATGTTTTTGTTCATTTTTCTGCCATCAAAGGCGACGGTTTCCGTAACCTCGCTGAAGGACAGAAAGTAGAATTTTCCGTCGAAAAAGGCCCCAAAGGCTGGCAGGCGACGAACGTTACCCCTCTCTAGTCTACAATAAAAACCTGGAGCTTTATGCTCCAGGTTTTTTTATTTAATCTCATTCTTTCCACCCATCAAACGCAATGAAGGAAGAAAAACCAAACTGACTGTTGTCACAAAGTAAATGAAACCGATACCAAGTATCATAGGAAAAATGCCAAATTGATCCACGAGCACCCCAGAAACCAAAATACTCAATGGCATGGCAATCCACATCCCAGCAGTGATGGATCCTAATACTCTACCTCTGAGATTGACTGGGATGCATTCAAATTCAATAGCATCAATGATGGGATTTAGAGGTCCAGCACTAACGCTAAATATAAAAGTAGATAATAGAATTACCCATAGCGGAGGATAAAAAATATAAAAAACAAAACGAAAACTTGTAAAAATGAACATAGAAATAAAAATCAATCTTCGGGGAAACCAATGCCCAATCCAACCAAATAAAAAGGCTCCGAACATAGCACCGCCACCGTTTGCAGCAATGATAAGTCCCAGAGCCAATGAACTACCAAAAATTTTATTTACATAAACAGGGCGGATTACGCTGCTAAACGCAGAATCCAGAAAGTTAGTCATCATCACTATGATCACAATTGAGAATAGCAATTGATTTTGAAAAATAAACTTAAACCCGACCATCAATTCTTCGAAATAACTTTTATTAATATATTTTGTTTCATCCGACGTAGATAATTTTACAAAAATACCTATCAAGACGGCGGAAAAGAAAAAAGAAAGGCCATCAAACCAAAGAACATTTGCACTACCCATCAGAATTATCAATATCCCCGCCAATGGTGCTCCCAACAATCGCGAACTACGTTCGACCACTTGATTAATCGAGCTCGCACGCTCAAAAGACATTCCGGACCTTTCAGCCAATTCAGGGAGCATTGCAGAACGAGCAGTGCTCCCTGGTGCATCCAACAAAGCGCCCAAAAAAACAAGAATTAACAATAACCAAAACGGTAGACCAACCGTTAAATAGAACAAGGGTATAAAAATCACTGTAACCCCGCTCGAAAGATCAGCAATAATACTTGTCTTTTTAAATCCCACCGTATCCACTAAAACTCCACCAAGTAACCCAGCGAGTACAATAGGAATTATTGTAAAAAACCCAACTAATCCCATCTGAGTGGCACTTCCAGTGGTTTGAAGAACAAACCAGGGAATAGCTATAGTGGACAGCATATTACCTGTCATGGATACCCCATTTGCTATAAACAAAGCCAAAAGGGGTAAGGTGTTACCATTAATTAGTTTTTCTTTATTTATCATTCTCTCGAAATTATAAACATTTTTCGCGATAAAAACGAAGACCCACCAGGTTTCAGGTGGGTCTTCGTTTTTATCGCGGTTTGTTTCGAGAACGGGGTGCCAATTTATTAGGGCTGTAATTTCTTTGGGGACTCGTGGGAGTATGCTGAGCCACTGGAAGATGCCGGGATGTGGGAGAATGGTGTGTTGGGTGAACGACAGTAGCCGCTTTCGGTGGTGCAGGTGTAGTGTAATCGAAATCGGGTAAATTTTCCCTGGTTAGTGGTGCACCCATGATCTTTTCCAGTGTCCGGATCATATCCCCATCTTCTGACGTAACAAGTGTGAAAGCATCACCACTACGTTCTGCCCGACCTGTTCGACCAATTCGATGTATATACGCATCTGCGGTATCCGGCATATCAAAATTGATTACATGCGAAATACTTTCCACATCCAAGCCTCTGGCAGCGATATCCGTAGCAACCATTATTTGAAAATGACCGCTTTTAAATCCACCCAGAGCTGCCTGTCGTTGATTCTGTGACCGATTACTATGCAGACTGGTCACTCTAAATCCTGCGTGATCTATTTGTTTCGCCAATCTTTCTGCACGATGTTTGGTACGTGTAAAAATTAGCACCGAATCCGTATCAGTTTTTTTCAACAATGCCAAAAGTAGCCCGGTTTTCAGATGCTGTTGAACGGGATAAAGGGCATGTTTAACTGTTTGTGCAGGTCTACTAATTCCAAGGCTAATCCGATGCGGGTTCCGAAGTGACATGGAAGCCAATTCTTCGATTTCCTTGGGAAACGTAGCTGAAAAAAGTAATGTTTGACGTTTGGCAGGAATCGCTTTAATGATTTTTTTCACATCTGGCAAAAAACCCATATCAAACATACGATCGGCTTCATCCAAAACTAAGACTTCGATTCCACCAAGACGCGCATAATTCTGGGCTATTAAATCCAACAAGCGCCCTGGACAAGCTACCAAAATTTCGACACCATCGCGAAGCGCTTTTACTTGCGGGCCAGGTCCCACACCACCATAAATGGTGGCACTTCGGATTTGCGTCCCTACCGCGAGTTCGCGGATAGCATCATTGATCTGTTCCGCAAGTTCTCTGGTTGGTGTAACAATCAGAACTCGGGCTACCCGTCGTGGACCTTCGAGCAATTTATGAAGAATTGGCAAAACAAAAGCAGCGGTTTTCCCGGTACCCGTTTGAGCGGTACCTATCAAATCATCGCCAGCAAGCACTGCCGGAATGGCAGCTAGTTGAATAGGCGTCGGAGTATCGTAACCGGCGCGTTTGATCCCCACCAACAGGCGGGAATCCAGGTTAAACTGGTTAAAGCTCACAAAAATTCCTTGTCTTCAGAAGTCATGCGGGTTTTAGGGGAATCGAGCAAATGCTCAAAATAAAAACAGAAGCGGACTGCTGATCTAATTGGATCGAAACGGTAAATTAACCGATTAAAAAGATTATACCCTAATAAAACAACATCAGGCTGTAAATTACTGGGCACGCGGCAGGCCCCACAACCCAAGCGACACAAAAAATAATGTCCTCGTCAGCAAAAGGGAATCATTTGCCATCAACATTCCACATTGCATTAATTCTCAAAGGTTCAAACTCTTCCCTTAAAGCAACGGAGGAAATATTGAAGCACATTGTTATCTTCAAAAGATCATTTTCGAATTAAGCTTCTTCGGGCTTTGTTACTTGATTGGCTAAGTAAGTTTCATAGCTGCCTGGTTTAGGTGGCATTCGATACAGGAAGATTAATTCTTCACGATTTACCACCTGAGGTTCCCATGTACCCATATCAAACGAGATGGTAACCACTCTAGCCCCATTTTTAAGTTGTTTTTCCAAAATCGGACGCAATCGACTTACCTGAGCAGATGTCATATAAGCAAAAACAACATCCGCACTTGATATATCGACCTTATAGAAATTACCAAGGTAAATACGGATATTTTCACTTACCCCCTCAGCCCAGGCAATAATCAAGCTAACCAAGCAGTGAAATGGACTGATTTCTATACCGACCGCCCTGGCAGAGAAATCCGCTGCGGCCATCACAACCACCCGGCCGTCGCCCGAACCAAGATCAAAAACAGTCTCACCTGGTTTTACCTGAGCAATTTCCAATGCTTTCCGAATACGGTGATTCGAGGTCGGCCTCCAGGGTAAGCCACTTAAGGTTGGAATTAACCACCAAAAAACGAAAAGACCAAACGGGATTAGTCCCAATAAAATTAATAGCATCGGTTGGTCCGTGTGAGAGGTATAAACAAGTAAACTTCCATTGAATAATTATTCAAATCAAGATCGATCTTCCAACAAAAAACATCCGTCGTTGGATTAAGGTCCAAATCTAGCAATTGCACTATTATTTCAGCTCAAGAACTGGTCTGGCAACCCAGCGATTAGATATCCCATTTTGTTGACCAAGAAACATATTTAATTGAGCCCCGTGTTCTTGAATATGACGCATATTATCCAAAAGAAGCTCAAAAAAACTTAACTCTCCCCAAGGAAACTTGCATAGTTCTTTGCTGCGTTCTTCCGAAAGAGAAATTATGATTTTAAAACACTTATTACGACAAAAAGAAAGAAAATTTCGCAATTCGAGATGTGAATAGACCCTTTCGGGCAATAACCCAGATGGATCCAGTTCATCGAGGGAAAATGGTGAAGGGGGCATAAAGTTTTCCACAAACCCGGTCAAATATAAATCCAACCAGAAAAGTGTGTGATATGCCACATACCAAAATTTTGAGAATTTCGGACCCATTTCCGGATCATTCCATAAGGAAGCCTCCCAAAACTCTTCCGGACAAGCTAACAATGCATTATCCAGCATATCAATCGCTGCACCAAATTGATGCCAGAAACCTTTCTGAAGAAATTTATCCACATCAGGCTCACAATCATTTTTTTTGAGGTTACAGTGTAATGACCTTTACTGCTCTTATTTGAGCTTCAATAATGTCTGGCATTCCACCAACCACCCCAACAACTACGGCTTGTGATAATCCAAAATAATTTAAACATGTGGAACAAACTATCAACCGCACACCAGTTTTCTCGATTTGGGATAGGTGTTCCAACAAAGGCGAACCTTTTACAACCAGTTTAACCCCATCAGTATAAAAACATATGGCTGAAGGCAAGGAATTATTTTCTTGCAAAAGTCGTAAATAGGTATCCAGTAATTTCTGCTGTAAAGACAAATCAGCTGATCCCATCCCTTCTCTGGTAATCAATATCACAGTATCCACAAAAGATGAATTTTTTTCCATTCGATAATCTCCATAAAATTCAAATATTACCACCGAAAAAGATGGATCATTTCTTTTTTAAAGTGGTTGGGATTTAAAAAAATAATTCGACAAATCCCAAGAAAAGGATAATAAACCCGATTTTAGCAGGTAATCATCCAGAAGTATTATCCAAATCCAGTTTTCTTAAAAGTGGGGAAATTATTCGACATCCTTAAAAAAATACGACAAATTACATATCGTGGGTTTACCTCACTCCTTCAAATTGGATTTTCTCAGAAAACCCACTCTCACACCGCAGGTGAGTGCATTTGTCCCAAATTTCTTGAGGAAATATTATCTTATTCGTCCCTGGAATTTTTTCAATACTCAAACCTGTATTCAGATTTATTCCCATTGATAAATATGCCTTATACGCCAATTGACTACAATAGAAAGAATCATCTCGATCAGAATCAAGGAAATTAAGGTTATAGGGTCGGCCAAGATGCTCAAGGCAATACTCTGCTACGCCTACACGAACTTCATCTTCTTGCTCAAGGGTGAATCCAATATTTGATAATGGATAAGCAACTCCATAAAATGTATCCACCAACATACCGCGTTCAGACATGGTATGCTCTGGATACCACACGCCATCATGAATGATAAAGGTTACCACCCCTAACGCACCTGCCTCAACAAAACGTCCGTCAGGTCCGAGATAGATGGCAATGTGATCTACCTCTCCAGGAACCAGCATACCGACCAAACGCCAGAACTCACCAGGTAAAATGTTTGGTTTCCCATTCATTGTACAAACAATATCGCCCGTTTTTACAAGTAAACCATTGACAACATAATTGTAAATCATGACAATTCTCCGTCTTTTATATACGGATTATAAGCCTTTCGGTTTCACTAGGAAATCCATCTGATGCGCAATGTAAACCAGGCTTGCTTGCTCCACTTGTATTCGCCGCTTTGCCAACCATTCATCGAAAGCTGCCTGATCCAGTTCGGGGTGATCCTTTAATGAAAGTTCGAAAAAATATAATATAAATTTCAAGAAAAAAGCTTCATCAGGCAGATAGCAACCGTTTGAGGGATATACCACCCAGTCTGATGCCCCAGCAGCCAATATCTGAGCTCCGATTTTGGAAAAATGGCTAAATAAATGACGCCCAGCACAACTATCGCCGCCACTAACACGCATGTCCATTGTTTGATGGTACAAATTCTCAATTTTTTGATCCAGTGAAATCTCGATGGGCGGTTCCAACGTTGTCACTCCATCAAAATTAATGGTCATCCAAGCCAGCCCATCTGGCTTAAGTAGCGAAAACAAGTCCAGCAAACTTTCGGGCATGGGTAACAAATCGAGGAATGCATGCGCAATTAATAAATCCGCCATCAGGTTATTATTTTTTACGAAATCAAAAACATCGCTTTTCTCAAGTGTTACCAATACATCACAATTAGTGTTAGTTAACCGAAGTTGATTTTCGTTCAGCCATTCGACAGACAAATTATTTTTGTCTGCCCATTCCGGTAACCAGTACTTCGCAAAAACAATATTTTCCAGCATATCATCAATAATGACATATTCACAAGGACTTTTTAAAAAACCCCAGCGCAATAAACGAACTAACATGGTTCCAATACCTGCGCCGACCTCAATGATGCGCAGGTTATCTTGAATAAGTCGGCTTTTTAAGTTTTGATATACATTCTGATTGATCGAACGATCGTCAACGGTTTGTTTTGCAAGTAAATAATGGGGAAAAGAATATTCCATAGTTTCTTCTTTGTTAAGCATTTTTTTTGATATGAACCATTCTATATAAAAACTGTCGGATGTTTTCTGCGGTTATTTCCCAGGTCGATTGAGCTTCATATCGAACTAAAGCCTGAAGTGATAATCTCGTTAATAGCTCACGATTTTGAGATAACACTTGTAGCCGGGTTGCCAGTGTCACCGAATCTCCAGGATTAATTAAGTAACCCGTTTGCCCATCCCGGATAATCTCTGAAGCTGCCCCAGCAGTTGTCCCAATTGCAGGCAACCCAAAAGCCATTCCTTCGAGATAAACAATTCCAAAACCTTCGTATGAGGATGGCACAACGAGAACATGCGATTGCCCAAGCTTATCGTTCAAAGCCTGTGTCTCAAAATGTCCATGAAAACTAACCTTGGTAGATAAATGGTAATCGCTAACCATCTGTCGCATTTCCCTTGCATACATTGGATCTGCGGTCAGTGATCCAATAATATCAAGCCTAAAATCGAAATCCTGCCGGTTCAAGGCCTGGAGGAGTGTATGCAAACCTTTTCGTGGAATGATGTTTCCAAGAAATACCAATTTCAACGGTCCCAGTTCTATGCCTCTTTTTTTGATATCCTGCACAGATATTGGATTTCCGAATCGATCAGTTGGAGGATACGCGATAATTGATGGCATCCCCTCACCAATAAGTCCAGTTACAACACCCTTCGTAGTAATAGAGTTAAAAATAAACCCATCCACCGAACTCAGGTATTGTTTTTCTACTCGCTTATAAAACCAACGTATTAATCTCGAATGCAGTTCCGAACTTCTCAAATGATGGACAAGACTAACAATTGGGTATTGATGGAAAAGTGAATTCGCCTTCAGTAACGAAGGATGGTTAAGCTCATCTTGAATCAATAAATCCAGGCCCCCTGGCAAGCGAAAACGCAGGTTATCTCCAAGATGAGAAATATAATTCCGCCAGGGAAGTGAAATAATTTCCACGCTCTCCCCTCTAGAACGTAAATATTCAACTAGTTTGCGATCGTACAAATATCCGCCACTGAGCGTATCCAACGAACCATATATAAGTAAACCAATTTTCATAATAAAGCCAACATTTTCACATTTTTATTTTCAAAATAATAATTGGAATAATGATTTCCAGATAATCAAACCGCTTTTTAAGTATAAAGGCGATTTCAATCTTCTCGGAGGATCTTGAAAGATACCCAGGCCTTATCATTCTCCCAAAGCACAACCTTGATTTTTGTAATATTAGTAGTTTTCAGGCGCTCATCAAATGATTTACATAATATCCGAGCAAAATTTTCTATTGACGGATTTATACCTTCAAATTCAGGAAGATCATTTAACATATTTTCGTTATAGTAGGTGACAACCTCATTTAAATGCTGCTCCACTTCAATAATGTCAACCAGATAACCATGTAAATCCAAAACCGATCCTGATAAATTGAGCTCAAGAAGGTAATGATGAGAATTAGGGAGATTCTCGGCTCCCCAATCTCCTCCAATCAAGTAATGACGGGCGATGAAATCTTTTCTAACTGCGAGTGTATACATTTTTGCTCCTGAATAGAGAATAATTACCAATATCTTATTATTAGTACGTTTACATCATCCCTCAAAAAACGGGCGCATTTTATATAAACCATCTTCAAGAAAAACCGGCATTGAGAAAGGAAATGCGTTTATCCATGTACAATAATCCAAGTCTGTAAAAGGAAACTCTGGGGGACATGGGTCAAGATGCCGTTCTGCATCCTCCGATCCATACACGCGCTGGATTAATTGGGTTTGGTCAACCTTTTTGTTTTCAAAAAGCGATTGAAGAAAATCAGCACAAGCAAGGTCTTTCCCATTTTTTTCTCCACCAGTTATCACAAATGTTATTTCCACCGGTGGATTTCTCATGACATAATGAACAGTTGCACTTGCAACAACACAACTAGAGGCAAGTAATAAGGTGGCAAGCTTCGTGCACCATACCCTGGGTTCCTGCACTCGTACGCTGTATCATCTTTTTTCCGGTCAAATCCAATTTTCGAATTTGCGTGGGCGAATTACCAAGATCAAAACCCAGTGGGGGTAACCCATTCAACTCCCCCATTAATATCCAATCAGGATAAATATTTTTTAAATATACTGCTTCTTCCACACTTCCAACCAGACTAATACTATCTGCTCCTGCCTCAAATGCAAAAGCAGTGCTTAAAAAAGCCCTGAGCACATCAATTACGATTACTACTCCTGCTGTGGTGGCACAATTTTCAAGTGATCCAAAAGTGAACTTCATATCAATAACCCAACACTACCTGGACTGTTTCCTGAGGGGATGTATCCAATAATCGATAGGCTTGTGATGCCTCATCAATAGAAAAACGATGAGTAATCCATTTTTTGGGATCAATCATCTGGATTGCTTGCCAGGTCGTTCCATACCGTCGAGCTTTGTCCCATCGCCCAGTTAATTCAGGCGAAATTGTACTGACCTGCGATGAAATCATTTTTATCCTTGAGCGATGGAAACTACCTCCCAAATCAATTAGCGCACGCTTTTCGCCATACCACGAGCCAATTACAATTCTCCCGCTGAAGGTTGTAAATGAAATGGCAGTGTTCAGGGCAAGTGGTGAACCGGTTAGCTCAAATGAAAGATCAACGCCGGATTTAATTATTTTCCGGATATTGACTTCAAAATCAGGATCAGAGGGATCAAATACCGCGCTAACATTCAGTTCCTTTGAAGCCTCCCGGCGAATTGACAATAAATCTGCGCATACCAGGCATTCTAAAGGAAATTTTTCCAAAAGTGCTGTGGTCATCAACCCAACAATCCCTTGACCCAGAACAAGTACGCGTTCCCCAATTAGCGGGGCAGCATCTTGAATTAAATTTACAGCAGTCTCTGCGTTTGGGAAAAAGCAAGCATTCTCTGGTGCTACCCCAGGAGGAAGTGACAAGAGCGCTGATGGTGTCGCTAAAAAATGAGATGTGTGCGGTTGAAAAGAAAATACTGTCCGTCCAAGCCAATCCTCTGCCGCACCTTTGCCGACTTCAGTTATACGCCCAACACATGCATAGCCATATGCCATCGGATATGAAAATTTCCCACTTAATGCTTCAATATTGCTATCCACTGGCATGTTCGGAAATTGACCTCGATAAACAAGCATTTCCGTGCCAGGGCTGATGGCTGAAACAATAGTTTCCACCAAGACCTGCCCTGAACCAGGATGAGGAATTTCTGATTCATGAACTTCAACCAATTTTGGTGCAACAAAATAAATGGATTTTCTCATATCGATTGAAAATTTTCCCTATTGGAAAATATGGTGATCAGAATTTACATCAATTCTGATTTTTTCTGTTGATTAGTAAAAAAATTCAGGCTCAGAAAATCAAGCTTTTATGATATCTTTTTTTTCGAAAACCGACTGCTTGCTAAAAGAAGTCCCAACCCTCCAATAAACAAATCACGGGAACGCATCAATAATGTTAGGCTTATTGCGACAGCCGCTGAAAATCCATAAATCCCGAAGACAAATACCTGACTGGCTTCCAAAGCTCCCAATCCTCCTGGTAAAGGCATTAGAAATGATAACCAACCTGCAGTCCAGCCAGCAACTATCTTCCAAAAGGGCAATTTTATTCCCAGGAAGGAGAGCATAATCGCATAGTCCATCAACATGCCAATACCTGCCAAAATCGACATTGTCGTAGAACCAAGCAATGCCAGTGTATGCTGTTTACAAAAAGCACCTACCAACCATTCAGAAACACGTACAAAACGTACCAAGCGATTTTTTTTTGAAATAAAAGGTAAATTATGCAAGAATCTGGTAATTGGATAAATGCGTTTGGATAAAAAAATGAGATGGATTATCGGGAAAGTTATCAAAACTGTGAAAAGAAGACCTAAATAGCCGAACTGAAACCCTTGGAGTGTCAGTAACCCACTTTGAAGAACCGCGATAAACCCAAGCCCTAATAGAAGAAAGTTTACGAGAAATTCAAGTAATTTATCCAAAAGCACTGAGGCTGTAGCACGAGTTAATGTCAAACCGTATATACGCTGCAAGACCAATACTTGCAATGGCTCTCCACCTATTTGTGGACCAAAAGTAAAATAGCTAACCCCAAAAACAGCAATACGAACCCATAATAAAGGCATAAATGGGATGGTTGGTAGTTGGGTCCTCACAATAATCCACCATCTCAAACTGACCAGAATATACAAAATTGCGTTTACTATCAAAATTACCACAAGTTGCCAAAGCTGTAATGCTCGAATGGCAACCCAAATATCTCGAATTGGAGCGTTTTTCAACGCGAAAATAATCAGGAATCCAAAAACTAAAAACAATAGAGTCCTTTTCCTCCATACCTGTGTTTTTTTCATAAAATTGGATTTTTTATATGAATAAATGATTATAGGGTGAGAAAATTTTTTAGTCCAATATGTACGTTTATTTTTCAGTTTCACTTTGAATTAGGTCATGCATGCGTGAAATGATAAGTTTATGAATAGTCGAAATATCCATTGTCCCAACTTCCAGAAGACTGATTGGTCTGGCAAATCGTACATTTATTTTTAGTGGACGTACAGAAAAGATAATGTGAGCAAGAAGTTGTAATGCAGCCCCCAATTTTTCCCTGTCTTCTCGTATCGATTTTAGCCGGATTATTGGGAATTTAACTGCTTTTTCCCATAACACTCCACTTACTAGGACTGGCACGATCATGGTTTCAGGAGCTAATCGGAGAAAAACCCCTGAAGAATCTGTCCAATTTTTTAAAGAGTCCAGGACCCCAGGGTAGACTAGCGGATCAGGTTCTATCTTTCCAGCTGGAAAGGTTAACACTGCTCCTCCGTGTCTTAAATGAGCAGTAGTTCGTTTTACCACCCGTACACGTTCATTCAGGTTTTCGCCCACAAATAATAAGTGTTGCGCTATGTTTGGCAAAGATTGCAAAAAAGGGCGATCAAGCGCAATTATTCGAAGATCATCACGGTCTATACTTGTAAAGAGTGCAAGCGTATCCACCATCCCAGGATGATTGGAGAGAAACAACACTGGTCCATCTTGTGGCACGAATTCTTTTCCAATAACTTGTATATTTTGCGCAAAGCGATTTAGCGTCTGCTTGGAACTGGTCGGCAACGAACTGTTAAGCGTAAGGGTATCAAACTCAATCATCATGCGGGCAAATTTTTCAGCCGGCGATCGAAATAACCATCTTAAGATTACCGTCGGTAAAGTCCGTTCATCCCAACCAAAAGACGAGACCAGGTCATCCAAATTAATTTCTGTCAGAATATCAAGTGGTCGCATTCAAACATTATAATGGATCTACTCAAAATCTGGAGTTTTATGGTGATTTTTCTTCGCTATGCGGGTTCCATGGTAAATCGAAGTGGGTATCCATCCAACCCCGCAGCAAAATGAGCACGTCCAATCCTACTCTGGGCATCACTCATAGATACATATTGCACAATTGCAGCCCCACTAAAATGCGCTGCGTACATGATATCAATCGCAGATGATCCGGTTACGAAAAAAATCCGTTCCAAAACAACAATCACAAAATCCATCGGGGTGACATCATCGTTATGAATAATTACTTTATACATTGGCTCCAGTTCGGTTTCCTGGATAGTTTCTGGAATAATTTTTGGAATTGATTGCAAACGTGAATTCATGTTTATCCCAATTCTTCCATTTCAGACCTGCTCAATACCATATCCCCAGCTTCAAAATTCTCAGCTTGGTGTATTGGATTCATCGACATTGGTATGGTAATGACTCTTGGCTGTGATATTAGCCATGAAAGCGCAATCTGTTGAGGTGTAACTCCCCGCCTAGTGGCTATTTCCTGAAGAAGCTTATTACTCTTGATGTTTCTGCGCTTTACAGGAGAATACGCTGTCAAAATAATATTATTTGATTGGCAATATTCCAGTATGCCATTCTCCACACAGGTTCGATCTGGCAGGCTATATGAAACCTGGTTAGTCAATAGTGGTCTATCTGAAAGAGCTTGAGCTTGTTTGAGTAATTTTAAATTAAAATTACTCACTCCCAAATGGTGTATTAAACCCTCGTGAACAAGTTGATTTAACGCTCGAAAAGTTTCTACAAGCTGCATGCCAGATTTTGGCCAATGTATAAGATAAATATCCAGATAATCCAGACCCAATCGGCTTAAACTGCCATGGCATGAAGTCAACACATCACGGTATGATAAATGCTCGGGTGAGACTTTGGAGGTGATAAATAATTTATCACGCGGAATATTTTCATCGCGAATTACCTGACCGAGCAACTCTTCGGCATGACCAGCCGCATAAACTTCAGCAGTATCAAAGTGGGTATAACCTAGCTGGAAAGCTGAATGCAATGCACGCACGGATGGACCATCCAGGCTGGAATCAGCATCCCCCTTCCCACCAATACTCCAGGTTCCAAATCCAATTTTGGGAATATTAATATTATTACAGGCTTCGGTTTTCATAATGAAATTATAGTTTCAATTTCAGAAAATAAATCAATAAATTCATCTTCTTGTGCAATTCCCCAGGATAATTTTATTTTGTCGATTAAACTGTTATGACAATCAACAAATCCATTTTGGTTTTCGAACCTGATTATAAAAATCATTCCTGAATAGAATCAACAACCGCTTGCATTATTTCATTCAACCGATTTTCGTAAAAAAAACCCTGCCATTTCAAAATAAGATCAAAGATCAATTAACACATTTTTGAGAATTGGGTAAAAAAACTAATCTTAGCCTTACTTCACAGGTCGCTGTGCTCCCAATTGCTGCTGGGCAATATCAAAACCACGTTGCAAGGCAGCGTAATTACTTGGAAGGAGTTTATGATGGCGTTCGGGTAAATGGGTCCGCAGAGCCGCCTTGAGAGCCTCCAACGATATTTCCGGAAAACAGGCTAGTAAAGCCCCAACAGTCACCATGTTCGTCAATCTTTTGTCTCCAAGGTCTTCGGCAACTTCATTCGCTAAAACTAAGATAGTAGTGATATCGGCTCGCTTCGGTCCACGATCAACCATCGAGCCATTAACAACCAGAACACCTCCACTTTGAATTAGAGGTTCATATTTATCATAAGACGGTAAGTTCAATAGAATAGCTGCAGGTGGAAATTCTGCCAGTGGTGACCCAATTTCTTCATCTGCTATAACAACCGTACAATTAGCAGTTCCTCCTCGCATTTCAGGGCCATAGGAGGGAATCCAAGTAACTTCTTTTCCGAGATCCATGGCAGCATATGCCAACACCTGTCCAGCAAATAAGACACCTTGTCCACCAAATCCGGCAATAATTATCTCTTTTTGCATATATAACCTCTTATTCTCAAAAAATAATTGCTGATCAGAACATGGTTAATGAGGTGATATGAATACGAAAAAGAGTAGATTTATATAAAAAACCTCTAATTCGATACAATATCAATTTTCTGAAAAGAATTAAAAATGCATATCTCCAACAGCTGAAGAAACCTTACAATCCACCAGAGGATATACAGGGATCATATGCTCTTCCAACCACTTGAGAGAGTCCACCGGTGAAATGCCCCAGTTTGTAGGACAGGTCGACAAAAGCTCTACCATCGAAAACCCCAGACCATGCATCTGAGCTTCGAAAGCTGTCCGGATTGATTTTTTTGCTTTACGAATATTAGCAGGATCATGCAAAGAACGCCGCACCACATAACTGGCACCATCCATCTTGGCAATTATTTCCGCCATCCGCAAAGGGTAGCCCTGTAACTCTACATCTCGTCCACGCGGCGATGAAGTGGTTTTCTGCCCCGGAAGTGTCGTGGGTGCCATCTGCCCACCAGTCATACCATAAATTGCGTTATTGAGAAAAATAACGGTGATGTTTTCACCGCGACCAGCGGCATGCATAATTTCAGCCATTCCGATGGATGCCAGGTCCCCGTCCCCTTGATAAGTAAACACAAAACGATCAGGCATCACTCGCTTGATACCAGTAGCCATTGCCGGCGCCCTTCCATGAGCTGCTTCAACAAAATCGATATCGAAATAATTGTAAGCAAAGACCGAACAACCAACTGGCGCTACTCCAATGGTCCTCTCAGTCAGTCTCATTTCATCCAAAACCTCAGCAATGAGACGGTGAGCGATGCCATGTGTACAACCTGGACAATAATGAGTTGAAACTTCCGTAAACGCATGGGGACGTTCATAAACAATATTTTCGGGTTTGATTATCTCTGAAATCATATTATCTCTTTATTCGATTTTGGCAGCATGCGTTCCAACCAATCAACGCGCGGATCAGCGGCGATCTTCAATTTAGTGGTAGTCATCCGATCGAGTTCACGGAAAATTTCTTCTGGGAATGGCACCACTCCACCTGGACGCCCGTAAAATTCAACCGGCACGCGTCCTTTGACTGCTAACTGAACATCAGTTAACATCTGACCTTGATTCATCTCAACCACCAGAAAGGCTTTTACACGAGCGGCTAGTTCATCCAGAACCGCAAATGGAAATGGACTAAGTGACACTGGTCTGAGCAAGCCCACTTTGATTCCACGCTGCCTCATAGCCCGCACCGCGGAGAGCGACACCCGCCCTCCTGTACCAAAACCAACTACTACATATTCGGCATCATCCAAATAATAATCCTTGTATCGGATCTCATTTTTCTGAATTGTTTGCCAGTTTTTTTGCATACGGTAATTGGCTATTTCTTCTTCATGGGGGTTAATATATATTGAAGAAAGCACACGTCGTTCACGTTTACCTTTTCCAGTTACAGCCCAATCCCAGTCACGCCGGATAACTTGACGCATCTCAGGAAGTTCAGCAGGTTCCATCATTTGACCTACTGACCCATCCGCCAGGATGAAGACCAGATTCCGATATTTTTCAGCCAAGTCAAAAGATAATACCGTTAAATCAATCGCTTCCTGAACTGATGAAGGAGCAAGCACAATCGGATGGTAATCACCATGTCCACCACCATATACGGCCTGATAATAATCACTTTGAGCGGGAGCAATATTTCCGAGACCAGGCCCTCCCCGCATAACATTTATTAGGACCGCCGGAATTTCAGTACCTGCTATGTAGGATATACCCTCCTGCATCAAAGACATTCCCGGACTGGATGATGAACTCATCACCCTCACACCAGTACAGGCCGCACCATAAACCATATTAATTGCTGCAACTTCGCTTTCCGCCTGAACAAAAGCGCGTCCCAACTCTGGCATCCGACGCGCCAAATGTTCCAAAACTTCTGTTTGAGGCGTAATCGGATAGCCAAAATAGGCTTCCAACCCGGCTCTCACAGCGGCTTCAGCCATGGCAACGTTACCTTTTAGCAATTCCCTCGTCATTATTTTGGTTCTCCTGTGATAGCAAAACAAACTAACTGCCAGTATCAAAAGATAAAGGGCGTAGTATAAGGATATACTACGCCCTTGGGGCACCAGTTTTTTGTGCTTCGCGATATACAGTGATGGCCGCATCAGGACACACCACCGCACAAATGGCGCATCCAGTACAACCCTCTTTATAAATGTGAGCAGGATGATATCCCTTAGGCGTTAGGCGGGCCATATCCAGACTGAGAACTTCCTGGGGACAAGAACTAATGCATAACTCACAACCCTTACAATACGTGTCCGAAACTTCGATCCAGCCTTTGACGGCCATCCCGTACTCCTTCAATAAGAAGTTAGACAATATTTAGCAGATTGATCTGCATTCTGATTATGTCCCTTATGAAAAAAAAGGGGTAGTGTAATGCGTCATGTTAGGGTACATACAAATATCCTTTATTTATGAGGTATTGACTTAAATTAAAATAATATAGCAATAAATTTCAAGAACAAATCGTAGGACACAATTTGGAAGAAACGTAATTTATAATCCTTCGGGGAATTCCCAAATCATCCAACCCTTTGAAAGCCATTTTCGCCGAAGGTTAATTCGATACCCACTTCGGGAAAGTGCTGTTGCTGCAGCTGCAAACCATTGCCGTTGACCCCAAGATCGTAGCGGGCTTGTCTCCGCTACAGCAGCTTTCCATGAGGAAAAAAACTCAAAAATTGGTTCATTTGGAACCATTCGATGTATCAAATTTTTCGGAAGTATGGTTTGGAATTCTAGTGGATCAAAGCCTAAATGAAAATTTGTAAAAAATACCAAAGCTTCTCTATTCCAGGAAGAACCGTTTTTTCGTAATAGATTAGCCACCCATATTGCACCTGTAGGATTGGATGTTCCTTCAATCAACAGGCCTCCCTCCTGAACATAATTTGCCAGCTGATTCCAAGCCAAAGTTACTTGAGACTCATCATATTGCCTGAGAACATTAAAAGCTCGAATAGCACGTACACTTTCGCCAGGATTGAGAGGCAGGTTGAAACCGCCTAAACGAAAAAAAGTTCGTTCATCCGCAAAAGGCAAAGCAGCTGTCACGCGTTCAGGTTCAATTTCCACTCCCAGAATTTTTAGATCAGGGTTCAATTTACGAAATCGTTCTCCCGATTCCAGGGTAGTCACAGCTTCCGCGCCGTACCCTAGATCAACAAAGAGAGAACCATCCCGTCGAGCAATTAAGGATGGTTCATAAAGCAACATAAAATTATCCACCTGTCGCAGACGATTACGGGCAGTTTTTCCTCGAGTTACGGTGCCTAATGGCTTTTTAGAGACTGCAAGTGGATGTTTTGAATGAAACATGGGAATAAATTTGGGAATTATCAAAATAAATATAGACATATCTGGCAGTGCTCAAAATATTCGCCAGATATGTCTATAAACATCAACTCCGGCGGCGATTCCCACCCGAGATTAATGTCACATAATATAGCAGTTGCATAATGGATGTAATAAGCGCAGCTACATAAGTCAAGGCAGCCGCATTTAGCACCTTATTTACGCCGTTTCTTTCATCCTCACCAACTATTATCCCTGAATCTGCCAACATTCGTTTGGCGCGTGCGGAGGCATCAAATTCAACTGGCAGAGTGGCCAATGCAAAAATAGTGCCTGCAGAAAAAACAATTACACCCAACCATGCTATTTGCGTCACCTGGATAAATAAGCCGATCATTATCAGAATCCAACCCAGGTTTGAGCCAATGTTGACAGCAGGAACTAAAGCCGCCCGGAAGCGAAGTGGAAAATAATCTTCGGAATCTTGCATGGCGTGACCAAGCTCATGTGCTGCAATAGCCAAAGCAGCCACAGAAGGAGTTGATCCAACACCTTGCGATAGATTCAATACCTTTGTCCGCGGATCATAATTATCTGTCATCTCGCCGGCGATCGCGTGAATCTGAACACCATACAACCCACTGGAAGATATCAGCCGTTGCGCCGCCTGCGCGCCTGTTAGCCCAGAACGGGCACGTACCTGACTCCATTTGTTGTAAGCTGACTTAACATACCAACTGGTTAAGGCCATCAAAACAAAAGCAGGTATCATGAAAATGATATAGTTTATATTGAAGAACATGTAGGTTCTCCTCTCTAGTTAACTTTACGTAATATTTGTAAAAAAGTCGCTATTTCAAACTCTCTATCAAAGCTTTGACTGCAGCATCCAATTGAGGATCGAGACCAGCGGCATAATCTTCTTTGGTCATTTCCACTACAATATCTGGTGTTAATCCAACCTGATGGATCGTTCGATCTTTTGGTGTTAACCACTTCGCAATGGTGATGCGGACGGCGCCCTGGTCATTCGATAACGGAGTCCAAATCTGGACAGAACCTTTACCATAGGTGGTAACACCAACCAGTTTACCTCGCCCATAATCCTGAATTGCACCAGAAACGATTTCAGATGCAGACGCTGTGCCCTCGTTAACGAGTACCACCATGGGTATCGCTGTTGCCAATCCACCTGGAATAGCCTCAGACTTGTCATTTGCACGACCATCACCATATTTCTCAGAGACAATAACTCCCTGTTTTATGAATTGTGATGAGACTTCAACCGCTGTTTGTAAATAACCGCCACCATTATTTCGCAAGTCGAGAACCAGTCCTTTGGGATTTTGTGCCAACAAATCCTTTAATTGGGCAATTAGTTCTTGCGTAGTGGTATCACCGAAGGTGTTTAATTTTACATATGCAACATTATTATCCAGCATTTTACTTTCGACACTGGCAATATTAATTTTGGCACGCACAATTTTTACATCAAAAGGCTGCTCAGTCCCATCGCGCTGTATTGATAAAGTTACAGTGCTGCCTGATGGCCCAAGAACCTTCTGGCGAGCCAATTCTGGGCTCATCCCCTTCATGCTCACGCCATCAATCGCTACAATCAAATCTCCCGATTTCAAACCAGCTTTTTCGGCAGGAGACTTACTAATTGGACTGATTACTTTCAAATAAGTTCCAGTAGTATCCACATACGCCCCTATCCCCTCATATTCACCAGAAAGGCTAGAATTTGCCTCTTTGAATTGAGTAGGATCCATGTAGGTAGTATGCTGGTCACCTAATGCAGCCAGCATACCGCTGATGGCGCCACGCATAAGTTTCAGATCATCTACGGGCTGATCAACAAACTGCTTATGAACAAGATTCCAGGTTTCCCAAAAAGGAGCGAATAGTGTTTTTAGGCTTTCCGGTGTTGCCTCATTCGAACCGGTTGGTGTCGAAAGTGGTTGTCGCATCAAAGGTGAGAGCAGCGGTACATTATCCAGAACACTTAATTGGGAAAAATGCCCCATAAGCACACCACCAGAAAAAGCACCGGTTAATAACAAGACCAGAAGTACCAGAATTAAGGATATTTGAATAAATTTTTTCACAGTTGCCTCCAAGTTTATCAATACATATATAACACCCCTGGATTAATTATTGATGAAATCGAGGGTGGCTTGATATATGAAATGTATATGAACTAAGTAAAAAAGGCTAAATTTTCGGATTTACTACACTTCGTATGTCCAACCATTACATTTTATCTTCATCAACATTGCTCGATTTCAATTGTTTTACCCGTTGACTTAGTTCACGCAGACTTTCATCTTCTTTCTTCCAAGGATGAGCAGCATCCCCAAAGTTTTTGAATATATCTCCTTTTATACCGCGTGATCCTCGCACCATGGCTAACATTAGTAGGTTAGCCCCAATCAAAACAAGGGCAAGAATAATCAAAACAATCCAAATTTTTTCAGGGTGCATTATTTTCTTTCTCGCAACAAGGTGGGTAATGTCGACCAATCGGTAAGAAATGCATCTGCATCTGGATGAAACTCATCTACACCGTAAAGCACTGAATAAAAACCTTGTTCACGGGCTGCCCTGGTTGTTCGTGGAATATCATCTATCATGACACACTCCTCGGGTTTTTCTACCCCTGCCATCTGCATGGCGATTTTGAAAGATGCAAGCATCGGTTTACAGTAAGGATTAAGCGCAACAACATCAATAATTCCTTCAAAACATTCTTCAATATTTAAATATTTCAAAACACGCCTGGCATGATTAACATCAGCATTTGTAAAAATAAATTTCCGCTCTGGCAAAGAAACTAATACGTCCTTCAATTGGGGATTAGGGCGAAGATAATCAGCAAGGGGAACATCGTGAACAAAAGCCAGAAAGTCAGCCACATCAAAAGAATAGTTAAGTTGAAGACCCCTTAACGTCGTTCCATATTCTTCAAAAAGCCTTTTTCGCAACGGCGGCATTTCTGATGCCGAAATACTCAACCGCTCCGTCATGAATAGGCCAATACGATTACGAATAATTGGCCAAAGTCCGCTCGATGCAGGGTAAAGAGTATCATCCAGATCAAAAAATATAGTAGTTATCATCACAAAATTATTATACCCGGTCTACAAATGAACGGCATGAAAATATACTGAACGAAAGATGTAACAAGATTGATATATCTGAATCACAGAAACTCATCTTTTTTTCAGGTGGGTGGCAAAGAAAGTATCCATACGCGGATTTAATAGTTCAATAAAACGTGCCCGAAAGGTATGTTCAGCATCCGCATAAAAATAACATTCAACTTGCGTTCCAGCATCTTTTAACATTTTACAAGTTTGCTCAGACCAGGTAACAGGAATTACCGAATCAGCCGTACCGTGGTGAAGTTGAATTACGGCTGTGATGTCCTTGTAATATTGATTTGGCGAGATCATAGCAAAATCTTCAACGCTCGCTTGCAACTCAGCCTGATTTTCAGCACTATGAGTAACATTTTCAAAATATTGAGAATTTAGTTGTTCATCCCCGCTCATGGGAGCATATAATAAAATTGCTTTAACATAAGTGGAAACGACAGCCACCCTGAGTGCGATATTTCCACCCATGCTATGGCTCCATAGGCCAATACGCTCCGAGCTTGCCTGTTGAAGCAAACCTGATTTTCCAGCATTCTGGCGAATCACACCAATCAAATTTAACACATCGACTGCATACCCAACTCTGAAAAGTGAGTCACCTTTATCCGATGGATGAAAATTGCGAAAATTTGTATGAATAACGATATATCCCTGTCCCGCAAGACCATCAGCAGCTGCAGTAGTGTAGTCCATTGTTTCGTATTCTTCTGGGTTTAAGTAACCGTGTAAAGTAATAATTACCGGAAATGGTCCATCCCCTTTTGGAATATTCATATACCCATCGATATTCAAACCGTCGCTTGGATATCGAATAGAATAACGAGTAAATTTAACATTATCAATAATTACCCCCAAGTTTTGAACCTGGCCTCCACCATATTGACGTAAGCGCAATGAGGTAATGGCATATCTGCTATTCGGCGAAGGCGTGAAAATTAGGTCAGCCGGAGTCTGACTTGGTTCTGGTGTCCAGGTAGGTGCACGGGTAGGGGTTGGATATGTAGTAACGCTGGGATGAGCTGTAAGTGATGGGCGAGGTAGGGGGATTTTTGTCGGAACAATTGCTGTCTGAACCGGTGAACAAGACATTAAGAGCCCAAAATAAACAAGGATTAGAATCCACTTCTTTTTTATTTCCATACAATACATTATAACCGGGCAGGTTATAATCGAAATATGCCAATTCGTTTACTCTCGCCTGAAGTCGCATCCCAAATAGCCGCCGGAGAAGTAGTAGAAAGACCGGCCTCGGTTGTTAAGGAACTTGTAGAAAATGCTCTGGATGCTGGTGCAAAGACTATTCTCGTGACCATCCAGGAAGCTGGCCGGCGCTTGATTGAGATTGCCGATAATGGTTACGGTATCCCAGACGACGAGTTATTACTCGCCATTGAACGTCACGCCACCAGTAAGCTTCAAAACGCGAATGACTTATTTAATATTCATACCCTCGGTTTTCGAGGAGAGGCACTGGCTTCAATCGGATCTGTTTCTCAATTAACGATCACCAGCCGGAATTTCAAATCCGAAACTGGCGCACGCGTGAAAATCGAAGGCGGCAAGGTAGGTAAAATCGAAACAGTCGGTGCGCCAATCGGGACAACGGTCCGCATCGAAAATTTATTCTACAATGTACCAGCGCGTTTAAAATTTCTAAAACAAGATATTACTGAACGTCGAGCAATAGATAGCTTGTTGACACGCTATGCCCTGGCTTACCCGGACGTCCGATTTCGTCTACTTGATGGTACTACCCCTTCTTTCCAAACACCTGGCGATGGTGACCGTCGTTCAATTCTGGCTTCACTTTATGGAGTGGAGGTAGCAAAACAAATGCTTGAAGTACTGGCTAGTGACGAAGGAATCAAGATTACAGGATTTATCAGCCCTTCGACCTTGACCCGCTCCAATCGTAAGGAAATCACTTTTTTTATCAATGGTAGATGGGTATCAGATACTCCTTTATCTCAAGCCCTGTTACAGTCTTACCATACGCTTTTGATGGTCGGACGATACCCAATGGCAACACTATTCCTCGAAATCAATCCAGAGGATGTGGATGTCAACGTTCACCCTGCCAAAGCAGAAGTTCGTTTCAGAAATCAAGATAAAATTTTTAGTTTTGTACAACGCTCTACCCGGCGAGCTTTACTGGCATATTCCCCCATCCCTTCATTACCAACATCCCAAAACCTCTGGGGGGGATTTCAATCCACTCCGAATAACAATTACACTCCACACGACTATTCAGGAAATAATGTTGGGCTGGAGTGGGCAATTTCGCACGACGATCCAAGCATTACTGCACAAAATAACTCGAACCAAATACCTATACCCCAACAAGTCTCTTCATTTTCGCTCCCAATCATGCGGTTGGTTGGCCAAATTGGCGCAACATACCTTATAGCCGAAGGTCCGGATGGGCTCTACTTGATCGATCAACATGCAGCTCACGAGCGTGTTTTATTTGAAAAGTTGATAACCCAACACGAACAAAAAAACATCCCATCTCAAATTCTTCTATCACCACAGATGGTAATATTGCCACCTGGAAGTGTTAAAATCCTGGATGAACAATTGTCCATACTTGAACATTTTGGCTTCTCCGTTGAACCTTTTGGGCCAAATACCTTTCAGATACGCGCCATGCCCGCACTCTTTGGTAATACTGACCCTACAACTGCTTTACGAGCATTAGTGGAAGATTTCGAGGAAGATGAATCGCCATTACAAGACGAGATAGAAAAGAGAATTGCTGCACGTGTATGTAAACGGATGGCTGTGAAAGCTGGCAAAAATCTATCTATCGATGAACAAAGAGCTCTGTTAACTGATTTAGAAAACTGCACTTCACCTCGAACTTGCCCACACGGAAGACCCACCATGATCCATTTATCAGTAGATATGCTCGAAAGACAATTCGGGCGCAAGGGAGCACGATAAAAGCGAACCGATAAAAAAAAGCAAGTTTTCTGGCTTGAAAAACCCTAACTAAACCCCAAATAGTCGTAATGCTCCACAATAAAGGTAAATCGCAAATAAAAGCTAAACCATTAACTAATCCTTGCACCACTAAATAAGGACTTGTTTCGCTTGAAATTTCTCCATGATGCCCATTTTACACACGGGGGATGGTTACCTTGAAAGTGGTTCCAATCCCTATCTTACTTTCTACTTCTATTTTTCCACCATGTCCCTGGACAATACCCTTACAGATGGATAAACCCAATCCGGTACCTCCGACTTTAATTTCCATCCCCTTTACACGATAAAACTTTTGAAATAAGTTGGGTATGGCTTCTTCAGGGATACCATGTCCATTATCAGTCACACATATTGTCCATGTTTGCGAATCTGCATTCGCATTGACATGGACCGTACCATTGGGTCGATTGTATTTTATGGCATTACTGATAAGGTTTAACAAAACCTGTTTAATTTTATCTCTATCAGCATCTACTTCGGGCATATCCTCTGAAACAACTAAATCTATCGAGATTGATTCCTCATCTGCCTTTGATTGCATCGTAGTCTTACATTCGACAAACAAAGGCAGGAGTGAAAATTTAGATTTTTGGAATCGCACACGGCCAGATTCCAATCTAGCTAAATCCAGAAATGAGGAAGCCAATGCATTCAATCGAATTGTTTCGGTGTGAATATTATTAGTTATTTCAGCAGCCTGATCTCGAGATATTTCCGGACGAAGCAAAAGATAAGTAGCTGTACTCAGTGAAGCTAAGGGAGTTCGCAGTTCATGCACAAATTCTGCAATCAGGTCAGATTGCTGGAATAATCGGGTATTTTCTATTGCAATCGCTGCTTGAGCACCAATCACTGTCAATAAGTCCTCATCAGTCTCGTTGAACTCCCCATTTTCTTTATTAATCACTTCCAAAACCCCAATAACTTTATCTTTTGTGATAAGAGGCACACCAATCAAGCTGTGGGTATCATAACTCAATTTTTTTGCAACTTTATTAAAATGACGATTATCCTTGGTAACATCAGCAATTCGAACCGGTTTCCGATTCGTCAAAATCCATCCTGCGATGCTATCCATGGGGACAACCAACCCTCGCATCAGAGGATCCATATTTGTAGCGACTTGAAAATACAACTGTGCCGCTGTCGAGTCATATAAAAGAATCGAAGCAGCTTGTGCTTCAGTGATATCACGAGCAGCATAAATAATACGGTAAAGAAGTGGATCCAGATCCAAAGTTGAAGCCAGATCACGAGAGATTTCGATCAACCGCTTATATCCATCGAGGAGTTTTATTTCATTTTTTTTCATTTACTACCCGCTCTGCAATTGCTGGGATGATCAGTGCCACGTCCTCTGGAAGAACAATGTCTGCCCTAACATTAAGATAAGTCGAACAATTATTTATAATTATCAGGTGCGCACCACGATCAATCGCCTGCATAGGTAAACCCGCGACAGGCAAGACCTCGAGTGAAGAACCAATAACAATAATCAAATCACAAGCCCGTACTTCTCGTTGAGCCTCGAATAATACCTTGTGAGGAAGTTGTTCACCAAATAAAATAATATCTGGTTTCAAAATCGAAGAACATTCGGGACAATGAGGGATTCTACCATTCTCTATAAAAGGTAACAGGTAATTTTCATAACCAAAACATTTATAACATTGTGTACAAGTTAGCGTTCTTAAAGTTCCGTGGAGTTCGAATATTCGTTTAGAACCAGCCTTATGATGCAGCATGTCAATATTTTGTGTGAGAATCGCTTGAATATAACCAGATGATTCTAATTTGGCAAGTGCTAGGTGTGCTGGATTAGGATTTGCAAAAAAAATATGACTCGCTAGTGGACGAAACCATTGGAAAAATATATCGGGATGTGTACGGAATGTATTTAATGATGCCACTTCGAGCGGCTCATCTCGAGACCAGAGGCCAGTCCCTTCTGAACGGAAATCTGGTATACCAGATGGAGTCGAAAGGCCCGCCCCGGTTAATACAACCGCGTGACGGGCCCCTTTGATTAATTCGGCAGCAAAATCAATAGCATCCAGCAATTCACTGGAAAATGAATTCATCATTAAACAGGTTTATGGTTATGAGATTCGATCTTTTCCGCCAAGGAAGTAAACTGTAAAGCCGTGAGACTCTCCATAGTAATTTGGCAAGCGACAAGATTCCTTCGACTTGCTTGCTGATATAGCTCCGGAGCAGGGGTAAACCCCATCTCAATTGGCGCTTTGATATGAGACTGAATCTGCATAACAGAAAGCTGAGGGTTATCTGACCTCAAACGGTAATTGACAGCCACAAATACATGAGACCTATCAACCCCAAGACCCATCAAATCATCCAACAAAGCTTGTGATTGTTGAAGTGAGTTTTCAAATGGCTCTACAACAACTATAATCTCATTGATTTGATTAACAAGTAGTTGGTTTAAGGTTGTGAGACTGCTACCCATGTCTACGACAACATACTTCGACATAGTATTTAGGTGATTCAGTATTGTTTCAAAATGCTCTATATTTTTAAGAAGACCTGCATCCTTTGGCCTCGGCGAAGCTGGTAAAACCATTACCCCTTCAGGTATTCTAAAAAATTTTTCCTCAATCAGATCGCTTGTGATTTCTCCAACTGGAGTATTCAAGAGATCATTCAAACCATCTGGTTTATTGATCCCCAGATCATAACAAAGCGTTCCTTGCCCAGGTCTAAATTCAGCGAGGGCAATTTCCGACCCGGTTCTTTTACTTAATGAAGCAGCTAAATTAATAGCGATAGTAGTAACACCTAAGCCACCACGAACTGCGATAATTCCAATTACATAGGCAGATTCGGTACTGGTTTTTCCAGCAACAATTGACTTCTTTTTAAGGGAGCGTGCCAACAAAGCTTTCACATGCGCATGCAATTCTGTAGGATGTGTTGGTTTTGTAATGTAATCATCAACACCCGCTTCAAAACCAGCTACTTTGTCTTCCAATTGGCTCTTAGCGGTAAACATCATTATTGGAATATCCAAAGTCTTCTCATTAGAACGTAATCGTCTGGTAACTTCATAGCCATCCATTCCAGGCATCATTACATCCAATAAAATCAAATCTGGAGATTCCGCAATGGCCAATTCAATTCCTTGTGGGCCAGAACTAGCTGCAGATATCAAGAAACCCTGCTTCTGAAGCATTAAACCTACCAATCTCAGTGTATCAAGATCATCATCTACAATTAATATTTTCTCAGGCATGGGATTCTTCCGTTTTGAGCATTTTAGATAAAATCTTATTCAGTTTAGCATTAAGCTAAAAATCAATCAAGTTAAATTGATTATTTGTTAAATTAATTATCACCTTTTACCATTGGTATTTTTTTGGATAAACACTACAATAGTAGAATTATTAATTGGGAGACTAATATGGCTTTCCTGGTAACTGTATTTTTCGGCTTTATGCCAATGTTTATATTTGCATATATGTTTTATTGGCTCGATCGATATGAAAAAGAACCTATCCCCTTGCTAATTGGGGTATTCACCTGGGGTGCTATAGTTGCTGCCGGTGGCGCATATATTTTGAATACATTATTTGGAATCACAGTTTTTACGATCACTGGATCCGAAATTGCCAGTGATATCGCAACCGGTTCAATAAGTGCACCTTTAGTCGAAGAAGCCCTCAAAGGATTGGCGGTAGCTCTGGTATTCATCTTCTTTTTCCACGAATTCGACTCGATCCTGGATGGCATTATATATGCTGGAATTACTGCGCTCGGGTTTGCAGCTACCGAAAATGTTCTTTACATTTGGCGAGGTTTTTCTTCAGGCGGGTGGGAAGGTTTGTTCCAATTGGTTTTGATTCGAGTAATTCTTGTGGGTTGGCAACATCCAGTATATACGGCTTTTACGGGAATTGGGTTGGCAACCGCTCGAATGAAAGGATCTGGATTAATAAAATTTTTGGCCCCATTGCTTGGATTCGGATTGGCCATTTTCACACATTCATTCCACAATACACTTGCGGGAATTCCTCTTTTTGGTGAGTTAACTTGCTTGGTAGGTTCATTTCTGGATTGGTTTGGAGTATTGTTTATGTTTTCCATCATAATGTGGGCAACTTGGGTCGAAAAACGCAACTTGGTCAATCACCTTCGTGAAGAGGTACAACTTGGACTTATCAGCCCAGCCCAGTATCAGACTGCCTGCTCAGGTTGGGCACAAGCCTTCGCAAGAATGACAAGTTTGTTTGTGAACCGCTACAAAACCACCAGTCGCTTTTATCAAGTTTGCGGAGAGCTTGCTCACAAAAAAGAACAATTAAGTAAATTGGGTAATGAAGGTTCCAATTCTGCCATCATAGATCGGTATAGAAAAGAGCTTGCTTCTCTTGCTATTTTTGTAAATGCATGAATAGCAAAAGATAAGCTTATTTTTGTCGAAACGACTTGGCTATGGATAGGAATTCTTAATTCCAAGTCACCAGAATTTATTCGAGCATAATTTATGGTAAAATCCGCTTCACGCTCCTGTAGCTCAGTGGATAGAGCGTTGGCCTCCGGAGCCAAAAACGACGGTTCGAGTCCGCCCAGGAGCACTCGCAAATAAATACCTTGATCTACCGGAAAACCTGCCATCAAAGCAGGTTTTTTCGTTTTGCTGTAATGCATTTCAGTATGTTCCACATTGATCTTGCTTATTATTAATGATCAATTCACCTATTTGATTCTTTGGGTTCTACTTTCACCTATGGGTCGCAATGGCAAAACAACATGAAACGAACTACCGGGACATTTTTTCTCATCCATCTCTGAGCTTTCTACCCAAATACGCCCCCCATGTGCTTCAACAATTCCTCGTGAAAGAGCTAAGCCTAACCCAACCCCACTACCCCTAAATTTCGTTTTTCCCGTTGAGTGACGATTAATTAATTCGCCAGGTTGGTAAAACTTGGTAAAGATTATCTCTTGATATTCTTTATCAACTCCTATTCCTGTATCGTTAACAATAATTTCAATGCCACCCTCAGGTAAATCCCGATTATTTTGCGATAAGAGTGAACTACTAATAGTCACTACTCCGTTATCCGGAGTAAATTTAAGCGCATTCACTATCAAATGCAAAAACAATTTTCGTAGAGATTTCGGATCAGCTTTAATTGCTGGTAAAGGGAGAAAATTCAAAACAAAGGTCTGATTTCGTTCTTTAGCCTGTGGTAACAATTCTTCCACAACCGAAGTAATAATTTCATTAATAAATACTTCTTGATGTTGGAGTTCCAAAGTCCGCGTATCTAATTGGGCAATCTCAAACATAGAATCCATAATCTCATGTTGCCGTAAAATACTTTTGTGAATACCCTTGATCAAATCAAATTGATTTGCAGATAAATTTTTATCTTCCAATAACATTTCCACATAACCACGCGCAACAGTTAATGGAGTACGTAATTCGTGAGATGCTATGCTAATAAAGTTAGTTTTTGTTAGGTCCAGTTTGGCTAAATTGCGATTGGCTCGATCAAGTGAATCAAAAGCGGCTCGTACCTGATCATTCAAATCTTTAAGATTTTCCACTAATCGAGCGTTTTCCAACCCAATTCCTGTCTGACTGGCAAGCGCAGTTAATAAATTTAAATCTTCAAGAGTAAAGCGATTTTTTTTCTTGGGTCCAACAGCCAAAAGACCTATCCAGCTGCCTTTAAAATAGATGGGAACAAAAACCTCCATTTCTAAACTAATCAGCCAGTTACGCTCAACTAATGGAATATCTATAAATTCCGGGGAAAAATCTAAATCATACTGCAATAATGGTGTTTGTTTTTCCTGGAAATGGGATGTGATAGAACTACCGGATAGTAATTCTCCACTGACATCACGCTTTCCACCTGCACTCTCTGTGTTGAGAAGTCGAAATACTATCCTTTCAGCCGAATCTTTTTTCTGATCGACTAAAAATAAAATTCCTTTTTCAATTTCAAAAAACACGATAATCAAACCGACCGCCACAGAGGTAAACTGGTTGAGCTCCAAAATATTACTGATTTTCGAACCATAAACACTAATAATAGTGGATGGATCATAATTCTGAAGATAGAACAATCTGTTGATATTCTTCTGAACAACTCCATATAATGGAGTGAATATCAATGAAATAATTACAGCCAATCCAGCACCAATAAATAAGAAATTTTCACCTGTCACTATTTTTAATATCCGCTCAAAAAATAAAAATCCAACAATATAAATCCCCATGCTTAAAATAGATGAAACTATGTAAATTACGGTCCGCCTCACCATGTCTCTTACATCGGTTACATGGTGGCGAAGAATTGGATATGCCAAAGTAACTACCACTCCAAGCCTGATGTCGCTCACAAATGAAAATTGGCGAAAATATACAGCTCCAAAATAGATAGTTGCCAAACCAAGTACTGGAAACCAAAATAACAGCCTATTTCGATGTGAATGTTGTCTTATTTTGGAATGGTTTTGAAAAAAAACAAACCATGTAAAAATTGTGATACTTAACCCACCTAATAAAAAAGATAACTTGTAATCATTGAAAAATAAAGTTAAGGAAAGAACGAGTCCCAATAATATAATCGATAATTGAAATTTCTTCCCAAGGAAGGTCCGTAAGCATTGATTTAAAATCAAGGCAGATAATAAAAATGAAATCTCTTCTAGCAGTAAACGACTGGCTGTTGTCAGTAATGGGAGGAATCCAACAACTCCCCCCAGATCCATTATTAGCCCTGTAAATGCCAAAATTATATATCCTACCAGCCAAAACACCGGAGAGGAAGGACCCTTAAAACGAGCAGCTGCCAAAAAAAAGAGGAGCAAAATTATCAGGCATTTTAGTATATTAAGGGCAAAAACAGGCTCAAGAAAAATGGTTGTACCCATCTTTGCAGTATAACCGAGGTGCGCCCTAATTTGAGGACAATTCTTGGAAAAATAAGTGAAAACTTTCTACTCGGGCACCCAAATGATAAAGCCCGTTCGAAACCCCATCAAGAGATAGAATAAATGAATAAGGAGTAATCTCAAAGCTATTGGATTGGAACGACGAGCACAGAGCACAGGATATTAGCTAATTGGGAGAAATAATTCCGAAACCGTGAGAAATCCTGAGGTTGGAATTTGAAACCAGGAGATTGAAGTACGAGGAAAACACGAAACATCCAGCAAAGAAACGAAAAATTTGCTACAAAGATTTTTGCAATTAAGGTCAAAAGCAGAAAATAGCCCTAAGTCAACCCGACGATTTGGCAATAGAGCAAGGAAACTATTATTCTGGTGATAATGGTTCTGAAAAGACGCAGAAAGGCTTCTTCCATTCTGATCTATCATTCTAAGTGGGCGTTTCAACCAGGCTTAATTAGCACCCAATAATATCGTCCCATAGTTAAGGTGCGCCCATTCACCAAATTTACCTGTCACCAAATTTAACTACACATAATCCCATCAATCGTGTATAGTTAACAAAATTAATTTTTCATTGTTCAGAGGAGTTTGCCATGACACCTGTTAAAACATTTGAATTTCATGTTGCCAGAAAAGCCAGAGATACCTACCGCTTCGATTCATCACTTTTCTCGACTGATGGCCGAGTTATAGTAGCAGACTTCTCAGCTGCCCGACGATTTGCTGACCAAATGAGTAAGATACGCGGGGTGTCAGTACCGGCATCTGACATTAATGCAATGGGATTAATTGATGAAATCATGCATATCATGATTAGGCAATATGAAATGCAATTTCCCGGAGTTATGAATCGTGCAGTGACGCGCATGGAGAATAGTTTGGGCAAGGTTGGGTTCGAACAAGCCCAGTTAAAATTCCTCGATGAATTTCCACCAGTAGCGGTTTACCAAAAACAAGTTTGGGCAGCCGATTATTTAAATGCTTACTCAAATGGAAGATCAAATCGTCAAACTTCGTTAGAAGAAATGCTTTTACTGCATGTGACAAACTTAAACCCTGCCGTACAACCATATAAAGAACTATTTGATGATACTTCATTAAAAACAACAGGGTACGAAAATGTCGTCAGAGGACTTTCCGACTTTTTCAATGGCGAACCAGGCCTCGGTCAACAGGGATCATCTGAAACATTGATTCGTGTGCTGAGAGCTCCTGCAATTGCTTCTCCTTATTCATTGGAGGGTCAACTTCAATTCCTGCTTAAACAATGGAGTGGAATACTCGGCGAAACTTTTGTCCAACGGCTATTGCGCGGAATGGATTTTGTAAAAGAAGAAGCTATTCGAGGAAACTTTTCGGGGGGATTCGCCGGTGAAGCCCAGGTACTAAAATTTGACAAGCAGGATTATCCCGAATTTGAACGTTTCAGCATTGACAAAGACTGGATGCCTCGATTGGTATTGATTGCAAAAAATTCATACGTCTGGTTAGATCAACTTTCCAAATGGTATGGCAGGGAAATCCGCACACTCAATGCTATTCCTGATGAAGAACTCGATAGACTGGCAAAAACGGGGGTCACTGGTTTGTGGTTGATAGGTTTATGGGAACGAAGTATTGCTTCTAAAACGATGAAACAAATGATGGGAAATCCCGAAGCGGTAGCATCAGCATATTCTCTTATGGATTATCAAATTGCTGAAGATCTCGGTGGCTGGGGCGCGCTTGAAAACCTACGTTGGAGAGCCTGGCAACGAGGTATTCGACTATCAGCAGATATGGTTCCCAACCATATGGGTATAGACTCTACTTGGGTCGTGCAGCATCCTGATTGGTTCCTAAGCCTACCTCACTCACCATACCCAGGATATTCGTTTAATGGTAAAGACTTATCGAATGATGCACGTGTGGGTATCTTTTTGGAAGATCATTATTACAACAAGACTGATGCTGCAGTAGTCTTTAAACGTGTAGATCGATGGACAGGGGATGAACGATACATTTACCACGGCAATGATGGCACATCCATGGCTTGGAACGATACTGCTCAACTTGATTACCTGAAAGCCGAAGTTCGTGAGGCTGTCATTCAGACCATTTTGCACGTAGCTCGCAACTTTCCCATAATCCGGTTTGATGCAGCCATGACTCTTGCAAAAAAACACATTCAACGATTATGGTTCCCAGAACCTGGGGCTGGCGGAGCGATCCCCTCAAGATCAGAACACGGGTTGACACGCGAACAATTTGAACAAGCCATTCCTGAAGAATTCTGGCGGGAAGTTGTCGACCGCGTTGCAACAGAAGTTCCCGATACTCTGCTCCTTGCAGAAGCTTTTTGGATGATGGAAGGCTATTTCGTTCGCACATTGGGTATGCACCGGGTTTACAACTCAGCGTTTATGCATATGCTACGTGACGAAGATAATGGTAAATATCGTTCTGTTATGAAAAACACGCTTGAGTTCGATCCACAAGTTCTTAAACGCTTTGTCAATTTCATGAACAATCCCGATGAGAAAACTGCCATAGAACAATTTGGGAATGGGGATAAATATTTTGGGGTAGCTACTTTAATGACAACATTACCTGGTTTGCCAATGATCGGTCACGGTCAGATTGAAGGATTCCGGGAAAAATATGGCATGGAATACAGGCGCGCTTATTGGGATGAACGCCCCAACGAGGGCCTTATGGAACACCACGAACGTGTTATCTACCCACTTATGCGTCGCCGTTATCTTTTTGCAGAAATGGATTACTTCCTCCTCTATGATTTGTTCACGCGAGATGGAACTGTCAATGAAGATGTTTTTGCATATTCAAATGGCCACGAAAATGAACGGGCATTAATAATTTACCACAACAAATTTGCTGAAACAAGTGGTTGGATCAAAATCTCCGCTTCCTATATCGATAAGGCCAATGGACAAATGCGGCAAGCAACCTTAAGCCAGGGGCTTGGGCTGCGCTGTGACGAAAATGATTTTGTAATTTTCAAGGATGTAAACAGTGGCTTGGAATATATCCGTTCCAGTAGAAAATTGATGGAAAATGGTTTATACGTTGAACTTGGAGCATATAAATGCCATGCCTTCCTGGATTTCCATGAAGTAACAGATAACGATGGGAAATGGCAAACAGTTAGTGATTCTCTGAATGGCGCTGGTTATTGGGCTATACAAGCCCGATGGGATGAATTATTTGCTCCTAAAATCATTGAAGAAATTTTAACGGAAAAACCAAAAAAAGTTCGAAAAACATATTCTAGGAAAACTGTAAACATAGCAAACCCAATCACAAAACCCATAAAAAAAATTCGTAAACCTATTGAAAAAAAGATAGTTGAAAAGAAAATAGAAAATAAATAAAAACATACATTCACCGCTGTCCATTCGCGGAAATGAATTTGACTTTCGTCAATTATCCGCAAGCTGAGAAT
>CAYWXS010000046.1:0-49781 GCA_964462245.1 uncultured Anaerolinea sp.
TTACCCGAGCTTACCAGAAATTCACGATTTAGCAAAATTTTCAGCGAATGGAAAGATAAAGTATTACATTTATTCCTTTTAAATTCCATGAATAAGAGTACAGATAGTATTGAAATTTAAAAAATTGAACATGGTCAGAGAGTGAAACATGCTAAGAAGTCATAAACTAGCCAAAATCACCAAACAGCGCAAAGCAGTGCAGCCAAGCCGGATCTGGCTATGGATTGTTCTTGGAATCGGAATTGTTGCCATCACCGCCTTTTTCATTTTCCGGCCTATGACAGGTGTGCCATCCGAGATTTCGGTATCTCAAGCCTACGAGAAATTCCAGCAAGGTGCCTTCATTCTGGATGTGCGTTCGCAGGAAGAGTGGGGACAGATGCATATTGTCAATAGCACCCTGATCCCACTTGATCAGTTGTCAAGTCGGTTGGACGAAGTGCCAAAAGATCAGGATGTGGTTTTGATATGTCGTTCTGGCGCGCGTAGTAAGGAAGGATTGACTGTTTTGCGCAATTCCGGATATACCCGTGCATTCTGTATGACAGGTGGATTGTTAGCCTGGAAAGCAGCCGGATATCCGTTGGAAGGGGATAATCCGTGATCGTTGATTTACTTAGTTTAGGAGTATCAGGCACAGGTTATGGATAAAAAAATATGTCTTGGCGATCGATTGCGGCATTTACGTTCAGAACGGCATCTGTCACAGCACGATCTTTCTGGGTTGGCAGGTATTTCAACGAATTCGATCAGTTTGATCGAACGGGATGAGATATCTCCCAGTGTTTCAACCCTGCAGAGCCTGGCGGGGGCGCTAAATATCAAGGTTAGTTATTTTTTTGATGATGAACATACCGGTAATGTATTGTTGGTAAAAGGTAATGAGCGCCCCATCATTACGGGCAACGGTCTAATAATTGAAGGGATCGGTAAGCGCTTGCAGGGGCAGGAAGTGGAGCCGTTTCTTGTCACGTTGGAACCGCATGCCAATAGCGGAGAACGCCAAGTGATGCACCCGGGACAGGAATTTATTTGGTGCCAGGAAGGCAAAGTAGAATACTTGATTGATAAACAGTCGTATGTCGTGGAAAAAGGTGATTTTCTGATTTTCGAGGCAACTTTGCCCCACATTTGGCGCAATCCGTTTGACCAGCGGGCTTTGTTTATATTGGTGATTCAGACTCCTAATGAGTCACTCGACACTGTACAGCGCCATTTTGTCGATTTCCCATCGATAAAACATATAGGTTAATCTGTTCTATACAAAAAGCGGCAAAGTGTTTTTTTATAAACACTTTGCCGCTTTTTGCTTGATAATAAGGAGTACTGATGCTTATGCTAATGAGACTGGTAAGCCAACTTACCTTCTGTATGAGCAAGCGAATATTGTTAATGGTACTTTTTCAAACAGTTACTGGTTGTTTGAGCACCAATGCTTCGACACAAGAAGTCATCTCATCCAGTGTGACCAGTTCGATCTCACCGGCATCACAGTGTTGGGCAATCAACGGATCGATTGATAGACGAGCGAGTAAAGACGCGCCAGCTTGCTCTGCCACCTCATGCGCGTGACTTGGACCAAATATTTCATAGTGGATTCCGGTATCTGGCGCGATAAACCCAGCCATATTCTCGATGATGCCGAGAATCGGTACGTTTACCTTTTGGGCCATGTCGATTGCTTTCTTGACAATCATGGTTGCAAGTGCCTGTGGGGTGGTGACCATTAGAATGCCGTTGATGGGCAGGTCTTGCATGACGGTCAGAGCGGCGTCAGATGTCCCGGGTGGCATATCTACTAACAAGTAATCTAACTTACCCCAATCGACATCATTCCAAAATTGTTGGATAACGTTGGTAATCATTGCACCGCGCCAGACAAATGCCTGGTTTTCATCTACGAGGGTCAGGTTGACCGAAATAATTTTGATGCCTGTGCGGCTTTGAATGGGCTGGATTTTGTTGTTCATCGCCACCAGAGGCCCATGAATGCCAAACAGTTTGGGGATGCTCGCGCCAGTTACATCGGCATCCAGAATGCCCACATTATAGCCCGTGCGTTTCAACGCAGCTGCCAGTAAACCCGTGACCAGAGATTTGCCCACCCCGCCCTTGCCACTCATCACGGCGATTACGCGCTTAATTTCATGGCTCTTGTTTTGCGGCGGTACAATTCCTAGAACCGCATTGCGCTCATCGTCAGTCATTGCTCCGAGCGTGACTTCGACATTCTTTACGCCAGGCAAAGCACCCACAACGTGGCGCGCATCCGCGGCAATCTGCTCGCGCAGAGGGCAAGCCAGGATGGTCAGAGCAAGGGTGAACAAGACGTTGCCGTCATCGCTGACTACCAGGTCGCGCACCATGTTGAGTTCTACCACGTTGCGCTGGATTTCGGGATCCATTACCTTGGATAAGGCATTCATTACTTCTGTTTTTGTTGTCATTGTTAATTAACCTTTCTTGAAAATATTTTTCAATCATTGTTCAGGAAAAAGATCCCAATTAAACGTTAGCCGTTGAACTTTGCTTACTAAATAAAATCTTGCCAGCGCGTTTCCCTGGCTGCTGGGCAAGCCAAAACAAAGCTGTCATTAACACAGCGGATGTAAGGCACCAGGCACAGGTTGCACCGATCACAAAAGGCTCCAAAAAAGTAAGGTAAATGGAGAATGCCAGCCCAAAAGCGGTCATCATCAAGAAAGCCAGGTTGGCATATTGAGACAGCCGCCCGCGTTTCAACCTGCCGACCAGCCAGGCAAGCATGATCCCAATATATCCCACCAACCCCAGCACACCGATGGGTAAAAAGCCAAACAGGCGTGCATATTCACTTTGCTGGACTGTGTTGCAATCCCCCACAGGACCACAAACGGCAGACACCTGGGCGGTTTCGACATAGGTCAGGTAACCAGCCACGAAGAAACCGGCCAGAGATAAGACAGGAATCAGCCATGCCAGCCAGGACTGTGCTGATTTTATGGGCGGAGATTTGAAATTCAAAACCGAGAAAACTACCACGGCCAGCATACCCATCAAGACCACAATGGACAAACCATTCCCAAGCGGATCGCGTGCCACAAGTTCCCAAGCGCTGACCTGCTTTTGGCTATCCATGCCAAAGGGATCAGGCGCAGTTGGCTCCGCTGATACTGTCGTTTGAGTTTGAGCAGGTTCCGCGATGGCTGCCGGGCTGGGTGTCGGAGCAGCCTGGGAATCAGATAACTGTTCGCGCAAACCAGGAATATCCGGGAAGTCAACTCCACCCTGTGCCAGATATTTTTCAATCAGAATCGGAAGTTTTTCAGGAATATCGATTGAGCTAATCAAGTACTCATCCCCTATCACCAGGAAAGGCACACCAGCCGCTTGAATACCGAATTTTTTTACAGCAGACTCAAAATAGACATTGCCCTGCACCTGGGTTATATCCACACCAATGATTTGAAGCTGATCTCCATATTTTTTCACCAATGGGGGCAGCACTTCTTCAATCACATAGTGGCAATGTCCGCAGCTTGGCGAATAAAATAGCACAGCGTGAACAACCGCCTGGGGTGCGGCAAAGCCATGGATGATCGGTGAGCTGCACCATAAAAACGTAAAAATCAGGAATACTGAAAAAATTCGCTGCATGGAAACCTTTCTCCTGTACAAATAATGTTGTATCTCAGGCCTCAAGCTTGTTTTTTTAGTGATACTTTGCCTGCCCCCCCCAAAAAAAAAGTGCTATCCATGACGCCGGGCAACCTATGCCTTACTGGTATTCTGTAACTCTTTCAGAGTCTGTAGAGCACTGCTGGAAACCCATTTCTTAAGGGTTGATGGAAACTGGTTTTCGCGCATTGGGTGACAGGTCCGGATTGACAAAGCGTACGGATAGACTATTCCTTCGGACAGGTGGGCAAAAGCGAGTGAATATCATCGGCGCAGAAGTCTGGCTCTTCAGGGGGTATTGAGTGTAATGGAGGGTTCATTTATCGTTCCATTTTCAACCCGGGCTACATCCTTCCGTGCTAGGGCAGCTTGTATCAGGATTTGCATCCCCATAGGCTGCTGAACGTGCGCCGCAATCACTTCGCATTTGACTTTGAAAAGAAAAAAGATATTACCCGCTTCAGTGCTGAGAGTTTCAAAGTTGCCCTGTCCTTTGGCGATGATTAAATCGGCTGCTGCAAAGCGGCGGCGAAAATCGGGACTGCAATCGCTTAAGATGGTACCTGGGGCGTCTGACCCGTTGTCGATCACTTCGACAATTTGATCCAGCCCTACTGCCTGCGCGTCAATCAGGGTGGCATCGTTAATTACCGGTGCGCCACGCACAACGACTGTCACATGTTTCTCTAAAAGTTGTTCAATCAAGAGTCGATCAAAGACGATCTCCCCCGCATTATCTGCCAGATAGAGAATGGATTGTGCATCAACAATTGCCTGCTTGAACTTATCCATTTCTCCAAAAAAAGGCGCGGTCAAGGCTTGTTTCATCGTCTGGCGCACATCCGCCTCGATCAGATTTGCGTTTATGCCCAGATCCAACATATTTCCTGCAATGGCCAGGCGGACCGTCATCAGCAGCGGATCATCCGCTGATTCAATCTCGGTTTTGAAGGCAGGCATTAATTCCATCGCCAGGTTATTTAGCCGTTCTTTTGCTGGTCGATACGGGTCATCCACCCCCGTAATTTGCCGTAACTTGCGGTGAATTCGCTGCACCATGATGGGAGGTGATTGACCCAATTCCATTTCTCCAGTCCAAAGCAGGGCATCGCGCAGGATTTGCTCATGAACAGCAGGATCATTGGAGACCAGCCTGGCCATCTCCAGTGCCTGTCGAACGATGCAGGGAATACAATCGAGGGTGGTTTTCATCTCAGTTATAAGCCTCGCGAGTAGCCTCATCGGACATCGTCGGTGCTAAAAGCGGCTCCCATTTTGGATCTGTCCAGGTACCCAGGCTGGTCTGCAAATCGAGGTATTTTTTGGGGATGGGGTGCGTGCCAACAACCACCTTGAGGCCATAACGTTTTTCAAGGAAATTCTTGAATGTATCGATGTAGGGACAGGGTGGATAGCCAACCAACATCCCTGTCGCCAGGTGCACCACCTGCGCGCCGTTTTTGAGCATTTCTTCGCCGGTATATTCAACGTTCCCGCCCGGGCAGCCATCACAAGTGGTATAGCCGACCAATTCCACTTCCGTATCCGCGTAAATGCTGAAAGCGCCTTCGCGGTTGCGCATGGCTCGCAGGCACTTCCCGCCCGCGCAAGTGTGATAGCGGTTGCAAATGATGATGCCGATTTTCGTTTTGTCGCTCATGGCTGCTCCTGATGCCTGAATTACAGAAAGTGGCAGGGGGGGGGCCCGACCTACCACTTTTTAGCTTCAATTTAACAACTTGATAATTTCCAAAGAAGCGACAGTGCCATCGCCAACGGCGGTCGTAATTTGGCGATACTTCTTTTCGCGCACGTCGCCCGCGGCATAGACACCCGGAAGGTTGGTTTCCATCTTTTCGTTGGTGGGGATATAGCCTTGCGCGGAAAGTGCCAACGGAGTCTCACGCAATAAGTCTATATTAGGCAGCATCCCGATAAAGATAAAAACACCATCGCGCTCCAGCCTGACCAGTTTCTTCGTCTTCAGGTTTTCGGCCACCACGACCATTTTTTCGCCATTTTTCTCAAATCCGCGCGGTTCATGTGACCAGAGAATATTCACCTTGGGACAGGCGAGCATCTTTTCGGCGGTAATTTTTTCGGCTTGCAGGGTATCGAACTGATGAATGACAGTGATGGATTTGACAAATTGCAACAACATGAGCGATTCTTCCATGGCACTGTTGCCGCCGCCCACCACAATAATATCTTTGCCGGTGTAAAACTCCCCGTCGCAGGTGGCACAGTAAGAAATACCGCTGCCCTTGTATTCCTGTTCGCCAGGCAAATTTAACAGCCGGGGCGAGGAGCCTGTCGCAATCAGCAGCGCCCGGGCTGTGTAGGTCTCATCATCGATTTTGACCCACTTCTCAGCGTCTTCCAGGTTAATGGCGGTAATTTCGGCAGCCAATTCAAACTTCGTGCCATATCTTTCGGCCTGTTTGCGCATATTTCCGGCCAATTCATAACCTGGAATTGGTTCCACAAAACCGGGATAATTGGCAACCTGGTGCGTGGTCTTCACCTGTCCACCCGCCGAGGAGGCATCCACAACCAGGGTGGAAACACCTGCGCGAGATGTATAAATGGCCGCTGCCAGCCCGGCTGGTCCAGCCCCTATAATAATTAAATCAAATAAATGATTAGATTGACTCATCTGTTTATGCCCTTCAAAATATGACCTGACAGATTTTTGGAAACCTGTCAGGTCTACGTTGTGTTTTACGCAAAGACCTCGCTAATAATGTCTTTGATTTGCTTAGCATCCTGGATGCTGGTGGTGGCTTTCACCACTTTCCCATTGCGATAATAAACGGTGAAGGGTAATCCACGAAAGCCCCGGCATTCCGGTAATTCCTTGATGGCTACCGCGTCTGGGCTGTCAAATTCCATGACTCGGAATTGAATATCAGGATATTTCTCTCGGAAAATTTCAAAAACTTCGTAGACGGGGATGCACATCGGCCCCATCCGCCCACAGCAGACAGCCACCTTTTCGTTACTATCGATTAATTTCTGCAAGGCTTCCTTACTTGTTACGTGTTCCAGATTGGTCTGAAGCATACTAATTTTCTCCTTGAAGTGAATAAATTGATCATATATAAAATGGAAAGAGTGACCGAAATAAAATCCTGACTATTCTCCAACCACTATCCGTGCCCGTGTGCCACGCTCTCGTCACATGGCGCGGCTTCTTTGAGCTGACCACCTAGGTAGTTTTCCAGCGATTGGCGCACCGTACCGCTTGCGCCAGTGGCGGTCTTGATGCTATATTGCTCGAAAAACTCGATGGCGCGTCCGCCCATCCCGCCGCTCAGCATCACGTTGACTTTTTGTTCGTGGATAAACCCAGGGATTTGCCCAGGTTGGTGCGCTTCGGCAAACGGATTGGCAACGCTCTGCACAGCAGTTACCTCACCGTTTTCCACGTCCACCATCATAAAAAAGGGCGCATGCCCAAAGTGTTGGGCTACCACGCTTTCGAGACCATTGTTGTTTTCTGCGGTTATTGCGATTTTCATTTTTATATCTCCTGATTAATTAGTTTTTCCAGGTCTTCTGCCATCAAATAACCTTCAACGGCAATTTCCTGTGAAGTTACGCCGGGCACTTCTGCCACAGCTTTCTTAATTTCTACTGCCAGCATCACTGCGATCGGGCAGACAAACGACGACGGACGAAATGTATAACGTACTTTGCCAAGAACATCTGCCCAAAGACTTTCCACCAGGCGCATCCGCACCACATCGGTGTTGGTTTCAGGGTCCATCACCGACTTTAGGCGCTCCAAAATTTTCTCTTCCAATGAAAGTTCACTCATTTTTGCTCCATCAAGAAAGAGACTATCTGTTTCCAGATGGCTGCCATGGCAAGGCTGGCGGGAGCTTCTGGTTGAAAGGCGGTAACCGCTTCTCCAGCAACCATTGCAGAAGTTACGGTCAGGTCGAAAGGTATCCGTCCAACTGTTTTAATTCCGCTGTTCTGGCAAAACGTTTCGATATCAACGGCACCTGCCGGGAAAATATCGGCTTTATTGATACAAACCAAAGCCTGTACCCCGAAATGTTTGAGTGTTTCCAGTGCGCGGTGCATATCGTGGACACCCGAAACAGTAGGCTCAGCCACCACCAGCGCCAGGTTTGCTCCTGAAATGACCGAAATGACCGGACAGCCAATGCCTGGCGGCCCGTCCACGATCACCAATTGGCTATTCTCATCCAGGGCCCGCAGGCGGGCACGCTGCTTGACCAGTGTCACCAGTTTGCCGGAATTCTCCTGCCCAGGTAAAAGATTGGCATGGTAGAGCGGTCCGTAGCGGCTCTCTGAAAAGTAAAACTTACCCGCAATTTGCGCCTGCATACTGATACTTCCAGCTGGACATTGGTAAACACAGGCGGCGCAGCCATCACAGGCGATCGGATCAACGCTGTACAAACCAGCTTTCCGGTCGATTGCATCAAACCGGCAGACTGCCTGGCAATCACCACAGGCAGCGCACGTATCCTGGTTAATGACAGCCACCTTGCCGCCCAAAAAGTCCTGTTCTTCCACCAGAGCAGGTTGCAACACCAGTTCCAAATTGGCTGCGTCCACATCCGCATCTGCCAAAATGATCTGCCCGCTCAAACTCCCTTGCGAAGCGAGATGAGCAAAGGCCGCCACCATGCTGGTTTTTCCCGTTCCACCCTTGCCACTCAAGATAACAAGCTGTTTCATGGATTCGCCGTCATGCGGATATTTTCCAGCAGATCCAGGAAGAGCGGACGATATTCAGGAGCGGCTTCCACCAGGGTTTTTCCACTGGCAATCGCCTCAGCAAAACGTCTTTCCATGGGTATTCGCATCAGGATGGGGATCCCGGCTTCTGCACAATAGCTATCGACGGCTTTATCACCAATCCCATCGCGATTGACCACCACCCCGGTCGGGAGACCCAATTCACGGGTGATGCCGACCACCTGTTTTAGATCATGCAGGCCAAACGGCGTCGGTTCGGTGACCAACAAGACAAAGTCCACCCCGCGCATCGTCTCCACCACCGGGCAGGAAGCGCCAGGCGGAAAATCACGAATTTCCACAACAAAAGGCCTGGCAGCCTGCCATTTTTTTAATTCACGTATGATTGGCACAGCCATTGGTTCGCCAACATTCATCACACCCTGGGCAAAATCCAACCCACCGGCAGTTATACCGCCTTCAAGTACGCCCATCACATCCAGACGTTCACTGATGGCTTTTTCTGGACAGACAAGCGTACAACTGCCGCAGCCATGACAAAGTTCCGGGAAAATCAGGATCTTTGTACCGATGATGGCGATGGCGTGGAATTCGCAGACTTCGGCGCAGCGCCCGCAATGGGTGCAAAGCGACTCATCCACGACCGGCAGCTGAATGCCGACATCTTTGTGGTTTTCCAACACCGGATTCAGGAACAAGGCGGCGTTTGGTGCTTCAACGTCGCAATCAAGAAAACGTGCAGTCCCCTCTGCCACCAGCGCCAGACTGGTGGCAATCGTCGTTTTACCGGTACCACCCTTGCCGCTGGCAACGACAACTCGCATTAATATTCTCCGCCGTGATGACCAGCATGGGTGGCAGCCCCGGCTTTCGTTAGCTTTCCGGCTTTAAAGAGTGCAAGTACATCTGCAGCTGTCAGGGTTTCCCCGCTGGGTGCGAGATACATTTCAATATTTGCCGGAGAAAGTGTATCGAAAGCATTTGGACCATAGGCACCGCTGATCACCGCATGTGCGCCGAGTTTGGCAACAAACTGCGCTGCCAGTACACCAGCCCCGCCCGAAGCGGAAAGCGCCGGGTTTTCGTGGGCAGTCCACACACCGGTTCCGCTGTCCACCACGCAAAAAGCCGCGGCGCGTCCAAAGCGCGGGTCAAACGGGGAATCAAGATGATTCCCAGAAATTGAAATTACTAGTTTCATGAGTGTCTTATTCCTTTTTCGTCTCGTCGATCCGCTCCATCAGTTTTTGATCGGCAGTTTGCAGGTCGTTGACCTGGTTTTGAACCCCTGATTTACCCTGGGTATTATTCGAGCCAGCACCCCGTCCTTTCCCGCCAGCACCACGACCTGCGCCATGACCATTGCCACCTTGGCCGTTGCAATTTCCTGCACCGTGGCCTGTACGAGGCCCTTGTCCTTTGGGGCCAGTTCCATTTTTATTAGGCATTGTTTCATCTCCTTTAAATGTTTTACTTCAATTTGTTTTCTTAACAGCGTTATACGCTGCTTCCAGCGATTCGATTTCCTGACGCCGCTGACGCATAGATTGCATCCACTCTGCCAGGGCAGTTTCACCTCGCAAGGTGATGGTATAAACCCGTCGCTGAGGACCAAGACTGTTCTCGTCCCACGCGCCGCTAACCAATTCCGCTGCTTCCATATCGCGCAGCGCTCGATAGAGGATGCTGATGTCCATCTGCTCGATCTGGAAGCCAAATTCGCGCAACCCATCCATCAGGATGTAACCATAACCTGGTTCGCGGTGCAGTAGTACCATCAGGCACGATTGCAGGAAGAACATTTTTCGCTGACCATTTCCACGACCTTGACCTGAACATTGTCCAACAGGCATACGCAACCTCACATTCCAAATTCAGTCTACATCTCTATAGACAAATAGTCAATAGCTAAATACTAATATATTGGTTTTTTTGCTACATTATTTGCTATTAAATACCAATATAAGGTACCTCCGATTTTTGGTAACTTTGTTATTGTAATATGATAAGATGCCCTAGATACAGCAACAGTTCTTCTCAACCCCTGTATGATAAGAATCTTGGATGTGCGTTTCTTTTCCCCGATCAAAAAAAGAAAAACAATGGCGATTTTGGAGGATCTGTTGAATTCAATTAAGCATTATGCGCATGTTAGTTCGCTTTTGGTGGGCGTTCATTGCATGTATGTTGGCTCCCGTTACTTCGGGCTGGCATCCACAATCCCATTCATTTCTAAGCTTCGTAAAGTCGTCTCTCATCTCTGGGTCATTGAACAGTAGCCAATTGAGGGAGAGTTTCCTGACAGTGCGGCCTAAATTTGATGCCACAGTCCGATGTGATATTTATTACAGGCAGCGCCTTGCATAACCATAACCTGGAAGGATTTCCTGGAAAAATTCTGAGAATTTTTGGGCTTGAACCTACCCTTGTGGTAAGACGGGGCAATGAAATCGGGGGATTTCAGCTTGATACTGGCGGTCATTTTCAAAAGGGGCTTGAATAAGTTGGGACTCTCTTGGTTTTTCGACAACAACTTTCCTTGCTACAATGGCGAATCCACTTGGGGCTGATCTGCCATTGTGTCTCTCCCTTCTTTGGATGCAATGTTTGTCAATTTAAATTGGTACACAGTGGAATAACTCAAGCGAATCTTATTTCGGCTGTTATATTAAAGCATGTCAAACGTACCCCAACGAGAAGAGTTTCTACATTTTTACGTTTGCAAACCTAGAAAAAATGCGGTGTTCCAGTGGCCCACCGGAACACCGCGAACCAGGCAGGGAGAATGTTTTGCCTGGTATAACCAATGATTATGTCCATTTTGAATCTGCGAATTCATTGCTCAGTAAAGGAACTCCGAATGATCGATGATTTCACCAGCTAGATAAGCGTCAAGTGCTTCTTGCACATTCTGAACATTGGTGATGATAGGCTGGATGCATCGAATTTGCATACCGTCATACAAGGCTCTATCCATTCCACGTGTTAGCAGCACATCACAGTCAATGATTGATTCCACCAATTTTGTGATGTTTATTTCCGATTGCGCATCTAAATCGTGTAACTCGTGAGTATGATCTTGTTGCTGACAAAATAAATCGTTGTAACTCAACTTTTGATGCGAGCATTGAGCGATTACTTTTCCATTTTTAATAGTAAAAACCAGGTAATATTTTGCTTGCCCAAAATGCATGCTTATGGTTTTCATATCATCAGTGACTAAAGCTATTTTCATAGGCGCTTATCCTGGCAATCCTCTTCTACCAATATTATAGTTGAATTTCGCAAAATACAAGCATTATTACACATAATAATGTTACAAATGACTAACTCCAATATTGGGTTGCGGAATTTACGCTTTGCCAGTTATTTCAAAGATAAGCTATGCTATTTGCTTAGAAACAAATAGCTCTTGCAAAAGTGCCAGGGCTTTCTGAAAGAAGGATATTCGAAATGGTACTTATATCTCAGGCCTAAAGCCAATATTGATGAATCGGGATTCGATTAACATATCAACGATACGAACAACGGCTGTACCAGATGATTTGAGCATATTTGCAATGATAATAATCTGGTATGTAAGGTTTTATGTTAAGTACCGGGGCACCATCTAACCTATAAATGATCTCGACTTAACAAATGTCATCATCTGCCCTTAGTAAGCGCAATAGAAAAATGTCAACGGAATTCTGCAGATAATGAAAACAGTTGGCAATAGTTACATGTTCCGGATCGTCCAAAATTTTTCAATATTTAAGTCATAATCCTGAGAAGCGGCAATCATGTAAAGTAAAAAGATGTGCGCGAACATGTCTAAGTCGCGAAAGCCAGCAGCAAACTGAGGGGCGACTATCGCACGTTGAGAAGATGAGCGGAACAACTAAATGGAAGTCTGTGTTAACCCTTTTGAAAGGAGACCGAATGTTTCTGATCAATGTTAATGAAAGGAATAAGTTATGTTTATTGGTTAGGTAATCCTCTGCTGTGACAATGTGTGGGGTAGATCATGACAAATGTCATTCGGCAAGATAGCAGTTTGATGTACAATATGCTACAGTAAATTATAGCAAACTATTGCAAGTTATAGGGAATTTATGGATAATCTACTAACGGCCAGGCAGGTTCAAGAAACTTTGAAAGTAGATCGGACAACCATTTACCGAATGCTAAATGATGGTCGTCTTTCGGGCGTTAAAGTTGGCAATCAGTGGCGTTTTTCTGCGCAAGATGTACAGGATCTTGTTTCTGGTGCTCAGGCCGATGCTACACCTGTGATGGGCGTGGAAGCATCCGCTAAAATTCTGCCGTTGTCCTGTATGCAGCCCATGCAAGATGTTTTTGCGGAAGTGGCTGAAATCGGTTCGATCATTACCGATAGTGCGGGAAACCCTCTCACACAAATAAGCAACTCATGCGAATTTTGTAACCTGGTTTTAAGCAGCGAAAAGGGGAAAAAAGCTTGCCAACGTTCCTGGCGTACTCTTGCTCAACAGGAAAAGATATCTCCAGAATTTACAGCCTGTCATGCTGGACTCCAATACGCACGTGCCCGGATTAGTGTACGTGGCGAAACGATAGCCTTGCTGATTTCAGGCCAATTCTATTCTGAGCAGCCCGATCTGATTGAACAAGAAAAGCGGATTGAGGTTTTGGCTCAGAATTATGAAATAGACCCACGAATGCTTAACTTAGCCATTCAAAAAATTAGCGTCATGGATAAACGCCTGGTAAACAAAATCTCGCACTGGCTTTCTCGGGTAGCACGGAGCTTTGAACAGATAAGTGTTGAGCGTGCTGAGATGCTTGCGCGTTTGCATCAAATTGCTGAAATGAGCCAAATTAATATTCAAAATTAAACCATGGAAATATTTTACCCGCCCACTCATCTTAATTTCCGTCCCACCCACAGCCGGGTGGGACGATTGATTTAGATAATGTTGATGATGATTCAATGATTACAGGAGGTGACTTATAACTAAATTAGAAACAGCTTTTGGTTGGTTGCATCAGACGATATTTACACAACATTCATTGAAGGAGGACTAGATGCCTGAAAAAACAATATACCAGGATGCGCGTAAGGCTGGCCTCTCTCGCCGCGACTTTCTTAAGTTGAGCGGGATGCTGGCTGCGACGTTGGGGCTCAATACCATGCCCCCTATCGCTGAGAGCGGGCTGCCCCTCAAGATGGGCGAGTTCAGCCGCACAGAAGCGTTGATTACCAAAGCGATGGAATCAAAGCCACGCTTGCCGGTTATTTGGTTGGAATTTCAAGATTGTACCGGTTGTACCGAGGCCGTTTCACGTGCCAATGCGCCTACATTGAGCAATTTGGTACTGAACACCCTGACTATCGAATATCATGAGACTCTTTCAGCGGCTGCAGGTTACCAAGTGGAAGAAGCCAAGCAGCAGGCGATGAAAAAATATGCCGGGCAGTATATTCTGGTTGTAGAAGGTTCCATTCCTGTTGGAGATGAAGCCCTTTACTGCGTGATTGGTGGTCGGACAGGCGAAGAAATTCTCAAGGAAGCTGCCGCAGGTGCTGCCGCCATTATTGCTGTTGGAAACTGCTCTTCATTTGGAGGCTTGCCCAAGGCCAAGCCCAACCCCACCAACGCCAAAGGCGTCTGGGAAATAATTACCGATAAGCCAGTCGTTAACATCCCTGGCTGCCCGGCCATCCCCGAAGCCACAGTCGGCGTTATCGCGCATTTCGCACTCTTTGGCGCCCTGCCGGAGTTGGACGGCTTGCACCGTCCAAAGACCTTCTACGGCGTGACTGTCCACGATCGCTGCCTGCGCCGTCCGTTTTACGAAGCGGGCAAGTTTGCCAACTCCTTCGATGACGAAGGCGCGAAAAAAGGTCATTGCTTATATAAGCTGGGCTGTAAAGGCCCCACCACCTACAACTCTTGCGCCACGATCAAATGGGATACGGGATTATCGTTTCCAATTCAATCTGGCCACCCTTGCCTGGGTTGTTCGCAACCAGATTTCTGGGATGGCGGCGGGTTCTACCAGGGTCAATCAGCTCCTTTGGAACGGCCTGAGATAACCGCAGTCGGAGCGGCCGTCGCTGCAGGGGCGGTTATCGGTGCAGGTGTGGCTATCTCCAATAACACCCAGAAGAAAGCGCTCGAAGCGCCTAAAGGAGGTTCCAAATGAACGCTCAAAGCATGCTTGAATTTGTGCGCGGTCCCATGTTTTATGGAGCACTGCTGTTCTTTATCGGCGGTATGATCTATCGTCTGATAACAGTCGTTGGCCTGGGATGGACGAAAGACCTGGCCAAGCCGCGCGGCAGTAAGGGCGCTGGGGTGGTCAAATCTTTCCTGCGTGGGGCGATCATTTTTCCCTTTATCCCAAGAGAAAAAGAAGCCTACGCGCGCAACCCGGTGATCTACCTGGCTGGCGGATTGTTCCATTTGAGCCTGTTTGTAGTTTTAATTTTAGGCGCAGCCCATATGCTGGTCTGGAAAAGCCTGCTTGGTTTTGGCTGGCCAACCCTGCCCCTACCGATTGTGGACTGGATGGCAGCGGTTGGCATCATCGCCATGATTGCACTGATCGTCAATCGCATGGTGCATCCGGTTATGAAGCTGCTCACCGGTGTGGCCGAAGTTTTAAATTGGCTGCTGGTTTTTCTGCCGATGATTTCTGGTTACATGCTGACCCACCATATGTTTTTACCATATGAAAATCTTTTCATCATACACATGATGTCAATTAACATACTGCTGATCTGGATCCCTTTGAGCCGGATTTCCCACTTCATGTTCTACTTCCTCTCGCGTACCATTCACGGGGTGGAGTGGGGCAAACGCAACGTGATGCCGTAGGAGGCTGAGATGTCAATAGAACCTACGATGAACTTTTTTGTAAAAAAGACCGGCGGATGGGTTGCCTGCCAACTGGAAGCCTGTACTCGCTGCGGTATGTGCGCCGATGCCTGTCCCTATTATCTGGCAACCGGTAAACCAGAATATACCCCCATTTGGAAGGTGGAACCCCTGCGCCGGGCTTACCAACAGCGTTTTACACTGGTTGGCAAAATGAAAGTGGCCCTGGGCATTGAAAAACAACTGACAGATGATGACTTGAAAGAGTGGAGTAAGGTGGATTTTGAAGCCTGCTCGGTCTGCGGTAAGTGCGGTGGCGCCTGCCCGATGGGCATCGAAATCAATTCGCTGATTGCTACGACTCGTGCAGGGATAACTGCTGCCGGGTTTGCTCCCGCCGGGCTGGTGGAAAAAACAAAGATTCAAGCCGAAGTGGGCAGTCCCAACGGTGCGGGTGAGAAGGAGTTTGCCGATTGGTTTGCCTCACTCGAAACCGAAACCGGTATTAAAGCTCCAATCGATGTCAAGGGTGCCGACATGCTGGTGGTCTTTACAAGTCTGGAGATTGGCTCCAAGAAAAAAAATCTCTACGACCTCGCAAAAATCCTGAATGCCGCCGGGATCAAGTGGACGGTCAGTTTGAACGCTCGCGATGCTTTCAATATGGGCTCCATCATTGGCAATCCCAAGGTGCAGAAGGAACTCTCGGGTAAGATTTTGAAGACTGCCAAAGAGTTGGGTGTAAAGCAGCTGCTCGTGACCGAATGCGGCCATGGTTTCACCACTTTGCGCGATGCCGTGCCGAACGTTTTTGGTGAGGAGTTGCCATTTTTTGTAACTCATATCGCTGAATTGCTACCCAATCTGATCAAGGAAGGTAAGATCCAGATCAAAGAAGGTTTCTTTGCTGATGGTCGTACTTACACTTTTCACGATTCGTGCAAAATCCAGCGTGCGGGTGGAATTATGGATGAACCGCGCTATGCCTTGAAATTGCTGGCGGGTGAAACATTTAAGGAAATGACCCCCAACCGTGAAGAAGCTTTATGCTGTGGCGGTGGCGGTGGGTTGCGTTCCATCCCTTCAGCGGCCGAAAATCGTATGGCTGTCTTTAAACTCAAGATGGAGCAGGTCAAGCGCGTAGGTGCGGACGTGGTCGTCAGTACTTGCGACAACTGCCAGGCGCAGCTGAAAGACGGCTTTAAATATTTCAACTCGCCGGTAGAAGTCAAAGGCCTGATCGAGATGGTCGCCGACGCCTTAATCGTGAAATAAAGGAGTGAATTATGGCACAACGCATTGTTGTTGATCCCATTACCCGTATTGAAGGTCACCTGCGTATCGAAGCCGAACTGGACGAAGCCAATAAAATAAAAACGGCTTATTCCTCCGGTACGATGGTGCGCGGGATCGAAATTATTTTAAAAGGGCGCGACCCACGCGACGCCTGGGCCTTTGCTCAGCGCACCTGCGGTGTCTGCACGACCGTACATTCGTTTGCATCAATCCGCTCGGTGGAGGATGCGCTTGGCATTCAGATTCCCAAAGCTGCCAATCTTATTCGCAACTTGATGATTGCCCAGCAATATGTGCATGACCATGTCATGCACTTCTATCACCTGCACGCCCTGGATTGGGTGGATGTCGTCAATGCTGTCAAAGCTGATCCGGCCGAAACTTCGCGCATCCAGCAGAGTATCTCGCCCTGGGCTAATTCATCTCCTGGTTACTTTGCCGATGTCCAAAAAAAGGTCAAGGGAATTGCCGAAAGCGGTCAGCTCTCGATTTTTGCCAACGCCTATTGGGGCCATCCCGCATATAAACTGCCTCCTGAAATTAACTTATTGGCAACAGCACATTATCTGGAAGCTTTGGATGCCCAGCGTACTTTCACCAAAATCCATACTATTTTCGGTGGCAAAAATCCGCACCCCAACTTCGTGGTTGGCGGCGTGCCAATGCCAATTGATCTGAACAGTGACACCGCCCTCAACGCCGAGCGTCTGGAGATCATCAAAGACAGCATTGACCGCATGATCCAGTTTGTAGATCAGGTTTACCTGCCTGACTTGCTGGCGATTGCGCCATACTATTTGGATTATGCCAGTATTGGCGAGGGACTCGGTAACTTTCTGACCTGGGGCGAATTCCCGGATACCGACAATAGTGATATATCAAAATACGTTGTTCCGCGCGCCGTCATCACCGGGCGTGATCTGAGCCACATCGAAGTGCCCGACCCTCGTGATTTTGACAAGATGAAAGAATTTGCAACACACTCCTGGTACGAGTATTCTGGTGGCGACCAACAGGGACTTCACCCCTGGAAGGGCGAAACCAAACTGAATTACACCGGACCCAAACCACCCTATCAGCAGCTTGAAGTAGAACAGAAATATTCCTGGCTTAAGTCACCACGCTGGGCTGATACCCCAATGGAAGTTGGCCCATTGGCGCGTGTGTTGGCCATGTATGCGAGCGGCCATCAGCAGACCAAAGAATTGACAGATATGGTGCTCAAGACCCTCGGTGCGCCGCTCGAAGCAGTTTTCTCCACATTGGGACGCACTGCCGCGCGTGCCATCGAGACCAAAGTCTTTGCTGATTTAATGCTCAGCACTTACAACGAACTTATAGACACCATCAAAGCGGGCGACACCAAGACTTTCAACAACGATAAGTGGGAACCAACCAGCTGGCCATCCCACGCCGAAGGTTTTGGATATATGGAAGCTCCGCGCGGCGCGCTCGGCCATTGGGTTGTCATCGATAACGGCAAAATCAGCAACTATCAGATGGTTGTCCCAACCACCTGGAACGCCTCGCCGCGTGATCATAAACAACAGGCGGGTGCTTACGAAATGTCACTGGTGGGCACGCCGCTTGCAAAACCAAACGAACCACTCGAAATTTTGCGCACAATCCACTCGTTTGACCCTTGCATGGCATGCGCCATTCATATGGTCGACGCCGATGGAAACGATCTTGGCGAAACTGCGACAGGCATGAGCGTCTGCGTCAGCTAGTTCTTTCACAATAAAGGCCCTCAGGTTTTATGCCACGGGCCAGAAAAAGGATACTTATCATGGAACCGATTTCACTGTTGGTTGGTCTGGTTGTTGGAATTGCCATTACTGGTGCTGCTGTTTGGATATTAATGCCAAAATTAATGATCCAGGTACACGAGAGCAAACTTCCGCTAGAAGAAACTGTCGCTGCACTTGAAAAAAGCGCTCTCGACCGCAAATGGAAAGTGCCGAAGATTTATGATATTCAGAAAACCCTGGTTGACTCAGGGTTCCCCGATATGACCCCGCTAAAAATTCTGTCTATTTGCCAGCCAGCTCATGCCTACAACATCTTGAAAGAGGATAAAGACAAAATTGTTACAGCAATTATGCCTTGCCGCATGGCCGTTTACAAAGGCAACGATGGAAAAATTTATATTGCCGAAATGAACATGGGTTTAATGACTAAAATGTTCGGTGGCAATATTGCCCGCATCATGGGGCAGGTGGCTATCGAGGAAAAAGCAATGGTTGAACCACTGATTGCCAGGTAGGAATCACATTCTCCTGTTTGAAGCCTTCGCTCATCGAGGCCGGTGAGCGAAGGCCAGGCTTAAAAATTAGAATTTGAAGTTTCTTAATTTGTAAATAATATCCCAGGAGCTGAGAATGACCCACCCAACCCGAAAAATTGTCATGGGGCTTGGCAACACACTCAATAAAGATGAAGGTCTTGGCGTACATGCCCTGGAATTACTTCAAAAGTATTTGGCTGAGCGAGCTCCTGAAGTGGAATTTCTGGATGGCGGTGCGCTGGGTCTAAATTTACTGCCGTGGGTCGAGGAAGCCAGCCATTTGTTGGTGCTTGACTCGGTGGTTTCACGCTTTTCCCTGCCTGGAAGCATTATTGAATTAGAAAAAGACGAAATACCGCTTTATCGTAATATTAAAATGTCTGATCATCAGATCACATTTCAAGAAGTGCTTGGACTGGCAAAGTTCCGCGATTTGTTCCCAGAATACCTTCATCTGGTTGGCGCCCAACCTGTGGATATGTCCATTGGTTACGGTCTCAGCCCGGAAATCGAGATCGTTATGCCAGAAATATTAACGCGTGCCGAGCGAGTTCTAGCAGAATGGGGTTTGTTGCTATAAAAAAGGAGCTATCATGTTTGGTTTGGGTATCCCCGAGTTGTTAATTATCCTTGTTACGATCCTCATCCTATTTGGTGCAGGGCGCATCAGTAAAATTGCTGCTGAGATTGGTACTGGTTTGCGCACTTTGCGTGACAACCTGACAGAAAAGAACGAGTAAAGTAAGATATGCACGAACTGCCTATCACCCAATCCTTGTTGAAGATCGCTCTTGATAATGCATCAAAAGCCAATGCAACTCAAATCACAGCCCTGAATATCGTGATGGGTGAACTGGCCAGTATGATGGATGATTCGATACAGTTTTACTGGGAGATTATCGCAAAAGATACCATCGCTGAGAAGGCGGTGTTGAATTTTCGGCGTGTGCCCGCTCAATTGCAGTGTATAACCTGTGCGGAGAAGTATCATCCTGAAGAGAAAGAATTGGTTTGCCCGAAATGCGGTGGCGCAGGTGCAAAAATACTAGCAGGTGAAGAATTTTTGCTGGAATCAATTGACGTGGAATGAATATTACGTTGTTTAAACACAAAGATACCGACGCTATTCATTAAAAATAAAGTGAGATTTAGCATGCCACAAAACATCCCCATAGTTCAAAATATCCTCAACGCCAATGACCACCTCGCGCAGGAAAACCGCGCTCGAATCGATGCTGCCGGGGTTTTCTCTATCAATATCCTTGCTTCGCCAGGTGCAGGCAAGACCTCGCTCATCGAGCAAACACTGCCAAAACTAAAAGGTAAACTGCGGGTGGCAACTGTAGACGGTGATATAGCCACATCCATCGACTCTGACCGTGCTGCGGCGGCTGGCGCAGGCGCTGCCATCCAGATCAACACCGGTGGGGAATGTCATCTGGATGCTGTCATGCTGAGAGGTGCGCTCGAGCAACTCGATCTGACACAATTTGATCTGCTCATCGTTGAAAATGTTGGCAATCTTGTTTGTCCGGCAAACTTCAAACTTGGCACACATAAGACTGTGCTGGTCGCTTCCATTCCAGAAGGTGACGACAAACCATACAAATATCCAGGTACCTACCGCGGTGTAGATGCGCTGGTCATCAACAAGATCGATCTCCTACCCTATGTTTCCTTCAGGATGGATTACTTCGAGCGCGGAGTGCAGGTTCTAAATCCGGGTGTAGTTACCTTTCCGCTCTCCTGTACCACTGGTGAGGGTCTCGATGCCTGGCTGGAATGGCTGATTGAAAACACAAAACGCTAATACGGGTTTACAGGTTCACATCACCGGGGTAGTACAAGGGGTGGGTTTTCGACCTTTTGTTTATAATCTTGCCGCGCGGCTGAAACTTAATGGTTGGGTGCGTAATTCTTCGGCAGGTGTGGATATCGAAGTCGATGGAGAGCCGGAGGTGCTGGATGCCTTCGTAAAAGCCTTACGAGCCGAAGCACCGCCGCTCGCCCGTATCGATGAGTTTTCAACCTCTTTTCGTTCTGCCAGCGGCTTTCACGCATTTGAAATTGTTCACTCAGAAGAAGTAGCGGGCGCATTTCAGCCAATCTCAGCGGATATCGCCATTTGCGGCGACTGCCTGCGGGAACTCTTTGACCCAAGCAACCGGCGCTATCGCTATCCATTCATCAACTGCACCAACTGTGGACCACGCTTCACCATCATCAAGGACATTCCCTATGACCGCCCCAGGACGACCATGGCCGGTTTTAAGTTATGTCCGGACTGTGAACGCGAATATACCGACCCAACAAACCGCAGGTTCCATGCGCAGCCTGTGGCCTGCAGTGTCTGTGGACCGAAAGTCTCCTTTGAGCGTGGGCAGGCTCAAAATATGCCTGAATCAGAAGCCGGCATCTTTGAAACACGCGCTGCCCTGGCAAAAGGTGAAATTGTTGCCATAAAAGGGCTGGGTGGTTTTCATCTCGCCTGTGATGCGACAAGTAAACAGGCTGTCACCGAACTCCGCAATCGCAAACTGCGCGTGGACAAGCCTTTTGCGGTGATGCTGCCGGATCTTGAAACCGTTCAAAAACATTGCTTTGTTTCGGATGCCGAACGTGACTTGCTGCAATCCAATGCGCGGCCAATCGTATTGTTGAAACGCAAGTCCGGATCCAATATTGCAAAAGAGGTGGTACCGTTTCAAGATTGGATCGGCGTGATGCTTCCATACACACCGCTGCATTATTTGCTGCTTGAAAAATCAAAAGACTTCCCCGAAGCACTGGTCATGACGAGTGGTAATCTTTCGGATGAACCCATTGCAACAGAAAATGATGAAGCACGCAAACGCTTAGCCAATCTGGCCGATGCCTTTCTGCTGCATGACCGCGATATTCATGTACGCTGTGACGATTCCGTGGTGCGGGTCATCAGTTACCGGTCAACTGCTAGTGCTGAAGAAGATGGACCCGAATCAGCCTTCACATACCCGCTGCGTCGTTCGCGTGGGTATTGCCCATTTCCGGTCAGGCTTCCCTTCCAGGTTCCGCAGCTTCTTGCAGTGGGTTCTGAACTGAAGAACACCTTCTGCGTCACAAATGGCAACTATGCATTTTTAAGCCACCATATTGGTGACATGGAAAATTACGAGACCTTGCAATCTTTTGAACAGGGCGTGCAGCATTTTGAAAGAATATTTCGCGTACGGCCCGAAGCGCTGGCTTACGATAAGCACCCCAACTATCTCGCAACCAGATACGCGCTGGAACGCGCCGAACGTGAAAACTTACCCGCCTTCGAGATCCAACACCATCACGCGCACATCGCGGCAGGTATGGCGGAACATGGACTGCATGAGCCTGTGATTGGTGTCGCGTTTGATGGCACGGGTTATGGCGAGGATGGCGCAATTTGGGGTGGAGAATTTTTGGTTGCGGATTATAAAAACTATCAACGCGCCGCGCACCTCAAATATTTCCCTCTGCCCGGCGGGGATGCCGCAATCAAAAAACCGGCTCGCACTGCTTTATCTTTATTGTGGAGTCTTGGGCTGGAATGGGATCAGAGTCTGGAACCTGTGCAGGCATTTTGCGCAGAAGACCAATTTACCATGCGGATGCAGTTGGAGAAGGGAATCAATACACCCATGACTTCATCGATGGGAAGATTATTTGACGCGGCGGCAGCCCTGGCGGGTGTGCGTCAAAAAGTTAACTACGAAGGCCAGGCAGCAATCGAGTTCGAAGCTCTGGCAGATTCAGATGAATCTGGGCAATATCATTTTGAACTGGAGCAGGATGAAGTCGTGCTAAGCGGCGCTATCGGGGCTTTGGTGACGGATGTTTTGGCGGGCATCCCCGTTCAAAAAATTTCGGCGCGCTTTCACAACGGGCTGGCAGAGTCGGTTCGCGCAATTGTCCAAAAAATCAGTGTCGAGACGGGCATACGCTCAGTGGTCTTATCGGGCGGAGTCTGGCAGAATGTCACACTATTACGACGAACTTTGTCACTATTGCAAAAACAAGGTTTCAGTGTATACATACACCATGAAGTACCAACCAACGATGGCGGGCTCTCGCTGGGTCAAGCCGTAATTGCAGCAAGTAGATTGAGAGGTTGAAATGTGTTTAGGAGTACCGGGCAAGATTGTTAATGTCTATGAAAAAAATGGATTGAGCATGGCTAAAGTGGATTTCGATGGTGTCTTCCGCGAAGCCTGTCTAAATTATGTGCCTGAAGCGCAGGTTGGCGATTACTGCATCATCCACGTCGGGTTTGCGATTAGCATCTTAAGTGAAGCGGAAGCCTTCGAAACCCTTGATCTTTTAAGAGAGATTGGCAGTTTTAATGAAGAATTGGGACCAGGGTTGGCGGCATGAAATACGTCACAGAATACCGTGATGCCGCCCTGGTAAAAAATGTCATTGAAGAGATCCGCCGAACTGTGACCCATAGCTGGACCCTGATGGAAATCTGCGGCGGGCAAACGCACGCCATCGTTCGGCATGGGATCGACCAGCTGCTGCCCCCCGAAATTGACCTGGTGCATGGTCCCGGCTGTCCTGTTTGCGTGACTCCGCTGGAGTTGATAGACAAAGCCCTGGCGATTGCCGCGCGCCCTGAGGTAATTTTTTGCTCCTATGGAGATATGCTGCGCGTTCCCGGTTCGGTGTCTGACCTGTTTTCGGTCAAAGCCCAGGGCGGGGATGTGCGCGTTGTCTATTCACCGTTGGATGCAGTGGCGCTGGCCGAGAAGAATCCTGAAAAGCAGGTGGTTTTTTTCGCGATTGGATTTGAAACAACCGCGCCTGCCAATGTGATGAGTGTTTTACAGGCGCAGCGCCTGGGTTTGAAGAATTTTTCTGTTTTAGTTTCGCATGTGCGCGTACCACCAGCGATGAGTGCCATCTTAAGTTCGCCGCACAATCGGGTGCAGGGTTTTTTGCTGGCCGGACATGTCAATGCCATTATGGGTTATTGGGAATATCCAGCCCTGGTGGAGAAGTTTGGAATTCCGATGGTGGTGACGGGTTTTGAACCGCTCGATATTGTGCAGGGCATCCTGGTCACCGTGCAATTATTGGAAGCAGGCAAAGTGGAAGTTGCCAATGCCTATCAGCGCGCGGTGACTTTTGAAGGGTTGAAACCAGCCCAGGCCGCAATCAATAAAGTATTCATGGAATGTGACCGCAAGTGGCGCGGCATCGGCATGATCCCGATGAGCGGCTGGTGTTTGCGACCCGAATTTGATGAGTTTAACGCCGAGAAACGCTTCGACGTGGCGGAAATACACGCCGAAGAATCTGCGCTGTGTATTGCAGGCCAGATATTGCAGGGTTTAATGAAACCGAATGATTGTCCTGCGTTTGGAAAAGAATGCACGCCTGAAAAACCGCTGGGCGCAACCATGGTCTCATCTGAAGGTGCCTGCGCGGCGTATTACCGTTACGGACACGTTAACTTGAAACAGAGTGTAACAAAATGAGCGACGAAACAGTAACCATCGAAGGTGCTGTATGCGCAGCGCCTCTACCGCACAGTGAGCAAATCGTCATGGGGCATGGAGCGGGCGGACGGATGAGTCACAAGCTGATCCAGAAGGCTTTTTTGCCTGCCTTCCAAAACCCAGCCTTGCAGGCAGGCGATGATGCGGCCCTGCTAGAGCTGGGTCCGGGGCAGCGCTTGTCCATCAGTACCGATTCGCATGTCGTCTTTCCACTGTTCTTCCCTGGTGGGGATATTGGAAGGCTGGCCATATGCGGTACAGTCAACGATGTGGCGATGCTTGGTGCAAAGCCGTTGTATCTGACTGCGGGCTTTATCCTCGAGGAAGGCCTGCAAATGGATGTGTTGCAGCGGGTGGTTGAATCGATGCGGCAGGCGGCTGAAGAAGCCGGCGTACAAATTGTGGCGGGCGATACCAAGGTGGTGGAGCGTGGCAAAGCCGACGGCTTGTATATCACCACAGCTGGCGTGGGCCTGGTGCGTGAGGGAGCTCACATCAGTGGGGCAAACGCCATGCCAGGCGATCTGGTCATCCTTTCGGGGTCGATCGGCGATCATGGGATTGCAGTGCTGGGTGCGCGTGGCGAACTGGGTTTCCAATCCGATATTCAAAGCGATGTGGCTCCGCTCAATCATTTGATCGAAGCCATGCTGGATGCGAGTAAAAATATCCATGTGCTGCGTGATCCCACGCGCGGCGGAGTAGCGACTACCCTGAATGAGATTGCAGCGCAATCCAATATTGGAATTGTTATTCAAGAGCAGACCATACCGGTCCATACTGCGGTCAGCGCAACCTGTGAGATGTTGGGCTTTGATCCTTTATATGTCGCCAATGAGGGCAAATTGCTGTGCATCGTAGCGCCGCAAGATGCCAGCCAGGTCCTGGCTGTCATGAAAAAAACGCGCTACGGAGAAGATGCAGTGATTATTGGAGAAGTGTTGGCTGAACCGAAGGGACGTGTATTATTAAAGACTGCGCTGGGCAGTACACGTGTGGTGGATATGCTCTCAGGTGAAATGCTGCCCAGGATTTGCTGACTGGGTGCTTCACCCTGTTAACTGTAAAAATAAGAAACAAATACGAAAATCAGGATAAAGTGATGAATCGACTAACTGTAGGTGATTTTGCACCAGAATTTGCACTGCCTGATCACAATGGAGTGCTGTTTAAGCTTTCTGATGTAAACCGGACTCAAAATGTGCTATTGGTTTTCAATATTGGTTTTGTCTGACCACATTGCACAAACCATATGGCGCAGTTGCGACATGACTATCAAAAATTTAAAGCTTTGAACACAGAAGTTTTGCTGATTGTCCCGAATGGTCCAAAAATGATCGAAGGTCATATTAAGCAAAATAACACACAATATCCAATATTAAGTGACAGGGCATCAAATGTAGCAGCAGAATATTTCCAGATTAAAAAATTCTTTTTGGCAGGAACCCCGACCGTGGTACTGGTAGATAAAGGTGGGCGAATAGGTTACATCTCTTATGTAGCATCACTAATTGGTGAACCTGATAACAGGGAACCTTTAGCCGTATTGGCAAGGCTGTAGCACCAAACTGATAGCGCAATTGTGTTCAAAGGATCAACTCAGGATTTAATACAAGTATCGATTTAGAAATACTGGTTTAACAAACCCCCTGCATGAAGTAGTTATTATTGTTATAAAACCAAACGGTAGGACGAACTCTCATTCGAAATTCGCCCAACAAGTCCAAATCAATTTCTGCAATGAATTCACTCCAAAACCATCCCTCAAGTCAGCACCATAAGTACTAAACCATTCCAATTGATACGGGTTATGGAATTAATTTCTTCAAAAAAATAATACTTTCATCCTAGGAGACATTCCCAATCGTTCCAACCCAAAGCATGTTATTGTTTGACGGGTTCAACATAGTTTTTTTCACAAACTACCTATTGGCATACAACCTACATTACCTAATTTCTGACCTTTTTCTACTTCGCCTATTGCATTTTCTTGTTTGAATATCACCAAGAACGTAACTTTTAAAGGACAAAAACATCTAACAAAATATAAACCAAACATTAGGAGTAAATTATGGGAAAGATTCTTAGTAATGAAATAGTCGGTCAAATCAAGGAAATATTTGCCCAAATGAAAGAGCCTGTCCAGGTTTTATACTTTGGCTTAAAAGACGAATGTGATTTCTGCCCCGATACCCGCCAATTATTGGAAGAAGTTTCTGCAATCGATAGCCGCATTGGTTTGAGTGTATATGACCTGTCTGCAGATGCCCAGGTTGCCAAACAATTCAAGGTCGATAGAGTACCAGGTATTGTGTGATTGCAGGCAAGGATGGCGACCTGGTCAAGGATTTTGGCATCCAATACTCTGGTGTTCCCTCTGGTCATGAATTTAGTACGTTGATCAATGATATCGTACTCGTTTCGAGTCGCGACTCGGGATTGAGCGCACAGGTTCGTGAAGAGCTCAAAAAGCTGGAAAAGCCCTTGCACATGCAGGTGTTTGTCACCCCCACCTGTCCATATTGTCCCCAAGCGGTCATCCTGGCCCATAGAATGGCAATGGAAAATCCAGGTATGATCCGTGCCGAAGGGGTTGAAGCGACCGAGTTTCCCGAACTGGCCAACATGTTTGGTGTGAGCGGCGTGCCACAGACCACCATTAATGCCGGCGCCGGTACCGTCATTGGCGCCGTTCCAGAAAAACAACTTATTTCTGAAATTATGCGCGCGTTAGCAAACTAATTTTCCAAAATTCACCCGAGGAGAAAAATCATGCCCGATGCTTCCAATCTTAAATATGCAAAAACCGATGAGTGGCTCGACGAAGTTACTGGCAAAGTGGGCATTAGCGATTATGCTCAAGGCCAGCTTTCAGATATCGTTTTTCTTGATATTCGCGCCAGAATCGGCGAAATGGTTGAGGCTGGCAGTGCCATTGCGTCCGTTGAATCAGTCAAGGCGTCTTCCGATGTGCTATCCCCTTCCGCCGGTAAGGTTGTCGCGATCAACGCAGAATTAGCCAACAATCCGGAAAATATTAACAGCGACCCTTATGGCTCCTGGTTTGTCCAACTTGAGGGCGGCGTAGCTGTTGGTTTGCTGGACGCGGTGGCCTACGAAAGTTATTGCGTGGAACGAAACTAATCCGGGAGTACTCAATGAACAATCGCGCCGAATTTCGTCAGAAACATGCTCAACAAAAACGGAACACTACCCTGGCAGTAGTGATTGGTCTGGGGTTGATGGCGCTGGCCGTAGTGCTGTTTATCAATATGCCGAAAGCAGGATTTCCGGTCTCGACGCAAGTACTATCCACCATCCCAGTTGAAGTGAACTACCAGGCTCCTGCGCTTGCACTTGAAAATACCAAGGGGAAAACCGAATCCCTGGCTGATTTTCATGATAAAGTAGTGCTGGTCAACAATTGGGCTACCTGGTGTCCGCCTTGTAAAGCAGAGATGCCCACATTGGTGGACTTTTACAATGAGCATGCTAAAGATGGGCTGATGATCGTGGCGATTGAAGCCGGCGAATCCAAAGATCAGGTACAGGAATTCGCCGATCTGTACAAGATGCCATTCTCCGTCTGGGTTGACCCAGATGGAAAGTCCCTGAATGCTTTCAAAAATGGCAATTTGCCCAATTCGTATGTGATTGACCGGACCGGCACTGTTCGTCTGATGTGGACCGGAGAGATCAATCGCGAGACCCTTGAGAAATACGTCACGCCAATGTTAGCCAAGAATTGATACAGAAGACCTTCGGAGTGAAATAGTCCGGAGGTCTTCTATATTTAACTGATCTTGTCTTTACACAACCTTCAAAATGGCTTTACCGGTACTTTATGGCTTGCGGCTATACTATAAACATTACCTACCGAAAATACTGAAAACATCTGGGAATATGAAAGCGAAACAACCTTATGACCAAGATACTTGTAATCGATGATGAACCGTCAATCGTCAATCTGATCAATGCTTACTTAAAACCTGAAGGATACGAAGTTTTCACCGCATCAGACGGCAACTCTGGTATAAAAGCTGCGCGTGCTTTCAAGCCAGACCTGATCATTCTCGATGTTATGCTGCCCGGTATGGATGGGCTGGAACTGCTCACTCGATTGCGGCGCGAATCAAATGTTTATGTGATTCTGCTGACCGCAAAAACTGAAGAAACCGATCGTATCGTTGGTCTGACCATCGGTGCTGATGATTATGTCACCAAACCATTCAGCCCGCGCGAACTTGTAGCCCGTGTAAAATCGGCGATCAGGCGCTTCCAGATGGGATCTGCTACTGGAGTGGATGGTGCCGTGTTGGCTTTCAAAAAAATACAAATCGATACGGGAGCCAGAAAAGTAACAGTCAATGCTCAGCTGGTAGAACTTACCGCTATCGAATTTGATCTTCTTCATGCACTGGCCGAGAATCGTGGCAGAGTTCTTTCCCGTGAGCAGCTGCTTGAAAAGGTTTGGGGTGGGGAATATTTCGGGGAAATGCGGGTGGTGGATGTTCACCTCGGACATTTGCGCCAGAAGCTTGGCGAGGAGAATCTGGTAACAACTGTGCGCGGTGTAGGTTATCGTTTTGAGGATGAACCTCTATGATTAAATATATTCAAAATCACCTGGGCATAAAGCTGCTCTTTTCTTACATCGCCATTCTCATCGTGATCGTAATTGTTATGATGATCGTCATCCCATTTTCGGCCCCTTATGCTTACAATCATTACATGACGGCATCTGGCACACCGCAACCGGGCATGGGGCCTGGCATGATGGGGCAAGGACAGGGTCAGGGCGGCGGACCGGCACTTGGGCGTGGACTTGGTCAACAAGGACAAGGGCTTGCGAATTTCCGCGCCGGCCTGGTAGAGTCACTTGTTTATGCCATGTTGGCTGCCACGGTGGTTGTAGCAATGGTGAGCGTATTCTTCACTCGCCGCGTGGTTACTCCCCTGCGAGAGATGACCCTTGCCTCACAGCGCATCGCCAAAGGTCATTATGATGAGCGCGTCAAAGTCACTGGCGTGGATGAGCTAGCAGAGCTTTCGGACAGTTTTAACCAGATGGCAGGCCAGCTTGAAGGGGTCGAGTCGATGCGCCGCCAGCTTATCGGCGATGTCAGCCACGAACTGCGCACGCCCTTGACGGCCATCAAGGGTTACATGGAAGGTCTTATGGATGGTATTTTTCCCCCAGAAGCTGAGACGTACCAACAAATCTTTGCTGAGGCTGACCGCTTAAGTCGTCTCGTTGATGATTTGCAAGAGTTGAGCCGTGTGGAGTCAAAGGCTTATTCTTTGAAACTCCAACCCCTGGACTTTTCCCCATTTGTGGAAACAGCAATAAAAAGGCTTTCGCTCAGCGCACGAGATAAGCAGGTCGAGCTACGCTCGAACATCCCCGCTGGCCTTCCACGCATCATTGCAGATCCAGATCGCATTACGCAGGTATTGACTAACCTGCTTGGAAATGCAATCGCCTATACTCCGGCCGGTGGATCGGTGACCATCACCGCCTCCAGACAAATAGATAATGTGCTTGTCTCAGTAACGGATACTGGCATTGGGATCGCGCCGGAACACCTGACGAATATTTTTGATCGTTTTTACCGGGTAGATAAATCCAGATCGCGACAGGCAGGCGGTGGGTCAGGAATTGGATTGACCATCGCCCGGCACCTGGTCGAAGCCCATGGCGGAAATATTTGGGTAGAGTCAGCAGGCGAAGGTCAGGGCAGTACCTTTGCTTTTACCTTGAAGGCCGTCAGTTAATATTTAGTTTACGGGAACTGTGCCGGTAGCTTCAGGCTGTTATACAGTAGGAACAGCATCCGGTAGAATTTCAAAGTCTGTTGTAATATGTGCGGTGGCCCGAATGGTAGCAGCAACCGAGCAATATTTTTCTTCTGAAAGCTGGATGGCCTGCGCCACTGCTTTTTCTGTCAGGTTTTTACCGCCGATCTTGTAATGCATGTGGATTTTCCGAAACGTCCACGGGGGGTCCTGGTCCTGCTCGGCGCTGGAACTGATTTCCAGATGTATGAGTGTCATGCGTTTCTTGGCCAGGATTTCCACAACATCCACCGATGAGCAGGATGCCAATGCAAGCAACAATAACTCGGATGGCTTGATCCCAATCCCTTCATCTGGTGTGGAAAGAACCACCGAGTGGTTCGTTGAATCGATCCCAATAAATTGCTTGCCTTCAATCCATTTTACTGTGGCTGTACCCATGCTGCTCCTTGGTGTATTCCAAATTTAATAGTGAGTTATTCCGTTCAGGGTTCTTACTAAAGCGGTTATTTGTCAACGGCGCACGGCCATTATAGGTTACCCTGCTCAGGAAAAACCGCCACGGGATGGCCCACAACTGCTGGAAGCACTGGCAGAGTCCGAAGATCCGCTGCCGAGAGAGGCAACTTTGGAAAGTTTCTTCTGCGTATTCTGACTCTCACATTTTGGGCAAGTCGGGATGCGATCTGATTCGGAAAAGCGCATCATTTTTTCAAATGCCTCGCCACATTCGTTGCAACGATATTCGTAAAAAGGCATATATGGTCTCCTTTACTAAACCTACGGTCTGATCAGTACAATTTTTCCAGGTGGTCAACAAGCGTAGCAGCCAGGTAAGCATCCAATACCAATTCTATTTCACGTATATTTATGATGATCAGCTGGTAAATATGTTCATTCCAGCTGATGTATACACCTGTATCCAAGCTTAACGGTAGAATCGTCGGCATCTCGATGTTAAATATTTATTTTTTGAGAGTGCTGAATTTGATCATGGCGTAAAGCGGGCAGAAGCCGATAGCGCCTGTAATCAGTAAGACCAGACCGACCACGTCCGCCACAATCCCCAGCTCACCAGCAAGCACGCCACCAAAACCAAGATAAAGAAGCACGACACCGGCTACGGCGCGAATAATGCGATCAATGTTCGATTCGTTCAGTTTCATTTTAAGGCTCTTCTGGATAGTTGAAAATAAGGATATATCTATTTATTTTGATGCTTTCGTCAAGGAAAAGTTACACTCGAATTAAGATTTGCCTATTAATGATAACAAAAAAAAGAATAGATACAAAAAAATCCGCTCGCCAAATCCTGCCCAAATCTATACAGGGCAAATTTAATGTTTGGTTTCTGCTTCAACAAGCTTTGCACAGGAACCCGGGCTTAGCCCAAGTAAATGCGCAACAAACCCACCGGGGTTTATCAAATTTTCTAAAACGTGCTGCAATCCCCTGACAAGTCATTTGATTGCTTTCCAACCACATGGTATTATTACCTAAACGTTTAGGATAACTTTATGACAACGATTAAAGATGTCGCCAAAGCTATGAATATCTCCATTGCCACGGTTTCGCGGGCGTTGGACGGGTATGGTGATGTGGCCGCCGAAACGCGCCAGTGCGTAATCGAGACTGCCCAAAAAATGGGTTATTCCCCGAATCGCGCGGCGCGCCAGCTGCGCAGACAAAAAGCGGAGACGGTTGGGTTTATCCTCCCGGCCAATGCCCAACGCTTTGATGAGCCGTTCTTTATGGAATTTATCTCTGGCTTGGGAGATGCTCTCTCGGAGAAAAATTTTGACCTGCTCGTAGCCAATGCCAAAACGGATGAGATGGAACGCAGCCTCTACGAACGCTGGATTAACAGTCGCAAAGTGGATGGAATCGTGCTCAACAGGATCCAGAAACAGGATTGGCGTGTTCAATATCTTACGAACGCTAACGTGCCTTTTACGGCGTTGGGTAAATCCCAAGACGGCCTGGAGTATCCCCACATCCGAATTGATGGGGCGCAAGGTTATGTGGAGCTTGTTCAACATCTATTAGCGAATGGGTTCTCACGTATGGCGTTCATCGGGGGACACGAGAATTTAATCAATCACATCGACCGTTTGCATTGGTTCCAATCTGCTCTTGAAAAATTTGGCATGCCTGTTGATCCAAAAATGTGTCAATCCGCAGATATGACCAGTACCGGAGGGTATATTGTGGCAGGCCAGTTGCTGGCTCTCCCGGCCCCACCGAATGCAATTTTATGTGTAAATGATGAGACTGCTTTTGGCGTACTTCACGCTGCCCATGAGCACAGACTTATTATTGGGCGGGAAATTGCCATTGCCGGGTTCGATGGGGTGCAGGATGCGATCCACACGGAGTATCCGATAACGACGCTAAAAATTCGGTTGTCAAATGTTGCCCGTCAATTGGTGCATATGTTGCTGGCCTTGATCAATGGCGAGCCGCTGGCGGAAAGGCAAGTCAAAATCGAGCCAAAACTGATCATTACGGAATCAACTGGTGGTTAGGATGCATACAAGGTTACCTTTTTGGTTTGCACGCATCACCAATTCCCAGACACTCAGCCTGGGTGGTTCAGCCGTGATTGTCGGGTTGACAACTGGGTCCGGAGTCTGGCTGTTCAAATGGTTGATTGAATTGGTGCGAGGATTTGCTTTTGGGGCAGCAAACGGTTGGCCGGTAGTATTCGTTCCCGTATTGGGCGGTCTTGTGGTTGGATTGGTTGGGTATTACTTCATTGGTGATGAGAAGCTGCACGGCACCGCTGGTATCATGCAATCGGTAGCTCTAGCAGGTGGGCGATTGCACTATCAAAAAGCACCCGTAAAGACCCTGGCTGCCATCCTTTCCATCGGCGCGGGCGCTTCGGTTGGACCGGAAGACCCATCTGTACAGATCGGTGCGAACCTGGGTTCGATGTTTGGGCAGGTGTTCCACATGTCCGATGATCGCATCCGCACACTGGTGGCCGCAGGCGCAGCCAGCGCCATTGCGGCGGCTTTCAACGCGCCGATCGCGGGTGTGTTCTTTGCGCTTGAAATCGTACTCGGTGAGATTAGCGGTAATGCGCTGGGCATGGTCCTTGTCGCGGCAGTGACTTCGTCTGTGTTTACACAGGCAGCTTCAGGAAGTTCTCCAGCTTTTAAGGTACCAGCGTATGCTTTCAGTTCCGCATGGGAACTGCCGCTCTACCTTTTGCTGGGACTGCTGGCCGGGCCTGTCTCGGCATTTTATGTGTGGCTGCTCTACAAAATGCAGGATATTTTCGGCGGCTGGAAAGTGTCACGCTGGATCAAAACCGCCAGCGCCGGGTTAGTTGTGGGCCTGGTGGGGCTTTTCCTGCCGCAAGTCTTTGGTGTGGGGTATGAAACTATTGGCGAGATATTGAACAAGAACGATCTGGGCATCTGGCTGTTGTTGGCTTTGCTGATTGCAAAGGTCATCCTGACCACAGTCAGCATTGGCGGCGGGTTCTTTGGCGGTGTATTTGCGCCGGCGCTTTTTGTTGGTGCAACCCTGGGCGGCGCGTTTGGTTTGTTTGCAGCCAGCCTGTTCCCGAGTCTCGGGGTAAGTCCGGCGGCTTTTGCCCTGGTAGGTATGGCAGCCGTATTGGCCGGGGCCGTTCACGCGCCGTTGACAGCCGTCATTCTGCTCTTTGAAATGACCAGCGATTATCGCATCATTCTGCCTTTAATGTTCGCTGTGGCAGTCAGCCTGCTGCTCTCGCAGCGCATCCAAAAGGACTCTATGTACGCGATGGGATTGGCTCGTCACGGCATCCGACTTGATCGTGGGCGCGACGTGGAAGTGATGGGCGCGATCACGGTCGGCGATGCCATGCATGCCGAAAGCGAAACGCTGCTGGAAGCAATGAGTCTGGCGGAGGCTGCAGAACTGCTGACACGAACACGGCATCATGGGCTGCCGGTGATAAACACCGATGGCTGGCTGGCAGGCATATTGACAGTCCAGGATATCGAACATGCCAAGGGCGACTCTGTGGGCGAAGCCTGCACTCGTGATGTGGATGTAGCGTTTCCGGACGAAACCCTCAATATGGCGCTGCGTCGCATGAGCAGTCGCGATGTGGGCCGCCTGCCAGTGGTCGCGCGTGAGAATCCCCGTAAATTGCTGGGAGTCCTGCGAAGGACAGATGTTATTCATGCTTATAATCTCGCTCTGACTCGCAGGATAACGCAGCGCCATCAGGAGCAGGCTGTCCGGTTGGATGCGTTGACGCCGACACGCGTGGATGTCTCGGATGTGGCAGTAGAGATTGGCGCTGCGGCGGCTGATAAGCCTATGAAGGAAATTCCGTTTCCTCGCGAGTGCGTGATCGCCAGTGTGCGGCGTCGCGGGCAGGTTTTTATTCCACGCGGAGAGACTGTATTACGAGCGGGTGATGTGTTGGTGGTTGTAGCTGAAGGCTCAGCCCGTGAGGCAGTCGTGCGGCTGTGTCGTCAACCTGATGGAGAGCTACCATAATGGAACAGTTCCTTTCCGCCGAGACGATTATTCTTGAACTCTTGCTGGTTGTGACGGTCGTAGCTATTGCAGTACGGCGGTTGAATATTCCATATACGGTGGCATTGGTTCTGGTGGGTTTGATACTTACTTTACAGCGTTCCATCACAGCAGATCTAACCCCCGAACTGATCCTGACCCTGTTTGTTCCACCGTTGGTCTTTGAAGCCGCCCTCAACATCAACTTCGATGAGTTGCGTCACAACTTGCCCGGAATTTTGGTGCTGGCTGTTCCGGGTGTCATCATGACCACACTGATTGTGGGCGGCCTGCTTAGTCTGACCACCCCGTTGGCATTGCCAGTTGCAATGGTTTTCGGTGCGCTTATCTCCGCCACAGATCCGGTGGCAGTGGTGTCAATGTTTCGCACGCTGGGTGTGTCCAAGCGTCTGGCGGTACTGATTGAAAGCGAAAGTTTGCTCAACGATGGCACTGCGATTGTGGTGTTTAACCTTGCGCTTGTAGTTGCCCTGACCGGGAAGTTCAACTTGATAGAAAGCCTGGGCGATTTCATCCGTGTTTCCATTGGCGGAACTGCCATCGGGCTGGTATTGGGCTGGCTGGTATCGCGCTTAATTGCTCGTATCGATGATTACCTGATCGAGACAACCCTCACAACGCTGTTAGCCTTTGGGGCTTATCTTATCGCAGAGCGGTTCCATTTCAGTGGTGTGTTGGCGGTCGTGGCTGCCGGGCTGATAAACGGCAATCTTGGCTCGCAAGGGATGAGTCCAACGACTCGTATTGTTATCAATAATTTCTGGGAATATGTAGCTTTCCTGGCAAACTCGTTAATTTTCTTATTAATTGGGTTGAAAATGAATCTTCCAGCTCTGCTCGGGGCCTGGCAACCAGTGCTGTGGGCAATTATCGCTGTACTGGCTGCACGTATGATGGTTGTTTATGGTTTTGGCGGCCTTATGCATCGCTTTACAGGTCGCATTCCACTTCGTTGGATGCATGTGCTCAATTGGGGCGGGCTGCGTGGCGCCATTGCGCTGGCGCTGGTGCTCAGCCTGCCCGCCGGTTTGGGTGCAGATCGTGAGCTGATGAAACTGATGGCCTTCGGTGTCGTGTTATTCACCTTATTGGTTCAAAGCACCACGATTAAGCCCCTGTTGAGTCACTTGGGACTGATCACCCGGCCACCTGAGCAGGTGGAATACGAAAAACGTCATGCTCGCCTGACTGCTGCTCGTTCCGCCATCACTCATCTGGAACGTCGTCACGCTGAAGGGTTGATTTCCAGCCACGCCTGGGAGCAACTCAGACCTCAACTCACTGCAAAAGTGAATGTTTATGCAGGTGCTGTGCGCGACATATTAAAAGCCAGGCCAAAACTGGAAGCTGAAGAGCTCGACACTGCTCAACGAGAAGGTTTACGTGCACAGCGTAGCACCTTGTTGGGGTTACGGCATGATGGCGTTATTTCCGATGATGTATTTGATGAGCTTGCTGCGGAAATTGATGCAGCTCTCGCCTCGGATAATTTGACGACTTCATCAGCTGATCCGGAAAGCGAGCAGTCATAATTGCGTTCATTTTGAACCATAACGATTACGCTCCCAGAAATTTGGGAACGTAATCGTTTGTGAAATTCTGAAGCGGCATGCCCCTATATCCAAGGATAAACAATCTCACAACCAACATATATTGTTGTCGGTTGTGATTACATCGCCAATATCAAATAATGGGATAACAACTAATAAAGGGCAAACCTTGATCGAATACGAACGGACAATGCCTACGTTAATGACACGGGACAAACACCCTTAAATCTTCTAGATAAAATATCGGCAAACGGTAACTTCAAAAGTGATTCTGGAATAAGAACGTTCATTGATCCTGATCAACATATACTTTCATCAGGTTAATCAATTATCAACACTATAACGTCACTATAATCATCCAAGTGCGGTGCATATCTGGAATACGGGTATAAATTCAGGCCGGCAGTTGTGGCTACCACCGCTGCATAAGAAAAATAGCTTATAAAAGCGCCTTCCAATCCTGGAAGGCGCTTTTATGATTCACGCTAGGGCAAATTATCAATCCAACGGACTGCGTACTGCCTTTGGCCCACGGTTGAGGACATAGGTATGGATCATCCTGATTTACCGTAGAGCAGCTTCGCCATCAATCGATGCAACCCCGGAATCCCTGATCTGCGCACATCCCAGGCATTTTCCACGTCTTATTCTTTTTCTGTTTGGTCCCCTGGCACAAGGTGGGCGATTTACACTCTGATCAAATATCGATCTCGCCGTTCAAGGAATTCCACCCAGCCATTTCTTTGAAGCTGTTGGCGCGGTAACGGGCATGAGCTCTCAATTAAAATTAGATATAATTGATCTAGACACCTGCCTGCCCTCATTGTGAAATAACATTGAAGCCGTAACGCGTTCTCATCCAGCTAAATTATAAACACGGACTCTGCTGCAAGAATGAAAGACTATGACCAATCCCTTTTTGCATAAAAACCTACCCATCCTCGAGGTCGCCGATCATTTGATACTGGATGACCTCTACGCCGACCCCCGTTCGGCCCAATATCTGCTCACCCGGCTCGGCTCCACCGTGGCGGTGGTCAGCCCAGGCGAAATGGATAACCTGCTGGCGTACTTACTCAAATTGGGGCATACCCCCAAAGTGCTGGAGGCCTGATCCATGCCGCATTATTTTGATGCTGCTTTACCACGCGTCGGTTCAGCCGATCTCAAACCAATGGTCAAAGCCTGGGGCGGCGATTATAAAATGCGCAAAGATGAATGTATCGCCTATCTGAGCGCCGCGTTGAAAGACCCTCAAAAAATACAGGCAACACTTGCCAACCTGCAACCCTGGGAACGCAACGCGTTAGCCTTGCTCAAGCACATGGGTGGCGTAATGAATAGCAGCGCGCTCACAATTGGCGTCAAGGCCTTAGGCGAATACCCCAAACATCCGGTGAATCACTACCAGCAGGTTATCACCAGGGATTTATTCCGCCTCGGGTTGGTAATGGCATTAGACACTCGCAACCCGGAATATTTTGGAGATAGTTATTATGGCCATTACGGCATAGCTTATTCCGATGATCGCATCCTGGCGCAGGTCGGCTTCCCAAAATACAAACTCTTCGATCTCAAGCCCGAAAGCGTGTCCGGAGAAAACCACTTCCGCCGTCCGGCTGCCGTGACACTGGACGTAATTGGCTTGTTGCAAACCCTCGAAAACATGGGCGGGTTAAAATTGACCCAAAATGGCACCCTGCGCAACAGCGATGAGATTAAAATACGCAAAGCCCAACGCTGGCGCGAAGAAGACATGGATGTAGATGGGTTCCTCTTCCCAAACCCGTTACAAGCCTTGCTCGAAGCCTTTAGTTTCTCCAATTTGCTCAAGAAATCCACTGATGGTCAGCTTACGCTGGCCGAATCCCCCACCAGGTTTGCCCAACGTCCACCAGTTGAGCAAGTACGCCTGCTCATGGAAGGACTGATACATGCCAAAAACTGGTGGGAGATTTCCAACACCAAAACCTATTGGGATAGCTCTGGCGCTGCTCGCCTGCAAGGACGCCTGGCTTTAACCTTGGCGCTCTCGGCCCTCCCACTTAACCCGGATGGCTTTTATTCTCTGCAAAAGTTCGAGTTGGCTCTCTTCCAACGCATCGGCAACGACTTTTCACTTGGCAACATTGCCTCCTATCCATCGTTCTATCGAAAAGAAACACCCGCCGAGCAGGATAGACAAATTACGGAATGGCAAGCAACGATCCGCTCCCAATGGCTCAAACAGGAAGTACCCTGGCTGGTCAGCGCATTCACTACCTGGCTCTACTTTTTAGGACTGGTTGAACTACTGATGAATGGCAACCAACTGGTCGGATTTCGACTGACAGACCTGGGACGCGAAACCCTGCACCCCGAGCTGCCCGCCTCAAATCTGGCAGGCCCCAGCCTCCAGACAACCCCCATTGGCCCAGCCTGGGTCGTCCAACCCAATTTCGACATCATTGTGTATATGGACAGGGTTAATGCCCCCCAACTGGCCTTTCTTGAACGCTGCGCTGAACGCAGCCAGGCCCAAAAACACACCGCCCACTATCGTCTCACGCGCGAATCCATTTATCGCGGACTGGAAAGCGGCTTGACCCTGGACAATCTGGTTTCTACCTTGCAAATTGGTTCTCAAACTGAATTATCCCAAAATATCCTGGTCGAGCTGCGCGAATGGGCAGCGCTGCGCGAGCGCATTTTTCTACGCAAGCAAGCAAACCTGTTGGAGTTTTCATCTCCCCATGCACTCAAAGCCGGGCAGGCGCAGGGGATCAAAGGAACCATCGTTGCCGATCGCTTCCTGCTACTGCATGCCACGCCCCCGGCCTTAAGTTGGGATGAGATTAATTACGCCGAAACCCTGCCACCCAACCTGACCCTGACCGAAACCGGGCACATCGAATGGAAGCCTACCAAACATCCCGATCTACTGACAGCCGTCCAGTTGGATCAATGGGCCGAATCCACCACAGATGGCAGTTGGCAGCTTACCCGCGAAAGCATCCGCAGAGCGCTAAAGCCTGGTCGGAAACTCTCAGAGCTGCTCAGCCTGCTCCAAAATCGGGTCTTCCCAACCAGGACCGCTGCGCGTAAATATGAGTTACCACCACCGAGTATCCCTGCGCTGCTCGAACTGGCCCTGCGTTCCTGGGCTGGAACAAGCTACCCGATCACACTCCAGAACGTCATCCTCATCCAATGCCCGAGCGAAAAAATCTATCAGGCCGTTATTGCCAGCCCATTAATGAAATCGCTCCTGAAAGGCCACCGGGCTCCCGATCTGCTCTTCGCGGACCCAGCCCAAATCGAAACACTCCGCCAACAGTTGGCCTGGCTGGGCTGGAAAGTCACAGACGATTTATAAATGTCCAGATCAATTTGCTTTTCAGATAATGATTTTGAATCGTAGTGGCCCTCCAAGCGGTGAAACCTTGGCTGCAAATCCAAAACCTTTTTCTGAATATCTATAGTTAGCCTGTTAACTGAACACCACTTTACACCCAGCCCTTCTGCTTCCAACGCTCAATCAGTGCGCCGCGCCCTTTGTATTTTTCGGCCAAAGCCCGCAAGCGCATATTGAAAATGGGTTGTGTTCCCTGGAATTGCGCCAACTGTCGCAATTTATCCAGCAAACTGGTGGCATAGTCATAATTACGGGCGATAGAACCACTTGCCAGAGTCTTTTCGGCCTCCAGCCAGGTCTCAGTTTCGTGTTTGGCAAGTTCCTGCATTTCGGCAGTGTGTTTCTGGCGGCGCTCCGCCTCCTGACGCTCGAACTCGGCTTTTCTTAATTTTTCAGCAGTTTTAAGCAATTGACCATAACTGCGGGACCCGGTCTGTGGAACGGTCGTTGGCTTTTCAAAGGAAAGCAGTCTTTTACGCAAGGCTGCAACCGCTCCGGCTTCGCTGTTCACAATTCTGAGCAGGAATTCGTCACATTCCTGACGGGTCAGGCGAGAAATCAACCGGGTCAAATCGGCCGTTTGCGAAGGAGACAAACTCGGGCTGAGTTCAGCAGCGGCACCAACCTGGAACGAGTCAATTTCAAAAAAATCAATGAAAGCCTGAAGCGCAGGCGTCAGATGTTTCAATCCAGCAGGCAAGCAGGGTTCAACCGCGTTGAGAGAATTCTCCGGGTCATCTTCATCTTCGGCAGCGTAGTTCGATTCTATCTCTCTGATTTTAAGCCAGGCAAGATAGAGAACACGATAATCACCCTGAAGAAGGTCATCGCGCAAACGTCCCAGAGTTGAAAGCAAACCGCTCTCATCAATTCCTTCGTTAAAACCCTCTTCGCGATTGATCTCAAATTTCAGTATCTGCACATCTCCGATGGATATCAGGTCGACATGCTCCCCATCGCAATAGCCTTCAATCGCCGCTGGTTCCAATAGCCCAGACGGGAACCGAAAAGCCAGGCGCCGGGTGCCCCAATTAGCGGTATACAGATAGGCATCGAAGTATTTTGCCAGCACTTCAATCGGGTTGGATTTAAAGCTGCCCCACTGGTAGGTGACAATGGCCTGACTAGAGGTCACATTAATGTGACTGGAGAGGCCATTCAGCGCTTTTTGTTCAGAGGCGCTCAGCGGGCATTCGAGGGTTTGCCATTCATAATACTGGTATTCGCTCATGGTTAAATCCTTGGAGAATAACTTTCGCTTGAGTGTAAAAACTATCCAGCTGTCATTGGCAGAAATAAACTTCTTTTGGGATTATAAATCTTTGATTGCCTTCATTAATGCAGGGCGGCGCGCATAAGTGGTACGCAAATGCTCGATGTAAACCTGCCACTCTGCCATTTGACTTTTCTGCTGATAGGCTTTCTTTGCGCGTGCCAGCCATGTTGCCGCACCAGGGTAGAGTTTGCTCTGAGTTGGCGCAATCAGCCCGGTAGCTTGTCTGAGAGCAGTATTAATCACCCAATCAGGGCGATAAGCAATCACAGCATTGGATACTTTTTCGAGCAAGTTGGAAGACCATGTGTATTTTTCTGCAAGCACAATCGCGGCATCCCAATTACTTTCTTCTAGGTGAATATCCGCCAATACATCGGGGTTTTGCGCTTCATTGATTTGTTGAGTTAGCGTCGGGCGCAGGGTTTCCCAATTTTTTCCTGACAGCCGTTTGACGTGGCGATACAGGTTTATCGCCGGGTGCGCATCGTAGGCGGCGCGATATGCTACCAGCGCTTTATCATATCGACCCTGTTCCTCCTCCAGCGGAGCCAGCCAGTTGGCAAGTTCATAGACGAAATGACTGCCCGGCTCCAGCCCGCGTTCGGCTAGGGTGATGGCAGCTTCGAGCCGGCCAACACTGCGCAGTTTTTGGGCAACATCCAGAATCGCGCTGGCGCTCATCAGTTTTTGGCTGGCAGAGATAGCGTCATCCATGCGACCAATTTGGAGCAATTTAAGTACATAGCGATGGGTATCCGCCTTTTGCGCCAATCGCAAGTATTCGTCAATGCGGCCCTGGCGTTCCAAAACATTTAAGCGAGCTTGTTGGAGCGCAGAAAAAGCCATCCAAACATCTTCATTTTCATCATTTTCTTCATCATCTACTTCGTTTTCTTCTTCACCTGCATACAAATCGCTATCTGGGCTTGCATCCCATCCATAGCGAAGTGCGCTAAAAACAACATCCAACTCACTGGATTCAACGTATTCATCCAGTTTATTGTAGGTTGCTTGCAGGGAATCTTTTAATTCTGCGCTCTCTTGAGCATTCAGGTTTACGCTCAGGATAGCCTCCGCCAACGGCATTCCCAAGTCTTGAATAAAACCGGCCACATCGCCGTCATAATCCATTTCCCCGTCGTACTCATCGACCGTTTCTTCGAACAAAACCCTTAAAATAATCAAAGCACCTTCAGCGTCACCCGCAGCAAGATACTGTGTGGCGCTTTCCAGCGTTTCTTTCAAATCGTCGAGATAAGCCGGAGCAACCTCATCATCATCGTAATAATCCGCATGCCGGCTTTGTTTGAAAATCTTTTGAACCATTTTGCGGTACACCGGCTCGGAAACATCGGTTTTACGTTTTTCAGGTGCCGCCACCATCGCACTAACCCTGGGTTGGGTGACCACTTTCACGGCTGGCATTGCCCGTTCCAATTCATCGTACAAGTCAGGGTCGCGTTTGACCAGACGGGTAATAATCGCGATAAGCGCTTCCTTGTCCAGGCCGGATACCAGGTCAGCCACACTTTTTTCTTCAAAGAATTTTTCGGGCTGGTGGAGATATTCCAGTAGCAGCGCAACGATATGCTTACAATCGCCATCACCATCATACGCACAGGTACAGGAAGTCGAATTGATACCGTTCTCATCCAATTCCACCTGCAAAGTATAGTGAGCGCTGTTGCCAGAACACATGGATCTAAGGACAATTCCCCCGGGTGTGGTTTGCCAGGCCGGACTATAAATCGCCCCGGCAAGATAATATTCGCGCCCACGTTGGTAGCTACGTTCAGTTGCCAGCTTTTGGATAATTTCTTCGGTCAATTTGATGGTCATAGTTCTCCTGATATAAATTCCCAATTTTACCCGTTCAAATACTCTCCACGCCCTCTTGCTCCAGCTTGACTCCACGCTTGAGCAAATGCTCAATCACCGGGCGCACGTCGCGCAGTTCGGGACGCTGAAGCAATTTCTTCAGGTTGGCACGATCCGAAACTGTCAACGGGCGTGAGCGTTCATAATTGGCTTCAAGGGTGGCAATGTCCATGCAATAAGGTTGAACACGCTCATCAACAAAACGGCGCAGTTGACTGAGAATGTTAAATCCACCATAGTCAAGATCAGACCAATGATAGATCGGGCTGGAAGCGGGGACCAGGCGCAAAATGCGGCGAGTGGCAGGGGATGGGTTACCGTAAGTACAGATAGTTGCAAAGTCTGGGCTGCGTCCACTCCACTACGTTTCGGGAGGATAGTTTCCGTTGTGCCGAATAAATTCGTGAAAAGTCGTCAGGTTTTCGATGCACAGAACAGCTTCCGCGTGAATTTTGACACTTTGCAAGCTGGAAGTTTGGGCAGCAGGGAAGCCAAGAGCTGGGGAGAAACCACCAAGACTAAGAATTTCACCGCTGGCAACGATCAATTGCCAGTTTCCCGCCAGGTGCAGGTAGTTGGGGTTGGCAACCAGGTTGAGTTCACGTAAAACTTCATCTGCGGGGAGATGTTTCCATTCGGGGTTGCCGAGCCGCGCCAGGCTGACAAGCTGGTTTTTGAGCGCTTCAAGGCGTTTGCTGTCGTTGAAAACGCGAACGCTAAAAACCCGGTAGGGGGTTTCCGCCTGGAGTGCAGGTACAGCCTCTAAAACGGTCAGCAGATCTGTGTCCAGATCTGTGTCGGTCAGGCTAAAGGGCAGGGGAGATTTCCCAGCGCGGAGGTTGGTCAAGATGTGGCTCAGCGCTCGCGCACGCCAATCCTCGTTGAATCGAAATTTTTCAGCAAGCAGTAAGCTTTCGAGGTGCGTACGCTGAGCTGCCAGGGCGGTGCGATTCAGTAGTTGATAAATAAGTGTTGCATGTTCAATTTCAAGTACAACAGCTTCGAGGATATGGCCGGTTTCACCAGGAACCCAATTAAGTTTGAGTATCCCCGCCCGCGCAAGCATTTTAAATTGGTCGTTGGCGGTTATGCGAGGCGTCGGATCTGTTTGTGAAAAATACGCCGGCAGTGGAGTATCAGCAATGACCACTTTAATAGTACGTATAGCGCGTTCCGTTGCTGCTTTTGCGATCTGAGTTTTGCGGCGCTCAAAAATATCGAGCAGTGTATTCAACACAACGCTCACATCAGGTGATGGGCTAAAAGTAATCTCACCCATCACTCAACCTGTGGAATATGCAAAAGGTACTCCCGAAGCACTGCGCAATGGAAAACATTATTCCTTTTCCAACTCCGCAATCATCTCACTCTTGTCAATCTCAATCACAAATGAATGGTTGTTTTTTCGAACGACAGTGCAAACGCTGTCGACATACGGCAGCAGTGAGCCAGATTTGTCGGGCGGAGTGGCGAGCAACACTTGTAGACCGGCTTGACGCATGAACTGGAGCGCGCTGGCGGTGCGGGCGGTGTCCATTTTTCCAAAAGCTTCGTCGAAGAGCGCCAGGCGGATGGTATCGGATGGGCGCGGCTGATTCAAACGATATGCCTGCGCGAAGGAAGCTGCCATCGCCACATAAAACGGTGTAGTCGTTTCGCCACCCGACTTTTTGGCATTGATCTGGCTTAAGAGCGCCCGGTCGCCATTCGGGTAATGAATACGAATATCGTATTGCAAATAATTGCGATAATCCTGCAATTCACGTAGCTCGATATTTTCGTCATCGTGCGTGGTCAAGCGCTCAAAAAGCAAATCCCAACCTTGCTGATGCTTTTGGCGAAAATCCGAGTCGAAAAGCGATGTGCCCATCACCTGCTGGCTGTCCATGACCAGTTCATAAACCTGCTTGACCTGCGGCGCGGGCTGGTTGATAAATTCAAAGCGTTCGCCGCCAAAACGCAAATGCGCCAGCGTGCCGTTCAGGTGCGCCAGTTGCTGACGGGCATCCTCAATTTGTTCGCGCAAGCGATGGATAAAGTTTTCAACCAGTTCCTGCTCTGCCAGGCTGCGCTGATGGGCGATTTGGGTCTCGTAACCGGGGAGTTCGGAGTCGATCAGCTTGTTGCGCTCGTCCATGTAACGGGTGGCGTTTTCCATTTCATCATAGCCAAAATCATAATGAAGTGAATACTCTTGTTTGGCTTCGCGCAGACGGTCGCGCGAACGCTGTTCGGCGGTATGGTATTCATTTTGCTTTTTGGTGGCGTTTTCCAAAATAACTTCAAGCGGTTGGCGTTCACGGCGACGTTCATATTCCTTTTGAACATCCGAAATGGTCTCGTCGTCGGCATTTTCCAGGTTCAGGAAAATTTCTGCATTTTTGAGCGAGTCATCCGCGGATTTTTCGAAACCGGGAATGGCTTCCGTTTCAAGGTGCTTGACTTCACTTTCAAGCGTGCCTAGCTTTCGTTCAATGCCAGAGACTTCGCCTTGGGCTTTACGCAGCACCGCTTGACAGCTCTCCACTTCGGCCCTGAGTGAGTCGATTGAACGGGTGTCCAACCCGGAAAGTTCATTCTTAAAGACAGTCAGTTCCGTTTCGAGTGGCACGAGACGGCTTAGAATCGGCAGTGTCGCCTCGAGTTCTACCAACGGACGGATTTTGTCACGCGTGAGAGCCAGGCGTTCGCGCAGAGCGTTGGCCTTTTCATTGAGTTGGAGCATTTCGTGCGCAATTTCATCCAGCCGGGTCTGGCGCTGTTCGATTTGACGCGGCACGGCGCGCTCACCGATGAACCAGCGTTTGTAGACCTGCGGATTGAGGTGACTATCGGTGTAGTTGCGGCGCACAAAACACTCGCGCGTAACAGCCGTGCGATACGGGCGAAGTTGTTCGAGCGTTTCACATTTGATGTAGTTGCCAAGTATAAGATTGATAAAGGCAAGGGCCGCAGGATGGAGACTGGTCACTTCTGCGGCCAGGGTGTCGCGTTGCGCATTTCGCGTTTCGTGCTTGAGGATGGCATCTGAATCGAGCAGAGTCGCGCCGTGCAGGCTGGATCGGTTTTGACGGTAAAGCTGCATGGCCGCGTCATACTGTGCCGGCGGAACAAGTAGGACAAAGCGGTTCAGGCCAAGAATACCCTCCACCGCATCCTGCCAGGAATCATCGGGGATTTTGAGTTCGTTGCACAGATAAACGACTTCGTTTGCGCCAAGACCAAGTTCGGCGCGAATCATTCGCCGCAGTTTGGCGGCATTTGGAGCTTCCGCTTCAACACTGGCTTCGCGGTCGCCGGTACGCAGTTTACGGATGTCGGATTCTAGCGTGGCGGCTTCGGCGCGTAAGGTGGAAACTTTTTCGGCAAGAAGCGCATCATCGCGGGAGAAAACATGGCTTAAAGCGGTCAAAGCTTCCTGAAGGCTGCGAGTCGTCTGTTCTGTGGCGTCCTGTTCGGTAATAAAGATTTCGATCGCAGCCGGAATTTCAAGCCTATCAGCCAGCAGGTCATCACGCAGTTTTTTCGCATCAGAAAGTTCGCAGGCAAGGACATGCTCAATTTCGGCTTTACGCTGACGCAAGAGGGTCAATTCGTGGCTCAGAACGGCGATTTTCTCGCGCAGTTCTTTTTCACGCAGGGCGGTCTGGTCAGTCCGTAGGGCAACTTCAGCGTCCGTCAGCGCCGATTGAGCAAAGCCCAGGCTGCGGGTCAGATCGTCACGTTCGCGCTCGGCTCGGCTGACAGTCAGCTTAACAGTATCCAATTCGAGCCGGCTGTCAGTCAATTCCTTTAGAAATATATCCACCTGACCACGATGGGCGATGTAGGTATTGGTGATGCGACGGCGGCGATTGGCGCTGCGTTCCTTGTCGAGGTCATCAATGGCGTTGAGTCGCACAATCCGTTCACGAACATTGGCAGCCAGGCTCTCAAAGTGGCGCAAAGTTTCAAGCTGGGCTTGCAAGGTTTTAACATCCACCAGGTTTTCATCAAGCAGGTATGTGTGAACAAATGAACGAATATCGGTCAACGGACTGAAGGCCAGGCCTTTAACAATTTTGGCCGGAAAGTTATCCTTAAGCTGCCCAAGGCGATTGAGCAAATTAACACGGTAATCCTCGAGACGAGTCCAGACCTGGGCTCGAGCGCTGGAGGGCAGGGCGAAGTTTTCAAGATGACGCTTGAAGGAACGGGTATCAAAAGCCTGGCCAGGAGATTTGAAAAACCATTCGTCGTTAAGTACAGCATTGTGAACGATGAAATAAGCCACGTCCGGATTACGGCCATCCTCATATGCATCAATGACGGCACCGTGCGCGAAAAAAGTGCCATCCGGGTTCTTGAATTCAAGTGCAACCACACCCGTGGCGTCTGCACGCAAATAACGCTGACCCTCGGTGCCAAGTTCACCACGCACATAACTGGCCAGGGTGCGTTTACCGCCGCTGAGAGCTGCCTGGTTGAAACGCACATCCCGCTGCCCACCAACCAGGGCAAACTGCACAGCGTCCAGAACGGTGGATTTGCCCGCACCGTTGATACCGATAAAGTAGGTGGTTCCCTCACAGTTGATAGTGGTATTTTCAAACAGATGCCAATTGACGAGACGAATGCGGGTGAGGAGCTTCATAAGGTACCTTCATCTTCATTATTTTCAGAGTCATCCCCACCCGCCCGATACTTCCTCAGCCAGGCTTCCAACTCGTCCGCAGATTGGATCGGGAGAATTAGTTTTACCGAACCGCGCAGGCGCAAGCGGGATTCAGAATCGCGCACATCAATGGAACGGCCATTCAGGGTATCAATCAGTCCGATGGAACGCAGACGGCGCAAAAGGGCTTCATATTGAATGATGCCGAGGTCGCGTTCTTTGCCGGTAATAGTCCGAAATTCCTCACGGACTTCACCAATCGTGACCACCGGGTCGTTGACCAGGCTCAGATGTTCGATTTTCTCCTCGTACAATTTGCGCAGGACGACAATCATCAGACTTTCATCGAGTTTGTAGCGGGCACGGCAGTAGCTGAAATCGGAAACGGCCTGAAAAATACGGTGATAATCGTCATGCAGCAAGCTGAAGCCAGCCAAACTGAGCAATCCGTCAAAAACGGCGCGATGACGATAAACGAAGTAATAATCATCTTTGTCGGTCTCCACATCCTGGTAGAGAAATGTCTGCCCGAGCAGGCGGTTGATAATGCGCGGCGCGTCGCGGCGGGATTTTTCGGGGATGTCGACGAACATGCTTTCGAGGGAAAAGGACATGGGCTTCCTGATGGTTTGATTGAGGAATTAGGCGATTTGAATGACGTGTTGATTTATAAACGGATCAGGTCGAAGGACGCAACCTTGAAATCCCCAACTCTCACAGCCTCCCCATCTACCACTTCCAATCCGTAACTGACTTCGGGATGGTAGGCGTAGGCGATGATAGTGGTCAACCAGTGTAGATCACTGCGAATTTCGATGGGAATTTCAATCAGATGCAGGCGTTTGTGGCTATTGAAAAAGCCGAGAACTTTACGATTAACCTTATCAGGCGAGAAAGCCTGAGTCACATCCTGCATCGTGGCAGCGTGCAGAGCAAACAAGTCATCAGGATGCAGAATTGGCAGGAGGATGTCATCAGGCGTGAATGGCGCGCGCCGTTGGGGCGGAGTGTAAAAACTACGTGCGTCAGGCGTGCGGACTGGCATTTGGCGTAAACCGGGAGCATCATCGGGAAGTTCGGTAAGACCCTCGGCACGCAGTGCAGATAAACCCTTCGCCAGTGAAACCAGCTTGTCCTTAAAGCTTCCATCCGCGCTACCAAGTTGATAACGCACCTGGCGCAGAGAAGTGCGCAGGTATTGGGCATGACGATTGTCAATATCAGCCAGGAGCGGATCAAGCCCTTCGAGTTGGTTGGAGATAAAAGTCAGGTAATGGCTGATTTCCAATTCGGCCTGGGCCGGGGAAAGGCGGCTTTGCGCGGCTAATTCCTGGGCAGTCGCTGAAAGCCAGGCACCATCCAATTGCCAGTTTTCGATTTGGTTGATAATATCGCGCCTGTATCGCGAAACATGGTCGGAAGTTTTCAAAGCGTGGTAAGCCGGGCCAAGGGTTTGGGTGTAATCGTCAAATTGCAGACGCAAAAGGGTGGCTACGCTTGTCCTGAGCCCAGTCGAAGGGTCGATTTGTTTGGTGGCGCGCTCCACATAGCGGCGAATGTTCTGATTCAATTCGCTCAGACCGCGCACCACCTGTCGCACATTTTCATACGTCTGCGTAACCGCCAGCGCCGGCGAAAAATCCTTGTTGGTGGTGGCAGAGGTAATCAGTTGATGCGCAGCATAGAGCTGCCCGGTGAACTCGCGCGGTTTTTGTTCCTGAATGGCACGCAGCGCTTCTAGAAGAGTAAATGCATAATCGGGCAGGATAATGGTTTCGGTGTAGTCGGCGTGTTGCTCGCGCTCAATCCAACCCGTCTCAGCCAAACGACGGATGAGATAGGAAGCGTACAATCCTTCGGACTTTTGGCCATTTATCGAAACAGAATCAAGCTCCGGCGTTGTTTGTGTCGCCATTTCCGCGGCGATTTCCCCCTCGGCATTGGCTTCCTTCAAATAATGGATGGTTTCATCCATCACAACTTCTCGCGTCAATCCAAAACGATTAAACTCGGCCAGCGTGTAAATCCGCAGGAGAATCGCCATGTAATGCCGCTGCAGTGATCCCGTACCGAGCGTGCTGAAGATATTAAACAGGTTATTCGGCAGGATATCAAAGGGATTCGACATGCTTCGTTTCCCAAACCAAAATATCCTGTGGCTGACAGTTGAGCGCCGTACACAGTTTTGCCAATGCATCCAGATCGATGTGCCGCGCCTGACCGGCATCCAGCCGATAAATAAAATCCTTGGGCACTCCTGCGCGTTCAGACAATTTGCGCGGCGAAATGCGCTGGCCGGTTTCGGCCTGCTGTTTGCCCAAAAGAATGGTGATACGTCCGGTAGTTGAGAGTTTCGTATTCA
>CAYWXS010000047.1:0-1673 GCA_964462245.1 uncultured Anaerolinea sp.
CGATGGTTGTGACGATTGTGATTGCCATTTTTGCGATTTTGCAGCGAAATACCGCTGTGACGAACGAGAATTTGCGTGCCACGGCTCAGAGCAATGCGGAGGCGGCTGGGGCGACTGCTGAAGCCAATGCTGCCGAAGCCCGGCGTCAGGAAAGGATTTCTTTTGCGGGCATGCTGGTTGCACAGGCTCAGGAAATTTACGCCAGTGGAAATTCCAAACGCATGACTTCTGTGCTGCTTGCAATTCATTCCATGCAAATCTATCCATCAATGGGAGTGCCACAAATACTCCAGGATAATGATCTGGCCCGACCCATCCCACATATGACTTATGATGCATTTGTAGCTAGAGTTGTCTTCAGTCTGGATGGAAAATATGTAGTTTCGGGAAGTGACGACAATACTGCCCGGGTCTGGGAAACATCCACGGGCAATGAGATCGCCCGCATGACCCATGATGGGTATGTGACGTCAGTTGCCTTCAGCCCGGATGGAAAATATGTGGTTTCAGGTAGTTTTGATAAAACTGCGCGGGTCTGGGAAACATCCACTGGTAACGAGATCGCCCGCATGACCCATGATGGGTATGTGACGTCAGTTGCCTTCAGACCGGATGGAAAATATGTGGTTTCGGGTAGCTGGGATAATACTGCCCGGGTTTGGGATGCTGCCACTGGCAAAGAAATCGCGCGCATGACACATGATGGGTATGTGACGTCAGTTGTCCTCAGCCCGGATGGGAAGTATGTGGTTTCGGGCAGTTATGACCGTACCGCACGAGTCTGGGAAGCTGCCAACGGGAAAGAAATCGCTCGCATGACTCATGATGAAGCGATATTAGAAGTCGCCTTCAGTCCAGATGGGAAGTATGTAGTATCGGGAAGTGACGACAATACTGCCCGGGTTTGGGAAGCTTCCAACGGTAAAGAAATCGCTCGCATAATTCATGATGATGATATTACGTCAGTTGCCTTCAGTCCGGATGGAAAATATGTGGTTTCGGGTAGCTGGGATAATACTGCCCGGGTCTGGGAACCATCCACCCTTAAAGAGATCGCTCGTATGACACATGATGATCGTGTTTCTTCAGCCGCCTTTAGTCCGGATGGGATGTATGTGGTTTCGGGTAGTTGGGATAATACTGCGCGGGTCTGGGAGGTTGCCACAGGTACAGAAACCATCCGCATGACACATGATGATGATGTTACATCAGTCGCTTTCAGCCCGGATGGGAAGTATGAGGTTTCGGGAGGTGAGGATGGTGTACGGGTTTGGAGGGCGGCCAAAGGTAAAGAAATCGCTCGCATGATGCATGATGATGTTGTAAATTCAGTTGCCTTCAGCCTGGATAGCAAATATGTGGTTTCTGGTAGCGCAGATAATACTGCTCGGGTCTGGGAAGCATCTTCTGACAAAGAGATCGCCCGCATGATACATAATGATGTTGTAAGTTCAGTTACATTCAGCCCGGATGGGATGTATGTGGTTTCAAGTAGTGCGGATGGGACTGCCAGAGTCTGGGGTGCTGCCAACGGTAATGAGATCGCCCGCATGGTCCATGATGATTATGCTTGTGCTTATTCAGTTGCCTTCAGCCTGGATAGCAAATATGTGGTTTCGGGTAGCTGGAATAATACTGCCCGGGTCTGGGAAGCATCCACTGGCAACGAGATC
>CAYWXS010000047.1:1773-48957 GCA_964462245.1 uncultured Anaerolinea sp.
GCCCGCATGACCCACGATGGGTATGTGACGTCCGTTGCCTTCAGCCCGGATGGGAAGTATGTGGTTTCGGGTAGCGCTGACAATACTGCCCGGGTCTGGGAAGCATTCACTGGCAACGAGATCGCCCGCATGACCCACGATGGGTATGTGACGTCCGTTGCCTTCAGCCCGGATGGGATGTATGTGGTTTCTGGTAGTGATGACAATACTGCCCGGGTTTGGGAGGCATCCACAGGCAAAGAGATCGCCCGCATGACACATGATGATGATGTTACATCAGTTGCCTTCAGCCCAGATGGGAAGTATGTGGTTTCGGGTAGTTATGACAATACCGCCCGGGTCTGGGAAGCATCCACTGGCAAAGAAATCGCTCGTACGATCCATGATGATAATGTGACGTCAGTCGCCTTCAGCCCGGATGGGATGTATGTGGTTTCAGGAAGTACCGACAATACGGCCCGGGTTTGGGAAGTGTCCACAGGCAAGGAGATCTCCCGTATGATACATGATAATTCTGTTACATCGGTCGCCTTCAGTCCGGATGGAAGATATGTAGTTTCTGGAAGTTACGACAAAACTGCCCGGGTCTGGATGTGGCGTACGGAGGATTTTATCCTGGATGCCTGTTCGCGCGTTACGCGTAACCTGACCTGGGACGAATGGCAGCAGTACCTGCCCGGTGAACCTTACCAGGCTGTCTGCCCCAATTTGCCGCTTGAGCCGCAGCACAGCACAATCATTTCTCCGTAATTCCTAATTTTTACCCTATTCAACCGGATGTGCTTTTAGAAGCAACAGTATAGCAAGTAAAACCAGGAGGCTTTTTCATGCCGGATGTATTTATCTCATATTCCCGAAAAGATATTGCGTTTGCGAAGACACTTGTGGAAGCCGTGCACGCGCAGGGGGTGGAACTCTGGATTGACTGGGAGGATATCCCGCCGAGTGCGGACTGGTTGGCGGAAATTTACGCGGCGATTGAGGCGGCTGACACTTTCTTGTTCATTATCAGCCGTGTGTCAGCTCAATCGGATGTGTGTGGGAAGGAAATAGAACACGCCATCCGGAATGGGAAACGTATCATCCCGATTGTCATCGATGATGTTGACCCAAAAAGCCTGCCCCCGGCTATCTCGGCTGTGAATTGGATTTTCTGCCGGGAAACGACCGATTTTCAAACTGCTTTTGATACCTTGCTGGGTGCCATCCGTCTGGACTTGAACTGGGTCAAGGAACATACCCGCCTGCTTGTGCGGGCGCTGGAATGGGAACGGGAAGGCAAGGAGGCCAGTTATTTGCTGAGGGGCAAAGACCTGGAACAGGGTGAACAGTGGCTGGGGGATAACAAAGCGGAGCGGACGCCGCAGCCGACAGCGCTTCAAAACCAGTATTTGATTGCCAGCCGCAGAGAAACAACCCGGCGTGCCAGGTTCACGCTGATGGGCGTCAGCCTGGCGATGGTTGTGACGATTGTGATTGCCATTTTTGCGATTTTGCAGCGAAATACCGCCGTCACGAACGAGAATTTGCGTGCCACGGCTCAGAGTCATGCGGAGGCGGCTGGGGCGACTGCGGTGGCGGAGAGTTTTGTGCGTGCTACGGCCCAGGCAAATGCGGATACACAGTCCATCCGGGCGAATGAAGAAGCAAAGGTTGCTTTGGCCCGCAGCCTGGCGGCGCAGGCCGACCTGTTGATCAGCCAGGAGCCAAAGAAGCTTTCACTGGCGGTATTGCTGTCGCTTGAGTCTTTGAAAAAAGCCGACACGTTTGAAGGTTCGTTGGCTTTGCGAAAAGGATTGTCTTTGTTACCGGACATGGTCAGCAAGTTTAAAATATTGTCTTCCTCCTCAAGTTATAACAATGCAAACCCTATCTCTGTGGTTAAATTCAGCCCGGATGGCAGGTGGCTGGGGGTGGGCACAGAGACGATCATCAGTGTTTGGGACGTATCCACCTGGAAAGAGATCCTGCATGTTGAGCCCGCTAAAATTGGTGGTGTGGTGGCGCAGGTTCGCGCGCTGGCATTCAGCGAAGATGGCAGGTACCTAATCACGGGTACAGATGCCAGGATTGCACAGGTTTGGGATGTAGCCAGCGGAAAAGAATTGTCCCGCATGGAACATACCGACCAGATCTTTATTGTAGGTTTCACGCCGGATGGAAAGCGGGCGATCTCGGGATCCGGAGAAGTTATTGTATGGGACCCTCAGACGGGGAAAGAATTTTACCGGGTAAAAGCTGGAACAATGGTACTGGCGGTCAGTCCGGATGGAAAAATAGCGGCTGCAGCGGCCGGGACGGATATTACTGTTTGGGATGTCGAAACAGGCAAAATCCTGCAGAGAAAAACCCAATTTACGCGCTTTGACAAATACAATGACCTGCGTTCGATCAGTGCGCTTGTATTCAGCCCGGATGGGAGCAAGATTGCCTCTTCAGAAGGGAAAACGTCCGGGGTCTGGATCACCCCGCGCCCGGCCAGCATTGGCGGCCGAATTTTGGTCTGGGATCCAATTACGGGTAAGGACATTTCCAGCATGCAGCATGGGGATGAAGTGCCGGCGCTGGCATTCAGCAGCGATGGGAAAAGACTGGTTTCGGGAAGTTTTGATAACACATCCAGGGTTTGGGATGTTGCCACGGGCAGACCGCTGAGCGATTTCTCCTTTGATTCCAGCGTTGGTGCGGTTGCTTTTGGTGGGAAGGATGATTGGATAGTCAGTTCGAGTTATGATGGCACAGCCAGAGTCTGGGATGCCCGTACGGGTGAAGAAATCAACCGCCTGGTGACGGAGAATGATACAAATCTCGAAACGATCGCAATGAGCCCCAACGGTGCGTTTGTGGCGGGTGGCAACAGTGAAGGGGTCTGGGTCTGGCAAATACAAGGCCAGGAACTTACCAAAATGGAACACGGTCAGGCGTTAACCATTTCATCGGTGGCTTACAGTCTGGATGGTAAGATGCTGGTGACGGCCAGTTGGGACCGCAAGGCACGCACATGGGACACAAAAACAGGGTTATTGATCGCTTCTGTAACGCATGAGAATCAGATTTTCATGAGTGTTTTCAGCCCGGATGGAAAATACGCCGCCTCGGCGGATAAGGGCGGACAGGTCAAGGTGTGGGAGTCACGCAGCGGAATCGAGCCGTTTCAGATTCCAAAATTTAAAGAGGTCAGCCAGGTCTTGTTCAGTCCGGATGGAAGTCTGCTGGCAATATCGGAAGGCTTATACTCACGCGACTCCTGGAGTACGTATGCTTACCAGGCTGACCGGGAAGGCGGCGTGGTTTCGATCTGGGACGTTGCCAAACGAAAGGAGATTGCTAGTTTTATGCATGCTGCCATTGTCAACAGCATTGCCTTCAGCCCGGATGGCAGGCAAATCCTATCAGCGGGCAAGGATGGGGTGGCGCGGCTCTGGGATATTGGCACAAAAACCATGTTATACAAAGTGGAAATTGGGAATTATGTAAATATTGTGGCAATCAGTCCGGATGGACAGCTTGCGGCAGGCGTGGAATCTTGTCTGGATGTCTTTATGGGCAGCAACTGCAGTAAGCTAAAACTACAGGTCTGGAAGCTGGCAACGGGTGAGATTCTATGGGGTACCCGCGTGGGTGGCAGGTGGATATCCAACATGTCTTTCAGTCCAAACAGCAAATTGTTGGTCACCGAAAATAATTATACAGATTCCTGCTCCAAAAAAGATTGTAAAAACAGCGTAGTTGTCTGGAATGCTTTGAAGGGTGGTGTGATCAGTAAGAAGGATTATGAAGCGGCTTTTGGGTTAATGGTGCTGGCATTTAATAAGGATGGCTCCTTGTTAGCATCTGGCGGCGGGCCGCCCCATTCGGGCTGGGTGGATATTTGGGAACCGGAAACAGGTATACAGGTATCCAGGATCACGGACCAGCAGCCGATGTCGGCGGCGTTTGACCCAACGGGAAAGGCAATTGCGATTACAGGCAACCAGGATGGGGTGGCGTACGCCCGGATATTTTCGCTGGACATTTCCAACTTAGCTGACGCAGCCTGTGCGCGGATTAAGCGAAATCTGACCGAGCAAGAATGGAAGGATTATCTTGGGAAGGCCCCATTTGAGGAAGTTTGTCCGGGATTTACCCCGCCCGTGAGTAATGATCCGGATGGTGGCTCCAGCCATGTGAAGATATCAAAAGACGGTCAATGGATTTCCTTTATATCAGCAGCAAGTAATCTGGTTTGTGGTGAGACAAATCCAACCACAAATTTTTTTCTCTATCATATGGAGGATGGCCGCATCCAACGTGTTACAAAGAGTTCAGAAGTGGCGTATGAAGGTTATCCAACAAAGCTGGAAATTACTGGTGATGGCAGATATATTGTCTTCTCTTCATTTGAAGAAAACCTGGTTGCCAATGATGTAAATAAGAAAAGCGATATATTCCTGTTTGACCGGACGACGGGAAAAACCGAGCTCATTTCTGTAAATTCGAAAAATATACAGGCTGATGATGATTCTCACAATCCCAGCATTTCGGAAGATGGGCGGTATGTATTTTTTGATTCTGCAGCAAGTAACCTGGTTCCGGGTGATACGAATAAGCTGGACGATGTTTTTGTGCATGATCGAAAGACCGGCACGACCAGCCGGATTCTCCTTTCCCCGAACAATCCGCCGGATAAGTATGTGACATTAAAGTGGGTTTCGCCTGATCTTCAAAAAATTCTTTTTTATTCCAACGCTACTAATTTGGGTTTCCCTTTGGATTTTGAGGAAGATGCCTGGTATTTAGTTGACCAAAAATCCAGCAGGTTTGAGCAATTTCCGTTCGGCCTGGAAGATGGCAATGATAAATTTGGTGTAGGTATTCAAAACATGAGCAGTGACGGCTCGGCTGGAGAATTTTCTTTGGGAGAAGTTGCGCTGTATGATTTTGAGACCAAAGCCAACAAAATTATTTCTGCGGACCCGGCGGGTGACAGGGGCAACCATGATTCTGAATCGCCGGCGATTTCGGATGATGGGCGTTGGGTTGCTTTTGCATCCGAAGCCAACAACCTGGTGGCGAGCGATACGAATATTGCCTGGGATGTCTTTCTTTGGGAGCGAAAGACCGGCCAGATCCGGCGGGTTGTGATGGGTTTGGATGGATCCCAACCCAATGGTCATGCTCACAATGTGGATATGTCTGGCGATGGCAGGTATATTGTCTTCACTTCGGGTGCCTCCAATTTAATTGAGAGGGATTTGAATGAGATGAACGATGTTTTCATTTATGACAGTGCTAGCGGGACCACAAAGAGGATTGAGCCCATGCTTTGTTTAAAGAAATAATTATGTAAGGTTAATGTAAAGCGGGCAAATCGATTTTTCGAGATACAATTTTAATGTTGATTGGGTAGCAGGAAGATAACCTGACAATACAGGGAAAGCCAGAACGTAGAGCACAGTGTCACCAGGTTGCTGAAATTCCAGAGGGTATGTTATCAAATCCTCCAAGAAATAAAAGCGGACCTGGACCAATATTCGGTTTCGTTGTTTTTTATTTTGCAGGAGGATAAAATGTCAAAAAAAATGAATTGGTACTTTGTCATCGGCGGGATCGCAGTCGTGCTCATCGTGGCAGTTTCAGCGATCATCTTGTTCACTTTTAAGTCCGAACTTGCCGGGCTTGTGCTTCCCAAGCAATCAGCCATGAGCGCGGACACCGTGGCTCACTGCGAATGTGTTGGGTTTGTCACCAATAAGCTCCTGGGCTGGGGGAAGAGGGTCGACTCAACAGCGGGCTCTAAAAACGGCAGCTGGCTTAATGCTTCCTATCTGGCAGACCCGGCTTATTGGAGCAACGCAACAAAAGAATATAAGATCGGTTCGTATCAACAAGTACCCAATCCTATCACAGCCCAGCCTGGTGATGTGATCATCATGGAGCCCAAGGCAGTTGTTTATGTCCAAATGGCAGGTGGCACTTGGGATAATCCAACCAATATTGGAGGCGGCGTCGGTCATATTGGATTTGTTGTTTCAGGTTTTTACTATAACCAGAATTTTGAGATGGCTACAGCAAAGGGTAAACTTTCCAATCTAAGCGGCTGGAAGATCACCATGCAGAGCGCAAACTGGGGTTATGGGAATTATTATTCGAGTGACCATTGTAACAATGTCAATGATAGTGTAATCTTCCTGCCCACGGGCAATCCTGTCAGTTTTTGGAGACTAAAAAAGTAGTTTTTATTATTCCAGCGAGCCGTATGTCCCCCAAATCAACCGCCTTACTTTTTGTCCGTCTCGACAAAAAGTAAGGCGGTAAGTTTTGTTGGGCAGAGTGTATAAAAATGTCTCAGTTGGCGAGGGGTGACTGGTAAGCAGTTTGATTAATCAGTGCATTAATATAATGTGAAAACCGGGCCATCTTTGCAAGCCAGCTTGTAGTCTTTGGCAGGGGGCAGGCTGACGGCACATATTGCGCAGTCGGCCATGCCGGCACAGGGCAGGGGCGTATCCACCAGGATTTGGGCGGAGCCGCTGCGTGCGGGCAGGTTGTAGCCGCTGCCGAGGTTGGGCACCAGAAGTGGCAGTAAAGCCGGAAGGTGGGAGCGCTCGGTTTCCAGCGCCAGGTAATCGGACCAGTGGATGATCTCGGGCAGGGCTGTCAGGGGCTGGATTTCCAGGACGGAGGGCAGGTTGGCCGGGTGCTGGTCGGTTAGCAAAACCACACTGGCTTTTTGTGCCAGGGCTGGTTCGAGTAAGGCCAGGATGCGTGAACCGGGCAGGTGCCAGGCGATCAGGGCGACTTTTCGAGCGGAGCCGGGCAGCGTAAAACCGTGCCCGAGCGGACCGCGCAATTTGAGTTCGGCACCTGGGAGCCAATGGGCAGGAAGCGGTGGCGCGATAAAAAATCCTGTCGGGCAGGTCCCGGCGGAGAAGAGCGGTTGGGAGAGCGCAGCCTGGGTATCTGAGCTGGAGCTGGCCATCAGGTATTGCCCAGGCGCGGGAACAAGCGCGGCCGGGCACGAAAGACGCGCGGCGCGCCGATCATCCAGATAGATTTCTTCGATACAACCTTTTGAAGTGTGCATACGTAATATTAATGCTATCACGTTATAATGAAAGTCAAAAGAAGGAGTTTACCTATGAATATTGCTCAAGTTGTTCAATTTATTGCGTCCGGAGCCTGGCTGGTTGTAATAGCCCTGGTTGTATTGATGGTCACACGTTCGGGTCGCGGTCAGCCTGTTAAGGGCTTTTCCACCGGTGTGATAATTATGATTGTGGTTGCGATTGCACTCAGCACCGTTGGTGCGGGTCTGGTCTTTATTGAACCAGATCAAATGGCAGTTGTGATCACCGCCAGCGCGGGTGGTATCCGTCCCGAGCCGCTGACTGCCGGTATCCACTTTGTGATTCCGTTCATTGAGCGGGTCGAAATTTATTCCATTCTGCGCCAGACATACACTATGTCGGCAGTTGGGACCGAAGGCCAGGTAACTGGAGATGATTCGATCCAGGTGCGTACCAAGGACGGGCAGCAGGTTTTTATTGATGCCTCGGTAATTTATCAGATCGATCCGAAAAAAGCCATCGATTTGTATCGCACCTGGCGCAAGAACTATGAAGATGGGCTCGTGCGTCCGCAGTCGCGCGGTATCATCCGTGATATTTCCTCGCAATATGGAATTGAGGAAATTGTCAGCACCAAACGTGCGGATATGGAAAAGCAAATCACAGATCAGTTGACCCGTATTTTTGCTGATAATAACCTGATCCTGCAGGACTTTGTGCTGCGTAATATTCGTTTCAGTGATGAATACGCCAAGGCCGTTGAACAGAAGCAGATTGCTGAGCAGCAGGCACAGCAGGCCAAGTTTGTGGTTGAGTCTAAAAAGCAGGAAGCTGAACAGGCACGCCAGACTGCGCAGGGTGCAGCAGATGCCGCAGTCATCGCTTCCAAGGGTGCGGCTGAAGCACGTGTGGTGCAGGCTGAGGCCGAAGCCAAGGCTATGCAGTTGATTGCGGATGTGCTCAAGCAAAACCCGACGCTCTTGCAGTATCAATACATCACCAAGCTGGCTCCGAATGTGCAGATGATGTTGGTGCCTAGTAATGCACCCTTTATTTTGCCGCAGTTTCAAGTGACCCCCACGCCGGTACCCAGCGTTCTGCCGTAAAACGCTTGATCTGAGCGGTTATAATCCGGGCAGGGATTTCTTTGAACCTGGTTATAATTTCCCTGCCGTGGACTGGCTTTATGCTGGTTCGCGGCAGGGTTTGTAATTGATCGAATAGTTAGTCGCGAAAAAAAAATCTTTTGAGGTGAATATGTCACAGGTCCATCCAAGCGGGCGGCAAATCCGCCTGACCAGCCTGTCCAGCTGCGCTGGCTGAGCGTCCAAACTAAATGCGGAAACGCTGGCGCAGGTTCTGCGTCCTGTAGCAGATATCTTTAAGCCGGGCGACAGCCCGGATCTTTTGATTGGGCTGGATGGCGCGGATGATGCTGCGGTTTGGAAGCTGGATGAGACCCGGGCCCTGGTGGTGACGACCGATTTCTTTACTCCTGTGGTGGATACGCCCTATGAGTATGGTGCCATTGCAGCCGCCAATTCGCTTTCGGATATTTACGCCATGGGCGGGGTCCCTTTTTTGGCCTTGAATATTGCAGCCCTGCCGCCAGACCTGCCCGTGGAGATCTCGAGTGAGATTTTGCGGGGTGGGGCCGAGAAGTGCAAGCAAGCCGGTGTGGTGGTGGCGGGCGGGCATACGGTGCAGGATAAGGAACCCAAGTTTGGGTTGGTGGCGCTCGGTTTCGTGCACCCTCAAAAAATGCTGACCAAGGGTGGTGTCCGTGCGGGTGACCGCCTGGTGCTGACCAAACCCCTGGGGTTTGGCGTGACGACCACAGCCCTCAAGCGTGAAATGGCGACGGAAGCGGATGCCCAGGAAGTGATCGGCTGGATGAGCCGTTTGAACCAGGTCGCTGGTCAGTTGGCGAATGAGTTTGATTTGCGCGCTGGCACGGATATTACCGGTTTTGGTCTGTTGGGACATGGCATGGAAATGGCCGAGGCTTCCGGGCTGGCCTTCAGGCTGCATTTTGGGCAGCTGCCGTTTATCTCGTGCGCCCGCAAGTATGCCGAGGCCTGGACTTTCCCGGGCGGCAGCTCGGATAACCGGCACTTTTACGGTCCGCGGGTGCGTTTTGCGGAAGGTTTGGGCGAGCTGGAGCAGATGCTGGCTTTTGATGCCCAGACCAGTGGCGGGCTGCTTTTGGCAGTCGCGCCCGAAAAGCTGCATGATTTTGAGCTGCGCGCGAAAGAACTGGGACAGTCCGTCTGGCAGGTGGGCGAAGCCCTGGCTGGAAGCGGGATTGAGGTTGAACATTGAAATGGCAGGTCATTCCAGTGGTCTGGCAGGCTGCCCTGGAGCTGGCCTGGGAAGCTTATCGTGATGATTGTCTGCCGATTGGATCGGTGACGACGGATGGCGAAGGGCGTTTGCTTTCTCGCGGGCGTAACCGGATATATTCAGAACGGGCTGTGGCTGGGCATACTAAGGGTAGTACGCTGGCGCATGCCGAAGTGGAAGCCCTGGGCAAGGTGGATTACGACGCTTTTGATCCACACACGGGCGTGTTGTATACGACCCTGGAACCCTGCCCGATGTGCATGGGCGCGTTTTATATTTCTGGCTTTCGGAATATCCATTTTGCGGCGCGCGATCCCTATGCCGGCAGCGTGGATCTGTTGGGAACCACGCCTTATTTGCAGCGTAAATCGATCCAGGTAATGCCTCCTTTTGACCCTGACTTGGAGGCAGTCTTGATCGCCTTGTTTATGGAATTTGAATTGGTGCGTTCACGGGGTAGAATTCGTGAGACTGTTTTATACAGGCGCTGGCGAGAAGTTGTGCCTGCCGGGGTGGCGTTGGGTGAGCAACTGGCTCAGACGGGTGAAATTCGCCGGCAGAGATTGGATTTATCGGCTGAAATGGCTTATGATTGGTTAATGGAATCGGTTCAGGATTCCTTCGGATAAGATGAGAAGGTTAGCAATTGCATGAATATTGGCACTGAAATTTTAATTATTTTTGGTTTGATTATTTTGAACGGTGTTTTTGCGCTGTCGGAGATTGCAGTTTTATCTTCACGCAAAGCGCGTTTACAACAACGTATTAATGAAGGTGACAAGGGCGCACAGGCTGCGCTGCGTTTGGCTGAAAACCCGAATATTTTTCTTTCCACCACGCAGGTGGGGATAACACTGATCGGGGTGTTGGCAGGTGCGGTGGGTGGTGCCACCATTTCGGAAGCATTGGCGCTTCAATTGGAGGGCATACCCTGGTTGCAGCCGTATGGTCATTCACTGGCATTGGGTATTGTGGTGGTGCTGATCACTTTCTTTTCGCTTTTATTGGGTGAGTTGGTCCCCAAACGGTTGGCATTGCACAGTCCCGAAGATATAGCTTCCAGTATTGCCGGGCCAATGAATTTAATATCACATTTGTTTTCGCCTTTGGTGCGCATGCTGAGTGGGTTAACCGACCTGGTCTTGAACCTGCTGGGGGTGGTGCCGAGCGAAGAGCCGCCAGTGACAGAAGAAGAGCTGCAGGTTTTGTTGGATCAGGGCACTCAGGCGGGGGTATTTGAGGAATCCGAGCAGGATATGGTCGAAGGCGTTTTCCGGCTGAATAACCGGCGGGTGGGTTCTTTGATGACACCGCGCAATGAAATTGCCTGGTTGGATATTAACGATACGCCGGATGAAGTGCGCTTGCAGATAGAAGAAAATCCTTATTCACGCTTCCCGGTCTGTGAAGACAGCCTGGATAATGTGATTGGGATTATTGAGGCGCGCGATTTGCTGTTGGAGAGCCTGCATGGTGAGCCTCTGCAGCTTAAACGCAATTTGCAGACGCCAGTTTACCTCCCTGAAACGGCGCTGGCTTCAAAGTCGCTGGATCTGTTCAAGTCGGGTTCGGCTGAGCTTATGTTGGTGGTGGATGAATTTGGATCGACCCAGGGGCTGCTCACGATTTATGATATTTTGGAAGAAATTGTGGGCGAGATTGACAGTGAACCGCAGGCCACGCAACGTCAGGATGGGTCCTGGTTATTGGATGGTATGCTTCCGAGCGAAGACCTGAAAGAGATTTTTAATTTACGGCATTTGCCGGATGAAGATGAGTACGAAACTTTGGGTGGTTTTGTGATGCTGCATTTGGGACGGGTGCCCCAGGCGGCGGACCGTTTCGATTGGGGCGGTTTGACGTTTGAGGTGATGGATATGGATGGGAAGCGTGTGGATAAGGTGATGGTGATGTTAAAACCTGTCTCGCCGGAGGCAGGCGATGGACGCGAAGGGGAGTAACCAGCAGGGAAATGCCCAACCCAACCCAGCGTAAGCCAGGTTGGGCGTTCCACGTTAGCAGGTTGCGCCGGTCACCAAAGGCTGCCAGGATGAAGCTGGTTCAAAGATTAGAGCGTGCCAGGCAGCCCGGTCCAATTGTTTTTCGGAGGCGGGCTGCCTGGGGGAAGTTAGATCAGCACGGCATGCGTCATTTAGGGTACGTAGTAAACAATTACCAGGGTCGGGCGGGTGGCGGCGACGACTGCGTTTCCGCTATAAAATGCCAGATAGTCGTTGCCGTTATCTTCATTGTCATCTTTGGTGAAGCGCAGCCGGATTTGAGTCCGTCCGGTTTTGTTGATATATTTAATGGCAGTCGAATTTAGGTTGGCAGAATACCAATTATTGACAGGCGTGCTGGAAAAGGTGCCGGCATTCATCAGGGAGGCAGCAGCCTGGAAATCGGAAGCGAGTAAACCGGCAGAAGGTCCGAACCAGGTTTGGCGCATATCCAGTACCAGCCCCAGGTGTGTGCTGAAGGGGTTGGTACCCGCCAGGGATTGTTTTTGGAGCTTGATGGCAGCGCTGGTCACGACGGCATTATCGGGGATTCCGGCTGTATTGAATGAAAGGATGCTGCGGTACTGGCGGTCCAGGGTGGCATCACCTACCAGCAGGGTGCCAGCCGCGGAATTCAGGGTTTTTCCGACGCTGCTGGTTTCGGTTGATTCGAGGATGGTGCCATCTTCAGCCGCGAGAGAATACAGTGAAAGTGATATTTTTTTAACGTGGTTCAACCAGATGTAATTCGTTGAAGAATTCCCGGCTGTATCGACTGCGGTGGCATCAATCTCATTCCAGGCGGGTTGCAAGGTGCTGGTATTGAGTACAAGTCGATAAGGGGCACTTGAGACTGTACCCAATTGCACCCATTTTGTATTTACATAATCCCAGCGCGCGAAGACCACCCTGGCGATGGCTACATTATCAGAGGCGTTAACTTGCAGCGTTATATTCTGGTCTGGAACAGTGAATACTTGTTGACTGGCGATTGGTGCAGCCCAACTGATGCTGGGGTAAACGTTATCCAGCGCAGCGGTTTTGAAACTCCACCAGCTCTGGGCATTGGCGTAAACAGCTATTCCGGATAGATTTTGAGCGCGTACCTGCCAATAATAGGTGTTATTGGGGGTAAGCCCACTCAAATTGACCGATAGACTACTTCCGTTTGAGATCCATGAACTACACAGCTGATCGTTGCTGGTGTCGTAGCAATAAGCGTAACTGGTTGCGCCTGAACTGGCAGCCCAGTTAAGGGTTATGTTGGTGGAGAGTGAGCTGGCAGCGTTGGCGGGATAGGTTTTATTGAACGCGCCAGGGGGATTGATGGACTGGGTGCTAAAGGACCAGAAGTCGCTGCTGCTGCCAGCGGCATAGGTCATCCCGCTTCCATTTACGGACCGTACCTGCCAATAATAGGTTAGACCGGGTACTAATCCGCTCAGGGTTTTACTGGTGGCAGAAGAGCTGGAGTACCAGGTGCTGCATGCGGAATCGTTGCTGGTATCGATACAGTAATAATAGTCTGTAGCATTACTGGAAGCACCCCAGGCCAGGGTTGGGCTGGTGGATTGCCCGCTTGCGGTATTGGATGGGCTGGATTTGTTAAATGCACCCGGAAGAGGCGCTTGAATCGTAAAGGTCCAGGTGCTGCTCCAGGCGCTTTCCCCGGTACTGTTGCGGGCTTTGACATGCCAGGAGTAAGTATTACCGGCGGCAATTACACCGATCTGACAGGAGGTGGAACTGCTCCAGCCGCAGGGCTGCATCGTGCCGTAAGGTCCGCCCCACCATTCGATCAGGTAATCGCTGGCGCCGGAGGATGCGTTCCATTGGAAGTTGAGATTATAGTTTGCGGCATTGCCGGAGCCATTGCCAGGGCTGGTTGGGGCGGGTACAGCGGGGGCAGAAGCCAGGGTACAGCTTGAGTTGTTGTAGACGCGCATCCAGGTCAGGTTGTTGGCGACGTTGGCGCTGTTGGCAAAGCTGTTATCCCCCAGGTTGGAATCGGTACTGCTAAAACAGGCGCTTTCGCCGCTGTTTTCATTATCATTCTGGTAAAGCCGGGCAGACCAACCACCCGGGATGGCGATCGATTCGGCCCGGTCGTTGAAGCTCGAGGCATAATTCCAGAGACCGGTGCTGTTGGCGGTCTGCGAGTCGCCACCACAGTTGGTGAGATCGTAAATGCGGACTTCACCCGAAACGCTCGGGCAGCTGGCGGGTGGCGTGGTAATTTTGTAGTAGCAGGCCTTGGCGGTACCACTGATGGGGTCTGAAAAAATGCCGTTATTACAATCGACGCCATTGGTAAAGGAGCGGGCGGAGGTGAAGGAACTGCGCGCGCCATAAACCACATCGGCGGTGCCGCTAAAGTTGCAGCGCCCGTTCTCATCGGCGCATTTTGTAAAGCCGGAGGGCGGGTTATCCGTGCCGCCGGAGAGCGTGCGGTGACCGTTGATGTAATCTGTGGGGTTTACGTAATATTGTTCAACCTGGGCAATCGTCCAACCTGTTATCCAGGCATCTGCATTTCGGTAGACCTTGCGAATTTCAAAATGTAGGTGGGCATAATAAATATTGTTATAGCCCTTGCCAATTGTTCCAATTTGATCGCCTTTATTGACAGCGCCACCGAATACTTTTATGGTTTGCAAGTGGGCATATTGCGACCAGACCTTTGAGCCATCTGGCAGGTTATGCTCGATCAGGACGATATTTCCCCAGGCAGTGCCCGAGCCTTGCTGGGCGTAAATCACTGTGCCGTGGGCGACTGCATAGACGGGTAGGCCCAGGTCCGCATCCCCGCCACCGTTCCCGTTAAAATCCTGTCCGGGATGGGGTCCGGGGGCGCAGAGGCCGCTGGTTTGCTCCCACCAACAGCCAGCCGTGGTGTTGAAGCCGGTCATGTTGGGCTTCCCGACGGGGAAGTCAAACCCATCTGCCACAGCCGCCTGAGCCAAAAGGTCATTGTTGGCAGGGGGCAGCTGTGCCTGAAGCGCTTGCTCAATTGTTGTTTTATTTTGCGTGAGCTGGGTTTTGGCATTATCTGCCAGGGTTTGGATGAATAATTCTCCACCGGCCGAAAGTATTTCGTAGGCACCATCGGGCGAGGTGCTGTGTGTGTTGGGCGCGGGAGCAGGTTCGGCGGGGGTACTGAAGGTGTAGAGCAGGCTGCCGGTGTAATCATAGAGACTGCTGCTGTTGGCGGACCAGTTGAAAAATGGCAGGTCGGAGGGGAATTCGGACTGGGGTAATTCCAGCGTGGGCAGGGGGATGCTTTCGGCGATGCCGGTCGGGTCGAGCAGGATACCGGTTGTGCCGGACTGCAGGGCCACCCAGTGATCATCCGGGCTCCAGGCGGGGAAAAGAATTGTTTGAGCTGAGACATCCGCCAGGCTGCCGAGACTCTGCTCGGTATTGGTGGAGAGCGTCCGTAGGCGGATTTCGCCCGCTGCGGAAATATAGATTAGGAAATCATTTTTAAATGAAAAAGCCCCCCGGGTTGGAACGCTGTCTGTTTCGACCAGCTGCACAGCGAGTGAGGTTCCATCCAAAGTCGCAACGTAGGGTTGGTCGTTGTACCAGTAGGAGATGCTGGCGCCATCCCTGGAGAATTGGACCGGCCCAATGTTGCCATCTTTTGCCAGGACAGTGCTTTGCATGGTGGTTGGGTTATAAAGAATCAGGTCGTAAGGTCTTTGGCCTGGGCCGCTGTTTTGGGAATTTAGACTCCAGTACAGGACGAGGTTTGCGGTTGGGGACCAAAGATACAGTTTGGGCGAGGCCTGTGTATCGAGTGCGTGTGCAGGCTGGATGGTTCCAGCGCTGAATGGGAGCAGCAGGAGAGCGATTAAGAGTGTGGTGTAGAAGACACTGCGCTGGGCTGAAATAAAGGTAAATTTGGACATTTGTCCTCAAAATATATATTGGTTCCGGGTATGTTGATATTTTTACTATAAGCTCATCTCCTGTTTTTGCAAGTGCCTGGAGGGGGGAGTTTTGTACTGGTTTGCATTTTTGTTAACAGGCTGCAGTGTTAATAATTTGGTTTTGTAACAAATGTTTTTTGCTCAAAGATCAATATTTGTGCTATAATGAATTAAATCCCCTGATGTTTGATAATTTATTCCATTGTTTTTGGGGCATTGTCGGGTTATACGATATTCTTAATGCAAATTTCCCTTTTTCCAAATAAGTAAATTAAATCCTGCCTCGCTGACTGTGGCAGCTATTTTCTTTTCCAATCCCTCCCCACCCCACCATCCTATAGAGTTGAGACAAAACACATGATGAATATTTTGGAACTTGAAAGCAAGCCTCTGGCCGAACTGCGCTCAATGGCAGCTAAAGATTTTGGTATTCCTAATGCCAACCGCATGAAAAAAGAAGCACTTGTATTGCGGTTGAGGCAGGAAGAGGCTGCAAAAGAGGGGCTTGAAATCCGGGGTGGTATTCTGGAGATCATGGACGAGGGCATCGGTTTTCTACGCTCTGCCCGCTACAGCATCAGTGAAGATGATGTATACGTCTCCCAGGCCCAGTTGCGACGCTACGAACTGCGTTCCGGAGACCTGATCCTGGGGCATGCCCGTGCTCCACGTGATTCTGAGCGGCACTGGGGGCTTTTGAAAGTTGAGAGTGTAAACGGGGTGGATCCGGAAGAAGCACGTCGCCGACCAAAATTTGAAAATCTGACACCAATTTTCCCGGATACTCGATTTGATCTTGAAACAAAAGGCGACATCCTGGCAACCCGCATGATCAATTTAATTGCTCCTATTGGTCGCGGTCAGCGCGGGTTGATCGTTTCACCTCCCAAAGCCGGTAAAACCACCATTCTCAAACAAATTGCTAATGCCATTTCCACCCAGTATCCGGATGTACACCTGATGGTGGCCCTGATTGGGGAGCGCCCTGAAGAAGTGACCGATATGGATCGCTCGGTGGACGCGGAAGTGATAGCCTCCACCTTTGATGAGCCGGTGACTTCGCATGTGCGCACCGCAGAAATTGCCTTGGAACGCGCCAAACGTGTGGTGGAAATTGGGCGGCATGTGGTTATTTTAATGGATTCGATCACGCGTCTGGCACGTGCCTATAACTTGACAGTAAATCCTTCAGGTCGTACACTCAGTGGTGGTATGGATCCCTCGGCGTTGTATCCGCCCAAGCATTTCTTTGGTGCGGCACGCAACCTGGAAGAAGGTGGTTCCCTGACCATTATCGCCACCTGTTTGGTGGATACAGGTTCGCGCCTGGATGATGTTGTTTATGAAGAATTCAAGGGTACGGGTAATATGGAACTGCATCTCTCGCGTAAACTGCAAGAGCGCAGAACTTTCCCCGCCGTGGACCTGGAACGTTCTTCCACCCGGCGCGAAGATTTGTTACTTGGGCCCGATATCTTGCAGCGTGTTTGGACTATGCGCCGCATGTACTCCCAGATGACTTCCAACCCACCTTCGGGTGCTGGCATGGATCAATCCGTGGCGACCGAGGCGATTATCAATCGTATGGCTAAGACTCGCAACAACATGGAATTTCTGGAGAGATTAACCGACAGTATGTAACCTGTCTTTCGAGTGGTTGGAAAAAATGTCAACATCCCGTCGTTTTTCGCTTATCAGTTGGGCTATTACATTGGTTTTGGTACTATCTGCGGCTGGTTTTGCAATTTGGCGTCTAAAGTCAACGCAAATTCCGAGCCAGGTTGTTATGCCTGCGAGCAGTACGGAAGGTGCTGGTGTGCCTACAGCTCAATCCGGAGCCAATCAGGCGGGTGGCAAAATGTCATTTCTGGCGCTGCCAGCTATTGGGCGCAACCTGCGATTAAAGACAATTGTTCCCGAACGCCCACAATATGCTGTCAAAGAGCTGACGGTTTCGCGTGGTGATTCAGTCTTTGCCATTTCGAAAGAATTCAAAATCAAGCCGGATACCCTGTTATGGGCTAACTATGATGTTTTGAATGACAGTCCGGATAGTATTCGGCCTGGGCAATCTTTGAACATCCCTCCGGTTGATGGTATTTTGTACAAGTGGAAGGAAGGCGATACGTTGGTTGGGGTTTCCTCCCAATATAAAGCCAAAGTGGAAGATGTCTTGAATTGGCCCGGTAATGACGTGGATTTAACCAATCCGGCTTTTAAAGCCGGGCAGATGGTGATGATCCCGGGCGGGTCACGTGAATATAAACAATGGCTGATCCCAACCATCGCGCGCGGAAAATCGGGCACGACCGGTGTGGGTGGTGCAGCTTGTGGTGGCGGGCCGGTTGGCAGCACGGCATTTCTCTGGCCGGCAGCCAATCACTTTATCTCTGGCAATGATTATTACGGTGGTCACCTGGGGATTGATATTGCCGCGGGTGAAGGCGCAGCCGTTTTTGCCTCGGATGCGGGTGTGGTAACCCGTGCGACCGGTGGTTATAACGGTGGGTATGGTAATGTGATCATGATCGACCATGGAAATGGTTATTCCACGCTGTACGCGCACTTAAGCGCGATCAATGTTGTGGTTTGCCAGGGTGTTTCGGCGGGGGCAGTGATTGGTGCAGCCGGAAATACCGGTAACTCATTTGGGGCACATCTGCATTTTGAGGTGCGTTTGAATGGCGGCTTCATTAATCCATGGAGTGTTTTAGGTCAGTAATATGAGTCTTGCAAAACTGAAGGCCGCCCTGCGTGATGTTGCGTTGGGCGGTTTGCGTTATTTTCCCTCGACCGGTTCCACCAATGATGAGGCCCTGGCATGGGCTGCCAGTGGCGCGCCTGATTTTTCACTGGTTGTGGCGGATATGCAAAAACGCGGACGCGGGCGGGATGGGCATAAATGGGTTACACCCAGCGGGACCAGCCTGGCGTTCAGCCTGGTTTTAAGGCCGAGCGTGGCTGAGCGTGAACTGGTTGGTCGTTTTTCGGGATTGGGGGCGCTGGCTTTGGTGGCTGCTCTCAAGCGACGCGGAATAACTGCCCAGGTAAAGTGGCCGAATGATGTGTTGATCGGAAGAAAAAAAGTTGCAGGGGTTCTGGTGGAAGTCGTGTGGATGGGGGCAGAGGTGGACAGCCTGGTTTTAGGGATAGGTGTGAATGTTGCCGGCGGTTCTCTGCCCGCGGATGTCACGCTTAATTTTCCAGCGACATATGTGGATGCAGAGGCGGGTGTGCAGGTTGCCAGATACGATTTGTTAAAAGATACTTTGGTGGAGTTGCAAAGTTTGCGGGCAACCCTAACCGGGTCAAAGTTTTTGGGTTTATGGCAGCGTGAGCTGGCGTTTATGGGTGAGAAAGTCCATTTGTGGCAGGGACAGGAGCAGCCTTTTGAGGCTGTGTTATTAGGCCTGGAGCTGGATGGCAGTTTGCGGGTCAGGTTGGGGAGTGGTGAGGTACGCTCGATCCATTTTGGCGAGGTGCATTTACGCCCTGGCAGCAGTTAATCGGCTTGTTTGCAGAAATTACGCGGCATGGACTGTTTTGTAAGCTCTTTTTCGATGTGTCTGTATCTAGGTGCAAACGCGCTTTAGACACGATTTTTCTCCGCCGCCTGTTCGGCCTGCAGGTTGGCGTCGATCTCTGAGCGATGTGTCTCGTAAAATGCCAGTGCTTCCTTGACCCGCGCCGGTTCCAGCCCGTACTCCTCCGCGATTTGCTCGAGGGATAAACTCAGCTGCGCATCTACAACCAGCGTTTGGACCCGCAGACCGGAGCCACGTAAGACTGGCGTCGGGTTTCCTGCTGCGCCGCGCCTGTAAGTGATGCCTGGAAAGGCCGGATCATCCAGAGCATGCCGCAAAGAAGCTACTTTGTCGGCTACCGACCACATGATGAACTGATTGAGAGAAATCCCTTGCTTACCTGCCCAGTCTTCAGCTTCCCGTTTCAAATCTTTGGGTAAATTTAAGGCATAACGAGTCATTTCAGCACTCCTTGCGCCCGACTATCCAGTGTCAGGTGCCTGACTGAGTAATTATACATCTTATATGATGTCGTCCGCGATGTTAAATTTTATGAGGGTAATAAATTTCTTTTTGCTGGTGGATGGATCAATACTTATCTGAAATAATTTGGCTATCCGCTTGGGGGTGTTCTAGAGTTGGAGGAAGGGGGTTACATGGAGTTCAATGAGAATCGGAGGAATAAATATAGGATAATTCATGTATAATTATTGTAGACATCTTCCAGGTGTCGTTTATTGGGTTAAGGTGTATGAGCACGCTTTTTAATGGGAGCTGCATGAACACAAAAGGGAAAATTCTTATTGGTAATGATCGTTCTGGCATGTTGCAATTCTCTTGCCAGGTGTTGGAAGAGCAGGGTTACGAGGTTATCTGCATTGATGATGCCTTACAGATTCTGGAGACTGTGCGCAGTAACCTGCCCGAGCTTGTATTATTAAATTCACGGCAGGTGGATGGACTGGAAATTTGCAGGACGATTCGGGCTTGTGCAGATTTGCAGGATGTGTGGGTTGTACTTATGCTTGACGAACTAACGAGGATGGGAATCAGGGAAGCGGGGGTAGAGGCGGGCGTTAATGATTATTTGGTATGGCCGATTGATAAAAGCTCTGTGTTGATGCGGGTGGAAACAATTATCGAACGTCGCAAAAATGAAATTTCCATTCGCCAAAGGGAAGAGAAACTAGCGCAGCGCCTGAGCGAACTTTCTGCATTCCAGGTGATTGGGATGCAGATCTACCAGCTTCATTCTGTGGATGAAATCCTTTCAGCCGCGATGGATGAGATTTTTAAAGCTTTTCATCCTGATCGTGTGAATATATGTCTTTTGGAAGATGGAAACCTTCAATTGAAAGCCAGCCGGGCAGCCTGGGGCAACCCGCCAGATCAAGCGCTGCCAATGGCTTGTGGAGAAGGCTGCGTTTGCAAGCAGGTTTTACAGGATGGGAAAAGTTTGTTTTCAATGGACGCAAAGCCTGATAAGGGTTGTGCTTTGATGCAGGGTCGGGCAGATGATTTGATTTCGATCGCAGTGCTGCCTTTGCAGATGGGGCCGGAAACCTTTGGCGTGGTGGGTTTGAGCGGTATCAACGGACAGGATTTTGAGCAATATGCGCCTGTCTTGCGCTCATTTTTGGCTCAACTTTCAGCAGGAGTATTTAATGCGCGGCTGGTTGAGACAGTTCAGAAAGAATTAAGTGAACGAAAGCGGCTTGATCAGATTCTGCAAAGTAAGAATAAGGTCCTGGCAGCCCTCCAGGAAACAACTTTGGAACTGATATCGGAGTTGGATTTGCAAACCCTCCTTGAAAATATAGTCCAGCGGGCTGGCCAATTAATGGATACAGATTCCGGGTTTATTAACCTGGTGCAGGCAGGTTCCAGGATTTTCAAGCAAAGAGTGGGGTCGGGCATCCTGGCGGAAACCCAGGGTAATACACTCTTGCGGGAAGAAGAGCTGACAGGCATGGTTTGGCAGAGCGGAGAGCCACTGGTAGTGGATGATTATGACAATTGGCCGGGGCGACCTCCTCATATTAAAAAGGGTCTGTTGCGGACTCTGGCAGGTGTGCCACTCATGAAAAATGGGCAGGTGATTGGGGTCCTGGGTATGGCTTACCGTACAGGTTCAAAAGGAACGTTTGGAGTCGAGGAATTGGATCTGCTGGAGCAGTTTGCCCGCCTGGCATCCATAGCTATCTCGAATGCCCAAATGTTTTCGACGCTGCAGAAAGAACTGGGCGAGCGTAAACGGGCCGAGCAGGCTTTACGCGAACGGGAATTCTGGCTGAGAGAGTCTCAGCGCGTTGGTCAGATCGGGTCGTTTGTGATGGATCTGGATACAGGTAAGTGGTTTTGTTCAGATGTGCTCGATGATATTTTTGGAATTGAATCATATTCCGAAAAAAATATGTTGAGCTGGATCAGACTGATACATGCGGATATGCGTTCCGGGATGTTGAGGTTTTTCAATAAGAAAATTCGGGAAGCAACGGGATATTTCAGCCAGGAGTATAAGATTGTTAATGCGAAGACGGGTGAGGAACGTTGGGTGCTTGGCCATGGTGAGCTGCTGGTAAGTGAAGCAGGTGTGCCCTTTCGTATGTTTGGAACCATCCAGGACGTTACCGTTCGCAAATTGGCAGAAGATCAAATTAAAAATCTCAATCTCCAACTCGAACAGCGGGTTGAAGAACGGACACTGCAGTTACAGCGAATGAACAAGGAGTTGGAGGCTTTTTCTTATTCGGTTTCGCATGATTTACGCGCACCCTTGCGTGGGATTGATGGCTGGAGCCAGGCGCTCGAAGAAGATTATGGCAGGCAATTGGATGAACGCGGGCTGGGTTATTTGACACGGGTTCGGGATGAAACCGGACGGATGGGAAGGTTGATAGACGATCTGCTCGATCTTGCACAATTTTCGACCGGTGAATTGAAGCTTAAGCGAGTGGATATTTCTGCATTGGCAAAACGGATTGCGGACCGGCTTTTGGAGCCCTTGGGTGGTTATCCGGTGGAGTTTGACATTCAGCCAGGAATGACTGCTGAATGCGATGAAAACCTGCTGGAGATTGCCATGACAAACTTGTTGAGTAATGCAATGAAATTTACAAGCAAGCGCGAACAGGCGCGGGTAGAATTGGGGCAGGTAGATCAGGAAGGCCAGATGGTATATTTTGTGCGTGATAATGGGGCGGGTTTTAATATGGCTTTTGCAAAAAATTTATTTGGCGCATTCCAACGCTTTCATCGTCAGAGTGAATTTCCTGGAAATGGTGTGGGTCTGGCAACCGTGCAACGGATTATCCACCGGCACGGCGGGCGCATTTGGGCGGATTCTGTCCCGGATGTAGGTACAGTGTTTTACTTTTCATTGGCAGCCTGATCGCCATCCTGATTGTTGGCATTGGGGCGGGAGATGAAACAATTGCGCTTTGGTTCAGGTTATAATTTGGTTTAATAAACTATGTCTATTTCTTTACAGGTTTTATGTGTTGAAGATTCGGAAAATGATACCGCTTTAATCCATCGTGTGCTGGAGAAAGCGGGTTATTCAGTTACCCTTTTACGCGTGGAGACGCTCTCAGAGATGCAAGCTGCCCTGGATGAACACGTCTGGGATGTCATCATTTCGGATTTTACGCTGCCGCAGTTTGATGCACCTACGGCTCTTTCGCTCGTGAAGAAAAATAACCTGGATATTCCCTTTATTATTGTTTCAGGCCAGGTGGGTGAAGAAACCGCAGTCTCATTGTTGAAGGCGGGGGCGCACGATTATCTGAATAAGGAACATCTTGACCGGTTGGTACCAGTGGTGGAACGTGAGTTGGCTGAGGCTTTCCGGCGGGATGAATACCAGCGTTCGGCCCAGGTGCTGCACGAGAGTGAAGCCCGTTACCGCATCCTGTTTGAAAATTCGCCCATGGCGTTGTGGGAGGCAGATTATTCAGGGGTAAAAAAATGCCTGGATAATTTGCCTTTGGAAGCCCCGGCTGACTTGAGGGGCTATTTTATAGCTCATCCTGAAGTTGTGCGTGCATGTGTTGGCACGGTGCAAATTTTGGATGTCAATCAGGCAGCGCTCAATTTGTACAAGGCCGATATTAAGTCGGAATTGATGGAGAACCTGGACAAGGTCATCCCTCTGGAACTGGAGGATGCCTTCCTGACAGACCTGGTGCTAATTGCTGAAGGTCAGGATAACTTTGAATATGAAACCATTCACTGCACGCTGGATGGTGAACGGATTGATGTTAATTTGAATTTTGCGGTTGTGAGCGGGCACGAAATCGATCTGTCGCGTGTGATCATTTCGGTGCAGGATATCAGCCGCCGAAAAGAATTCGAAAGGCGTCTGCGACAGGCCGAGAGCAGCTACCGCAGCTTGGTCGAACAGCTGCCCGCTATCGTCTATACGAAGCAGGCTAAAAAACTGGGCAATATTATATATATGAGCCCGCAAGTTAAAACACTGACCGGGTATCCGGCATCCAGCTGGATCAATGAAAGAAATTTCTGGGAAAAAATTATTTACACGGATGACCTGGGGCTGGTAAAGGCTGCGAATAAATATGCCCAGGATACCGGCCAGCCTTTTCGATTGGAATACAGGTTGTTGGTGACCAGTGGTAAGCTTGTCTGGGTCCGTGAAGAAGCGGTATTAATACTGGATGATAATGGAAAGCCCCTGTTTTGGCAGGGGGTGATCCACGATATTACCGAGACAAAACAAGCCGAAACCGAGCTTTGGGAAAGTCAACGCCGGTTAACGCAGTTGATGAGTAATTTACCGGGTATGGTTGCGCGCTGCAAATTGGAACCAGACTGGAATATGGAATTTGTAAGCGAAGGGTGCCAGGAGCTGTTGGGCTATTCAGCTTTTGATCTGATATCGAACCAGGGTAAATTGTATGGCAGCAAAATTCATCCTGAGGATCGTTCCGAGGTACGCCGGCAAATTATGGACGGTATCCTGAAGGGCAGACCATTCCAGTTGACTTACCGGATTTATGCGGCCAATGATCAGGAAAAATGGGTTTGGGAAAAAGGGCAGGGAGTGTATGCTGCGCATGGCGAACCGATTGCCATGGAGGCCTTTATCACAGATATTACCGAAACCAGGCTGGCCGAGGCTGCCATTCAACGGCATCTGTTGGATATGGAGGTACTTTACCAAAATAGTGTTGCCATAAATCGCTTGATGGAACCTGAACAGATTGGCAGCAAGATGGTGAAAATTTTAGAGGATGAGCTGGGTTGGCAGCATATTGCCTTCCGTCTTTACGATCCTGAAAATGGCAATGTCAAACTATTGATCGTCCGTGCGCCTGGAAAAAGCGTTCAGGAGATGGAAGCTTATTCAAAAGAAATGTACAAAATTATTCCAGATAGCAGCCAGGGTCTGAGCGGATGGGTGTATCGGACCGGGCAATCTGTACTTTGCCCGCGCGTACGTGAGGATGAGCGTTATATTGAAACCCATCCGGCAATTCGATCTGGTATGTATGTGCCACTCCGAACCGGTGAAAAGACGATTGGTTCCATCTGTGTCGAAGGTGAGATTGAAAACGCTTTTGGCGAACAGGATGAGCGCTTATTATCCACAATTGCCAACCAGACAGCGATTTCGATTGAGAATGCGCAATTATTCTTGAGGGCACAGGTGGAATTGGAAGCCCGCAAGAAAGCTGAAACAGAATTATTGAAAGCGCAAGAGCGATTGGAACAACGAGTGATGGAGCGTACGGCAGAATTAAAGGATGCCAATCTGGAGCTAGAAAAGTCCGCGCGGTTAAAGGATGAATTTCTTGCCAGCATGAGCCATGAATTGCGTACCCCGTTAACCGGTATTTTGGGACTTTCAGAAGTGCTGCAGTTGCAAACCTATGGGCAGTTGAGTGATAAACAAATGTCTGCTTTGCAGCATATTGAAAAGAGCGGACGTCATTTACTGGAATTGATCAATGATATTCTGGATTATTCTCGCATTGAAGCCCGGCAGATGTTGTTAAATCCGGGTGTCTGTCAACTTGAACAAATTTGCCAGGGCAGTCTGAGAGCAGTCAGTGATTTAGTCAAGTCCAAAAAATTGAATACCAGTTTTTCGATCGATCCACCTGGAATTGCGATCCAGGCTGATGGACAACGTTTGAAACAAATGATAGGGAATTTAATAAGCAATGCGATCAAGTTTACCCCTAAAGGCGGCAACATTGGTATTTCGGTGACTGGCAGCCAGGCAGAAAACCTTGTCATCATTACCGTTTGGGATACAGGGATTGGGATACGTTCCGAAGATTTGCCACGTTTATTCCAGGCCTTCGTTCAATTGGATGGCAGTCTGACGCGTCAGTACAATGGCACTGGGCTTGGGTTGGCGCTTGTACGCCGCCTGGCTGAACTGCATGGCGGGAGTGTTAGTGTGGCGAGTACCCCTGGTTCGGGCAGCCAATTTAGCATTAAATTACCCTGGAAATCGACATAATTTAATTATTTTTTTAGTGCTAAATCATGTTTGCAGTGTGGTATACCAGCTGCAGATAAGACTGTCGTTGTTCGAAATAATCTTAATATTTTTTTACAGGTAAAATTCATGATATCCAGTATTTCAAAAAAAATGTCAAGCGTGTGGGATCTGGTTTGGGTCAAATTGACTGAACCATCCTTCGATATAGATGATGCAGGGCAGCGCAGCCGGGCCAGGCTCCTTTCAGGAATTTTGTTGGGAATTAACCTGTTGATTGTGCTGGTGTTGGTTTTTATGTATATCCAGTATGCCGGGAATTATCCGCAAGCATTGGTGCTGTTTCGGCTTTTGCTGTTAGCTTCACTGATTATTATTACCGGTATTTACTTATTGAGCCGCTCAAAAAATTACCGGGCTGCAGCCTTAGGCCTGGTGCTAATTGCGCCGGTGATCATTTTATTTGATGTTATCTGGGCTTTGGATTCAGCCCTGGATCTTGCTTACCTTATCTTCAGCGTTTTGCTAAGCAGCTTGTTTTTTTCAAAGCAGACAACCTTGCTGATCTTGTTTGGTTTGATGGCAGGTGTGTTGTGTATGCCGTGGTTAAGACCAGATTTGACCAACACTAACGTTACAAATGCAGAGACTTTTTTGGCAGTGATGGGCTTGCTTACGATTGTGATTGCAGCCATGCGCGAGCAGGACCAAAATCGATTGGTTGCCCAGGCTCAAATTTTATTGGCAAATGAGACTGCGCTGCACATAGGTGAAGAGAAGTATCGTGACCTGGTAAACGAGATTAATGATGGGATTTTTGAAACAGACTCAAGTGGTCGATTGACATTTGTTAACCGCGCATTGGTAGATATTTCCGGGCATGAATCAGCGGAAAAGTTGCTTGGTCGCCAGTTTTTTGAGTTTTTAGCGCCTAATAAGGCGATCAGGATGAAAAAGCTTTTCAGATTGTTTATGGCCGGGGATCAGAAAATAAAGACTCTATCAATTGATTTGATTCGGCCAGACCATAAAATTGTTTCGGTGGAGGTCAGGCCCGTTTTAATCATTGATAATGGGACGGTGTTGGGGTCGCGTGGCGTGCTGCGCGATATTACAGCGCGCAAAGAGGCTGAGGAAGCTTTGTTGGATGCGCATAATCGGCTTGAGTTGCGTGTAGTAGAGCGCACAGCCGAATTGGTGACCGCCAATCAAGCCCTGGAAAAGGCATCACGTTTGAAGGATGAATTTCTTGCAAGCATCAGCCATGAATTGCGCACCCCGTTAACGGGCATTTTGGGTTTATCCGAGGTGCTGCAGCTGCAGTCCTTTGGGGAATTGAGTCCCAAACAGATGACTGCACTCAAGCATATCGAAGGGAGTGGCAGGCATTTATTGGAAATTATCAATAATATTTTGGATTACACCAATATTGAGGCGGGTAGAATTCAATTGCAAACCGGTGCCTGTCACCTGGCCCAGCTTTGCGAGAGCAGCTTGCGCGCAGTTGTCAGCCAGGCAAATGAGAAGGATATAAAGACAAGATTCAGTATCGCTCCGAACGATCTTGTTTTTCAGGCGGATGGGCGCCGGCTGAAACAGATGCTTTCCCACCTGTTAAAAAATGCGATCAAGTTTACTCCAGCGGGAGGCACGGTCGGTATCGATGCCAGTGTCGATTCAGGAAATAAGGTTGTGAAGATTTGCGTGTGGGATACCGGAATTGGGATTCGTGACGAAGATTTGCCACGCTTATTCCAAATATTTGCACAGTTGGACAGTACCCTGGAGAGACGTTACAACGGCACAGGTTTAGGTCTGGCGTTAACTAAACGTTTGACTGAAATGCACATGGGCACTATCGAAGTGGATAGTAACTTTGGAACAGGCAGTCGTTTTACCATCTTTCTGCCTTTGGAGTAGTTAAGTAACCTTTTCAGGGCTGGATAGAACCTGAAGTAGCGAATTTTTTATTAATCCTTTACTGCAGGTTCTTGCATGAGGTTATATAATTACAAATAGGTTACCAGGATAGTCTTGTAGTCCTGGATAATCATCAATAAAGAATTTTGAAAGATAACAGCCCAGGTAAATTTTGTTATCTTAGGGTTTCAGCGGGGCGTGCCCATTAAGAGATCTAACCCAGCGCACTTCCCTCAGACAGGGAGGATAGCTAAAAAATAACATCGGCATGTAGTTTTATTAGTGATTTAAGGATTGAAATGGAAAAAGTATTATGTGTGTTAATGGTCGAAGATTCGGACGAGGATGCTGCCTTGATATTAAGGCAGCTGCAAAAGACCGGCTATACCATTGAACATACACGCGTGGAAACTGCGCTGGAAATGCGAGCAGTTTTGCAAGAACGTCAATGGGATTTGATCACATCGGATTACCTGTTGGCGAAGTTTGATGCGCATTCCGCGCTTTACTTATTACAGCAAAGTGGTCTGGATATACCCTTTATTGTTATATCCGGAGAAATTACGGATGAAACCGCAGTTGCGCTGATGCGCGCAGGTGCGCATGATTATCTAAAAAAAGATAATCTGGCCCGGCTTACACCGGTCTTGGAACGCGAACTGGTACAGATGCGCCATCGCCAGGAATATCTCCAATCTCAGACGTCCTTGCGGGAGAGTAATGAAAAATTTCAGCTGCTGGTTGAAAGATCTGCGAGTGGGATACTGGTGCTGGATAAGGATGGCTTGATCATCGAATGGAACCACGCCCAGGAAAGCATTTATGGGATGACAAGGGCGGAAGTGCTGGGGAAGACAGGCTGGGAAGTTCAGTATAGTTTCCTGCCCGCCGATACAAAAACTCCTCAGGATTTGCAGCTATTGAAGACATCCATTCTGGGGTTTTTACGAACAGGTCAGCCTAAAGAGCTTAATCAAAAGCGAGAGTTTCCGATTTATCGTCCAGATGGAGTTCGGCGCTGGATTGAAGCCAGGGCATTTGTTTACATTACCAGCGAGGGGAATATAAGTGTTACCACTTCCGAAGATATTACTGATCAAAAGCGTGTCATATCGGATCTATCCAGACGCAACCAGGAAATGAACCTGTTATATGAAGCCAGCCTGGAATTGGTTCGAACCCTGGATATTGAGTCTTTGCTTGAAACACTTTTTCAGAAAATTTCAAAAATCATGGATTGCCACAGTTTTTTTATTGCAGCCTTTGATGAACAGACACAGATGATCCGTTGTTTATTTGGCAAACAGGAAGGGATCGCCCTGGATGTAACCAAATTGCCAGAGATACCGTTGGAGCCAGAAGGCCATGGAATTCAGAGCCAGGTCATCCGCAGCGGAAAGCCTTTGCTCATAAATGATTATCTGGCTGCGTTGAGCAATACAAGTTCCAAGCATTATGTAACGGTTGAAAGTGAGGTTGAGGAATACGAGGCGGTTTCGGAGGATGAAGTCCAGACTCGCGCAGGTATGATCCTGCCGCTCTTGTTTAAGAGCAGGGTTATGGGGACTATTCAAATACTTAGTTACCGGCTGAATGCTTATTCTGAGACAGATTTAAATATTGCAGAAGCCCTGGTTGCCCAATTTGCGGTGGCTTACAATAATGCCATCCTGTACCGTGAAGCCCAGGAAGAGATCGCCGAGCGTTCACGTGCCGAAAGCGCATTACGCCGGAGTGAAGAATCACATCGCGAAATTTTACAGATGGCGATGGATGGTTTTTGGAAGATAGACATGCAGGGCAATCTGCTGGATGTCAATGATGCCTACTGTAGAATGAGCGGGTATACCCGGCAGGAATTGCTGGAGATGCGCGTTTCAGATATGGAAATTGCGGAATCGGAAGAGGAGACAGCCGGACATATTCGCAAAATATTCAACACAGGTTTCGACCGGTTTGAATCACGGCAGCGGCGCAAGGATGGCAGTATTTTTGATGTTGAAGTCAGTGTGCAGTATCAGAAGCGCGATGGGGATTTCATGGTGTCTTTCATCGAAGATATCACGCATCGCAAGCAAGTTACGGATGCGCTGCGTGAAAGTGAACTAAGATTAAAAATGTTGTTCGAGCTGCTGCCGGTGGGTGTTTCGGTGATCAACAAAGAAAGAAAAGTTGTTTATATGAATCCGGCCCAGCAAAAGATCATGGATATTTCTGATGCAGCCTTGATGAAGGCAGTGTTTGCAGAAAGGCGTTTCCTGCGTCCGGATGGGACGCCTATGGAGCCGGATGAGTTTGCGAGTGAGCAGGCAATCCGAGGGCAGCAAGCCGTATCGAACATTGAGACAGGCTATATCAAGCATAAAGACAACCCGGAAGTGATCTGGTCCAGCATCAGCGCCATGCCGGTCTCTTTTTCTGATTGGCTGGTGATTATTGTTAGCATAGATATTACGGAGCAAAAACAAGCCGAGTCGGAATTGCTGCGGGCGCACATGGAATTGGAGCAGCGGGTGGTGGATAGAACCCGCGAGCTGCAGGCAGCCAACGTAGCGCTGGAAAAAGCTGCCCGATTAAAAGATGAATTCCTCGCAAGCATGAGTCATGAACTGCGGACGCCATTGACGGGTATTTTGGGTCTTTCTGAAGCTTTACAGATGGTGACCTATGGAGAGGTTAATGAGAAACAGCTTCGGGCACTCAGGAATATCGAAGTTAGTGGAAGACACCTGTTAGCGCTGATTAATGACATGCTCGATCTTTCAAAGATTGAAGCCGGAAAGGTAGATCTGCAGTTTGAGACTTGTTCGTTGAATGAAATCTGTCAGAGCAGTCTGCAGTTAACCAAAGGGTTGGTTCATCAGAAGCATCAAAATGTCAGCTTCCACATGGCACCAGCCACAATTTACCTGCGGGCGGATGCGCGCCGGGTAAAGCAAATGCTTGTCAACCTGATTGGCAATGCGATCAAGTTCACGCCGGATGGTGGCAAGCTTGGGTTGGATGTGGTTGGGGACACTGAAAAGCAGGAAGTCAGAATTACCATCTGGGATGAAGGCATTGGGATCCGCGAGGAAGATATACCCCGGCTTTTCCAACCTTTTGTGCAGTTGGACAGTGGTCTGACACGTCAATATTCTGGGACCGGGTTGGGGCTTTCGCTGGTACGGCGCCTGGTGGGGCTGCACGGGGGGCAGGTGATTGTCGAAAGTATTTTTGGGAAAGGCAGCCAGTTTACAATTGTGTTACCCTGGTTGGAAATTACCCGGAACAAATCACGCGATACTGGGTTGGTGACGCGCCCATTGGTTTGGAGCTCGGTAGTGAATGAAATTGGACCAATGGTCTTGCTGGTTGATGATAATGAGCAGATCCTGAGCATGGTTTCCGATTTTTTGGTTTCGCAAAATTACCGGGTGAGCCTTTGCCAGGGAGGTTTAGAATTATTTAAGCGACTGGAGCTGGTGCAGCCCGATATTATTTTAATGGATATACAAATGCCGGACATCGATGGTTTCAACCTGATCCGACGTATTCGCTCCAATCCCCTTTTGCGCATTTCATCCGTGCCAATCATAGCGGTGACAGCGTTGGCGATGGATGGGGATAGGGAGCGCTGCCTGGATGCCGGGGCCAATGCTTATCTGAGCAAACCCATTCAGCTCAGAAATTTGCTGGAGGTGATTGAACGAATAAGACCCTTGACCAGCTAACCGGTTATGGAATAAAAATGCGAAATTTATTCTGGATTCACACCCCTATGGTCTGGGATGGCGGTATGATATACTTTAAAAGATCTCTAAGAAGAGGTGTGCCATGTTTGATGATTTGAGAAATATTGCAGATGACCAGGCTAATTTTGGCAGCGATAGTGATGCTGAATTGGCGCCGTTACTTGATAAAAAAGTTCAGAAAAAGAAAACCAGATCCAAGTCGGGTAGTAAAAACTTATTGGGGATGAGTGCTTTCCAACGCTTTGTGATCTCCGGGCTGTTATTTTTATTGGTTTGCATGCTCGGGATCTTGTTTTTGATGATTACCAGCTCAGCTCAGTTATTTTAGTATTCACGTAAAAGATGCATATAACAGATACCTTCCGGCGCAGAACTAAACCGGGGGTTTATGTTTAATTCCACGATTCTTCAGGTTTTGTATTACTGAAGCAAAGGATTGGGTGTTGAAATGCAGCCGATCAATCCTTTAAGAGGTCATGTCTTGAATTCAAAACCCAATCAGCTGTCAGACGAAGAAGCGCAATTGAAGAAAAGGATGGTGCGCATGCGCATCATCTATGGCGCCCTGGTTACTATTTTTGCGTTTGTATTGATTATTTTCGAAGTTAAATATATCCGCAATGAACAAGACTCGATCCGACAAAGGAAATTTTCGGAACTTGCTGCCATCGCACAATTAAAGGTGGGGCAGATTGTTCAATGGCGGCATGAACGAGAGCAGGATGCGCTCATGAATGCCAGTGACATGTTCCTGGTTACAAAACTACCCGGGCTGTTAAGCAATCCGCAGGATTTACAGTTAAGAACGGAAATGATGGGCTGGATGGTTGAATCGGCCAGGTTGAGTCAGGCTGAAAATATCGTGCTGGTTGGGTTGGATGGGCAGGTGTTATTGTCAACGCAGCCATCTTTATTGAGCCTGGATGCTGAAAGCAAACGATTAGCACTGCAGGTGCTGGCATCAGATCGAGCTGAGTATGGTGAAATAATTCACATCCCGGGGACAGATGATGAAAGTTTGGATGTTGCTGCACCAGTGCGGGATTCGCAAAAACGACCGATTGGGGTATTGCTCTTACGTTGTAATCCGAATGCTTACCTTTTTCCACTGGTTGAATCCTGGCCTTTGCCGAGCAAAAGCGCGGAAACGTTATTGGTTCAACGTGTGGGGGATCACATCTTATATTTAAACAAGCTGCGTAATCTTCCAGACAGCAAACCCTTAACATTACAGGTCCCATTAACAAGCCTGGAAGTGCCCGCTGTACAGGCGGTTTTAGGAAAAACTGGTATTTTTGAAGGCATGGATTATGTGGGCCAAAAAGTATTGGCTTACCTGCTCCCGATTCCAGATTCAGACTGGTTTATGGTTGCCAAAATTAATTCCGCTGAGGTATTTTCGGAAGTGGATTACCACGGTTGGGTTGGTGTGATCATGGTTACGTTGGTGATTATCCTTGTCAGCCTACTGGCGGCATTGATCTTTAATTTTCAGCAGCGCCAAATTTTTCAGAAACTTTTTCGGGCGGAATATAATCACCGCCAGGCGCAGGAGGAAATCCGCGCTACATTGTATGGAATCGGCGACGGGGTGATTGCAACGGATGCGCTGGGTCTTGTGACCCGGCTTAACCCGGTGGCAGAGAACTTAACTGGATGGATAGAGGCGGATGCTTTGGGGCAACCGCTAACCACGGTTTTTAAGATCATCAGTGAATTAACCCGTGAAGTGGTATCCAATCCAGTCGACAGGGTGCTGCGTGAGGGCAAAGTGGTGGGTCTTGCAAATCATACCCTCCTGGTTGCGCGGGATGGTACCGAAAGGGCGATTGCGGACAGTGCCGCGCCGATTAGGGTGGATGATCAGACGCTGAGCGGGGTAGTATTGGTTTTCCGCGACCAGGAGCTGGAGCGCGAGGCACAAAAGCAACTAATTGCCTCGCAGCAAAAATTTAAAACCATTTTCCAGGCCAGTCCGGATGCTATCTTTTTGACATCCATCCCGGATGGCAGAATACTGGATGCCAACCCCGGCACGGTTTTTATGTTGGGCTATGAATTGGATGAAATGCTTGGACGGCTTACGCAGGAATTGGGTTTTTGGGTGCGGCGGCCGGATCGTATTGTTTATACTGATTTATTAAAAAAGCAGGAACGGATAAAGAATTTTGAAACCCAATTCCTGACCAGGAGTGGAACGGTTATTGATATTTTGATCTCTGGCGAGATAATTCAATTGGATGAAGGCGAAGCCTATTTGAATGTAGTCCGTGATATTACAGATCGCAAGCTGGCTGAGCGGGAAACACGCAAACGGGAAGCGCTTTTGCGAGCCATGATTGACAATGCGCCATTCGAAATTTGGGCACGTGACATGAATGGGATTTGCATCCTCGAAAACCAGATGTTGATAAAAAACCATGGCAGTATTCTTGGAAAAAATCTGGAGACTATCGCAAAATCAACGGATGAATATGCAATCTTGCAAGGGATGAACCAGATTGCATATGACGGAAAGGTCGCTGATATTGAGATGGCACGACAGGTGGATGGTGTTGAGCATTTTCTCGAGTGTGTGGTGGCGCCCATCCTGGAAGGCACAGAGATACGTGGAATCATTGGGTTTATAATTAACATTGACGAACGAAAAAAGACCGAAAGAGCCCTGGCAGCAGACAAGGAAGAGTTGACGCGGTCGAATGCGGAGCTTGAGCAATTTGCTTATGTTGCCTCGCATGATCTGCAAGAGCCTTTGCGCATGGTATCCAGTTATATGCAGTTGATTGAAAAGCGTTACAAGGGCAAGTTGGATGAAAATGCGGATGAATTCATTGGTTATGCGGTGGATGGTGCGGTCCGTATGCAGCGCCTGATCAATGATTTATTGATGTTTTCCAGAATTGGAACACGTGGTAAAGCCCTGGCCCAGATATCCAGTGCGGAAGCCCTGCGGTTGGCAGTCCATAATTTGAAACTCAGCATCGAGGAAAATAATGCAGAAGTGACCTGGGAGAGCTTGCCGGATATCAGGGCAGATGGGACCCAGCTTGTGCAATTATTCCAGAATCTTTTGGGAAATGCCATCAAATTCCATGGGCAAGAAGCACCGCGTGTGCATATTTGGGCCGAACCTGGGCAGAATGAATGGGTCTTTGCTCTGCGTGATAATGGGATCGGGATTGACCCACAGCATTTTGATCGGATTTTTTCTCTTTTCCAACGCTTGCATGAGCGTTCGTCTTATCCAGGGACGGGAATTGGTTTGGCAATTTGTAAAAAGATCGTACAACGCCACGGTGGCAGAATTTGGCTCGAATCACAGCCAGGGGCTGGTTCTACCTTTTACTTTACAATTCCCCGCATGGGAGATGAGTTATGAGCAATTTTGAGGTTGGTTTGTTGATCAATGTACTGCTGGTGGAAGATAACCCCGGGGATGTACGTTTGATCAAAGAGGTATTTGAAGATGCGAAAGTAATGATCAAGCTGACCGTGGTGGAAGACGGTCAGGCTGCCTTGAATTACCTGCGCCAAAACCGGGGATTTGGCGGGGAATCGGGTCCGTTGTTGGTTATATTGGATATAAACCTGCCAGGTAAGAACGGGTTGGCAGTTTTGCGTGAGATAAAAGAAGATAAAAATTTACTGCATATACCTGTAGTAGTTTTTAGCTCATCTGATGATCGCTATGCGATAGAATCTGGTTATGATTTACGTGCCAGTGCCTATGTAGTAAAACCTGGAAATTATGAAGAATTTGTGAAAGCGGTCAGCCGGATTATGGAATTCTGGATGGATATAGCCAGAATACCGGGGACTGATGGTTTGAATTAGTTTTTTGTTAGAGGTTTTTGATAAATGAATAAGAAAGTAGAATATTCGGCCTAAAAAAATGTTTCGCATGAGAATAGCATTCGGATAGGAAAATTCTGAATTGGATTTTGGTGCAATGAGTGAAATGTCTTTGAGAATTCTGTTAATTGAAGATAATCCTGGTGATGCCCGCCTGGTGATTGAGGCTTTTTCAGATCTGGCGGAGGGTCAGACAGTCAGTCTATTCCATGCCACGACAGTCACGCATGGGCTGGCTATCCTGGCAGAAATGCCGTTGGATGCCATTCTCCTGGATTTAACTCTGCCAGATTCGAGCGGCTTAGCGACCTTGCAGCGTATATATAGCCTGGCACGACAGGTACCGATCATTTTGTTGACCGGCACCCAGGATGAAGAGACGGCGAAGGCTGCCATGCGCAGCGGTGCACAGGATTATCTTGTGAAGGGTGAGGTGGATGGACGCCTGCTGATGCGTTCCATCCGCTATGCGATTGAACGCAAGATATCCGAAGATAGTTTGCGCGCCAGTGAGGAACGTTACCGGATTTTGATTGAACAGGCTTCGGATGGTTTTTTTATTACCGATCCGGATGGTAAATTTTTGGATGTAAACTCCAACGGTTGCTTGATGCTGGGTTATACCCGTGATGAATTGTTGGAGATGAATATGCGCGAAGTGGTTGTAACGGGGTTGGGGGCTTCCATGCGCGGGCAATGGAGTGAACTGGTTAATGGGACAACAATCATTGTTGAACACGAATTAACCCGCCGGGATGGCACGGTCATTCCGGTTGAGATCAGTGCGAAAATGTTACAGGATGGCAGGCGGCAGGGTATCGTGCGTGACATCCGCGCACGAAAGCTAGCCGAGGCTGCCCTGCGCGAAAGCAATGATTTTAATGAAATGCTGATCAAGACACTGCCATTTCTGATGGATATTGTTGATGAAAATGGCATTGTTCTATATGTAAATCCAAAAATGGAAGCCACAGGTCGTGAGGAAATCCTGGGTCATCGCTGTTGGGAAATTAACAGGACGGATCAGACTCATTGCCACGACTGCCCATTGCGCCTGGAGATTGAAATCGGCAAAACCAATTCCCTGGAAGTGAGTGGTATGCGCAATGGCAAGATTTACAATGTGACGCATACCGGGATGTGGTACAAGGGTCGCAAGGCTTTGATGGAAGTTTTTCAAGATATGACTGAACGTAAACAGACGGAAGAAAAACTTCGCACCAGTTTGCAGCAGTTGAAATTCCATGATGAAAATTCACCGCTGGCGGTAATTGAGATCAACAGTGATTTTCAGATCACGCACTGGTCGGGTAAGGCGCAGCAGATGTTTGGTTGGCGTGCTGATGAGGTGCTGACCAGAAATGCAGATGCGTTTTCGTTTGTGAATGATCCGGTTTTCCCAACCATTAATCATTTTATTGTAGACATGCTGGATAAAAAACAGTTGAGTACGCAGCACACCAGTCAAAATTATCGTAAAGACGGCACGCTGATCAAGTGTGAGTGGTACAGTTCCGCGCTGGTGGACGAGGCGGGCAAGCTGGTCTCAGTTCAGTCACTGGTCTTGGATATCACGGAACGTGATAAGGCAGAGCAGGCGTTGCGAGCCAGCGAGGCCTTTGGGCAAGCGATTTTATACAGTTCCCCGGTTGGGATATCGGTGCGCAATCCAAATGGAAAGCTGCTTAATTGTAATGATACCTGGAAGAAAATTTGGGCAAAAACCGAAGCCGAGGTCGCCGAGGAAATGAATCTGTCTGCTTCTCATCTGGAATTTGGCGAGGACGCGGATTATTTGAAAAATTTTCAAGCGGACGTGCGGAAAATTTATGAACAGGGTGGCACACTGCGCGTGTCTGATTTGAAAGTTCCCAACCCCAGGCCAGGCAAAGCCGGGTGGGTTTCACAGCAATATTACTCTATTATGGATGAGCAAGACCGGGTTGATAAGGTTGTAATTTTGACCGAGGATATATCCGAGCGTAAGGAAGCCGAGTTGGCATTGCTAAAAGCGCATGCCAGCCTGGAACAACGGGTGATCGATCGCACCTTTGAACTGCGCACGGCAAACGTGGAACTCGAAAAAGCGGCACGCATGAAGGATGAATTTTTGGCGAGTATGAGTCATGAGCTGCGCACGCCATTGACTGGCATCCTGGGGCTTTCGGAAGCGCTGCAGATGGTGACCTATGGTGATCTGAACGAGAAACAGCTCAGAGCGCTAAAAAACATCGAATCCAGCGGCAGACATCTGCTTTCATTGATCAACGATATGCTTGACCTTTCGAAAATAGAAGCGGGTATGTTTGAGATGCAGTTTGCTTCTGCTTCGTTGAACGGTATTTGCCAGGCAAGCCTGCAAATGGTTAAAGGGTTGGCGCAGCAAAAACACCAAAAAATCGAGTTCACAATTGATCCGGAAGCGATAGTTTTCCGAACTGATTCGCGTAGACTTAAGCAGATGTTGGTAAACCTGCTTGGAAATGCGATCAAGTTTACGCCGGATGGTGGCAACTTGGGGATTGAAGTTAATGGGTTGGATATTACACGCCAGATCAGCATTACGGTCTGGGATACCGGAATTGGAATTCGCCCCGAGGATTTTCCGCGATTGTTCCAACCCTTTGTGCAATTGGATAGCAGCCTTTCGCGGCAATATGCGGGTACGGGGCTGGGTCTTTCGCTGGTGAAGCGTCTGGCAGAATTGCACGGGGGGCAGATTTTGGTGGAAAGTAAGGTCGGTTCTGGCAGCCGTTTTACCTTGCTGCTGCCCTGGGTGCAGGATGGGACCTCTCCCTTGCAGTTTAGCCGGCGGGTAACAGACCGGGTTCATCATTCATTGACGGTTGAACAGGATGAACAGGCTGCCGCCAGGTTGACCATTTTATTGAAATTAATTGGGGTCAAAAACCAGGTTACGCTGGCAACGTTGGATGCGGTCGAGCTGGCAGTTCAAACCTGGCCGGATGTGATTTTTATCCGTGAATCGATGCCGGGTGTCAGTGGCTTTGAGCTGCTGGCGCAATTTAAAGCGGATGTGCGCACCCAGGCGATCCCAGTGATTATGTTAACTAGTATAGAAAACAGGATTCGTGCCAGGAAGTTGGGAGCGGATGGTGTGGTGATTGAACCCTTTGCCCAGGTTGAACTGCATGCAGAACTTCAGCGGATTGCATTTAATGAAAAACTGGGTGTACTAGCTGTTGATGATGCGAATGCTTCTTCTCGCGCTGCCAGAGAATTGTTAGTGATGGTGGCAGATGATAACCCAACGATTGTGGAATTACTCACTGATTTCCTGCAAGGAAATAAAATACAAGTCAGTGCTGTCAGTTCGGGTACGGATCTTCTGGGAAGTTTAAGCCTGGTTCAGCCGGATCTTTTGTTGGTGGATATCCAAATGCCAGGCATGAATGGTTATGATGTGATCCACGCGGTTCGGGCGCATTCATCCCCTAAAATTTCTGAAATGCCAATCATCGCTATGACTGCCCTGGCCATGAGTGGAGATCGTGAGCGCTGCCTGGCGGCCGGCGCAAATGAGTATATGAGTAAACCCCTGGAGTTAAAAGGTTTGTTGGATATGATCAGGGCTCTTAGCTGATGAATTTTCTGGATTTTAGATTTGCCCGGGCAACTGGAGTGGAATACTGACGCAAAACCCGCGCAGCGGGCACAGCCCTCTTCACGTCCCCGGCAAGGAGCGACACGATGACTGCAATAATTTCAGATAACCCGCTTGAAAATCGACAGCGCTTGGAAGATCGTTTTGGCAGACCTGAACGCGAGGCACTCAGCCCCTACGAGCGGGTGATTTCAGCAATGGAAAACCGGCAGCCTGATCGGGTGCCGTTTGATTTTTGGGCGGTTCCGGAAACGATTGAGAAGCTGAACCAATATTTGAAGATTGGGAACTCACCTGATTCAGTCACAGCCGATTCGACCCCGGACGGGGTTGTGGCTGGTGAGAATGAGGAGCTGCTGCGTTTATTGGGGATAGACTGCCGGATTGTGGGGCCAGATTACGTGGGTCCGCTGCAGGAAACTTTTGCAGATGGCACATTTTTTACCGACTGGGGCTCACACCGGCGCATCGTGCGCAACGAGTTTTCCAGTTATGAAGAATATGCCAGCTATCCGCTGGATGGCGCGCGCACGCGGGCTGAGGTGGAGAGCTGGGCGCGCTGGCCCAAAGCAGAATATTACGATTGGAGCCACCTGGTTGAAAAAATAAAGCGGCTTAATGCGGATGTGCGTTATCACATCCGCGTGGATGTGGGAGGTATTTTTGAATCTGCCTGGGCTTTATATGGCCTGGAACGGTTTTTGGTGGACCTGCATCAAAACCCGCAGGTTCCGTGCGCCATCATGGATTGCTATACCGATATTATGATCCAGAATGTGGAACGGATGCTGACCGCTGGGAATGGAATGATCGATATGGTCTATACCTATGATGATGTGGCCATGCAAAACGGATTGTTGATGTCCCCATTTATGTGGCGCAAGCATATTTTGCCACGCCACCAGCGCTTGAACAAGGTTATCAAGCAGCATGGGGTCAAGATCCTATATCATTCTTGCGGAGGAATTTACCCGTTGATTGGAGCCTTGATCGAGGATATGGGCATTGATGTGCTTAACCCGCTGCAGCCGCGTGCACGCTATATGGATATGCAGCGCATAAAAGACGAATTTGGCAGCCGGGTGGGCTTTCATGGCGGAATTGATTTGCAGCAAACACTGCCCTTTGGGACGCCAGAAGAAGTGCAGGCAGAGGTGCGAGAGCGTTGTAATATCCTGGGCAAAGGCGGTGGTTATATCTGTACCTCTGCCCACTATTTGCAGGCGGATATTCCGGTGGATAACATTCTGGCCATGTATCTGGCCGACCGTCGGATTGACAGTATTTGAGACAGGGCCCGGGTTTTGCCGGATTTAAGCTCCTAATAATCTATTCCCCTGCTGTGGGCAGTTTTGAATGAATCATCGCGCGGCTTACAAAATTTTGTAAGCCGCGCATTTTTTTATGGTTTACCTTGCAAGTGGTGGTTTGGGATGATTGGCGGGCAGCGCGCAAATCACAATTCGACTGTTAATTTAACTAAGCCAGAATTTCCTGTAGGAAACTGCTGCCGATGCGCGGAGCCTGAACCGAGAAGATTTCCGCCAGGGTGGCACCGACATCGCCAAAGGACGGGCGAATCCCCAGGTCCAGGTTTTTACGAACGTGTTCGCCAAAGATCAGGAGTGGGATGAATTCACGCGTGTGATCTGTACCTGGGGTGGTGGGGTCAACACCGTGATCAGCAACGATCATGACCAGGTCGGATGGGCGCAGTTTGGCCTGGATGGCGGGCAGGGCCTGGTCGAAGGTTTCCAGTGCATTCGCATAGCCGCGGGCGTCGTTGCGATGGCCATAGATCATGTCAAATTCCACCAGATTCGTGAAGATCAGACCCTCAAAATCTTCTTCCAGATAGAGCAGCAGATCCTTAATACTGGTTTGATTGTCTTCAGAATGGCGGGTGCCGCTCAGGCCACGACCGCCAAAAAGGTCATCAATTTTGCCCGTGCCAACCACCTGTAACCCGGCGCGCAGCATCACATCCAGCATGGTATCTTCGGGCGGGGTCAGGGGGTAGTCGTGACGGTTGAGTGTGCGCTTGAAGTTGGTAGGGTCGCTGCCCAGGAAGGGGCGCGCAATCACCCTTCCAACGGCATGTTTGCCGGTCAACATCTTGCGCGAGATCTGGCAGATTTCGTATAGTCTTTCGATTGGAATGATTTCTTCGTGGGCGGCAACCTGAAAGACGCTGTCACCACTGGTGTAGAGGATGGGTTTGCCGGTGCGCATGTGTTCCATGCCCAGTTCCACCAGGATTTCGGTTCCAGAGGCGGGTTTGTTGCCCAGGACTTCCAGCCCGGTCAGGCGCTTAAACTCTGCCAGGACGTCTTCGGGGAAGCCGTTGGGGTACATAGGCTGGGCTTCGGATAGATATACGCCCATCAATTCCCAGTGCCCGGTGATGGAGTCTTTTCCAACTGAGAGCGGTCGCATTTTGCCGAAGGCACCCTGGGCTGGTTGGGTGGCAGAAACGCCCTGGATGGGTGTGATATGCCCGAGACCCAGTCGTTCCATGTTGGGAACATTCAGCCCGCCAACCGCGCGCGAGGTGTTGCCCAGTGAATCGCTGCCTGTATCGCCGTAATCAGCGGCATCGGGTGCGGCGCCGGCGCCAACCCCGTCCAAAACAATAATGATGGTTCGTTTAATCGAATTCATTTCTGCAACCCTTCTATTTATAAGTTGGTGAGTGTTTGGGGCTTGAAAAATTCTCAGCCGATGCTAGAATTAAGTTGAGGGAAGGTTGGCCAATATAGCAAGTTTGAGGAAGTTTCGGCTTGCCTCTTATCTAGCTTACTTGGGGCATCTGCGATGACCCCGTGATCCAGGGCTCAGCTTTCCCTCATTCTATTTATGGGTGGGTACGGTCAATAATATTAATAGTTGGCCGAAGTTGCTTTCTTCGATATGATGATCTACTGGTCAATTTGCAAGATTGCCACGCCGCCGAAGAACCCCCACAAGAGCCGGGGCCTAACTCGGAGAGCGGCTGCTCCTAATGACAATTAATCTGAGCTTCGCACATCGTACCGATGTCTTTCGGGAATGACAGTTACGCCCATCTGCCATCACGAACAGCGCCTTTGGAATGGTAAGAACTGCTGGTGAGGATTGGTCTGAATAATATCGACGCTTACATCGTCAGCCGGGCAGTGTAGCGGTAGCGATCGCCGCGATAAAGGATTTTAACATATTCGATGGGGTGCCGGTTTTGCGACCAGGTGGTTCTGGAAGTCAAAAGCAAGGGACTACCCGGAGCCGTATCCAATAACATGGCTTCCTCGGTGGAGGCCAGGGTGGCTTCCACTGATTCTTCGGCTTCAGTAGGGAAGATGTTGAATTTTGTTTTTAGAATTTCATAAAGAGAGCCAGTTTTTTCCAATTCTTCGCGCGTAATGGTGCCGCCTTCGGGTAAGACAACATAGCAGGTTTGAAAGCCCATGGGGTGTTCGTTGGAATACCGAATGCGAACTACACACAAGGCTTCAGCCTGTGCCGGTAACTCGAGTATCCGGGCAATTCTTTCAGGTGGGCGGGTGTGTTCGATGGTGAGGATTTTTTGACCGGGATTCCAGCCGCGATTGATCATATCTTCTGAAAAACTGGTCAATTTTTGGATAGGTTTTTGTAGCTTTTGCGGCGAAATAAAGGTTCCGCGTCCCTGTTCCCGATATAGGTAACCCTGCCGGATCAGAACAGCGATCGCCTGCCGGATGGTGATGCGGCTGATGTGAAAAATTTTTTCCATATCCCGTTCGGATGGAATGGTTTCGTACGGCAACCAGTCACCATCTTCGATTTTGTGTCGTAGAATGTTGACCAACTGGAAGTATTTAGGTAATATATTATTAGGATCTACGGTTTGTATTGACATTTTTTTTTCCAAGTGCTATTATAGCAATGGTCAAGCGGTTATGTGGTTATAACCAGTATTATTCAACCAATTATGAAATTAGTCAAGCGTTTTTTTAGATTAATATACAAAAGTTTAATCGTTGCGGTTGTCAATTTTGTGCGTGACATTTATCTAAAACCGGGGTTGTTATTCATGTAGTAAGGTAATGAATTTGTAGGATGATTTAAAAACTTCTGTTATTGGAGAATTAAATTTATGCTGCAGCCAGGTTTTGTTGGAAAAGATGGTAAGGAAATGCTGCTTGTCCCTGCGGGGGACTTTTTAATGGGGAGTGATGAATTTGGGCCTGAAATGCCCATGCACAAGGTCTTTCTGCCTGATTTTTATATTGATAAATTCCCGGTTACGAATGCTGATTACAAACGTTATATGCTTGAGTCACGCGCGCTACCGCCCCGGCACTGGAAAGGGTTTGAGATTCCGCGCGGGCTCGAAAATCATTCGGTGCACCGTATTTCATGGTACGAAGCGGTCGCATATGCCGAGTGGGCTGGCAAACGCCTTCCAACTGAGGCAGAGTGGGAAAAAGCTGCGCGTGGTACGGATGGGCGGCGCTGGCCCTGGGGTAATGATTTTGATGAAAATAACTGCCTGGTTTGGGACCGGGGTGAATTCCTGGATACCTTGCCGGTGGATGCGCATCCGGGTGGTGTCAGCCCGTATGGGGTGTATGAGATGGTTGGCAATGTGGAGGAATGGACTGCGGATTGGTATGCTGGTTTTCCGGGTTCCACCTATCAAGGCAAGGCTTTTGGTAAATTCTTCAAAACCCTGAAAGGTGGCTCCTCCTTTTTTACTCAGAATCATGCCCGCTGCGCCTACCGTTGTTTCACGCGCCCGGAAGATGCCGGGATTGAAGGACTGGTCGGCTGTGGTTTCCGCTGTGTGGTGGATGCGCCATCCGGCTAAAAGCCGAAAAAGCATCATGGCCTTTTTTGTCTCTTTATTTGCAAGGCAAAATTATTGCGAGGAGGTGGTAATTCCACAGTGCATTGCAGGTTCAGGTTTCAGGCGTTTTGTAATCCTATCCTTTCAATCAAGAACAAATTTATGAGGAGTACGAATTATGGCTAATGTAGCAGCACCTGTCGCCAAAAAGAAGGGGTCAAGCCGCATTCCCTTGACCTACGTTGTAGCCCTGGTACCAGTGGCAGCCGCCCTGAATATCGTCGGTGGGCAGATCAACACCGTTTTGAAACTGCCGACCTTCCTGGATATGATCGGGACCGCGGTTGTAGCCATTGTGCTTGGCCCCTGGTGGGGCGCCCTTGTGGGTGTAATCACCAACATTGTTGCATCCTTCATCAGTGGTCCCATTGGTTTGCCCTTCGCTGTGGTTAACGTCGCGGGCGCACTTGTTTGGGGTTACGGCGTACGCAATTTGATGATGGGTAAGAGCTTTACCCTGTACTTTGTTCTGAACCTGATCGTTGCTTTGGTCTGTACTCTGTTTGCGGTGCCGATTTATGTCTTCATTTTCGGCGGCGCGACTGGCCACTTCTCCGATATGATGACCGCTGCCTTCCTGGCTGCCGGACAAAACCTGATTACTTCGGTCTTCTCGTCCAACATTATCGTATCCCTGGCTGATAAAGTCATCTCCGGCTTTGTAGCCCTGGCGATTATCGAAGCACTGCCAAAGAATTTGACCAGCAAGGTAGTCCTGCCTGTTTCTACTGGCATGAATAAAGTGCTCTGGATTTTGGGCGGCGTGCTTGTGGGTGTTGCATTTGCCCTTATTTATCTCGCTATCCAACCCAAGTAATAGACACGGAGAAAATTTATTATGGATAAAACTGTAGGTCCAAAAGAAGGTCTGGCTGCTGGAGTTGTTGCCATTGGTTTGTTATTGTTCTTCCTACCCGGAACTTCACAAAAAATTGCCGATATCATCACCACCAGCAGCGCGTATGGCATTTTGACCGGAGCTGTGTATGTTATGGCAGTTTTTGCGGTTATTGCGGGCGTAGCGATTTGGGTTACCAAGTTCGACGACGTAGACTAGTTCAGTCTTCGCGTATTGAAGTATGAAATTGATGGAGAGGCTGTCCCAAGCGGACAGCCTCTGCCCATCAATTATGTGGAGAACTTATGACTGAAGGTAAGCCAATCATAGAAATTAGTAATTTAACTTTTACTTATGGCGCAACTGAAACCCCCGCGATCAAAGATATTAACCTAACAATTAACGAAGGCGAATATGTGGCCTTGATGGGGTTAAATGGAGCCGGTAAAACGACTTTGCTAATGTGTTTAAATGGGGTTGTCCCCAACATGATCATAGGGGAAATGGAAGGCAGTGTTAAGATCGGCGGTCTGGATACAAATGAATATCCCACACGTGAATTGGCCAAAGTGGTGGGTTTGGTATTTGACAACCCTGAATTTCAACTCAGCCAGATGTCTGTGGCCGAAGAAATAGCGTTGGGCCTGGAAAACCTGGGCATTGCGCCAGAAGAAATGCGACGTATTATCCCGGAAGTATTGGAAACTGTTGGCCTTTCGGGGTTGGAAAGTCGCTCACCGTTCGAACTTTCCGGTGGGCAGCAGCAGCGACTGGCGATTGCCGCCTCGCTTGCCATGCATCCGCGGGTTTTGGTGATGGATGAACCCACCTCCAACGTGGATCCGATTGGCAAGGATGAGATTTTCTCGGTGGCTGCCCGCTTGAATAAAGAACGCAAAATGACGGTGATCATGGCGGAGCATGAGGTGGAAGTAATGGCTGCCTATGCGGACCGAATTATTGTATTGGATCAAGGCTCAATCATCCTTAACGGTACACCTGCGGAAGTATTTGGACACGTGGAACAATTGCAAGCGATTGGTTTGCGGGTGCCGCAGGTAACCAGCCTGGCACACCAGCTTAAGACGCAAGGGATTATTGATTGGCCGCTGCCGCTGCCGGTGGTGACCGAAGAGGCAGAAGCTGTTTTAACAAAATTGTTGTCCTGAGAGAGGCGCATTCACTATGCCTGAACCTATCATTCAATGCCAGAACCTCTGGCATGTATATCCGGGCGGAGTTGTAGCCCTGCAGCAAGTCGATTTGACCATCAACCGCGGTGAAATCATCGGGGTGATTGGCCAAAACGGTTCTGGAAAGACCACACTGGTCAAGCATTTCAATGGATTGTTAAAGCCTACACGTGGCAAAATCCTGATCAAGGGTGTGGATGTGGCACCCATGCGCATTCAACAATTGTCTGCCTGGGTGGGTTATGTTTTCCAAAACCCTAATCATCAGCTTTTTGCGAAAACGGTGGAAGAAGAATTGGAATTCGGTCCACGCAACATGGGCTTATCCAAGGAAGAAGTGATTGACCGGCGTGAGAAGGCGATTGAGTTTTTCAATCTGGAGTCTTTGCGTCACCACCACCCTTACCGTATTGGTTTCCCACTGCGCAAGCTGGTTGGCATGGCTTCGATCTATACCATGCGCCCGGATGTGTTCATTCTGGATGAGCCCACTACCGGGCAGGATAACGTCACCACCCGCATTGTTTACCGTTTGATTGAACGTCTGCGGGATGAGGGCGCGACCATTATTTGCGTGGCGCACGATATGATTTTGTTGGCAGAAGTTGTGGAACGCATGATCGTCATGCGCAATTCTCATATTATTGCCGATACAACCCCACGCGAGGTGTTTTCTAACCGTGAGCTGATGGCCAGCACGCATCTGACCCCACCCCAGGTGGCTGAACTTTCACTGCGATTAAACGACAAGAAATTGTTGGATGGTATGCAGTTGAGTGTGGAGCAAATGACGCAGGCGCTGCAGCAGCAAATGAGCGCCAGGCGCAGCTGAAGGAGATGACAAAATGAAAGTTGCTGTTCTTCCCATCTCGATGGTGCCGGGAAATTCGATCGTGCACAAGATTTCACCACTGCCAAAAATGTTGTGGGCAGGTGGAATTTTGATTATTTCCTTCGCCACTCGCAACGTGGCAATTTTGGGCGGTTTGACCTTGCTCGGTCTGTTTTTTGTGACGATTGCTCAAATCTGGAAGCCCTTTTTAAAGGTAATGGCGATTCTCTTCCCGATTTTGCTGACACTGATCACTTTGCAAAGTATTGCCCCTGCTTTTCCGCAGCCCTGGACGCCGATTGTACCCATTGGTCCTTTCACAATTTACCAGGAGGGTATTTATAGCGGTGTCTCGATGGTGCTGCGCGCCACCTGTATGACGGTTTTTGCGCTGGTCGCCATCATGACTTCGCACCCAAGTGATCTATTTGTCTCACTTCAGCGCATTGGCATGCCCTATGTGTTAAATTTTATTTTGACCATGACGCTGCAGCTGATCCCGATTCTGCAAAACGAGTTTTCGATTGTGCTCAGTGCGCAAAAATCACGCGGTTTGAAGGGTACCGGTTTTTCGGCCCTGCTACCCAGTATGGTGCCGGTGTTTGTGGGCGCTATTGAGCGCGTATCCCAACTTTCGATCTCGCTCGAATCTCGGGCTTTTGGCTCGGATGGTGTCAAGACCAGTTATCGCAACGTGAAAATCACAGTTTGGGATTATGTGGTCTTATTTTTGGGTATTATGGGCTCATGTGGCATCCTGACCTGGATTTTTATGGATAAATCACTGGATTGGAGCCGTACGATGGTTTTTGCGCCCTGGCTTGCGATTGGGTTGGTTTCCATTTCCACATTGGGTTTCTTAATCTTTGTTTTCTTCGCGCTGCGCGCGATTTTGAAGGCCTGATTTACCTGTCAGCGCGAGAAGGGTGCTCTGCCCGCCGTGTAGAAACCGGAAAGTTCTTTTTCTCGCAAAGTTGCTAAGGGCGCAAAGAAGTGCGTTATTTTG